>DASXDJ010000118.1:0-28251 GCA_036490755.1 Streptosporangiaceae bacterium
CGCGCGCCGGGCGGCCCTGGAAGGACGCGCCGAGATCATCACCGCCGGGCGCGAGCACGTCGCCGCGCGCGACGCGGTAACGGCCCTGGCCGGCCGCGGGTACCGGCGGATCCTGACCGAGGGCGGGCCGCGGCTGCTGGCCCAGATCGCGGCCGGCGGCCTGCTCGATGACCTGTGCCTGACCATCAGCCCGGTGCTGGCGGGCGGCGGCGCCCGGCGGATTCTGGCCGGCCCGGATCCGGCGCCGCCGGGCCCGGGCAGGGGGGACCTCCCCGCCGCACTGCAGCTGGCCCACGTGGTGGCCGCCGACGACGGGTTCCTGCTGTGCCGCTACCTGCGCCGCCCGGCGGTCCAGCCCCGGTAGCATCGGCAGGCCAGCGAAGGGAGCGCACGCGGATGGCCCTGCACGCGAAAGACGATGAGCCGGCCGGGGCGGACGACCTCGACATCAACCCGCTGTATGTCCGCGCCGGGAGCCATCCGGTGCCGCGCAACCGGATCCCGGCCGACGGCATGCTGCCCAGCACGGCGCTACAGGTGGTCCGGGATGAGCTGATCCTGGACGGCAACGCGCGGCTGAACCTGGCAACATTCGTCACCACCTGGATGGAGCCCCAGGCCGAGCAGCTGATGGCCGAGTGCTTCAGCAAGAACATGATCGACAAGGACGAGTACCCGCAGACGGCGGAGATCGAGCGCCGCTGCGTGGCGATCCTGGCCGACCTGTGGCACGCCGACACCTCGGCGGGCGGCACCGGCTGCTCTACCACCGGGTCCAGCGAGGCCTGCATGCTCGGCGGCATGGCGCTGCTGTGGCGGTGGCGGGCCCGGCAGGCGGCCGCGGGTGCCCCCGGCGCCCGGCCCAACCTGGTGATGGGCGCCAACGTGCAGGTCTGCTGGGAGAAGTTCTGCCGGTACTGGCAGGTCGAGCCGCGGATGGTCCCGATGGAGCCGGGGCGGCTGCACCTGACCGGCCCGGAGGCGGCCGCACGGTGCGATGAGAACACCATCGGGGTAGTGGCCGTCCTGGGGTCCACCATGGACGGCAGCTACGAGCCGGTGGCGCAGATCGCCGCCGCCCTCGACGAGGTCGAGGCCGCCTCGGGCTGGGACATCCCGGTGCACGTAGACGGCGCCTCGGGCGGGTTCATCGCGCCGTTCCTGCACCCGGACCTGGAGTGGGATTTCCGGGTCCCGCGGGTGGCCTCGATCAACACCTCCGGGCACAAGTACGGCCTGGTCTACCCGGGGGTCGGCTGGATCATCTGGCGCGATGCCGCGGCGCTCCCTGATGACCTGGTTTTCAAGGTGAACTACCTGGGCGGCGAGATGCCGACGTTCGCGCTGAATTTCTCCCGGCCCGGCGGCAACGTCGTCGCCCAGTACTACAACTTCCTGCGGCTGGGCTTCGAGGGCTACCGCAAGGTCCAGCAGGCCTGCCAGGACGTCGCCCGGCACCTGGCCGCCCAGATCGCGGCCATGGGCCCGTTCGAGCTGCTGTCCGACGGCACCGAGCTGCCGGTGCTGGCCTTCCGGCTGGCCGGCGACGCGGGCTACACCGTCTTCGACTTGTCCGAGCGGCTGCGCCAGCGCGGCTGGCTGGTCCCGGCCTACACCTTCCCGCAGGACATGCAGGACACAGCCGTGCTGCGGATCGTGGTGCGCAACGGCTTCAGCAGGGACCTGGCGGACGCGCTACTGACCGACCTGCGCACCCAGACCGGTGTCCTGGCCGCGATGCCCGCGCCCCCGGCACCGCTGCTGCCCGGCGCGCAGCGCAGCGGCTTCGCGCACTAGGCGGCTGCCGCGGGGCGGCCGGGGGCGGCGGCGCCGCGGAACACGCGGGCCGGGGCAGCGGGCTAGGCGCCCTTGCGCATCCGCTCCAGCGCCTCGGCCAGGATGGCGGCGCCGTCGGTGTCGTTGCGCCGCTCCTTCACATACGCCAGGTGGGTCTTGTACGGCTCGGTGTGCGGCGGCGCGGGCGGGTGGGCCTCGTCCTGGCCGGCGGGCAGGCCGCAGCGCGGGCAGTCCCAGAACTCGGGGACAACCGCGTCGCTGGCGAAGCTCGGCACGGTCTCGTGCCCGCTGGAGCACCAGAACGAGATGCGCACGCGCGGTGCCGCCTCGCCTCGCTCCGCCTCGCCCATGGGCCCGGCTCCCACCCGGCTGCCGCGGATGGCGTTGCCACTACTCACTGCTCACCCCTTGCCTTAAAGACGCACTGCCCGCCGCCCGAGATGGCGGCCGCCCTACTGTTAGCGATTGGTCAGCAGGCCGAGCGCGACAATGCACACGAACCACAGGACACCGGTGAAAACCGTGATCCGGTCCAGGTTCCGCTCGACCACCGAAGAAGAGCCCAGCGACGAGGAGACTCCGCCGCCGAAGAGGTCCGACAGCCCGCCGCCCTTGCCCTTGTGCAGCAGCACCAGGACCACCATGAGCAGGCTCGTAATGATCAGGACAATAGAGATCGCGATGGTCACTGCTGCTTCTTCTCGTCTCGTCGCTCAGGATGCCGGATCAGGACACAGGGGCCAGTTCACGATACCGGCAGATCCGCACGAAATCGCCAGCATCCAGGCTTGCCCCGCCGACCAGCGCCCCGTCGATGTCCGGCTGGGCCATGATCGCGGGCATGTTGTCGGGCTTCACCGACCCGCCATACAGAATACGCATACCACCGGCCACTTCGTCCCCGTGAACGGCGGAAATCCAGCCTCGGATAGCCCCGCAGGCCTCCTGGGCGTCACCGGGCGTGGCCACCTGGCCGGTCCCGATCGCCCATACCGGCTCATAGGCCACCACCAGGCCGCCGACCTGCTGGGCGGTCAGCCCGTCCAGCGCGCCGTCGAGCTGGCCGATGGTGTGCGCCAGGTGCTCGCCGGCCTCGCGGACCGCCAGCGGCTCGCCCACGCACAGGATGGGCACGATCTGGGCCCGCAGCGCCGCCCGCACTTTCGCCCCGACCAGGGCGTCATCCTCGTGGTGGTACTGCCGCCGCTCGGAGTGCCCGGCCAGCACGTAGTGGCAGCCCAGCTTGGCCAGCATCTTGCCCGAGACCTCGCCGGTATAAGCGCCCTGGTCGTGGGCGGAGATGTCCTGGGCGCCGTAGGTCAGCTGCAGCTTGTCGCCCTCGATCAGGGTCTGCACGCTGCGCAGCGCGGTAAAGGGCGGCAGCACGGCCACGTCCGCGGCGGCGAAGTCCTTGGCGTTCAGCGCGAACGCCAGCTTCTGGGTCAGCGCCAGCGCCTCGAAGTGGTTGTTGTGCATCTTCCAGTTGCCGGCCACCAGCGGCTTGCGGCCGGCCGGCCCCTTAGCCGGGCTCATCCGGCCGCCTCCAGGGCCTGCAGGCCCGGCAGGGTGGCGCCTTCCAGGTACTCCAGGCTGGCGCCGCCGCCGGTCGAGATGTGGCCGAAGGCGTCGTCGGGCAGGCCCAGCTGGCGGACCGCGGCGGCTGAGTCGCCGCCGCCGACCACCGTCAGGCCCTTCACCTGCGCGATGGCGCGGGCCACCGCCAGGGTGCCGGCCGCGAAGGCCGGGAACTCGAAGACCCCGACCGGGCCGTTCCAGAACACCGTCCGGGCGTCGGCCAGTTTCGCCGCGAACAGCTCGCGGGTGCGCGGGCCGATGTCGACGCCCTCATGGTCGGCGGGGAAGGCGGTCACGTCGTACACGTCATGGTCGGCGTCCGGAGCGAACTTGGCCGCCCCGACCAGGTCGACCGGCAGCACGATCTCCACCCCCCGCCGCTCCGCGTCGGCCAGCACCTGGCGGACCTGGTCCACCTTGTCGGCCTCCAGCAGCGAGCGGCCCATCTCGTGGCCCTGGGCGGTCAGGAAGGTGTAGGACATCCCGCCGCCGATCAGCACCCGGTCGACCACGCCGAGCAGGCTGGAGATCACGCCCAGCTTGTCCGACGGCTTGGCGCCGCCCAGCACCACCACGTACGGCCGCTCGGGCGTGCCCGTCAGCCGGCGCAGCACCGCGACCTCAGCCAGCACCAGGTCACCGGCCGCGGCCGGGAGCAGCCGGGGCACGTCATAGACGCTGGCGTGCCGGCGGTGCAGCGCGCCGAACCCGTCGCCGACGTACAGCCGGGCCAGGGCGGCCAGGCGGGCGGCCAGCCCGGCCCGCTCGGCGTCGTCCTTGCTCGTCTCAGCGGGCTCGAAGCGGACGTTCTCCAGCAGCGCCACCTGGCCGTCGGCCAGCCCGGCCGCGACCTCGGCCGCCGAGGCGCCGGCCACGTCAGCGGCCAGCGGCACCGGCTGGCCCAGCAGCTCACTCAGCCGCGCCGCGACCGGCGCCAGCGACGGCCCGCCCGCCGCGCGCTCGGCGTAGCCGGCGCCCTTGGGCCGGCCCAGGTGAGCGACGATGACGACCCGGGCGCCGCGGCCGGTCAGCTTGGTGATGGTCGGCAGGCTGGCCCGGATCCGGCCGTCATCGGTGATGGCCGTGCCGTCCAGCGGGACGTTCAGGTCGGCCCGCAGCAGCACCGTCGCGCCGCTGACCGCCAGGTCGTCGATGCTCTTCATCAGCGGGCGGTCCTCAGCGGTCGCCGAGCGATGCGCCGACCAGGGCGGTGAGGTCGGCGATCCGGTTGGAGTAGCCCCACTCGTTGTCGTACCAGCCGAGGACCTTGACCTGGTCGCCGAACGCCATCGTGAGGCTGGAGTCGAAGGTGCAGGAGTAGGCCGTGCCGACGATGTCAGAGGACACGATCGGGTCCT
Organism: Streptosporangiaceae bacterium; assembly: GCA_036490755.1. Classification (GTDB taxonomy): domain Bacteria; phylum Actinomycetota; class Actinomycetes; order Streptosporangiales; family Streptosporangiaceae; genus DASUBV01. Next base: position 4,731 of record DASXDJ010000118.1, read on the forward strand.
CGGTGTAGTGCAGGTAGCCCTTCAGCGGGCCGTCGGCCGCGGCCCGGTAGGCCGAGTTGACCTCGTCCCTGGTGACCTCGCGCTCCAGGCGGACGACCAGGTCGGTGATCGACCCGTCCATCACCGGCACCCGCATGGCCATGCCGTCCAGCTTGCCCTTCAGCTCGGGCAGCACCAGCGCGGTCGCCTTGGCGGCACCGGTGGTGGTCGGGATGATGTTCTGCGCGGCCGCCCGGGCCCGGCGCAGGTCCTTGTGCGGGAAGTCCAGGATCACCTGGTCATTGGTGTAGGCGTGCACCGTGGTCATCAGGCCCTGCCGGATGCCGAAGCTGTCATTCAGCACCTTGGCCATCGGCGCCACGCAGTTGGTGGTGCACGAGGCGTTGGAGATGATGTGGTGCGCGGCGGGGTCGTAAGCGCCGTCGTTCACGCCCATCACGATCGTGATGTCCTCGCCGGAGGCGGGCGCCGAGATGATCACCTTGCGGGCGCCGGCCTGCAGGTGCTTGCCCGCGTCGGCGGCCTTGGTGAACCGGCCGGTGGACTCGATGACCACGTCCACGCCCAGCTCGCCCCAGGGCAGCTCGGCGGGCTCGCGGACGGCCAGCATCTTGATCTCCGCGGACCCGGCCCGGATCACGTCGCCGTCGGCGGTGACCTCCTCGGCCAGGGTGCCCAGCAGGGTGTCGTACTTGAGCAGGTGCGCACAGGTGGCCACATCGCCCAGGTCGTTGGCGGCGACGATCTCGATGTCAGTGGCACCGCCGGCGCCGGCCTGCACCGCACGCCAGAAGTTCCGCCCGATCCGGCCAAAACCGTTGATGCCCACGCGGACAGTCACTGCGTTTTCTCCTTCAGATATGAATCGCTCTCAGGGAGCGGAAACAGGACGCTCGCGAGCCGCGCTGCCCGGCCTGTCCCGGCCCCTTGAGATTACCGGACGCCCGGCGTCCGCCTTTCACGCGACGGCCGTCAGGGGACCAGCATGTCCGGGGTCAGCGTGGCCTCAGTGTTGGGCACGCCCAGCTCCATGGCCCGCCGGTCGGCCAGGGCCAGCAGCCGCCGGATCCGCCCGGCGATGGCGTCCTTGGTCAGCACCGGCTCGGCTAGCTGGCCGAGCTCCTCCAGGCTCGCCTGCCGGTGCTTGATCCGCAGCTCGCCGGCCACGATCAGGTGCTCGGGCGCGTCGGTGCCCAGGATCTCCAGCGCCCGCTCCACCCGGGCCCCGGCCGCGACCGCGGCCCGGGCGCTGCGCCGCAGGTTGGCGTCGTCGAAGTTGGCCAGCCGGTTGGCGGTGGCCCGGACCTCGCGGCGCATCCGCCGCTCCTCCCAGGCCAGCACGCTGTCGTGGGCGCCGAGCCGGGTCAGCAGCGCGCTGATCGCGTCCCCGTCGCGGACCACGACCCGGTCCACGCCGCGCACGTCCCGCGCCTTGGCGTGGATCTTCAGCCGCCGGGCGGCGCCGACCATGGCCAGCGCCGTCTCCGGGCCGGGGCAGGTCAGCTCCAGCGACATCGACCGGCCGGGCTCGGTGAGGCAGCCGTGGGCCAGGAACGCCCCGCGCCAGGCCGCCTCGCAGTCGCAGGTCGTGCCGGACACGACCTGCCGCGGCAGCCCGCGGACCGGCCGCCCGTGGCTGTCCACCAGGCCGGTCTGCCGGGCCAGGCTGTCCCCGTCCTTGCTCACCCGGACCACGTACCGGTTGCCCTTGCGCAGCCCGCCGGGCGCCACCACGATCAGCTCGGAGGAGTGCCCGAAGACCTCGGCGATGTCCTTGCGGAGCCGCCGCGCGGCCACCCCGGTGTCGAGCTCAGCCTCGATAACGATCCGCCCGGCGGCCAGGTGCAGGCCGCCCGCGAAGCGCAGCAGCGTCGATACCTCCGCCTTCCGGCAGCACGGCTTGAGCACGGTGACTCGGCTGAGCTCGTCCTTCACCAGGCCGGTCAGCGCCATCGGCTTCACTCCCCCTCGAATATCTGCGCGAACGCGCCGGCCAGCCGCCGCGGATCATGGCGAGGCGACCCGTCCCCCATGGCCAGGTCAGCCAGCACGAGACGGCCGCCGAGCAATCCGGCCGCCTTCTCGAGCTCCGCTTTGGTTCCCTCCACCGCGTTAATGTCAGCAAGCACCACGTCTATGACCAGCTCCGGCGCATGGTCGGCCAGTACCTCCAGGTGCGCATGCGGGGAGAAGCCCTCCGTCTCCCCCGGCTGCGGTGCCAGGTTCAGCGCGACGATCCGCCGCGCGCGAGTGTCGAGCAGTGCCCGCGCGAGGCCGGGCACCAGCAGGTGCGGCAGCACGCTGGTGAACCACGAGCCGGGCCCGAGCACTACCCAGTCCGCGGATCCGATCGCCTGCACCGCTTCCGGGCAGGCCGGCGGATCCGCGGGAATCAACGACATCGACCGTACCCGTCCGGGCGTGGTCGCGCAGGCGACCTGACCGCGAACCACGCTGATCTCGTCCGGCCTGCGCGGATCTGCGCCCTCGACTTCCGCGGCCAGGTCCAGCGGCACCGAGCACATCGGCAGCACCCGGCCGTGCGCGCCCAGCAGCCGGGCCACCCAGTCCAGGCCCAGCACCGAGTCACCGAGCAGCTCCCACAGCGCGACAATCAGGACATTGCCCACCGAGTGCCCGCCGAGTTCCTCCTCGCCGGTGAAGCGGTGCTGGATGACCCGGCTCCAGGTCGTTCCCCAGGCGTCGTCACCGCACAGCGCGGCCAGCGCCATCCGCAGGTCGCCGGGCGGCAGCACGCCGAACTCGCGGCGCAGCCGGCCACTGGACCCGCCGTCATCGGCGACCGTGACCACCGCGGTCAGGTCCCGGGTCACCCGCCGCAGCGCCGACAGCGACGCGTGCAGGCCGTGCCCGCCGCCGAGGGCGACGACTTTCTGGAAATGCGGCCGCCCCGCGACCTCGCCTGCACTCTGGTCCGGCGGCATCGGCCTACTCGCGCCCCAGGTCGCGGTGGGACACCTGGATGCCTGACCACGAGCTGCCCAGCCGGGCCGCGATCTCCTCGGCGATCACCACGCTGCGGTGCTTGCCGCCGGTGCAGCCCACCGCGAGCACCACGAAATGCCGTCCGGCGCGGTCGTAGCCGGCCAGCGCGATCCGCAGCGCCTTGAGGTAGGCGTCCAGGAAGTCGTCGGCGCCGGGCTGGCCCAGCACGTACTCCCGCACCGGCCGGTCCCGGCCGGTCAGCGGGGCCAGTTCGGCGACCCAGTGCGGGTTGGGCAGGAACCGGCAGTCGGCGACCATGTCGGCGTCCACCGGCAGCCCGTACTTGAAGCCGAATGACACCACCGTGACCCGCAGCGCGGTATCGCCCTCGGTGGCGAAGGTGTCCTGCATCCGCGAGCGCAGCTCGTGCACGTTCAGCGCGGAGGTGTCCAGCACCAGGTCAGCCTCGGCGCGCAGCGGCTGCAGCAGCTCGCGCTCGGCGGCGATGCCGTCCACGACCCGGCCGCCCTCCTGCAGCGGGTGCGGCCGGCTGACGCTGTCGAACCGGCGTACCAGGGTCTCGTCGGCCGCCTCGAGGAACACCACGAACGGGCGGACGCCGCGGGCGTGCAGGTCGCTGATGGCCGACTTCAGGTCGGTGGAGAACGCCCGGCTGCGCACGTCCACCACGGCGGCCAGCCGGGGCACGGCGCCCTTCGCCCGCCGGGCCAGGTCAGCCATGGTGGGCAGCAGGTCAGGCGGCATGTTGTCGGCGACGAACCAGTCCAGGTCCTCCAGCGACTTGGCCGCCGTGCTGCGCCCGGCGCCGGACAGGCCGGTGATGATCACCAGCTCCGGCGCGGTGTCGTCGGCCGTCATGCGCCGCCGCCGTTGATCACGGCGCTCCCCCTGATCATGGCTTCCCCCTCGTTCGTGCCGGCCTGCTCGGCCGGGTGCAGCGCCGTGAAGACCGCCTCGGCGGTCCGCTGGCCGAAGCCGGGCAGCTCGGCGATCTGGCTGGCGGTCGCGGCGCTGAGCTTGCGGACGGACCCGAAGTGCCGCAGCAGCGTAGCCCGCCGCGCCTGGCCAAGGCCAGGAACGCCGTCCAGTTCGCTGACGGTCAGCGCCGCCGAGCGCTTCTTGCGGTGATAGGTGATGGCAAAGCGGTGGGCCTCGTCACGGACCCGCTGCAGCAGGTACAGGCCCTCGCTGGTGCGCGGCAGGATCACCGGGCTGTCATCGCCGGGCAGCCACACCTCCTCCAGCCGCTTGGCCAGTCCGCAGACGGCCACGTCCACGACGCCGACCTCTTCCAGCGCCCGGACCGCCGCCGCGACCTGCGCCGGGCCGCCGTCGATGACCAGCAGGCCGGGCGGGTAGGCGAACTTGCGCTGGCGCTGCAGTTCCTCCTCGGCGGCCAGGTCGGCCCCGGCGGCCTCGGCGATCTGCTCCCGCTCCTCCACGTAGCGGCGGAACCGGCGCCCGATCACCTCGTGGATGGCGGCCACGTCGTCGGTCCCGTCCAGGCCCCTGATGGCGAACCGGCGGTACTCCGACTTGCGGGCCAGCCCGTCCTCGAATACCACCATCGAGGCGACCACATGGGTGCCCTGCAGGTTGGACACGTCGTAGCTCTCGATCCGCAGCGGCGCGTCATCCAGCCCGAGCGCCTCCTGGATCTCGCTCAGCGCGAGGCTGCGGGTGGTCAGGTCGCTGGCCCGGCGGGTCTTGTGCAGCGCCAGCGACTCAGCGGCATTGCGGGCCACGGTGTCCAGCAGCGCCTTCTTGTCGCCGCGCTGCGGCACCCGCAGCCCGACCCGGCTGCCGCGCCGCACGGCCAGCCACTCCTCGACCGCGTCGGTGTCCGGCGGCAGCTCGGGGACCAGCACCTCGCGCGGCACCAGGCCGGTCCGCGCGCTGCCGCGGCCCGGCCCGCCGCCGGCCGCGCCGCCCCGGCCGGCGCCGCCGCCCGCCGCGCGCAGCTCGCCCCGGCGCGATGCCGCCGGCTCGGGCGCGACGGCCTGGTCAGCCGCTACCGCGTCGTCCCGGTACACCTGGCCCAGGAACTGCTCGACCAGCTCGCCGGTCGTGACCTCCTCGACCTTGTCCACCACCCAGCCGCGCTGGCCGCGGACCCGCCCGCCGCGCACGTAGAAGACCTGCACGGCCGCTTCCAGCTGGTCCTGGGCCAGCGCGATAACGTCGCAGTCGGTGCCGTCGCCGAGCACGACGGCCTGCTTCTCCAGCGCCCGCTGCAGGGCCTGGACGTCGTCGCGCAGCCGGGCCGCCCGCTCGTACTCCTCGGCAGCGCTGGCCCGGCGCATCTCGGCCTCCAGGCGGCGGATGAACCGGCTGGACTGGCCCGCCATGAAGTCGCAGAACTCCTCGGCCAGCAGCCGGTGCTCGGCGGCGCTGACCCGGTCCACGCACGGCGCCGAGCACTTGCCGATGTAGCCGAGCAGGCAGGGCCGGCCGATCTGGCCCGCGCGCCGGAACACCCCGGCCGAGCAGGTCCGCACCGGGAAGACCCGCAGCAGGGTGTCGACGGTGTCGCGGATCGCCCAGGCATGAGAGTAGGGGCCGAAGTAGCGCACGCCCCGGCGCCGGGCGCCGCGCATGACCATCACCCGCGGGTACTCCTCGTCCATGGTGACGGCCAGGTAGGGGTAGCTCTTGTCGTCGCGGTAGCGGACGTTGAAGCGCGGGTCGAATTCCTTAATCCAGGAGTACTCCAGCTGCAGCGCCTCGACCTCGGTGCCGACAACGGTCCAGTCGACCCGGGCCGCGGTGGTCAGCATGGTCTGGGTGCGCGGGTGCAGGCTGGCGAAGTCAGCGAAGTAGGAATTCAGCCGCTGCCGCAGGTTCTTGGCCTTGCCGACGTAGACGACGCGACCGCTGTCATCGCGGAATCGGTACACGCCGGGGGACTCAGGAATCGAGCCGTATGCCGGCCGGTAGCTCGCCGGATCTGCCACAGCGTTAACTCTATTCAAGTCCGGCGACAGTCCCGCCCGGATGTCCGCCGGCGGCGCGCCCGCGGCCGGCCGGCCGGCGGGAGGCGGCGGCCTGGCGCAAGCCCGGTTATGTCAGGCTGAGCCCATGATCCCCGCCCTCGTGGCCAGCGCCCTGGCCGCCGTCGCGTGGGCCTATCTCCTGGTATGTCACGGCGGGTTCTGGCTGACCAGCCAGCGGCTGCCCGCCGCGGCGGCCGACCCGCCGCAGTGGCCCGCAGTGACCGCCGTGATCCCGGCCCGCGACGAGGCCGCGGGGCTGCCGGCCAGCCTGCCCGGCCTGCTGGCCCAGGACTACCCGGGCGCGCTGAATGTGGTCCTGGTCGATGACCAGAGCACCGACGGCACCGCCGAGACCGCCGCCCTGCTGGGCCGGGCCGCCGGCTGGGCCGTCAGTCACACGGCTCAGCTCACCGGCCCGGCGGAGGCTGACCTGGCGGCGGCTCCCCCGGCCGGGGCTGACCTGGCGGCGCCCCCGCCGGGCAAGACGCTGACCATCGCGGCCGGGCGGCCCCGTCCGCCGGGCTGGGCGGGCAAGGTGTGGGCGATGGCCCAGGGCATGGCCGCCGCCGACGGCGCGGACTACCTGCTGTTCACTGACGCCGACATCGCCTACGCGCCCGGTGCCGTCACCGGGCTGGTCCGGGCCGCCGCCGGCGACCGGCGCGCGATGGTGTCCCAGATGGCGCTGCTGCGCGCCGCCACCGGCTGGGAGCGGCTCATCGTTCCCGCGTTCGTGTACTTCTTCGCCCAGCTGTACCCGTTCCGCCGGGTGAACCGCCGCGGCAGCCGCACGGCCGCGGCAGCGGGCGGGTGCATGCTGGTCCGCCGGGAGGTGCTGGCCGCCGCCGGCGGCCTGGCCGCCATCCGCGGCGCGCGCATCGACGACGTGGCCCTGGGACGCCTGCTCCAGCACGGCGCCGGCGCGGACACCTGGCTGGGCCTGACCACCGAGGTATCCAGTACCCGGCCGTATGACCGGCTGGCCGAGCTGTGGGACATGGTGGCCCGCAGCGCCTACACCCAGCTGCGCTACTCCCCCGTTATCCTGGCCGGCACCGTCATCGGCCTGCTCTGGCTCTACCTGCTGCCGCCCGCCGCCGCCATCGCCGGGCTGATCACGGCGGCTGGCGGGGGCGGCCCGGCGGCCGCCGGGCTGGCCGCGGCCGGGCTGGCCGGCTGGGCGCTGATGGCCGTCAGCTTCGTGCCCATGCTGCGGCTCTACCGGCTGTCGCCGCTGCGCGCGCCTGCGCTGCCGCTGATCGCGCTGCTGTACACCGCGATGACGGCCGACTCGGCCCGGCGCCATCACCGGGGCCGCGGCGGCGAGTGGAAGGGCCGCATCATCCAGTCCGACGGCTGAGCCGGGCTGGATCAGGCCGGAGGCGGGCCGCCCGCCAGGCGCCGGGGTGCTCCCTGCCGACGCTGATCCGCCTGGCGCCGCCGGGCCCGCAGCACCGCGTCCCGGATCGTCGCCGGGCGGCCCTCGGGGTCGGTGACCTCCCGGGGTCGCGCGTCGCTGGAGACGACCTCCCAGGCGGCCGGGTCCAGCACGGCCGCCAGTTCCGCCGCGGTGGCGAACAGGCCGGGGTCAGGCGGCCGGGGCACCGTGGTCTGCAGGTCGGACGGGTCGTGGCCGACGAACAGCAGCGTGCCGCCAGGGGCGGCCGCGGCGGCGAGCGCGCGGATCAGGGCCGCGCGGGGCCCCGGCGGGACGTGCAGGAACTGCGCAGAGATCAGGTCATAACAGCCCGGCGCGAGCACCGCCTGGCCAGCCGGGCCGGTGCCCTGGCTCCCGGCCAGCAGGTCAGCGCGGCGCCAGGTGATCCGGCCGGCGATCTGCGGGCCGGCCTCGGCCGCGCGGGCCGCGGCGCGCTCCAGCGCGACCGCGGAGATGTCGGCGCCGGTGACCTGCCAGCCCCGGCGGGCCAGCCAGATGGCGTCGGCGCCCTCGCCGCAGCCCGCGTCCAGCGCGGTGCCCGGCGCTAGCCCGGCGGCCTCGGTGACCAGCTGCGGGTTGGGCTGGTCGCTCCACAGCCGGGAGCTGGACCGGTAGCGCTCATCCCAGAACTCCGCGCCGCGGGCCTCGCTCATCGCGGCTACCGCTGCCCGGCGCGGGATTCCTCAGCGGGCGCGAACAGCACCAGCGCGGCGAAGTCCTCGGTGATGCCGGTAAACCGGTGCACCTCGCCCGCGGCCACGTAGACCACCGAGCCGGGCTGCACCGGCTGGCGCTGGGTCGCGGTGTCGCCGGGGTCGCCGCCGTCCAGGTCCACCGCGCCGGGCCCGGCCGCCAGCGTGGCACGCCCGGCGGTGATCACGTAGATCTCGTCCTCGGTGTGCGGCTGCTGGGTGTCGGTGCCGCCGGCCGGGATGGTGTAGGTGCCGACGCTGAGGTCGGCGACTCGCAGGTGCTCCACCCAGTGCACGCCCGCGCCGTCAGCCGGGAGCGTCAGCCGCCCGGCGTCACTGATCAGCTGCATGGGCGCATCCTAGTGCCAGCCGCCGGCCTGGCCCGGCCGCAGTAGCGGACCGATGATGTGGACGCGGACTACCGCAGGCTCGGCCGGCGGCCGTAAGACGGCGCTAGCGCTTCAGGGTCACCCCGGCGGCGAAGTAGCGGGTCGCCAGGCCCGTGCCGCCGCGCCAGATCTCGAAGCCGGACTCGACGTTCAGCATCCACCACCAGTGCCGGATCAGGCCCATCCGCTCGACCCGGTGAATGATCGGCAGCAGCGCCAGCTTGCTCACCTGGTTAGTTGGCCGGACGGCGCGGATCTGGACGTAGTTCCAGTGCGCGCCGTTGTGCGAGGTGACCCAGTGATAGACGTACCACCGGCGGTGATCCACCCGGATCACTTTCGCCGCCGCGGCCGGGTCGTGCCGGGCGGTCAGCCAGATCATCAGCTCGGCGCCCCTGGCCTGGCCCTTGTAGGCCGCGCGGTGGCGGCCGAACCAGACGTCGAACGCGGCGTTCCACCGGCCGGCCGACGGGCTGGCGATGTGCCAGCTCGCCGTGGCGTGCCGGACGCGGCTGAGCCGCGCCGGCAGCCTGGTGCCGGGCGTGCACAGCCCCCAGCTGCACCCGTACAGGGCGAACGGGTAGGCGACGGGCTCGATGCCGGTGGTGTTGGCCCCGGACCTGGTGATCTCGAAGTTGGGCCGCAGGCCGCGGTTGGTGATGCACTCGGGCTTGCCGCCGAAGTTGCCGTTCTCCACGACGTACCGGCGGCCGGTGGCCCCGGTCACCACCCGGTAGTGATGCTGGGCGCAGATAGTGACCCGCTTCCCGGCACCGGTCCCGGCGGCCTGGCCGCCCGCCGCGCTGGCCGGCCCCGGCGCGGCAACCAGGCTGGCGATCGCCGCCGCGATGAACAAGGGCACTGCGTGTCGGCTCAGCATGGCCGCGGACCTCCGTCGTCACCCGCCCGCGGCGCTGGACGGCCGGAGGCTGGAATCATGATCGGCATCACGGCGCTCACTGTCCCGCACCAGTCAATTACGGAGTGTCATCGCATCCGCGGCGATAGGGAGCGCCAGGGGCCGGGGCGCCCGGTCGCCGCGTCCTCATGCCGGGAGACTGGGGGCATGAAATTCGGCCTCATGTACAACACTGCCGTCGCGGGCACGGACCCGGCGGGCCTGACGGCGATCGCCCGGCACGCCGACGGCCTGGGCTTCGAGTCGTTCTACGTGCCCGAGCACGTCGCGCTGTACCCGGGCGCGCGGGTGGGTGAGGCCGAGTTCCCGGCGGACCTGCCGATCGCCGACCCGCTGGAGTGCCTGGCCTTCGTCGCCGCCTGCACGAGGCGGATCCTGCTCGGCACGGGCGTCCTGCTGCTGCCCTACCACCACCCGGTGATGCTGGCCAAGCGGCTGGCGACCATCGACGTGCTCTCCGGCGGCCGGATGCGCCTGCTCACCATCGGGGTCAGCAGCCTGCCGGGCGAGGCCGCCGCCGTCGGCGTCGACTTCGCGACCCGGGGCCGCCGCGCGGATGAGGCGATCGACGTGCTGCGCGCGCTGTGGGCGGGCGGCGCCGACGGCACCAGCTTCGACGGCGAGTTCTGGTCCTTCCCGCGCATCACCAGCTATCCGAAGCCGCTGCAGCGGCTGCCGGTCCATGTCGGCGGCTCCAGCGCGGCCGCCGCCCGCCGCGCCGGGCGGCGCGGCGACGGGTACTTCCCCGGCGGCCGCCTGACGCCGGCCGAGCGGCTGGCCCAGGTCGAGCTGATGCACGCGACCGCCCGGGCCGCCGGCCGCGACCCGGCCGCGCTGGAGTACACCCGCTGGGGCTCCCTGGAGACAGATCGCGGCGCTGTGGAGGCCTACGCGGCCCAGGGCGTCAGCCGCCTCGTCGTCAGTACGACCGCAGCTGGCGTGGACGAGCGGCTCCGCCAGCTCGACGCCTTCGCCGCCCGGCACGGCCTGGGGTCATGAGCGACCCGGCCGGGGACCGGGTCCCCCGGTCCGGCGCCGGTCAGGACTCGAAGGCCTCCGGCGGCGGGCAAGCGCAGACCAGGTTGCGGTCGCCGTAGGCCTGGTCGATCCGGCGGACCGGCGGCCAGTACTTCGACCGGCGATCGGACTCCAGCGGGTAGGCCGCGTCCTCCCGGTCGTAGGAATGCTTCCAGTCGCCGCTGATCAGCATGCTGGCGGTGTGCGGGGCGTTGCGCAGCGGGTTGTCCTGCGGGTCGCTGGTGCCGTCGGCGACGCGCTCGATCTCGCCCCGGATCGCGATCATGGCGTCGCAGAACCGGTCGAGCTCAGCGAGGTCCTCGCTCTCGGTGGGCTCGACCATCAGCGTGCCCGGCACCGGGAAGGACATCGTCGGCGCGTGGAAGCCGTAGTCGATGAGCCGCTTGGCGACGTCCTCGGCGGTGATGCCAGTCTGCGCGGTGAGCGGCCGCAGGTCCAGGATGCACTCGTGCGCGACCAGCCCGCCCCGGCCGGCGTACAGCACCGGGAAGTGCGCGTTCAGCCGCCGGGCCACGTAATTGGCCGACAGGATCGCCACCTGGGTGGCCTGGCGCAGCCCGGCCGCGCCCATCATCTGGATGTAGGCCCAGGAGATGGGCAGGATGCCCGCCGAGCCGTACGGCGCGGCGGCCACCGGGCCCAGGTGCCCGGCCGCGGAGCTGTTCACCGCGGACGACCCGGCCAGCACGTGGTGGCCGGGCAGGAACGGGGCCAGGTGGGCGCGGGCCGCGACCGGGCCGACGCCGGGACCGCCGCCGCCGTGCGGGATGCAGAAGGTCTTGTGCAGGTTCAGGTGCGACACGTCGCCGCCGAACTCGGCAGGCCGGGCCAGGCCGACCAGGGCGTTCAGGTTGGCGCCGTCAATGTAGACCTGGCCGCCGGCCGCGTGCACCTCATCGCACACCTGGCGGACGGTCTCCTCGAACACCCCGTTGGTCGAGGGATAGGTGAGCATGATCGCGGCGATGGCGCCGTCGTGCGCGTCCAGCTTGGCCCGCAGGTCGCCCAGCTCGATCACGCCGTCGGCGCCGCACCTGACCACCACGACCCGCAGGCCGGCCAGCACGGCGCTGGCCGCGTTGGTGCCGTGCGCGGACTCGGGGATCAGGCAGACGGTCCGGCCGGGCTGCCCGCTGGCCCGGTGGTAGCCCCGGATAGCCAGCAGCCCGGCCAGCTCACCCTGGGAGCCGGCGTTGGGCTGCAGCGATACCGCGTCGTACCCGGTGATCTCCTGCAGCAGCGTCTCCAGCCCGCCGATCAGGTCCCGGTAGCCGGCCGCCTGCGCCGCAGGGGCGAAGGGGTGCAGCCCGGCGAACTCGGGCCAGGTGATGGCCTCCATCTCCGCGGCCGCGTTGAGCTTCATGGTGCACGAGCCCAGCGGGATCATCGACCGGTCCAGGGCGATGTCCATGTCGGCCAGCCGCCGCAGGTAGCGGAGCATCGCAGTCTCGCTGTGATACGAGCTGAACACCGGGTGGGACAGGAACTTGCTGGCCCGGCCGAGCCCGGCCGGCAGCCGGACGGGCGGCCCGGCGCTGGCGGCGGGCAGCGCGGCGTCCGGGCCGGCGATGGCCCGCAGCACCGCGCGCACGTCGTCCTCGCTGGTGGTCTCGTCGCAGGCGGCCTGCACCGTGTCCGGGCCGGCCAGGTGCAGGTTGTAGCCGGCCGCGCGGGCCCGCTCGACGACGCCTGAGGCCCCGCCGGGGACGGTGACCTGGACGGTGTCGAAGAAGGCGGCGCTGCCGGTGGCGTAGCCCAGGCCTTCCGCGCCCGCGGCGAGCGCGGCGGCCCGGCTGTGCACCTGGCGGGCGATCGCCGTCAGGCCCGCCGGGCCATGGTAGGAGGCGTACATCGCTGCCATGACGGCCAGCAGGACCTGGGCCGTGCAGATGTTGCTGGTCGCCTTCTCCCGGCGGATGTGCTGCTCGCGGGCCTGCAGGCTGAGCCGGTAGGCCCGGTGACCGTCCGCGTCGACGGAGACGCCGACCAGGCGGCCGGGCAGCTGCCGCTTGAGGCCGTCGCGGACGCACATGTAGCCGGCGTGCGGACCGCCGTAGCCGAGCGGCACGCCGAACCGCTGGGTGGTGCCGATGGCGATGTCGGCGCCGAGCTCGCCGGGCGGGGTGAGCAGGGTGAGGGCGAGCAGGTCGGCGGCCATGGCGACCTGGGCGCCGCGGGCGTGCGCCGCCTCGATGAGCGGCCGCGGGTCAGTGACGGCGCCGCTGGCCGCGGGATACTGCAGCAGCACGCCGAACAGCTCGCCCTCGGGCTGGGCGGCGATCAGCCCGGCGGTGACCGGGGCGATGACCAGGTCGATGCCGAGCGGCTCAGCGCGGGTCTGCAGCACCGCCAGGGTCTGCGGCAGGCAGTCCGCATCGGCCAGGAAGACCTGGCCGGCCCGGCTGCCGCCCGCGCGGCGGGCCAGGGTCATGGCCTCGGCCGCGGCGCTGGCCTCATCGAGCAGCGATGCGCCGGCCACCGGCAGGGCGGTCAGGTCGGCCACCATCGTCTGGAAGTTGAGCAGGGCCTCCAGCCGGCCCTGGGAGATTTCGGGCTGGTAGGGCGTGTACGCCGTGTACCAGGCCGGGTTCTCCAGGACATTGCGGCGGATCACCGGCGGGGTGACGGTGTCGTAGTAGCCCAGGCCGATCATCGAGGTGAGCACCTGGTTGCGGCCGGCCAGCGCGCGCAGCTCGGCCAGCGCGGCCGCCTCGGACAGCGGGCCGGGCAGGCTCAGGGCGCGGTCGGTGGCAATCGGGGCGGGCAGCGCGGCGGCGGTCAGCTCGTCCAGCGAGGCGTAGCCGACGGCGGCCAGCATGCGGTCCAGCTGCTCGCCGAACGGGCCGATGTGGCGCGTGGCGAAGGTCATCGGAGCCTCCCCGGGATCGGGGCCAGCCCTTCGGCTAGCCCGGCCGTGTCCAGCTCCCCTTCTGTCACCTGCGGGCGGGCGGTCCGGGCAGGCTTCAGAGTTGCCCACGCCGACCGGTCCCTGATGCCTGAGAGGTTCCGGGGAGGTTGCCCCTTCGGCGTCCCGCGCTGGCAGCGCGGAATCTCTCCCGGACGGCGTGTTCAGCGGTGCTGAGCTTACTCGACGCCAGCGGACGCAGTGCGGCAGGCCAGCTGCCGACCGTCGCCGGGCCGTTGCCGGCCGGCCTAAGCGGGTCATCATCTTTGACGTTCTTACGTATTTACGTAATACTCGTTCTTTGTGGATGAGGACCGGATGCGGCTCCTGGAGGAGCGGGTGACCCGGCTGGAAGCCGCCGGGGCCGGGGCCGCTGGAGTCGGCGGGCGGATGGCCGGCGAGGGCGGGCTGCCGGGCCCGGCCAGCGACGGTGATGACTTCTGGGCCCTGCGCGGGCTCAAGGAGCGCGCTGGCGAGCTGGGCGCGGTCCTGCTCACCGGGTCGGTCACGCTGCCGGGCACCGGTTACGTGGAATGGCAGGAAGGCCAGCTGGCCGCCACCTTGCTGGCCGAGGACTGGAGCCAGCCGGCCGCGGCGCTGTCCGCGCTGGCCCACCCGGTCCGGCTGCTGCTGCTGCGCGAGATCCTGCAGGGCACCCAGACGGCCGCGCAGCTCAGCGAGCATCCCGGCCTCGGGACCAGCGGCCAGCTCTATCACCACCTGCGTCAGCTGGTCTCGGCCGGCTGGCTGCGCAGCTCGGCCCGCGGCCACTACGGCGTGCCCGCCGAGCGGGTCGTGCCGCTGCTGGTCACGCTGGCGGCGGCGCGGCGGTAGGACGGAAATCACGCGACGGAAGTAGAGGGACGCCATGACTGCCGCACGCCGACTCACCGACACGCTGGCCCGGCTGCGCACCACGGGGGCGCTGGCCGGCGGAGCTGCCCTGACCATCACCTCGTTTACCGGGCCGCACTGGCTGACCTGGGCCGCGACCGCGGCCTTCGCGGTGTGCCTGGTGACTCTGTTCCTGCCCCGCGCGATGGCGAGCGCGAGCAGCCGTGCGCCGGTCGCAGTGCTGCCGCCGGTCCGGGGCCGCTGGCGGGCCCTGAACAGCCCGGTCTCGCGCACCCCCAGCCACGGCACCCACGCCTACGGACAGAGCTACGCCATTGACCTGCTGCACGAGCCGGACAACGGCCAGCCGCGGCGGCCGGCGGAACGCTGGCCGCTGGCCCGCCGGCCCGCGGCCTTCCCCGGCTTCGGCCAGCCCGTGCTGGCGCCAGCCGACGGCGTGGTGGCTCGGGTCAGCGACTGGCAGCGCGATCACTGGAGCCGCACCTCCGTGCCCGCCCTGCTGTACATGATGACGGCCGAGGCCATCGCGCGTGAGTTCACCGGGCCGGGCCGGGTCGTGGGCAACCACGTCGTGCTCGACCTCGGGGACGGCGTCTACGCACTGCTGGCCCACCTGCGCCGCCGGTCGGCGCTGGTCCGGCCGGGCGACCGGGTACGGGCCGGCCAGCCCCTGGCGGCCTGCGGTAACTCGGGGAACTCATCCGAGCCGCACGTGCACTTCCAGCTCATGGACCGGCCCGGTGTGCTGCTGGCCGCCGGCCTGCCGTTCGCGTTCGACGGCGGCGCCCCGGCGACCGGCCAGGTTCTGAGCCCCGCTGCCGCGGCCTCCGGCTAGACGTCGTCCCAGCGGAAGACGCGCACCGAGATCAGGGTCAGCACGACGGCCAGGCCGAGCAGGATGCCGAGGGCCGGCAGCGCCGAGGCCGGCCCCTCCCCGCGCGCCATCACGTCCTGCATGCCGGTCACCAGGTAGCGCAGCGGCAGGGCATAGGACACGTCCCGGAGCCAGGCCGGGGCATAGGCCAGCGGGATGAACGCGCCGCCCAGGAACGCCATCGGCAAGATGATCAGGTTGGCGATGGACGTGGCGGCCTGCTGGGTCTTGGCGAAGGACCCGACGAGCAGGCCGATGGACATGAATGACAGGGTGCCGGCGATGACCACCGGGATGGCCATCCACCACGACGCGGTCAGCTTGAGCCCGAAGTACGGCGTGGTAGCGATAGCCAGGAACACCACCAGCTGGACCAGCGCGACCACGATGCTGACGCCGACCCGGGCCAGCACGACCGCCCCGGTGTTCACCGGGGCCAGCCGCAGTCGCCGCAGCAGCTTGTCCTTGCGCCAGCCGACCAGCGTGATCGAGGCCCCGAACGCGGCGCCGGAGGCGATCGCCCAGCCCAGCAGGCCGGGCGCCAGGTACTGGATGGGCTTGAGTGACTTGTCCTCGACCTGCTGGGTCTGCAGGCTGTACGCGCCGCTGCCGGCCCCGGCCCGGGCCGCATCAGCCTGCTGGACGATCGAGGAGAACACCGCCTGCACGATGCCGGCCGTGGTCTGGTCAGCGATCGAGTAATGCACGATCAGCCTGCCGCCCTGCTCGGTGACGGCCGCGTCATCGTTGCCCTTGCGCACGTCGGCGAGCGCGGCGCCCAGGCTGGCGGAGTGCCTGATGGTCAGCACCTTGCCCAGCTGCCTCGGGGC
Source organism: Streptosporangiaceae bacterium (assembly GCA_036490755.1). GTDB lineage: Bacteria > Actinomycetota > Actinomycetes > Streptosporangiales > Streptosporangiaceae > DASUBV01. The sequence continues at coordinate 20,631 of DASXDJ010000118.1, forward strand.
GGCGGCCTCGGCCTGGTCCAGCAGCTGGACCTGGCCGGCCTCCAGCACGCTGACCTTGGGCGCGCTGGAGCTCTTGTAGATGGAACCGAACAGGACCAGGAACAGCACCGGGATGAGGATGGTGAAGACCAGCGCCGACCGGTCCCGGACGAAGCCGGCGAACATGGCCCGGGACAGGCTGCGCAGCGCGCCGGTGAAGCTGGGGCGGACAACCGCGCCGGGCCCCGGCGGAGTACCTCCGGGGCCGCTCGGCCGGGCCGGGTCCGCGGGGTTAGCCGGAACCGGGCTCGCGGTGTCCCCGCCAGAGTGGCCTGCGGTGTCGTGGGTCATCGGTTTCGCGGCGTTGATGCGCCCGCCTTCAGGCTGGCGGGAAATCGCCGCTCCCCCCTTCCGGGAATAGTCGATGATATTATCGAAAGATGTCCCGTTACCGGCTGTATCCATCGCCTGGACAGGGTCTGGTAATGCGGGTTCATTGTTCGCACGCGCGGTTTATCTGGAATCTGGCGGTGGAGCAGCAGTCGTGGTGGCGGCGAGGCCGCACGTCCGCACCGGGATACCTGGAGCAGTGCCGTCAGCTCACCGAGGCGCGGCGTGAGCATGAATGGCTGCGTACTGGCAGCCAGACTGTCCAGCAGCAGGCGCAGCGCGATTTCGACCAGGCCATGAGGAACTTCTACGCAGGGACTCACCGGCGACCGTTGTTCCGCAAGGCTGGCCGGTCGGAGGGCTTCCGGATCGCGGGAATGAGGCCTGCGCATGTGCGCCGGCTGAATCGCCGGGCGGGCGAGGTCTGGGTGCCCAAGGCCGGGTGGGTGCGGTTCCGGTGGTCCCGTGCCGTTCGGGGGGCGAGGTCCTACCGGGTGACCTGCGACCGGGCGGGCCGCTGGCATATCGCCTTCGCGGCCATCCCGCTCCCTGTTCCCGCTCCAGCCACCGGCGGCGTCATCGGCGTCGACCGGGGCGTCGCCGTGAGCGCGGCACTGTCGACCGGCGAGCTGCTGTCGGTCCCGCGGTTGAGCCCGGGCCGGCAGCGGCAACTGGTCCTGCTGCAGCGCCGGCTCGCGCGGGCGCAGCGCGGGTCGAAGCGCCAGGCTGACGTGAAGCGGGCCATCGCCCGGCTGAAAGCCCGCGACGCGGATGCCCGCAAGGACTGGTGTGAGAAGACCTCCACCGACCTGGCCCGCCGGTTCGACGTGATCCGGGTCGAGGATCTGAAGATTGCGAACATGACCCGGTCGGTGAATGGCACCCTCGCTGAGCCGGGCCGGCTTGTGCGGCAGAAGGCGGGACTGAACCGGGAGATCTCCCGGTCGGGGTGGGGTCTGCTGGTGGCCCGGCTGGAGCAGAAGGCTCCGGGCCGGGTGGAGAAGGTCAGCGCGGCGTTCACCAGTCAGCGGTGCAGTGCGTGCGGGCATGTGGCGGCGGAATCGAGAGAGAGCCAATCTCGGTTCCGCTGCACTGCCTGCGAGTTTGCGCTGCACGCTGATGTGAACGCTGCGATTAACATCGCCGCAGGGCATGCGGTGCATGCGCGCCGAGCCGACCGGGCTGCCGGGGCTGTGAAGCGCGAACCTCAGCACCACGGCCTCCTGGTCGCGTAGCTGGAATCCCCCGCCACCAGGCGGGGCGAGGATGTCAACGGACCCTGTCGACCTACCTGAGCACGCTGCGGGCGCACGGGCTGTGGCTGGACCAGGTCGCCGAGCCGGAGCCGGAGGCCACCTGGGACCCGTCCCACGAGGCGGACCGCCAGCCGGTGTTCCTCGCCGCCCGCTGCCAGCAGGCCGCGGTTTCCTGACCCGCCGCGCTGGTCCTACACTTCCCGGTCATGGAGCTGCGGGACGCGACGCTGATGATGCTGACGGAATCGGCCGGCCACGCGGAGCTGGAGCGGCTCGCGCGGCAGGCCTTCGATGCGCTGGCCGACCGGGGCGAGGTGCACTACTCCGTCCTGGACGACATGATCGGCGCGGCCAGCGGCTCGGGCGTGCTCGGCGCGCTGCGCGCGAAGTACAGCCCGGCGGCGTTCGATGCGCTGCTGATGCCGATCCTCAGCGAGATCGGCGAGCACAAGCCGATCACGTCCAGCCGCCGCCCGCCGGCGCCGGGCCGCCCCGAGGACCCGCTGACCGCTCCCGCCTGGCCCAGCTGAGCAGCCGGCCGGTCAGCCGCTGAGCGGCCACCACAGGGCAGTGGCGTCGTCGGTGAGCTTGACCCGGGACCAGCGCTCGGCGGCCGGGTCGCTGGCCTCGGCCAGGCGGACCTGGCTGATCAGCTCGGCCGGGCCGGCCGTGCGCAGGACGTCCATGAGCTCGGGCCAGCCGAGCAGGCCGAAGCGGTCGGTGATCCGGGTGGCGCCGTCGCTGAGCAGCGCAACGCCCCGCAGGCCCGCCAGGGGCAGGATGCCGGTGCGGGCCCGGGCCGCGGCGGCCGGGTCGGCGCCGGCGGCCCGGTGCGGGGTGCTGATGATTACCGGCGCCCGGCCCGGACCGTAGTCGGCAGCGACGGTGGAGTCCGACAGGGCCAGGTAGGCCAGCCCGCCGGGCTCGGCGCGCAGCGCCGTCACGGTCGCCGCCGGGGTGGCCGGGTGGGTCAGGTCACACGTTGCCTCGTGCCGGGCCCGCACGTCGGCGATGGCGGCGGCCAGGGCCTCGGCCAGCGGGACCTGCGGGGTGGCGATGATGGCGGCCAGGAAGGTGCCGCCGAGCGCGCCGGCATACCAGGCGACGCCGTGCTGGCAGCCGGTGGCGGCGCCGCGCGGGATGGTTGTCGCCCCGTCCAGCAGGACGGCCGCGCCCGGAGCAGCCGCGGCGAAGTCCTCGTTCGGCCAGCCCGGCGTGCCCGGCTCGGTAGCGAGAACGACCCGCGTGCTGGTGACCGGGGCCGGCCGCGAGTTGCCGGCCGGCGTCGCGGGCCTCGCGGGCCCGGCGGCCTCAGATTGCGCGGACATAGATTGCTGCCACGCCGGCCAGCCTAACCCGCCCGAATTGTGTTGCCCGGCGCCGCCGGGCGTAACTAGGGTCCGCGAGATGGAGATCCGGGAGTACGCGGCGGCGGACTGGCCGCAGGTCTGGCCGATCATCGCGGACGTGGTCCGGGCGCAGGAGACCTTCACCTACGACCCGGCCATGACCGAGGAGGAGGCGCGCGGCACCTGGATCGAGGCGCCGCCGGGGCTGACCGTGGTGGCGGCCGACGGCGGCCGGGTGACCGGGACCGCCAAGATGGGCCCGAATTACCCCGGGCCGGGCGGGCACGTGTCCTCGGCGAGCTTCATGGTCGCGGCCGGCGCGCGCGGTCAGGGCGTGGGCACCGCGCTCGCCGAGTACGCAGTGAACTGGGCACATCGCAATCATTACGCCGGAATGCAGTTCAATGCCGTGGCCGAGTCCAATCAGGCCGCTGTCCGGCTGTACCAGCGGCTGGGCTTTGCGGTAATCGGGACGGTTCCCGGCGCCTTTGCCCACCCCCGGCTGGGCCGCGTCGGGCTGCACATCATGTATCTCGGGTTCTGACCGCGGCATCTGAGCAGGCGGCGTTTCGCCGCCCGGGAGCCGTGGTAGGTCCAGTCAGGCAAGGCGGCCACAGCGGCCGCGACAGCGCAGGTCACCAGCGTGCATCAGGCGGCACGGGCGGTACGTGCACGGGCCGGTTATGCGCTGATCCTGACGCGCCTTTCCCGGCCTCGCGGAATGCCGCGAGGACAACAAGGCAGCTCCGGCACCCGCGGCGGCGCCTTTCCGCGCGCCCGCACACATTCTCGAGGGGGACCAGCATTATGACGATGACACGCGATGACCTCATGGAAGAGGCTTGCCGGCTCGCCAAGGAGTCGGTCGACAATGGCTGGGGCGGCCCGTTCGGCGCCGTCATCGCCAGGGATGGCGAGATTATCGCCCGCGGCCAGAATCGCGTGCTGCTGACCGGCGAGCCCACCGCGCATGCGGAGATCGAGACCATCCGCAAGGCGATCTCCCGGCTCAACCCGGAGGCCCCGAGCATCGGGCCCGAGCACCAGAACGACTCGACGCTGCAGTACATCCCGCGGCCCGAGGGGTCACCCGACCCGGTCCCGCAGCGGGCCAGGATGCTGGCCGGGCACGAGATCTACATCAGCGGCGCGCCCTGCCCGATGTGCATGAGCGCCATCTACTGGTCGCGCCTGGAGTCGGTCTTCTTCGCCAACGACCTGGAGGAGACCAGGAAGATCGGCTTCGACGACGCCTTCCAGTACGAGGACTTCGCCCGGCCCTACGACGAGCGCCGGATCAATATCCAGCAGTTCCGCCCGGACATGGCGGCCGCGTCGTACAAGGCGTGGGACAGCAAGCCCGACAAGCACGCGTACTAACCGGGCAGCAGCACTTCGCCCGGCACGTGACCGTGCTGTAGTCCGGTAGTCCAGGCGAGCAGGGAGGATCCCGTGGGCGGAGCGACGGAAACGACGACCGAGGGCCCGGCCACCGTAGTGATCGCGCAGCGGATCAGGCACGGACGCGAGGACGACGTCCGCCGCTGGCAGGAGCGCGTCGACCAGGCTGTCGCGCCGTTCACGGGATACCTGGGCAGTGACGTCAGCACGGCCGGCCCGGACGGCGAGTGGACGGTGATCTACCGGTTCGACTCCAAGCCGCACCTGGCGTCGTGGCTGTCCAGCACGCAGCGCGACGAGGTCATCAGCCAGGGCGCCGAGCTGTTCGAGGGCACCGAGTCGCGGCACGTTCTCATCCGCGACAAGGGCGAGGACGTGGTGACCATCATGGTCTCGCACCCGGTCGAGCCCGAGGCCGAGCGGGACTTCCTGGACTGGCAGCGCCGGGTGACCGACGCCGAGCGGCGGTTCCCCGGCTTCCAGGGCGCTGAGCTGTTCCGGCCGGTGCCCGGCATCCAGGACGACTGGACGGCGCTGTACCGGTTCGACACCGACGAGCACGTCGACGCCTGGCTGGACTCGCCGCAGCGGCACGACCTGCTGGACGAGGGCAGGCGGTTCCAGGACTTCAAGCTGAAGCGCATCTCCGCCCCGTTCGGCAGCTGGTTCGCCGCCGACGAGGCGCACGCGGGCGGACGGCCGCCGGCCCGGTGGAAAACCGCCTTCTCGGTGCTGGTCGGCCTGTACCCGACCGTGGTGCTGCTGACGCTGGCCATCAGCGAGATCTGGCCCGGCGGGCCGCTGTGGGCCACGCTGCTGATCGGCAACATCCTGTCGGTCAGCCTGCTGACCTGGGTGGTCATGCCGATCGTGACGCGCGCGCTGCGATTCTGGCTGGCCCCGGACAGCGACGAGCCGGACGCCCGGCTGGATGCCCGGGGCGCGGTCGCCTCCGTGGCCTTCCTGACCCTGGCCGCGCTGGTGTTCTGGCTGATCACCAGACAGGTCTGGCATCTGCCCTGAGCAGTCCGGCCGGGGCCGTTCCCGGCTGGCCTGGCGCGGGATGCGCTATGTGACATTGCGCGCGTAGGGTTGCAGATCATGGACTATCGCACTCTTGGCGGCAGCGGCTGCGCTGTGTCGGCCTACTGCCTGGGCACCATGACATTCGGGAGCGAGACCGACGAGGCTGGCTCCCACCAGCAACTCGACCGGTTCGCGGAGCAGGGCGGCACGTTCGTCGACACCGCCGACGTGTACAGCGGCGGCGGGTCAGAGGAGATCATCGGCCGCTGGTTCGCGGACCGGCCGGCCGAGCTCACCGACCGGGTGGTGCTGGCCACCAAGGGCCGGTTCCCGCTGGCCGACGAGCCCAACGGGGCCGGGCTGTCGGCGCGGCACCTGACCCGAGCGCTGGATGCCTCGCTGCGCCGCCTCGGCCGGGACAGTGTCGACCTCTACCAGGTGCACGCGTTCGATCCGTGGACTCCGCTGGAGGAGACGCTGCGCACGCTGGACGGGTTCATCCGGTCCGGCAAGATCCGCTATTACGGCCTGTCCAACTTCACCGGCTGGCAGCTGACCAAGCTGGCGCACCTGGCCCGGGCCATGAACGTCCCGCCGCCGGTCACCCTGCAGCCGCAGTACAGCCTGCTGGTCCGCGAGATCGAGTACGAGATCGTGCCCGCCGCGCAGGACGCCGGGCTGGGGCTGCTGCCGTGGAGCCCGCTCGGCGGCGGCTGGCTGTCGGGCAAGTACCGGCGCGACCAGCAGCCGGCCGGCGCGACCCGGCTCGGGGAGAACCCGGGCCGGGGCATGGAGGGCTATGACCGCCGCAACACCGCCCTGACCTGGCAGGTTATCGACGCGGTACAGAAGATCGCTGAGGACCGCGGCATCTCGATGGCCGAGGTTGCGCTGGCCTGGGTGACCGGCCGGCCGGCGGTGACCTCGACGATCCTGGGCGCGCGCACGCTCGACCAGCTGGACACGAATCTGCGCGCTGCCGACCTGGCCCTGACCGCCGGGGAGACGGCGACGCTGGATGCGGCCAGCGATCCGCGCCCGGTGGACTACCCCTACGGCGAGATGGGCTTGGAGCAGCGCAGCCGCAGCCTGGCCGGCGGCCGCTAGCGCAAACCCAGTCGACAGTGGCCTGGCCGGCCGGCTGTTATCGGTACCCATGAGCCAGCAGGCGGCAGGCGAACCGGGTCGATCGGGCGGCGAGGTTGTCGCGGCGTACTACCGGGAGGTCGTCGCGCCGCTGCTCGGGCGCAGGCTGCCCGGGCTGCGGCACGCGGCCGCCCGGCTGGGCTCGGGGTCCGACGTGCTCGGCCTCGATGATGCCCGCAGCCGCGATCACGACTGGGGGCTGCGGCTGACCCTGCTGGTCGATGACGCCGACGAGGCGGCGCTGCCGGCGGTCGGCGACCTGCTCGGGGCGGGGCTGCCCGACAGCTTCGCCGGGCTGCCGACCCGGTTCGCGGTGACCTGGAATCCGGTGCCGGCGCACCAGGTGCAGGTGGCGACGGTCGGCGGGTTCGCCGCGAGCCGGCTGGGCGTGAACCCGCAGGCGGGCCTGTCCAGCCTGGACTGGCTGACACTGACCGGGCAGAGCGTGCTGGAGATCACCGCGGGCCCGGTATACGCCGACACCACCACCGGGCTGGCCCCGCTGCGCCGGGCACTGGCGTGGTACCCGCCCGACGTCGAGCGGTACGTGCTGGCCTGCGGCTGGCAGCGGCTGGAGCAGCGGCTGCCGTTCGTCGGCCGGACTGCCGACACCGGCCAGCAGCTGCAGTCCGTGCTGCTGTCCGCCGGGCTGGCCAGCGACCTGCTCCGCCTGGCCTTCCTGCTGCACCGGCGGTGGGAGCCGTACGAGAAGTGGCGCGAGGCCCTGGCCGCCCGGCTGCCCGGCGCGGCCCGCCTGCTGCCCGTACTCCAGTCAGCCGTCGCCGCGGCGGGCTGGCAGGACCGGGAGTCTGCCCTGGCCCGGGCCGCCGAGCTGCTCGCGGCCGTGCAGCGCCAGCGCGGCCTGCCGGTGCCCGATGCGGTGGTGACGGCGTTCTACGACCGGCCGTACCGGATCGTGTCCCCCGACGTGGCCAGCGGCCTGCTGGCGCAGATCACCGACCCGGAACTGGCCCGCCTGCCCGTCCGGGCGGGCAGCGTCGGGCAGTGGGCGGACTGCGTTGACGTGACAGGCGACCCGGAGCGGCGGGCGGAACTGGCTGCGGCCTACCGGGC
>DASXDJ010000119.1:0-7237 GCA_036490755.1 Streptosporangiaceae bacterium
TGGAACGTGATCAAGGTCGTCTGGGGCCGGGACTGGGACCCGCTGCTGGCCAAGGACACCGACGGCGTCCTGGTCAACAAGATGAACTCCACCCCGGACGGGCAGTTCCAGACCTACTCGGTGGAGTCGGGCGCCTACACCCGGGAGAACTTCTTCGGCGGCGACCCGCGGCTGCGCGCGATGGTCGAGCACCTGTCCGACGACGAGATCCGCAACCTGTCCCGCGGCGGCCACGACTACCGCAAGGTCTACGCGGCATTCCAGGCGGCCACCGAGCACACCGGCCAGCCGACGGTGATCCTCGCGCACACGATCAAGGGCTGGACGCTGGGCACCGACTTCGAGGCCCGCAACGCCACCCACCAGATGAAGAAGCTGACCGTCGCTGAGCTCAAGGAGTTCCGCGACCGGCTGTACCTGGAGATCCCGGACTCGGCCCTGGAGGCGGAGCTGCCGCCGTACTACCACCCCGGCCAGGGCTCCGACGAGATCCAGTACATGCAGGAGCGCCGCGCCGCCCTGGGCGGGTACCTGCCGCGCCGGGTCGTCCGGCCCAAGCCGGTCCAGCTGCCCGACGACAAGGTCTACGACGAGCTGCGCAAGGGCTCGGGCAAGCAGGCGGTGGCCACCACGATGGCCTTCGTCCGGCTGCTCAAGGACCTGATGCGGGCACCGGGCATCGGCGAGCGGTTCGCGCCGATCATCCCCGACGAGGCGCGCACCTTCGGGATGGACTCGCTGTTCCCGACGGCCAAGATCTACGATCCGCACGGCCAGACCTACGACGCCGTCGACCGCACCCTGCTGCTGTCCTACAAGGAGGCAGTCAAGGGGCAGATCCTGCACGAGGGCATCAGCGAGGCCGGCGCGATGGGCTCGATGATCGCCGCGGCCACCTCCTACGCGACGCACGCCACGCACATGATCCCGGTCTACATCTTCTACTCGATGTTCGGGTTCCAGCGGACCGGCGACCAGATGTGGGCGCTGGGCGACCAGCTCGGCCGCGGCTTCCTGCTCGGCGCGACGGCCGGCCGCACCACGCTGACCGGCGAGGGGCTGCAGCACAACGACGGCCACTCGGTGCTGCTGGCCTCGGTCAGCCCGGCCTGCGTGGCCTACGACGCGGCCTGGGCCTACGAGCTGAGCTACATCATGAAGGACGCGCTGCGCCGCATGTACGGGACCTCGGCCGAGCACCCCGCCGGCGAGGACATCTTCTACTACCTGACCGTCTACAACGAGCCGTACGTGCAGCCGGCCGAGCCCGCCGACTTCCCCGGCGGCCGCGAGGCGCTGGAGCAGGGCATCCTGCGCGGGCTGTACCGGTACGCGGACGCGCCGGCCACCGAGGTGAGTTCCAGCAGTAACGGGCTGGCGCACGCCGACTCCGGGTCCGGCAGCGAGCGGCCGCGGGCGCAGATCCTCGCCTCCGGCGTGGCCATGCGCTGGGCGATGGAGGCCCAGCGGCTGCTCAGCGAGGACTGGGGCGTCGCCGCGGAAGTGTGGTCGGCCACCTCGTGGACCGAGCTGCGCCGCGACGCGATGGCGTGCGAGGAGTGGAACATGCTCCAGCCCGACGCCGAGGCGCGGGTGCCGTACGTGACCCGGGCCCTGGAAGGCCACGGCGGCCCGGTGGTGGCCGTCAGCGACTGGATCCGGTCGGTGCCGGACCAGATCGCCCGCTGGGTACCCGGCCCGTACAGCTCGCTGGGCACCGACGGCTGGGGCTTCTCCGACACCCGGCCGGCCGCGCGGCGGTTCTTCCACGTCGACGCCGAGTCGGTCGCCGTCGCGGTGCTGGGCCAGCTGGCCAGGCAGGGCGAGGTGAAGCCGGAAATTGTCGGCCAGGCCATCGCGAAGTACCGGCTGGACGTGCCGGTCAGCGACGCCCTGCGCGCGCCGTAGCAGTTCCGGCAGCTACTGCCCCGCCCGGCAGCGAGCCTCGTCGCCGGCGGCCCCCAGCGGGGTCGCCGGCGATGTGCTGCCGGGGCCCGGACCACCCGTGTGCCGCGCCGAAAAGATCTCGACGAGCAGCCACGACATCAGATAGGCAGTAATCCGTATGACCAGCCGTGACCAGGTCAGTTCCCGGCCGGCCGCCGGGCAGGCGGCCGGGCGCGAGCCTGTGCCCGGCGCGGGGCGGGCGGCCCGGCTGCTGAGCTCGCTCAGCCCGCTGCGGCACCGCGGCTACGCCGTGCTGTGGGGCGCCGGGATGGTGTCCAACGTCGGCTCCTGGATGCAGGCCGTCGCGGTCGGCGCGCTGCTGATCTCCCGCACCGGCCAGGCCACCTGGGCGGTCCTGGTCGCCGCGGCCGCGTTCCTGCCCATCGGCCTGCTGTCGCCGGTCGGCGGGGCGCTGGCTGACCGGGTGGCGCGGCGGCCGGTGCTGGTCGGCGGCAACCTGGCCGCCGCGGCGGTCGCCGTCGTGCTGGCCATCCTGATCGGCTCCGGGTACGAGGATCCCGTGGTGCTGGTCGCGCTGGTCGGGGTGCAGGGCGCTGCCTCGGCCCTGATCGGCCCGTTCCAGCAGGCCATCCTGCCCGACCTGGTGCCCAAGTCGGAGTTCCTGCCCGCGATCGCGCTCAACTCCGCGCAGTGGAACCTGGGCCGGATCGTCGGCCCGGCCGCGGCCGGCGCTACCGTGGCCGCTTTCGGCTATCCCGTCGCCTTCGACGCCAACGCCGTGTCCTTCCTGGCCGTCGTGGTGGCCCTGGCCTTCGTCCGGCTGGCCCCGCCTGCCGGCCGCGGCGGGAAGCTGCTGGCCTCGGTCCGGGAGGGGTTCGCCGTTGCCCGCCGGGAGCCGTCCTGCTGGGCCGCCGTCTGCACCATCGGGCTGGTCGCTCTGATCGCCTCGCCGTTCATCGCGCTGGTCCCGGCCATGGCCGAGCGGCTGTCCGGCGGCGGCTCGCGCGCGGTCGCCGCGGCTACCGGCGCGCTGACCACCGCCCAGGGCGTCGGCGCCGTCGTCGGCGCGCTCGCGATGGCCGGACTGGCCGCCCGGTTCGGCCGCGGGCGCCTGCTGGCGGGCAGCCTGGCCGTCCTGCCGGTCGTGCTGATCCTGTACGCCTGCTCGCAGACCCTGTGGGAGGGCGTCCTCGGCCTGTTCGCCGTCGGCCTGGTCTACCTGTGGGTGCTGTCGGGCCTGTCCACCGTCGTCCAGCTGCACGCCCCGCAGGCCTACCGCGGCCGGGTGCTCAGCTTCTACCTGGTGGCCCTGGGCGTGGCCTACCCGATCGGCTCGCTGATCCAGGGCCCGGTGGTGGACCGGATCGGCATCGGCTGGACGACGACCGGCACCGCCCTGCTGGTCACGCTCGTGCTGGCGGCTGCGGCGCTGCTCGCCCCCGGCGCGCGCCGCGCCCTGTTCCTGCCCGCCGCCGCCGACAGCCGGGCCGGCCGCAGCCGGGATCTCGCTGACACCGATGCCCAGCTCAGTACCGATGCGCAGCTCGACGGCGGCGCCGGCGCCCCGGCCGGTGCCGCGGCCCTGGCCGGGGACCCGGACAGCGGCCAGGGCCGGGACGGCACGAGCATCCCGGCCCGCAACGGCACGCAGCCGCCGGCCCGTGACCGCGAAGGCTGCGCCGAAGGCTGCCGCTAGCCAGCCAGCCCGGACCGCTCGCCGGTCGACGCGGCCGTGACGGGCCGGCGCCACTTGCTGTTATCAGCCGGCAATCAAACGTCCGGCCCGATCGGCGATCAGCATCCGGCTCAGTCGGGGACCAGCGTCCGGCCCGATCGCCGCCGATTGTTGCTGTTATCGGCGGCGGGCCCCGTGAGGCGGCCGCGGCTCGCATGGGACGCTGAGGACATGACCCACGAAGCAGCTGCGGACGTCATCGTGATCACCGGGGCGGCGGGCCGGATCGGAGCCATGCTCCGCCCCCGGCTGGCCGGGCCGGGGCGGCTGCTGCGACTGGTCGACGTCGCCCCGCTGACGGCAGGACCGGCCGAGGAGGCCGTGCAGGCGTCGGTCACCGACCTGGATGCGATGACGAAGGCCTGCGCCGGCGCCGCGGCGGTCATCCACCTCGCGGGCGTGCCCGGCGAGGGGCCCTGGGAGCAGGTCTCGCACGTCAACATCCACGGCAGCTACGTGGTCTTCGAGGCGGCCCGCCGGGCCGGTGCCAGCCGGGTCATCTACGCCTCGTCCAACCACGCGGTCGGGTTCACGCCCCGCGCGGCGTACCCGGTCCCCGACTACGCGTTCACCGCGCCGGATACCTATTACGGCGTCTCGAAGGTGGCCGGCGAGGCACTCGCCGCGCTGTACCACTACCGGTATGGCCTGGACACGATCTGCCTGCGCATCCTGACCTGCTGCGACCGGCCGACCTACGGCCGGGCGCTGTCGACGTGGCTGTCCCCCGGTGACTGCGGCCGGCTGTTCGAGGCCTGCCTCACGGCGCCGAGCCCCGGCTACCGGGTCGCGTTCGGGGTGTCGGCCAACACCCGCGGCGGCTGGGTCAGCCTCGCCGAGGCGCGCGCGCTGGGCTACGAGCCCCGCGACGACGCCGAGGCCTACGCGGCGGAGGTGATCGCGGCCACCGGCGAGCCTGATCCCGACGATCCGGTCATGGCCCACCTGGGCGGCGAGTTCTGCCTGCCGGCATTCGACGCGGAGAACCTGGCATGAGCCCCGCCGGCAGCACCCCGCGCGGCACCGGCTCCGGCGGCACCGGACCCGGCCGGGGCGGCCCGGCCGGCACGGGCCCGGGCCGCCGCGGCGGCCGGGGCACCTCTCCGGGCGGCGACATCCCGCCGGACGGCGCAGAGGCAGGCGAGCCCGGCGCCGACGCGGAGCTGGCCGGGCCCGGCCGGATCGAGTCGGTGTCGAGCCGGCTGTTCCGGCTGGAAATGCCCCGGCCGTGGGGCGTGGACGTGACCAGCCAGCACCTGATCGTCACCGAGCTGCACACCAGCACCGGCGGCACCGGCACCGGGTTCAGCTGGACGGTCCGGGCCGGCGGCCAGGCCGTCAAGGCCATGATCGACGCGGACTGCGCCCCGGCGGTCGCCGGCCTGCCGGCCACCCCGGAATCGGTCTGGGATCACCTGCACACCTTCCTGCGCGAGTCCGGCGGCGGGGTCACCACGCTGGCCATGGCCGGCATCGACATCGCCCTGTGGGACCTGCGCGGCCGGACCGCCGGCCTGGGCCTGCCCGACCTGATCGGCCGGCAGCGGGACCAGGTGCCGGCCTACGCCAGCGGCGTCAACCGGCACCTCACCGTGGCCGAGCTGACCGAGCGGACCAGCCAGCAGGCCGAGGCCGGGCATACCCGGTTCAAGATGAAGGTCGGCCTGCCTGACCTGGCCACCGACCTGGAGAGGGTCGCCGCGGTGCGGGCCGTCATCGGCCCCGACGCCCTGCTGATGGTGGACGCCAACCAGCTCTGGGACCTGCCCGCCGCCCGCCGGGCCGCCCGGGCCCTGGCTGAGTTCGACATCTACTGGCTCGAGGAGCCGCTGCCCGCCGAGGACTACCGCGGCTACGCTGACCTGCGCCGCTCCATCGCCATCCCGGTCGCCGCGGGCGAGAGCCTGTACACCGAGGCCCAGTTCCGCGAGCTGCTGCTGGCCGGCGCCATCGACTTCATCCAGCCCAACATCTGCCGGGTCGGCGGCATCACCCCGTTCCTGCGCATCGCGCGGCTCGCCCAGCAGTTCAGCGTGCCGGTCATGCCGCACCTGCTGCCGGATTTCTCCGGCCAGCTCGCGATGACGCTGCCACTGCCGCCGTTCGTCGAGGACATCGACGAGGCCTCCTTCGCCGCCCTGGGCGCGCTGGCCGGGCCCAGCGGCGTGGACATCGCCGGCGGCACGCTGCGCGCCGCCCCGCCGGCGGGCCACGGCTTCACCTTCGCGACGGCCACGATGGAGGAAGTGCTGCCCTGACCGGCTGCCCCGCCATGCCCGGCCGCGCTGTCGCCCAGCGTCCGCCGCTGCCCCGCCATGCCGCCCCGCCATGCCGCCCCGCCATGCCGCCCCGCGCTGTCGCCCAGCGCCCGCCGCTGCCGCACCCCGCAAGCCCGCAATCAGCCCCCGCCAGCCCCACCAGCCCCACCCGCCCGCGCAGGAGTGGGGGCCCGGAAGAACGCGGTTGATTGTGCGGCCGCACGCCCGTCCGATCAACCGCGTTGTCCCCAGATACGTGCGTCCGGAGCGGGCTGTGCACAGGCGGGAGACAGGGGCGGCTCGCGGCGGCTCTTCGGGTCACGCTGGCGGAATGGTCACCGAGTTACCGGACGGACTCCAGCAGCTGGCCTGCTGGCAGCAGGGCATTCTGACACGCAGCCAGGTCATCGGCAGCGGCCTGACCAGGGACGCCATCCAGGCGAGGCTCGCGCGGCGCAGCTGGCAGCGGCTGTACCCGGGCATCTACGCCACGTTCTCCGGCCAGTTGCCGCGGTCGGCGTCCCTGTGGGCGGCTGTTCTGCGGGCCGGACCGGAGGCGATGCTGAGCTACAGCACCGCCGCCGAGGTCAGCGGCCTGCAGGACGAGCAGAGCCAGCTCATCCATGTCACGGTGCCAGTCGGCCGGCACGTGAGCCGGGTCCCCGGGCTCGTGGTGCACCGCTCGCGGCTGGCCAGCCTGGAGCGGCACCCGGTGCTGACGCCGCCGCAGACCCGCATCGAGGCCACCGTGCTGGACCTGGCCGGCTCGGCCATCCGGCTCGATGACGCCTATGGCTGGCTGACGCGCGCGCTCGGCCGCCGGCTCACCTCCCCGGCCCGGCTGCGCGCCGCCCTCGACCAGCGTGCCCGGCTCCGGTGGCGCCTGGACCTGGCCGAGGCGCTGTCCGCTGATTTCGAGGGCCTGCACTCCGTTCTGGAGGTGCGTTACCTGCGCGACGTTGAGCGGCCGCACGCGCTGCCGCGCGGTATCCGGCAGGCCCGGGCACGGGACGCCGGACACACCGAGTACCGCGACGTGCTCTATGCGGAATACGACGTGGCGGTGGAGCTTGACGGCCGGTCCGCCCACCCGGATGACACCCGCTGGCGCGACATTCACCGAGACAACGCCGCCGCGGCTGCAGGCATCCTGACGCTGCGCTACGGCTGGCTCGACATCCGCCAGCGGCCCTGCCAGGTCGCGGCCGAGGTCGCGCGGGCGCTCAGCAGCCGGGGTTATCACTCCTCCCGGCCCTGCCTCCCCGGCTGCCTGGTCCCCGCCGCCTGAGCGTCGGCCATCGTCGCAGGCGGCCTCGCGCTGCACAGCGCTCCGGAG
>DASXDJ010000120.1:0-104909 GCA_036490755.1 Streptosporangiaceae bacterium
TCAGGCCCGGCCGGCCGCGGTGGCGGCGCCTCAGCCCGCCGGGCCGGCGCCCGCGGCGTCACCGGCCCCGGACCCCGACCCGGCCGGCACGGACCCGGCCGCCGCCCCGGACCTGGCGGCCCCGGATCCGGCGGCCCCGGATCCGACGGCTGCGGATCCGGCGGCTGCGGAGGGAACGGGCTGGGCGGCGGAGATCGCGGAGATCAGCCGCCGCAAGGAGCTAGCCGAGGCGATGGGCGGCCCGGACAAGGTGGCCCGGCAGCGGGCGACCGGCCGCCAGACCGTCCGCGAGCGGATCGAGGCGCTGGCCGACCCCGGCAGCTTCGCTGAGATCGGCGCCCTGACCGGGTTCGGCAGCTACGCCGACGACGGCACGCTGACCTCGGTGCTGCCGGCCAACTTCGTCGCCGGGACGGCGCGGATCGACGGGCGGCCGGTCCTGCTGGGCGCCGACGATTTCACCGTGCGCGGCGGATCCGGGGACGCGGCGATCCACGCCAAGCAGGTGTTCGCCGAGGAGTACGCGGCCGAGATGCGGCTGCCGGTGGTCCGGCTGCTGGACGGGGCCAGCGGCGGCGGCAGCGTCAAGATGACAATGACCTCCGGCGCGACGTACGTGCCGGTGAACCCGGCGTGGGACGCGGTGGTGGACAACCTGTCCCTGGTGCCGGTGGTGGCGGCGTGCCTCGGCCCGGTCGTGGGGCTGGGCGCGGCCCGGCTGGTTATGTCGCACCTGGCCGTCATGGTCGAGGGCGTTGGCCAGCTGTTCACGGCGGGCCCGCCGGTGGTGCGCGGCGGTACCGGTGAGGACCTGACCAAGGAGGAACTGGGCGGAGCGGCCGTGCACCGGCGCAACGGCACGATCGAGCGATTCGCCGGCTCCGAGGCCGAGGCCTTCGTTCTGATTCGCGATTTTCTGTCGTACCTGCCGGGCAGCGTGCACGAGACGCCGCCGGTCACCAGCGCTGCTGACCCGGCCGGGCGGCGGGAGGCGTCACTGGCGGCGGCGGTCCCGCGCGACCCGCGGCAGCCGTACCGGATCGGCCCGGTGCTGGCGGCGATCTTCGATGCGGGCTCGGTGTTCCCGTACGCGGAGTACGGCGGCAGCACGGTGACGGCGCTGGCCCGGCTGGACGGCCATCCGGTCGGCGTGCTGGCCACCGATCCGTACCGCGGCACCACCATGTCCGCCGAGGGCGCGCAGGCGATCACCCGGCTGGCGGACCTGTGCGAGACGTTCCACCTGCCGATCGTCAGCCTGACCGACCAGGGCGGCCTGACCGTGGGCCGGGTCGCGGAGCAGCGCGCCACGATCCGGCACGGGGCCCGCGCCATCGCGGCGGTCTACCAGGCCCGGGTGCCGCAGGCGGAGCTGATCCTGCGCCGCGTTTACGGGGTGGGCGGCGCCGGGATCGTGAACCGGCACCGGGCGGGGCGCAGCTGGGCCTGGCCGTCCGGGGACTGGGGGTCGCTGCCGGTGCTGGGCGGCGTGGAGGCGGCGTTCCGGGCCGAGCTGGAGCAGGCCGCCGACCCGGCGGCCGAGGCGGCCCGGATCCGGGCTGAGCTCGCCGCGCTGGGCTCGCCGTTCCGGACCGCGGAGAAGTTCGGCGTCCAGGACCTGATCGACCCGCGGGACTCGCGGCCGCTGCTGTGCGCGTGGGTCCGGGACGCCTACCGGGTGCTGCCGGAGCTGACCGGCCGGCCGTCCTTCGGCACCCGCCCGTAAGCAGTCCGTCACCGCCGGCGCTGGCGCTGGCCCGGCCGGGCGCGGATAATGCGGCGCGTGAGCCAGGAAACACTGCGGCAGACCAGCGAGGCTGACCGGTTCCGGCTGGCCTTCGAGCGCGCCGGCAGCGGCCCCGCCGTCGTCCTGCTGCACGGCTGGCCGGGTGACCGGACGGACTACCGCGACATGGTGCCGCTGCTGACCCCGGATGCTGACGTGGTGGTGCCGGACCTGCGCGGGTTCGGCGAGTCCGACAAGCACCCGGCTGACCCGGCGGAGCAGTACTCCGCGGTGGCGCAGGCGCGCAGCGTCCTTGCGCTGATCAGCGAACTGGAGCTGGACCGGCCGGTCCTGGCCGGTTACGACATCGGCAGCCGGATCGCCCAGGCCATCGCGCGGGACCACCCGGAACTAGTCCGGGCGCTGGTCGTCGCGCCGCCGCTGCCCGGCATCGGGGACCGGATCCTGCAGCCGGACGCGCAGCGGGAGTTCTGGTACCAGGCATTCCATCAGCTGGAGCTGTGCACGGAGCTGATGGACGGTCAGCCCGGCGCGGTGCGCGGGTACCTGCGGCACTTCTGGTCGCACTGGTCGGGGCCGGACTTCGAGCTGTCCGCGGCCGACGAGGACCACCTGGTGTCGGCGTACGGGTCGCCGGGGGCGTTCACGGCGTCGATCGCCTGGTACCGCGGCGGCGCCGGCTCGGTCGCGGCCTCGCTGGCGGAGCAGGCGCCCGAGCCGGATGCGCGGATCAGCGTGCCGGCCGACGTGCTGTGGCCCCAGCATGACCCGCTGTTCCCGCAGGCGTGGTCGGACCGGCTGGCGGAGTTCTTCAGCGACGTGACGCTGACGCACCTGGACGGCGCGGGGCATTTCTCGCCGCGCGAGGCGCCGCAGGCCTTCGCCGACGCCATCAAGGCCCGCCTGCCCCGGTCATAGCCCGAGAGCACTGCCGTCAGTGTCTTATTCGCGCCTTCATTGAGCTATGCCTCACGATAGATATCATCTATAGTGAGGTATAATTCATAATGCTAGCGATCTATGATGCGCTAGCACGCAATCTACTGGAGGACTCATGCCGAGAGTCTCGAACGACGTGGCCGTCCGCAGCCGAAACCTCCTGGATGCGCACTTCGATGAATGGCAGCCGCTGCGCGCCCTCGCCCGTCCGCCGCGGGGCTGGATACATGCCATCCGGGGAGCACTGGGAATGAGCGCTGCTGCGCTCGCTGACCGGCTGGGTGTCACGCCAGGAGCGGTGATCCGGCTAGAGCAGTCCGAGGACGCCGACCGAATCCGGCTAGAAACGCTCCGCCGGGCAGGCGACGCTCTGGGCTGTGACCTCGTCTATCTCCTGGTACCGCGCCGGCCCCTGACCAGTGTGGTTCAGGAGCGTGCGCAGGAACTGGCACACCAGCAGGTGGCCGCTGTCGAGCAGACCATGCTCCTGGAGGATCAGGCCACAGGCCAGGAATCGGAACTGGAAAAGCAACTCGCCGAGCAGATCCTGGGGCGCGGTGGCCTGTGGAGCGACACAGGCGCATGACCGACCTGCACGCTGAGCCTGCCGACGCCACCCCCCTTACTGAGGCGGAACGCGACGGACTGCTGCTGCCGGTACTCACCCGGTCGGAACTGAACCGCGCGGAGGCGGAGAACATCCTGACCGCCCGGACATGGCTGTTGGGCACAGCCCGCCGGCTGCGGCCGGAGCTAGTGACGGATGAAGGATGGCTGCGGCGACTGCATCGGCGGATGTACGGCCAAGTCTGGGCTTGGGCCGGCGAGTACCGGACGGCTGACAGGAATCTCGGCGTGCCGTACTGGCAGATCCGCCTGGAGATGCGCCGCCTTCAGTTGGACGCTCAAACCTGGCTGAGTGACTCCGCCGAGCACCGCTTCGGAGTAGACGAGTGCGCGATCCGGCTCGGATACCGGCTCGTGGTCATCCACCCATTTCCTAACGGCAACGGCCGCTGGTCCCGGATGGCCAGCGACGCCCTGGCGGTGGCACTCGGCGAAACGGCGTTCACCTGGGGCCGGACATCGCTCTCTGAGCCCACGGTTGTCCGCCGCGAGTACATCGCGGCCCTGCGGACGGCCGACTCAGACGGGGATCTCGGTCCGCTGATCAGCTTCGCGCGCCGGTAAGCCCACTTGGTCCGGCACCCACTCGATGCGTGGTGTGACGGTGGCAGGGCAGGATTGGCGCTAATCGGGGCATTTCTCTTGACCAGGTAATGGATCCGGCTTAGTGTCGGCAATTAACTAATAGGAAACTTTCCTATTAGTTAGGAGTCCGTCCTTACCCCCGCTAGGAGGAATCCGTGCAGCACTCCCCGCTCCCCCGCCTGCGCCGGACGGCGTGGCCCGGCCCGCGCCGCCGGGCCGGCACCGCACTCACCACGACGGCCGCAACCTTGCTGCTGGCCGGCAGCGTGTCGGCCGCCCTGCTGGCCGCCGCCGGGTCCGCCCGGGCACAGCCCGCCGCCGGAGCCGCCGCCAGCACGGCTGCGTTAACGGCTAACTGGTATGAGTCGGCGCCCTACTACAGCACGATGGACACCAGCCTCGACCTGGGCCAGGTGATGTCGGCCACCGGGCAGAAGGCGTTCGACATGGCCTTCATCCTGGCCGGCGGCGGTGCCTGCAGCCCGTCGTGGGACGGCACCGACCCAGTCTCGTCCGACACCCAGGTGGCCGGCGAGATTAACGAGGTCCGCAGCAACGGCGGCGACGTCATCGTGTCGGCGGGCGGCTACAACGGCACGAAGCTCGGCCAGGTGTGCGGCTCGGCGTCGGCCACGGCGGCGGCCTACCAGCAGGTCATCACCACCTACGGCCTGCACGCGTTCGACTTCGACCTGGAGGAACCGGAGATCGAGAGCTCGTCGGCGATCGCCAACGAGCTGGGCGCGGCGCAGATCCTGCAGCAGGAAGACCCCGGCCTGTTCATCTCGATCACCATGCCGTCCACCACCACGGGCGCGAACTACTTCGGGCAGCAGCTGCTGGCTGAGGCCAAGAGCCTGGGATTCACTCCGAACGACTACACGATCATGCCGTTCGATGGCGGATTCAGCGGCGGGTCATCACAGGTCACGGCCCTGCAGGACTTCAACGCCCAGCTGGTCGCCGCGTTCGGCTGGAGCAGCTCGCAGGCCTACCAGCATGAGGGCTTCTCCGGGATGAACGGCCGCACGGACACGGCCGAGTACTTCTACCAGGCCGACTTCCAGACGGTGCTGAACTTCGCCGAGAGCAACGGCCTGAGCCGGTACACCTTCTGGTCGGTGAACCGGGACCGCGAGTGCAACCCGGTCAACAACCAGGCGACCTCCAGCGACTGCAGCAGCGTCAGCCAGAACTCGTGGGACTTCAGCACCTACACGGTGGCCTTCGCCAACAACACCTCCACGGTCGCGCCACCTACTGGCGGTGGCGGCGGCACCGGGGGCGGCGGCGGCACGGGCGGCGGAGGCGGTACCGGGGGCGGCGGCGGGAGCTGCGCCGCGGCCTGGGTGTCGAGCAGCGCCTACACCTCCGGCGACGAGGTCTCCTACAGCGGCAGCAACTGGACCGCCAATCAGTGGAACTACGACGAGATTCCGGGCGGCGCATCTGGCGCCTGGACGAACGACGGAGCCTGCTGAGCAGGACATCAGCGCAGGTCGTGCACCGGGTGGCCGCCCGCCAGGCCACCCGGTGCACCTGTATCTGGCTACCCGTCAGGCATGCCACCTTTGACTACTTTTCGCACATTGTTCATTACTGACCGCGATATTCGGCGTCAACCTGTCAGATGCCTGGAGCGTCTTGTATCGGGTCGCAGGTCAGCGAAGACCGCGGAACCGGGCGCGGGTACCCGCGCCGTCGCAGGCGACCCGCCGGCCTTGAGGGGGGATCGGCGTGCTGTCGGCTGCGCCGTGCTCATCTCGCGCTGACGCTCCCGCCAGCGCGGCCGGCCACGACCCCGCATCCAGCCAGGCCGAGTCCGTGGCCCGAGCACAGGAGAAATGACGGTTCATGTCCGCCCCCGCATCCACCCGCCCGCCCTGGTCCGCCTCGCCGCACCCGGACGCACCGCCCGGCAGCCCGCGCCCGCCGTCGGACGGCCCGGCCGGCCCGCCGCGGCCACCCCGGCCACCGCGCCGCCCGCGACGGCAGTGGGGCCGGGACCGGCGCACCCACTCGCTGCCGATGGTGCCCCCGCCCGTTAGCGACCGGCGCATCGCGCTGGCCCGGCTGGCCATCATCGTCACGGTGTCGGCGTGGCTGGGCTACTTCTTCACCTGGCTGCTGCGCGACCTGCTCAACCCGGTCTACTCCACCGCGATCTCACGTACCGAGTCGGTGACCTACCTGGTCATCGTGACGGTGCTGACGGCGTCGGCACTGGCCTACCTGCTGAGCAGGCTGGGCTTCTTCTACCGGACCCGCAGCCACCACCGGGCCAGCCGGGCGATCCTGGACCAGTTCTACGACACCACCACGCCGGCGCTGACCACGATCATCCCCTCCTACCAGGAGGACGCCGCGGTCATCCGCAAGACGCTGCTGTCGGCGGCGCTGCAGGAGTTCCCGCGCAAGCGGATCGTGCTGCTGATCGACGACCCGGTGCGGCCGAAGAACGCGCGGGCACGGGAGCTGCTGCTGGCGGCGCGCGCGCTGCCCGGCCAGATCAGCGAGCTGCTGGCCGGCCCGGCCCGGGTGTTCATCACCGCCCTGGACCAGTTCGAGGCGGGCTGCCGGCGCGGCCGGCCGGTGGGCATGCCGGAGATGTTCGTCCTGGCCAGCCACTACGACGCGGCCGTGACCTGGCTTGACATGCTGGCCGCCGAGCAGCCGCGCGAGGACCACACCGACGACTTCTTCGCCGATGAGGTGATCACGCCGCTGGCTGACTCGCTGCGGGCCATCGCGGCCGCGCTGCGCCAGTCCGCCGAGGAGGGCGCCATCCTGGGCCGCTCGCAGGTCCGGCGCTTCTACCGGCGGCTGGTGTGGACGTTCCGGGCCGAGGTGTCCAGCTTCGAGCGCAAGCGCTACGTGTCGCTGTCGCATGAGGCCAACAAGGCGATGAACCTGAACAGCTACCTGGGCCTGATGGGCGGCAGCTTCGCCGAGACGACGACGCCCACCGGCACCGCGCTGGTGCGCTGCAGCCCGGCCGACTGCGACCTGAGCGTTCCCGACCCCGACTACGTCGTGACGCTGGACGCCGACAGCGTCCTGCTTCCGGAGTACTGCCTGCGCCTGGTGCACCTGCTGGAGCAGAGCGAGCACAAGGACATGGCCATCGCCCAGACGCCCTACAGCGCGTTCCCCGGCTCGGCCACCCGGCTGGAGCGGATCGCCGGCGCGACCACCGACCTGCAGCACATCGTCCATCAGGGGCTGTGCTACTACGACGCCACCTTCTGGGTGGGCGCGAACGCGGTGATCCGCAAGCCGGCCCTGGACGACATCGCCGAGACCTCCTACATGGGCGACTGGGAGATCCGGCACTACATCCGGGACCGGACGGTCATCGAGGACACCGAGTCCACGATCGACATGGGCATCCACGGCTGGAAGCTGTACAACTGCCCCGAGCGGCTCAGCTACAGCGCGACGCCGCCGGACTTCGGGTCGCTGTGCATCCAGCGGCGCCGGTGGGCCAACGGCTGCCTGCTCATCCTGCCTAAGCTGCGCCGCCAGTCCCGGGCCCGCCGCGCGCGCGGCGAGCGAACCCGGTTCAGCGAGCTGTTCCTGCGCTGGAACTACATGGCCTCCATCTGCTGGAGCTCGGTCAGCCTGCTGGTGCTGCTGGCGTTCCCGTTCAACTCCACGCTGATCAGCCCGCTGCTCGGGCTGGTGGCCCTGCCGTACTTCCTGGCCATGGCCAGCGACCTGCGCTACTGCGGCTACAAGCGGCTGGACGTGCTGCGGATCTACGGCTTCAACCTGATCCTGCTGCCGGTCAACCTGGCCGGGACGGTGTCCTCGCTGGTCCAGGGCATCACCGCGTCCAAGGCGCCGTTCGCACGTACCCCGAAGGTCGCCAACCGCACGGTCGCGCCGCCGTTCTTCGTCATCGCGCCGTACCTGCTGATCGCGCTGGCCGGCGGGACTTTCTACTTCGCCTACCGGCACCTGCGCGTGGAGAACATGGCCTACGCCGGGATCAACATCGTGCTGGCCTGCTACGCCACCGTGGCCTTCATCGGCATCCGGAACTCGATCGTCGACGCCTGGATCCACGCCACCTCGCTGCTGTTCAAGCCGGCCCGGACGCGGCGGCGGCGCCTGATCCGCCGCCGGAAGGCCGAGCGCCGCGCCCCGGCCGCCGGGCCCGCGGACTGGCAGTCGGTGCTGGAGGTGAGCTTCGACTCCACCGGCCAGTTCCCCGCGATCGGCCGGCCGCAGCCGCGCCAGGTGACGGGGACGGCGCCGGCGCCGGGCCGCGGCCTGAGCGAGCCAGCGGATCCCGGAGTGCCCGCTCCGGAGCCGCGGCGGCGGCTGTCGGTCCTGCGATCGCTGACCGCGCTGGGCCTGCTGGCGGCCGCCGGCGGCGGCGGGTACGCGGCGGTGAAGGCGCAGCTGAATACGCTGCCGCCGATCCGCACCACCTGGTTCGCGCCGTACGTCGATGTCACGCTGACCCCGACCTACCAGTTCCAGAGCAGCTCGGCCGACCCGGCCCGGCAGGCGGTGCTGGGCTTCGTGGTGGCCAGCCCGGCCGCGCCCTGCTCGCCGAGCTGGGGCGCCTCCTACACCCCGGCGCAGGCTAACCAGTCGCTGGCGCTGGGCTCGCGGATCGCGCAGCTGCAGCAGGACGGAGCGCAGGTCATCGCCTCCTTCGGCGGCCAGGCCCACCAGAGCCTGGACCTGGCCTGCACGAGCACGGCCCGGCTCACCCGGGCCTACCAGTCGGTGATCAGCCAGTACCACCTGACGACCATCGACCTGGACATCGAGGGCGCGGCCCTGAACAGCTTCCCGGCCGAGCAGCGCCGGGCCGCGGCGATGGCCGCGCTGGAGCAGGCGGCCCGGGCCAGCCACCGGCAGCTGGGCGTGTGGCTGACCTTGCCGGCCGAGCCGGACGGGCTGCAGGACAACGCCCTGTCGGTGGTGCAGTCGATGCTCCGCGACCGGGTGCCGATCGCCGGGGTCAACCTGATGACCATGGACTTCCGGCAGCCCCCGGCGCCCGGTGACACCATGCTGGACGACGTGCAGAGTGCCCTGTCCGCTGCGCACGCGCAGCTCGCGGGCCTGCTGCCCCGGTACGGCGTGCACCTGCACGCCCAGCAGACCTGGCAGCGGATGGGCGCGACCGTCATGATCGGCCAGAACGACATCAAGGGCGAGCGGTTCACGGTGACCGACGCCCGGGGGCTGACCACCTTCGCGCACCGCGAGCACCTGGGCCGGGTGTCGATGTGGTCGCTGAACCGGGACACTCAGTGCGGCTCGTCCTTTGCCGAGCTGGGCCTGCTGTCCAACACCTGCAGCGGCACCGGCCAGTCGGGCCTGGAGTTCGCTAAGACCCTGGGCCAGCTGCAGGGCCAGGCGCACCTGACCCCGGTCGCGGGCGGCAGCGTGCTGCCGCCGCGGCCGGACACCAGCCCGGCCGACGCCCCGTACCCGGCGTGGTCGCCGGCCAAGGCCTACGCCACCGGGTACAAGGTCGTCGAGGACGGCGAGATCTACCAGGCCAAGTGGTACAACACCGGCCAGGTTCCGGCAGCGCAGGTGCAGTACTCGTGGCAGTCACCCTGGGAGCTGCTCGGGCCGGTGCTGCCCGGCGACCACGCCCGCGCGCTGCCGACGCTGCCGGCCGGCACCTATCCCGCCTGGTCCCGGCTGACCAGCTACCGGGCCGGGGTCAGGGTCCTGTTCCGCCGCCTGCCGTACGTGTCGAAGTGGAACAACCAGGGCGTCTCGCCCGCCGCCGAGGCGAGCGACCCGGGCGGCTCCCCGTGGAAGCCGCTGTTCCGGCTGACCGGCGAGCCGGCCGGCTGACCGGCTGACCGGCTCTGCGGCTGATTCCGCGGGCTGGTTCCGCGGGCCGGTTCCGTGACCGGCTTCGTGACCGGCTTCGTGACCGGCGATCCGGGCCGAGACGGCCGGCCCGGATCGCCACGACCCCGTCCCCCGGCTGCCCCGGCCGGGGATGAGGTCGTTTTACGCCGTCATGCCGCTCTTGACGTGCCCGCCAGCCCACGTTTAAATGTCTAAAGAACAGTCCTTTAGACCAGACGACAGCGGCCGGGCGGCGAGTCTGGCAATGACCCAGGGGGTCTGCGTGTCAACCGGCTTTGCGTCCGCGGGCTTTGACGCGATCGGCTATGCGCCGGGCAGCTTCGAGGCGGTCGACCGGGCTATCGAGGCCCGGGCCGGCCAGGCGTTCGCCCTGCTGGAGCGGCTGGTCGCGGCGGACAGCACGGTCGGTAACGAGCCTGCGGCGCAGGAGATCGTCGCCGCCGAGCTGGACCGGCTCGGCTTCACGGTGTCCCGGCTGCCCATCCCGCCCGGCATCGCCGCGGCGGCGCCCGGCGGGGTGGCGCAGGCGTCCTACGACGGGCGGTATGACGTGCTCGGCCGGATGAATCCCGGTACCGGGCCGTCCCTGCTGCTGAACGGGCACATCGACGTGGTGCCGGCGCAGGCGCCGACCTGGTCGGGTCACCCCTTCACGCCCCGGACCGCGAACGGCTGGATGACCGGCCGCGGCACCGGGGACATGAAGGGCGGCTTCGCGATGGGCCTGCTGGCCATCGAGGCGCTGCGGGCGGCCATGCCGGGCGCGGTGACCGGGGAGCTGTCGTTCCTCAGCGTCATCGAGGAGGAGTGCACCGGCAACGGGACGCTGGCCGCCTGCCAGGCCGGGGCACTGGCTGACGCGGTGGTCCTGCTGGAGCCCACCGGCCTGGACCTGCTGCTGGGCGGCGTCGGGATCCTGTGGGCCGACATCGGCATCGAGGGCGTGCCCGCGCACGCCGAGTCGGCCGACCGGGCGGTCAATCCGGCGCGCTTCGTGCCGGCCATGCTGCGGGCTCTGGACGGCCTCGCAACCGAGATGAGCGCCGGGCCCGCGGACCCGGCGTTCAGCGAGGTCGCCAGCCCGTACAACGTGAATGTCGGCACGCTGTCGGCCGGCGACTGGCCGTCCAGCGTGCCGGCCGTCGCCCGGCTGGGCGTGCGGGTGGGGTACCCGCGCAGCTGGAGCCCGGCGGAGGCGCTGGGCCGGGTCGCCGCGGCGGTCGGGTCGGCCGCCGCGCGGGACCCGTGGCTGGCCCAGCACCCGCCGTCGGTGCGCGAGTCGGGCTTCCGGGCCGAGGGGTACCTGCTGAGTCCCGATCACCCGCTGGTGTCCGCCGTGTCCGGCGCGCACGAGTGGGCGCACGGCAAGACTCCGCGCCGGCTGGTCCTGGGATCCACCACCGACGCCCGGTACTACCTGAACCAGTACGGCCGGCCAGCACTGGCCTACGGGCCCCGCGCGCGCGCCATCCACGCCGCCGACGAGGCCGTTGAGCTGGCCAGCATTGTCGCCGGGGCCCGCACGATGGCCCGGTTCCTGGCACGCTATTTCGCAGCGGGCGGCCTGCCCGGCGAGCCGGACGTGATCCGGCGCGCGCCCACTGACGACCCGGAGGCCTGAACAGTGACCGACCCGGAGCCGGCGGCCGATCCGTTCGGCCAGTTGCTGGCCCCCCTGACGCTGCGGACCGCGGGCGAGCGGATCGCGGAGCGGTTCGTCACCGCCATCGCGCTCGGGGAATTCGTCCCCGGCCAGCAGCTGCCCTCCGAGCGCGAGCTTGCGCACATGCTGGAGGTCAGCCGGACCACCGTCCGCGAGGCGCTGCAGCGGCTGCACGCCGCGGGCTACGTCACCACCCGGCGCGGCCGCGGCGGCGGCACGTTCGTGCAGACCGGGCAGGGCGCGGAGTCGGATGAGATGATCCGCCGCACGCTGGTGCCGGCCTGGACCGAGCTCAGCGAGGTGCTGGATTTCCGCCAGCTCATCGAGCAGCAGATCGCCCGGGTCGCGGCCGAGCGGTGCGACGCCGCCGACGTCGCGGCCATCCGGGCCGCGGTGGCCGCCTACGCCGACGCCCCCGACCGGGAGGCATCCCGGCTGGCCGACGGCGCGGTGCACCAGGCCATCGCCCAGGCCGCGCACAACCGCCGTCTGACCGACCTGAGCGCCCGGGTCCGGCGCGAGGTCAGCTTCGGCTTCGACGCCGAGCCGTACTCGCCGGAGGTCCGCAAGCGTGCCATCCACCAGCATCCCGAGCTGGCCGAGGCGATCATCGCCGGGGACTCCGAGACCGCCGCCCGCGTCGCGGCCCAGCACTTCGGGCTGACCGAGGACAGCCTCCGCGAACTTCACGCCCGCATTCGGCTCCGGACCGAAGGAGACCCCCATGCCCGTAGCCACGATCAATGACCTGACCGTTAACTACAAGCTGGAGGGCGCGGGCGAGGACACCATCGTCTGCGTCAACGGCCTGGCCGACGACCTGGAGACCTGGGCCTTCCAGATGGATGCCTTCACCGATGCGGGCTACCGGGTGCTGCGCTTCGACAACCGCGGCGTCGGGGCGACCAGCAAGCCGGCCGGCCCGTACTCCAGCCGGATGCTGGCCGACGACGCCAAGGCGCTGGTTGACCACCTGGGCATCACCGACTTCCACCTGATGGGCGTCTCGATGGGCGGCATGATCGCCCAGGAGTACGCCCTGGCCTACCCCGGTGACCTGCGCTCGCTGACCCTCGGCTGCACCTACGCCGCGCCGGGCCCGTTCTGCACGCGGATGTTCGCGATGTGGGCCGACATGGCCCCGGTGCTGGGCGTCCCGTTCGTCATGCGCGACGTGGCGCTCTGGGCCTTCACCGTCCCGTTCTTCGAGCAGCGGCCCGCGGACGCGGCCGAGTTCGAGCAGGCCATGAAGTACCTGGACCAGCCCATCCATGCCTACCTCGCGCAACTGGCCGTCATCATCGACCACGACACCACCAGCCGGCTCACCCAGCTCGGCACGCCGACCCTGGTCCTGGCCGGCGAGCAGGACATCCTGATTCCCGTCTCCCTGTCCCGGCGCCTGCACGAGGGCATCACCGGGGCCGAATTCGCGACCACGCCAGGCGGCCATGCATGTCTGTGGGAGCACCCGGCCGAGTTCAACGAGGCCTTCCTCGCATTCATTAAGCGGCACGGAAAGGGATAAGCCATGGCCGCAACCACCGAGAGGGCCCCGCACACCCTGGAGCGCGGGCAGCTCGGGCTGTTCGGGGTGATCATGCCGGGTCTGGCGCAGATCGCCCCGGCCTTCAACCTGTTCTTCACCACCGGTGTCATGGTCGCCCTGGCCGGCTCCTCGGCGCCGCTGATCTTCCTGATCTCCATGGTCGGCATGTGCGCGACGGGCAGCACCCTGGCCCAGTTCGCCGGCGTCTACCCGAGCGCCGGGTCGTTCATCACCTACATCACCCGGGCCATCGGGACGAGGGTGGCCGTCGCGATCGGCGTGATCACCCTGCTGGGCTACATCATCGCCTTCGGCGGCATCTACATCTTCGTCGGCAGTTACATCGTCCAGAACGTGTTCGGCAACTCCCACATCTGGGGGCTGACCGCGATCACCACCATCGTCTACGGCGTCCTGGTGGTGGCCCCGGTGGTGGTCGGACTCAAGTTCGGCGTCCGGATCACCGTCGCGCTGTACGTGTTCGAGGTCGTGCTGCTAGTGGTGCTGAGCCTGACCATCCTGTTCCGGGGCGGGGCCAGCGGACTGTCGGCCACCCCGTTCAGCTGGCCAGGCGGCGGGGCCCAGGACGTGCTGGTCGCCTTCAGCCTGGCGGTGCTGGCCTTCGGCGGGTTCGAGGCCGCTGCCCCGCTGGCCGAGGAAACCCGCAACCCGCGGCGCACCGTCCCGCTCGCGGTGCTCGGCGCCGTGGTCGTCAGCGGGATTATCTACGTCGTGGGCTCCTATGCCCTGGTCACGGCGTTCGGCGTTGGTCACGCCGCGACGCTGGCGGGCGATGCCAACCCGTTCCACACCGCGGCCAAGGCGTTCCTGCCGTTCGTGGCGCCGCTCATCACCTGGGTGTTCCTGTCCAGTGTGACCAGCTCGTACGTAGCGGCCAACACCCAGACCTCGCGGGTGATCTTCGCCGGCGCCCGGGGCGGGCTGTGGAGCAAGTCGCTCGCCCGGGTGTCGCCCCGGTTCCGCACGCCGGCCTGGGCGGCGATTGCGTTTGTCGCGCCGAGCATCGCGATCGGGGTCATCTCCACCGCCTTCACCGACCCTGGCACGGCGGTGGGACTGCTGAGCACCTGGGGCATCCTCGGGCTGATCATCATGTACCTGGTCGCGAACGTGGCGCTGATCGTGGAGTTCGTGAAGTTCCGCCGCCGCGGCATCCGCAAGAACCCCTGGCTGTGGGTCGTCACGCCGATCATCGGCATCGTGGTGCTGGCCATCCCGGTCTACGGCGACCTGCGGCCCGGTCAGCCCAGCCCGCTCAACGCCCTGCCCTGGCTCACCATCGCCCTGATCGCCGTCGGCGTCATCTACGCGCTGGTCCTGGGCGCGGTCCGGCCGCAGGCGCTGCAGAACGCGCCCGCGCTGCTGGAGGGCGAGGAGAGCCTGGCCACCGACCCGCTGCCGGCCAGCTCCGCAGGCGATTAACGGCCGGCAGCGCTAGACGGCAGGCCCCTCGCCAGGACTGGGCTGGCGGGGGGCCTGCCCACCAGATTTGCCCGCTCGCCTGCGGAATGCCCTGGAGGCGCCGGCTTCCCTCGTCGCAAGCTCCTCAGTCCAGGCGGCGCCGGGCATTCCTCCGGGTCGCTCGCCCGGGGCCGCTGGCGCGGCCCGGGGAGCCTGGGTGACTGCGGCGCGCGGGGTCCGGCGACAAGCGGGCCGGGGCTGACGCGGGGAGCCTGGGGTGACTGGGGCGGGCCGGGAGCCTTACCAGCGGCCGCGGTGTTCGGGGACGCGGAGGATCAGGGGCATCGTGGCCAACACGATGATCGCGAACACGATGAACACGTGGGCCTGGGTGAGGCCGGGGGTCGTGCTGCGGGCCAGGACGGCGGTGGTGATGGCTACCGCCGTGATGGAGCCGGTCTGCCGGAACATGGCCCGCAGCCCGGCCAGCGCTGCGGCCTGGTCCGGCGCCAGCTGCAAGGTCGCGTTATTGGCGCCGGGCGTGGAGATGCCCATGCCGATGCCGCACGCCGCCGCGGCGATCGCCAGCCACGCATACGGCGACAGCCCGGCCGGGCTCAGGGCCGTCATCAGCAAACCGCCCGCGGCCAGGGCCGAGCCGATCGCGATCGGCCACCGGTAGCCGGTGCGGCGCAGCAGGAACACGGTCGTTCCCGCGGTGGCGATCATGCCGGCGCCCCGCGCGGTGAGCAGCGTGCCCCCGGCCAGGATGCTCAGCCCGTACCGGGCGTGGGCGTACAGCGGGATCAGCGCGCCGAAGCCCAGTACCGAGGACCCGTACAGGAAGTTGATCAGGTTCATCACGCCGAACCCGTGCCCGCCCAGGTACCGGATCTGGATGAACGGCGCGGCCGCGCGGGCCGAGTGCCGCACGAACGCGGCCAGCGCGATGGCCGCCGCCGCCTCGGGAGCCCAGAAGGCCGGGCTGGCCGGCGATGCGCCGCCGCCGAGCCAGGCAATGCCGAACATGGCCGGCAGCAGTGTCCCGCCCAGCAGCAGCACGCCGCGGA
Organism: Streptosporangiaceae bacterium; assembly: GCA_036490755.1. GTDB lineage: Bacteria > Actinomycetota > Actinomycetes > Streptosporangiales > Streptosporangiaceae > DASUBV01. Next base: position 15,456 of record DASXDJ010000120.1, read on the forward strand.
TGTCCAGGGGCTGGTCGCGGGTCCGCGAGCTGGCCGGGATGAACACGGCGCCGAGCGCGATCAGCGCGATCCCCAGCGGCACGTTCACCAGGAAGATCCCGCGCCACGACCAGTACGTCACGAACAGGCCGCCGAGCACCGGGCCGACGATCCCGCCGATCGGGAAGATGCTGGAGAACAGGCCGACCGCGCGGTCCCGGTCCCGGCCGAAGATCTGCGCCACGATGCCGGTCGCCGACGGCATGAACGCGCCGCCGCCGATAGCCTGCACCGCGCGCAGCACGATGAGCAGGTAGATGTTGCTGGCGAAGCCGCAGCACAGCGAGGCCACGGTGAACAGCGCGGCGGCGCCCAGGAAGATCCGCTTGCGCCCGTACTGCTCGCCGAGCTTGCCCGCCAGCGGCAGCATGAGGATCTGGCCGAGGGAGTAGATGGTGATCGTCCAGCTGCTCCAGTTGACCGCGGAGTGCAGGTCGTGCTGAAGTGCGGGCAGCGCGGTGGCCACGATGGTCTGGTCGACGGAGGCCATCAGCAGCGCCAGCGACACGATGGCGAAAACGATGTACCGGCCGCTGGCCGGCTCGGCGCCCGGCACGGCCGGGCTCGTGGCGCCGGCCGGGATGGCGGGGGGCGTCGTTTTGCTTATCTTGTGTTCGGCCACCACATACCGAAACACTACACTGCTTGCCGGCAGGCAACTAGTTAGAATCTGCCCAGGTAACGGTCAGGAGCAGGCATGGACGATGACGGCGTGATCCGGCTCCGCCGGGTCATCAGCAGGCTGGCCCGCCAGCTGAACAGCTCCTCGACCGACGCCGGCCTGACTCCGTCGCAGGCCTCGGTGCTCGGCCTGGTCGTCGTGCGCGGGCCGCTCAGCCTGGCCGATCTGACCGAGATCGAGGGGCTCAACCCGACGATGCTGTCCCGGGTCATCGGCAAGCTCCAGGAGATGGGCCTGATCAGCCGGATCCCGGACCCGGCTGACCTGCGCAGCGCCTCGGTGGCGGCCACGCCGGCCGGCCAGCAGCTGGACCGCCGGGTCAAGGCCCAGCGCTTCGAGGCGGTCTCGGCCTGCATGGGCCGCCTCGACGCGCGGCATGACGCGGCCATCACCGAGGCCCTGCCGGCCCTGGAGGAGCTGGCCGAGGCGCTGCGCCAGGAGGGCCACCCGGCCGCGGGCCGCGACGGCAGCTAGGTGCCGCCACCGCCTGGCGGCCGCTGGAGCCCGGTCAGCAGCAGGCCGGTGAGCCGGCGCGGGGCGTAGCGCGGGTCGCTGTCGCCCCCGGCGCACAGGTTGCCGATGCCGCGCATCAGCTCGTAGGCCCCCGTCCCGGGCCTGATCTCGCCAGCGTCGACGGCGGCTTCGAGCAGCTGCGCGCAGACGGGCACCAGGCGATCGAGGAAGTACGTGTGCAGCGCCTCGTAGCCGCTGCTGTCCGGGCGCAGCGCCCGGCCGAGTCCGTGCTTAGTAACCAGGAAGTCCACGAAGAGGTCGGCCCACTGACGGAGCGCGGCCAGCGGTGAGCCGGCGCTGGCCAGGAGGGCCGGGCCCGCCTGCGCGCAGGCCTCGACCTGGTGGCGGTAGACGGCGACGACCAGATCCGCGCGGGTCGGGAAGTGACGGTAGATCGTGCCGATCCCGACGCCGGCCCTGGCCGCGATCTCCCGGATCGGCGCGTCGACGCCGGAGGTGACGAACACCGCGGCGGCGGCGGTGAGCAGCGCCTGCTGGTTGCGCACGGCGTCGGCTCGCCGGGCGCGGGCGGGCACTTCCGCGGACCGGCTCGTGGCGGGCACCGCACCCTCCTTCCGGACGATGGATTCGACAAAACGGAACAGCGATCCGTATAGTTACCGGAACAGTGCTCCGCTTCAGAGCGTAGCCCGGGACGGCAGTCCTGTCCGCTGCACCCGTGGCCGGCCAGCTGAGACTGCGGCCCGGCGGCCTGGCCCGGGCCGCGGCCGGCCCCTGGGCCGGCCGGCCCGCCTACGGAAGGAAACTGCACGCCATGAGCGACTCAACGCACCCCGGCGGGCCCGCCGGCGCGCCCGCTGCCGTCCTGTCCGTCGGCCCGCTGGTGCTGGCCGCCCCGGGCCGTGCCGTGGACCTGCAGGTGCGCGTCTCCGCGCCGGTGACCGGGAGCGAGCTGCCGGTCATCCTGCTCTCGCACGGCCACGGCTCCTCCAACAACCTGTCGTCCCTGAACGGCTACGGTCCGCTGGCCAGCTCCTGGGCGGCGCAGGGCTTCGTCGTGATCCAGCCCACCCACCTGGACTCCAGGACACTGCGCCTGGATCCCGGCGACCCGGATGCGCCGCTGTACTGGCGCTCGCGAGCCGAGGACATGAAGCGCATCCTGGACCAGCTCGAGGTGATCGAGGCCGCCGTGCCGGGGCTCGCGGGACGGCTGGACCGCGGCCAGGTCGCCGTCGCCGGGCACTCGCTGGGCGGGCACACCGCGAGCCTGCTGCTGGGCGCGCGGCTGACCGATCCGCGCGACGGTAAGGAAGTGAACCTGGCCGAGCCCCGGATCACGGCCGGCGTGCTGCTGGCGGCGCCCGGCCGGGGCGGCGATGCCCTCAGCGAGTTCGCGGCGAAGAACTACCCCTTCTTCCTGACCACGGACTTCTCCGCGATGACGACGCCCGCGCTGGTAGTCGCCGGGGACAAGGACACCTCGGCCCACCTGACGGTCCGGGGCGCGCAGTGGCACGCCGACCCGTACGTCCTGTCCCCCGGCCCCAAGTCCCTGCTCACCGTCTTTGACGCCGAGCACGGGCTGGGCGGGATCGCCGGCTATGACGCCGCCGAGACCACGGACGAGAATCCGGAACGGGTCGCCGCCGTCGCGCGGCTGACCGCGGCCTACCTCCGCACGACGTTCCAGCCGGGCGACCCGGCCTGGACTGCCGCGCAGGCGGAGCTGACGGCCGGCCCCCGCCCGGCGGGGCGGGTCGAGTCCCGGTAAGCCCGGCACCAGCCGCAGCGGTGGCCGGCTCGGCCGCGTTAGCCCGAGTAGCCGGCGGCTACCTCGCGCAGGTGCTCGTGCATGCCGCGGTAGGAGGGCTGCCCGGTGCGCGGCAGCCAGTCCTTGCGCAGCATGGCCAGCGACGTGTAGTTGGTGTCGCACACGTTGGCCAGCGGGGCCTGCACGGCCTGGGTGATGAACTGGTAGGCATCTAGCTGCGACAGGCCGGTCTCGGCGGCCACCCACTGCACCAGGTCGAGCTGCGCGATCCGGAACGCGTCCTCCAGCGGCCGGGCCGACCCGGTGGACATGATGTGGGTATCGGACTCCAGCCGGGGCCACGGGGTGGGCACGCCCTTGAGCAGGTCAACGGCGATGACGGTGTTCATGGCGCACTCCACGGCCACCCCGCAGGTCTCGCCCTCGCCCTGCCGGGCGTGCCCGTCGCCGATGGACAGCAGCGCGCCCTCGACGTTCACGCCCAGGTAGCAGGTCACCCCGGCGCGCATTTCCGGGGTGTCCATGTTGCCGCCGAACGCGTCGGGCACCAGTGCCGAGCGCACCTCCAGGTTGGCCGGGGCCACGCCCACGGTGCCGTGCATCGGGTTGAGCGGCAGCTCGGCGGTCCAGTCGCTGTCCCGCGCGAGGAACTGGCAGGTGCCTCTGGCCCGGTCCAGCTCCCAGATCCACACCACCTCCGGCAGCGGCTCCTGCAGGGTCGCGGTCAGGTGGGTGGAGGTGAGCGCGCCGAACAGCGGGACGGTGGTGGACGCGGCCCAGTCCCGGGACGGCTCAAGCGAGATGAAATGCACGGCCAGGGTGTCGCCGGGCTCGGCGCCCTCGACCCAGAACGGGCCGGTCTGCGGGTTCAGGAACGGGAACTGGCAGACCTGCGAGACCAGGTCACCGGGCCCGCGGACGCGGCCGGCGAAGCAGTCCTCGGTCCACAACTCCAGGACGGTTCCGGGCTGGATCCGGGCCGCGGGCGGCACGCCGCCGAACGTCCAGGCGTACTGACTGGGCTCGGGCCGGAAGGACAGGACCTGCGGGTCGCTCATGAGGGCCTCCACGCCGCGCGGTCCGCGGCTTCGGTCGACGGGTCGGGGGTGCGGGTCAGGATGCGATCGGGAGTGACGCGGATCAGCGTGCGGCCTCCGCGTCGGCTGAGTTGCAGGTCACCGGGGCTCGGGCACCCGGCGGCGGCCCGGCCGAGTCGCGCAGCATCATGCTCATCGGCTCGCAGACCAGCACGTCCTGCGCCGGCTGGCCCTCGATGCGCGCGATCAGCGCGTCCACCGCCGTGGTGCCGAGCTCGGCCAGCGGCATGCACACGCTGGTCACCGGGACATCGAGGAAGGCCAGGCACTCGTCCTCGTCGAAGCTGACCACCGACATCTGGCCCGGCACCGAGACACCGGCCGTGCGCAGCGCGCTGAGCAGGCCGAAGAGCTGGTTGATGCTGCCCACCCCGACCGCGGTCGGCTGCGGGTCGCGGCGCAGCAGCCGCAGGCCCGCCTCCCACCCGCCGTCCTCGGTGGCCGGAGCGTGCCGGACGCTGAGACTGAGCCCGCCCGCCGCGCACAGCCGCCGCGCGGCGCTGGTCCGGCGGAAGACCGTGTCCACCTCGGCCGGGCCGTCGATGAGCGCCAGGCTGCGGTGCCCCAGGCCGGCCACGTGGTCGATGAACAGCTTCATCGCGCCGGCCTCGTCCATCACCACGTCGTTTCCGCGGTCCGGGCCGCGACGGTTGACGTAGACGTGCGGCACGGCGGTAACGCCGGGCTGGTGCTCGGCCACCCGCAGGGCCGTGGCCAGCAGCAGGCCGTCCACCCGGCTCTCCTCCACCAGGTAGCGGTAATCATCGGGCGGCCGCGGGTCGTCGGTGGGCTCCTCCATGATCATGACGACGTAGCCGCGCTCGCGGGCGCGCTGCAGCGCGCCGCGCTGCAGGCGGACCCAGATCGGGTTGCGCAGCATCGGGATGACCATGGCGAAGGCGCCGGTGCGGCGCTGCTTCAGGGCCCGGGCCAGGGCGTTAGGCCGGTAGCCCTGAGCCCGCGCTGTCCGCAGGATGCGCTCGTAGGTCTCCGGCCGGATCGTCAGCGCCGGATCGCCGTTCAGCACCCGGGACACCGTGGAGACGTGCACGCCGGCCGCCTGGGCGATGTCGACCAGCCGCGAGGCGCGCCGGGCGGTACCCGCGGGCGCGGCCCCGCCCGCGGCACCGCCGCCAGCCGAACTACCCCCAGCCGAACTGCCGGCCGCGGAGCTGCCGCCCGCCGGGCCGCTGCCGGCCTGGCCGAACCCGGCGGGGCCGCCGACGGGCCCGCCGCCCGTCACGGCCGCCACCGCAGCTGGGTCAGGCGGTGACGCCGCCGTCGGCCATCAGCACCGCGCCGTGCAGGTAGCTGGCCCCGCCGGAGGCCAGGTAGGCCACTCCGTCCGCGATGTCCCGGGGCGTGCCGATGCGGCGCGCCGGAATGGTAGACGCCCATCGTTGTAGCGCCTCCTCGTCATGACGGATCCAGTCGGCCATCTCGGTGTCGATCAGGCCCGGGCACAGGCAGTTGACCCGCACGCCGTCCGGGCCGTGGTCCACCGCCAGGCTGCGCGTGAGCTGTACCAGCCCGCCCTTGGAAGCGCAGTAGGCGGCCCGCATCCGGCCGCCTCGCACTCCCGCGGTGGAGGCGATGTTCACGATGCAGCCGCTGGCCGCCGCGATCATCGCGGGCAGGAACTCCCGGCAGGTCAGGAACGGCCCCCGCAGGTTGGTGTCGATCAGCCGGTCCCACTCGGCCTCGTCCAGGTCGGTGATCTTCTGAATGCTGAACACCCCGGCCGCGTTCACCAGCAGCCAGGGCTCCCCCAGGTCGGCGCGGATCTGGCCCGCCGCAGCGCGGACCGAGGCGCCATCCCGGACGTCGGCCTCGTAGCCGCGGGCGCCGGGCAGCCCGGCCGCCACGCCGCGGGCATCGCTGTCGCGCACGTCCAGGCAGGCCACGGCGAACCCGTCGGCGGCCAGCCGCTCGGAGACCGCCGCGCCGATCCCGCCCGCAGCCCCGGTGACCACCGCGACCCGGCCGCCGCCGGCACCAGGACCGCCCGCAGCGCCCGGACCGCCGGGCCCGTCCGGGCCGCTCATACAGCCTCCGCGACCGTGCGGGTCAGCAGAATCGCCGAGCAGAACGAGCGGTAGGTAGCCAGCCGGTCGGGGCCCTGAATGCGCAGCTCGCGCGGGCCGGTCCGCTCCACGCCGCGCACCCAGGTCGCCGCCTCGGCGATGTCAGTAGTGCGGACGAGCACCTCCAGCACGCCCGGGTCCAGCGGCGGCGCCGCGGCCTCCCGCGCGCCGGCTGCGGCGGCCTCGGCCTTCTCCCTGATGAGCTCGCAGGCCGCGTCGGGATGCAGGCTGTGCGCGGCGAGCCGGCTGACGTGCTCCTTGACGATGGCCTGGTGCACGCCGGGCAGCAGCGCGGCGGTCTCCTCGCACGCCACCCGGTCGCCGGTGACCAGCACCACCGGGACGCCGTAGTGCGCGGCCACCAGCGCGTTGATCCCGGCCTCCCCGGTGACCGTGCCGTCGAGCCGCGCCTCCACCACCGCGCGCGGGTTATAGGTGTGCGACAGGCCGGCGGGCGCGCCGACCGAGCCGTGGTAGGACACGAACAGCACCATGTCGAAGCTGTCGTCCAGGCCCTGCATCATGTACAGCGGCTTGTGGCTGCCGGAGATGTAGGACGCCCCGCCGGCCAGCGCGCGCGGCGGCAGGTTGCGCATCGTGGAGTGCGAGTCGTTGACCACGATCTCGGTTGCCCCGCCCGCGAGCGCGCCCTCGATGGCCGCGTTGACCTCGGCCAGCAGGAGCTCCCGGCCGGCCGCCGCCTGCGGCCCGTCGCCGACGCACTGCTCCCAGTCGACGACCCCGGCCGTGCCCTCCATGTCGCTGGACAGGAATACCTTCATACGCGCTTTCGCTCCTCGATCCGGTAGGTGTCGTCACTGGCGGCCTGCACCGCGTAGCTGGCCTTAGCCAGCGTGGTCGCACCGCCGTGCCGCCCGTCCGGGGTCAGGCACAGCGCCTGCAGGCCCGACCGGTAGTCATCGGGCAGGTCCAGGACCGGCCGCAGCGCCTCGGCGCAGGCGTCCGCCGGGCCGTGCCCGGCCTCCAGCGCCAGCAGCACCGACCGCGCGGTGTTCGCGCGGATGGCCAGTTCGCCGCTGCCGGTGCAGGCCGCGCCGCCGACCCGGTTGTCGCAGTAGTTGCCGCTGCCGATCAGCGCCGAGTCACCCACCCGGCCGGGGTACTTCCACGGGTAGCCGCTGGTCGACACCCCGACGCACAGGTTCCCGCTGGCGTCCAGGGCCAGCACGTTGACCGTGCCCCGCGGCCCGGCCGGCGGCGTCATTGCCTGCAGCCGGGCCAGCGCCGCCTTCCGGTAGGCGATCTCGCCCTCGCCGCGGGCCTGCCCGGCCGGGCTGAGCGGATCGTCGGTCAGCCCGTCGCGCCAGATCTCCTGCGCGGCATCGGTGAGCGTGCGGCCGCGCTCGATGCCCGCCTCATCGGCGAACTGCTCGGCGCCCGCGCCGACCAGCAGCAGGTGCTGGCCGAGCTGGTCGAACACCGCCCGGGCGATGGAGATCGGGTGCGGGAAGCCCTTCACCGCGCCGACCGCGCCCGCCCGGCGGGTCGCCCCGTCCATGATCGAGGCGTCCAGCTCGACCTCGCCCAGCAGGTTCGGCAGCCCGCCGACGCCGACGTAGTGGTCGTCCTCGTTCGATTCCACGATCCGGATCGCCGCCTCCACGGCGTCCATCGCGCTGCCGCCCGCGCGCAGCAGGATCATCCCGGCCGCCAGGCCGATCTCGCCACGCTCGCTGGCGATCATGACTGGCTCGGTGATGGCTCCTCCTTCGCGTCCTGGGCGGCGGACTGGGCCGGAACCGCCCGGACGGCCGTGCCGGGCCGGACGCCGGGCGGCGGGTCCAGCGGGAAGTGGCAGGCGGCCAGGTGCGCCGGCCGGCCGGCCGGCGCGGTGAGCTCCGGGTCCTCGTGCGCGCAGCGCTCCTGGGCGATCGGGCAGCGGGTGCGGAACCGGCAGCCCGCCGGGATCCGCAGCGGGCTGGGCGGGTCGCCGGTCACCGCCGGCGCGCCCTCGCCGGTGCCGGGCGTCATCCGCGGGATGGCGGCCAGCAGGCCGCGGGTGTAGGGGTGGCGCGGCGCCGCGTACAGCTCCCCGGTCGGGGCCACCTCGATGATCCGGCCCAGGTACATCACCGCGACCCGGTCGCACAGGTGCCGGACGACGGCCAGGTTGTGCGAGATGAGCAGCAGCGTCAGGCCCAGGCTGGACCGCAGCTCCTGGAGCAGGTTCAAGATCGTGGCCTGGACGCTGACGTCCAGCGCCGAGACCGGCTCGTCGGCCACCAGCAGGTCGGGCTTCAGGGCCAGGGCCCGGGCGATGGCGACCCGCTGCCGCTGGCCGCCGGAGAACTGCCGCGGGTAGGCCGGCAGCGCGTCGTCGGTCAGCCCCACCAGCCCGATCAGCTCCCGGCTGTAGGCGTCGACCTGCGCGCGCGGCACGATCTGGTGCACCCGCAGCAGCTCGTGCAGCATGCCCGCCACCGTCAGCCGCGGGTTCAGCGACGAGTACGGGTCCTGGAACACCATCTGCACCCGGCGCTGGTCGGCCCGCGAGCGGCGCTTGCCCAGCACCTTGCCGTCCAGCGCCACCTGCCCGGCGTTCAGCGGCTCCAGCCCGGTCAGCGCCCGGGCCAGCGTCGACTTGCCCGACCCGGACTCGCCGACCAGGGCCAGCGCCTCGCCGTGCTGGATGGTCAGGTCGACCCCGTCCACGGCCCGCAGGATCCGCTCCTCGTGCCGCAGCCTCGACGCGATCGACCCGCCGACCGAGAAGCCGACCTCCAGGCCGGTGGCGGTCAGCAGCGGGCCGTCGGCGGCAGATGGTGCCAGATTGCCAGTCATCACGGGATCCTCCGGGGACAGCGCGCTCACCGGGCCGCCTCGGCCTGCGCGGACTCCAGGCACCGCTCGTAGTGCAGGCAGGCCGTCGCCCGGCCGCTGGACAGCAGCCGCAGCGGCGGGTCGATCTCGCTGCAGTCCTGTTCAGCGAACGAGCAGCGCGGGTGGAACCGGCAGCCGGACGGGGGCGAGATCAGGCTGGGCGGCGAGCCCGGGATCGGCACCAGCGAGGAGCGCACTTCCTCCACGTCCGGGGCCGACCGGAGCAGGCCCAGGGTGTAGGGGTGGCTGGGCTCGCGGAACACGTCGGCCACCGGGCCGCGCTCCACGATCTGGCCGCCGTACATGACGGCCAGCTCCTGGCACAGCTGGGCGACCACCGGCAGGTCGTGGGTGACGAACAGCAGGCTGACCCCCGACTCGGAGCACAGCTGGGCCAGCAGCCGCAGGATCTGGTCCTGGATGGTCACGTCCAGGGCCGTGGTCGGCTCGTCGCACAAGATGACCTCGGGCTCGCAGGACAGTGCGATGGCGATCATCACCCGCTGCCGCATGCCGCCGGAGAACTCGTGCGGGTAGGCCTTGAACCGCCGCTCCGGGTCGGGGATGCCGACCCGGTACATCAGCTCCACGGCCCGCTCGGCGGACCGCGACCGGTTGTAACCCAGGTGCACCTGCGGGCCCTCGGCGATCTGCCAGCCGACCCGCATCACCGGGTTGAGCGCGCTCATTGGCTCCTGGAAGATCATGGCCAGCTTCGGGCCGCGGATCCGGTTCAGCGCCGAGGTGGGCAGCGGGACCAGGTCCGTGCCGTCCAGCAGGACCTGCCCCGAGGTGATCTTCGCCTCCGGCGGCAGCACGCCCAGGATGGAGCGCAGTGTCATGCTCTTGCCCGAGCCCGACTCGCCGACCAGCCCGACCGCCCCGCCGCGGGGCACCTCCAGGGAGACCCCGTCCACCGCGCGGACCACGCCGCGGCGGGTCTGGATCTGCACCTGCAGGTCGCGGACCTCCAGCACCGGGCCGCTGGCCGCGGGTTGTCCTGCTCCGGACGGGCCCGCCGGGGTGACCGGCTCGGGCGCCGCGGCGGTCATGACTGCCCCGGCCGCAGCAGGTCGGCCAGGCCGTCGCCGATCAGCGACAGCGCCAGCCCGGTGACCACCACCGCCAGGCCGGGGATGGTGGTCAGCTGCCAGTGCGTGGTCAGGAAGTTCTGCCCGTTGGCGATCATGGTTCCCCAGTCCGGAGTCGGCGGCTGGATGCCCAGGCCCAGATAGCTGAGCGTGACGATGGCCAGGATGTCCTGCACGATGTCCGACATCGCGTAGATGATCGCCTGGGTGACGACGTTGGGCAGCAGGTGCCGGCCCATGATCCGCAGGTTCGACAGCCCGGCGGACTGCGCGGCCAGCACGTACTCCTGCCGCTTGGCGACCAGGATCTCGCCGCGGATGATCCGCGCGTAAGCCACCCAGCCCACCGCCGTGATGGCGATGTAGATGCTGCTCTCGCCCGGCCCCAGGACGAAGACCAGGGCGATGATCAGGACGTAGAACGGGAACGCGACGACGATGTCGACCACGCGCATGATGATCAGGTCGACCCAGCCGCCGAAGTACCCCGCGATGCTGCCCAGGATCGTGCCCAGCACGAACGGGAACAGCACCGCGATGAAGGCGACCTGCAGGTCGACCCGCCCGCCGTACAGCAGCCGGGACCAGGTGTCGCGGCCGAGCTGGTCGGTGCCCAGCAGGTGCTGCCCGCTCGGCCCGCTCAGGATGGCGTTCAGGTCCTGCACATTGGGATTGTGCGAGGTCAGCAGCGGCGCCCCGATGACCATGGCCAGGACGATGACCAGCAGTGTCAGGCCGGCCAGCAGGGCCGGGACCCGGTACCACTGGGCCTTGCGCCTGGCCGCGTGCTCGGGCGCGACCGTGACCAGGGTGGTGGCGCTCAACGGTCGAACCTCACCCTCGGGTCAAGCGAGGCATAGGCCACGTCGGTGAGCAGGTTGACCAGGACCACGAGGACTCCGAAGACCAGGGTCACCCCCTGCACGACCGGGAAGTCGCGGTTGAAGATGGACTGGATCATCAGGCTCCCGATTCCGGGGAGGGCGAACACGTTCTCCACGATCAGCGTCCCGCCGATCAGGAAGCCGATGTTGATGCCGAGCACGGTCACCGCGGGGATGATCGCATTGCGCAGCACGTGCCGGACGAACAGCCGCCGGCCCGGTACCCCCTTGGACCGGGCCGTGGTGATGTAGTCCGCGCCTAGCACGTTGAGCATGCTGGCCCGCAGGCTGCGGATGACCACCGGCGCCAGCGCGATGGCCACGGTGAGGCTGGGCAGGAACATCGACCGGACGTGGCCGGCGATGCCCGACCCGTAACCAGTAACCGGGAAGATATGGAAGGTCAGGGCCAGCGAGTACTGCAGCAGCAGGCCGACCCAGAACGACGGCATCCCCAGCCCGAGCAGCGGCACGACCCGGACCACGTGGTCCCGGATGCCGTTCTTGCGGGTAGCGGCCAGCATCGCCAGCGGGATGCTGATGACGATGGCCAGCACTGCCGAGTAGGCGATCAGCCACAGGGTGGTCGGCAGCCGGCCCCAGATGAGGCCGGCCGCCGGCTGCGTGTAGTACAGGCTCTCGCCCAGGTTGCCGTGCAGCAGCCGGTCCACGAACAGCCAGTACTGGCTGGCCAGCGGCCGGTTCAGACCCCACTCCTGATGCAGGATCGCGATCGCTTTCGGGGTCGCGTGGATCCCGAGGATGGTGCGGGCCGGGTCACCGGGGATCAGATGCACCATGAAGAACACGATGATCGTCACCCCGATGGCCACGGGCACCAGCAGGAGCAGCCGCCTGCCCACGAAGGTCATCCGACCCACGGACCCTCACCCTCCTCGCGTGCCGTGCCGGGCCTGCCGCCCGGCTGGATGACCAGCTGGATCACTTCCGGGCCGCTACTTGCTCATCCAGACGTTCTCCATGTGGTAGTTGCCGAGCGGGGTGACGAAGAAGCCGTGCACCTTGTCGCTGGCGGCGTAGGCGTAGGGCGAGTTGTAGAGGAAGGCCATGAAGGCGTCGTGGGCCGCGTCGCTCTGGATGGTGCTGTAGAGCTTCTGCCGCCCCGTGGTGTCGAAGGTCCGCTCCGCCAGGTGCGTGTCCTTGACCACCGTCGGGTTGTCGTAGGCGCTGAAGAACGACTTGGCTCCGGAGCTGGGGTCGACCGCGAAGGTGACCAGTTCGTCCGGGTCCGCGATGTCCATCGTCCAGTACGAGAAGGTCATGTCGTAGTCGAGGCTCTGGAAATTGGTGTTGGCCGTGTTCGGGTCCAGCTGCTGGATCTTGATAGTGATGCCCAGCGGCTTGAGCTCAGACTGCATGATCGTGGCCATCGTGGACTGGTCGGAGTCGCCGGAGCTGACCAGCAGGGTGGTGGTGAAGCCGTGCGGGACGCTGGAGGCGGCCATCTCCTTCTTGGCGTCCGCCAGGTTGTACTGCAGGCCCGGCGACTTCGGATCGAAGTAGGGAACCTGCGGCGGCAGGAAGGAAATCGCCGGCTTGCCGTTGCCGTACAGGATCGCCTTCACCAGCGAGGGCCGGTTGATGGCCATCGAGATGGCCCGCCGGACATGCACGTCCTGGAACGGCTTGCGCTTCTCGTTGAAGACGAGGTAGTCGGTGCGGGTGGAGTTGAACAGGTTCATGGTCACGCCCGGCGTGGCCTTCAGGGCCGCCACCGTGGACCAGGCCGGGAACTCATCGACCTGCGCCTGGCCGCCCTTGATCTGCAGCTGCCGGGTGTTGTCGCTCGCCACGTCGGTCCAGGTGACGCTGTTGAGGTAGGGCTTGCCCTTCTGCCAGTAGTTCGGGTTGCGCGTCAGCTTGAGGGCCGTCCCCTTGTGCCAGTAGTCCCACTTGAACGGCCCGGTGCCGACCGGGTTGTTGTAGAAGGCCGTCTCGCTCTCGCCGCCGTAGTGGTTCGGCACGATGGCGTTGGAGAACAGCGACAGGTCGGCCAGCAGCGGCGCCCACGGGTACTTCAGATGGATCACCACGGTCAGCGGCGACGGGGCCGTCACCGACTTGACGGCGCCGTCGATGTAACCCCAGCCCTTGGCCGCGGCGCGTGACTGGTCGATCGAGAACTTGACGTCGGCCGAGGTCATCGGCTTGCCGTTGGAGAACTTCACGCCCGACCGCAGGGTGAAGGTGTAGGTCTTCTTGTCTGAGGACATCTTGTAGCTGGTGGCCAGCCACGGAATGGTGCTCTTCCCGTCTTTCGACACGGTGTAGAGGGGCTCAAAGATCTGCTCGAAGACCCAGATCGACTCGTTGTCGAACACCGTAGTGTTGTTCATCGACTGGGAGTCGGCCGTCCGGGCGATAACGAGATTGCCGCCATGCACGGGGGCGCCGCCGCCCGAGCTGCTGCCGCCGCCGGTGCCGCCGCCACCGCCGCCGGCGGAGGACCCGCCCGAGCCGCAGCCCGCCAGGACTGCGAGCGCCGCAACCGCCACCCCGGCGATCAGGCTCCTCGCTACTGTCGTTCGTTGTGTCACTGGAAGCTCCCTGGGTCGTCGGGGCGGGCCGGAAGGCCCGCGCCCGGTAGGACAGTGCGCGGCCGGACCGCGCCGGGGGTGGCTGCGCCGACTGAGACGGTGCGGCCTAGCAGGGGTGCGTAGTGAGTGGAACTATGCGGTTATGGCCAAGCTCAGGTGACTCGGGGGTCCGCGCCGCCGCGGCCGGGCCGGGGATAGGGGCCAACCAGGACGGTGCAGGTGATACTCGTGGTAACTGGACAAACCTTTGTCCGGTACTAATGTGACGGCTAGTGTCCGGCTGGTCAATAGTGTCTGAAAACTAGACCATAGGTTTTATAGTGTTGTAACGTGCGCGCCGTGCGCTATCTCGTGCTGGGCTGCGGTGCCATCGGCGGGACGGTCGGCGCCGGGCTCGCCCGCGACGGCCATGACGTGCTGCTCTGTGACGCAGATCCAGCCGTCGTCGAGGCTGTCAACGCCCGCGGATTGCGGATCGAGGGGCCGGTCGAGCAGTTCACCGCCCGGCTGCCCGCGATCACCCCGGACGCCCTGCCCGCGCAGATTGACGGGCCGGTGCTGCTGGCGGTCAAGTCCCATCACACGGCCGCTGCCGTGGCGGCCCTGGCCGGCCGCCTGACCGGTGACGCCTTCGTCGTCTCGCTGCAGAACGGCCTGAACACCGACGCCATCACCGCCGTCGCCGGGCCGGGCCGGGTGGTCGAGTCGTTCGTGAACTTCGGCGCCGACATGACCGAGCCGGGCGTGGTGCTGCGGGGCAACCGGGGCACGTTCGTCATCGGCGAGCCCGACGGCACGCTGACCGGCCGGGTCGCCGCCCTCACCGCCGACATCGCCGACGCGCAGCCGACGACCTCGGTCCTCGGCTACCTGTGGGCCAAGCAGGCCTACGGCGCCCAGCTGTTCGCCACCGCCGTCAGCGACCTGCCCATCTACGCCGTCTTCGACGACCCGGCCTACCATCCGCTGCTGCTGGCACTGGGCCGCCAGGTGCTGGATCAGGCGCCCGTCCCGGCCATGCCCTTCGACGGCTTCGACCCGGCCGACCTGCCGGGCTCCCTGAGCCGGCTGGCCGACTTCAACCGGCAGTCGGCCAAGACCCACTCCGGCGTCTACCGCGACCTGGCCATCCGGCACCGGCCCACTGAGGTGGCCGGCATCCTCGGCCCGCTGACCGGCCCGCTGGTCCGCCGGGTGGCCGAGCTGATCGCCGCCATCGAGCGGGGCGAGCGCCGCTGCAGCCGGGCCAACCTGGACCTGCTGGCCGCCTACGAGCGGCTGGAGCGGCTCGGCCGTCCGCTCAACGCGGTCGTCTCCGCGCTCGGCGCCCCGGCCCGTGTCGCCGGCGGCGCGCTGGCCGATCAGCCGGTGGCGATCAAGGACATCGTGGCTGTGGCGGGAGTGCCCGCGACCTGCGGCAGCCCGGTTTTCGACCCGGCGCCCGCGGCCTTCGATGCCACCCTGGTGGCCCGGCTGCGCGCAGCCGGCGCGGAGGTCTTCGCGACCACCCAGTGCCTGGAGTACGCGGCCGGCTTCGCGCACCCCGACATCGGCGACACCCGTAACCCCCGTAATCCAGAACGGACCTCGGGCGGATCGTCGGGCGGCTCGGCCGCTCTCGTCGCGGCTGGCGTGTGCGAGCTGGCCATCGGCTCAGATACCGGCGGGTCGATCCGGATCCCGGCCGCCTACTGCGGCATCGTCGGGCTCAAGCCGAGCTACGGGCTGGTCCCGGTGGACGGCGTGTTCCCGCTGTCGCCCAGCTGCGACCACGCCGGCACGCTGACCGCCTCGGTGGCCGGGACGGCCGCCCTGCTGGAGGTGCTGGCGAACCCGGCGCCCGATGACCCCGGCCCCGAACCCGGGGCCCCGGCTAGCCCGCTAACGACCGGCCCGGTGCTGTCCGAGCCAGCGGTGCCCGAGCCTGTGCTGTCCGAGCCGGGGTCCGCCAGCTTCGAGCCGGCTGGCCCGGGGCTGGCCGGCTCCGTGCCAGCCGAGCCAGAGCTGGCCGGCTCCGTGCCAGCCGAGCCAGAGCTGACCGGCTTCGCGCCTACTGACCCGGAGCTGACGGGCCCGGCGCCGGACGACCCGGACCTGACCGGCTTTGCGCCGGCCGGCCCGGTACTGGCCGGCCTCGCGCCCGACGACGCCGGGCCGGCGGAGGCGCCGGCCGGATCCGGCGGATCCGGTGGGCCGGGCCGCCCGCCGGTCATCGGCGTGCTGACCCCGCAGCTGGACGATCCCTCGGTGACACCGGAGGTGCGGCAGGCCATGACCAGCGCGCTAGGCCAGCTCGCCGCGGCGGGCTGGGACCTGCGCGAGATCTCCGCGCCGTGGCTGGATGACCTGCGCGGCTGGGAGGATGTCCTCGGCGTGATCGTGGCCCGCGAGGCCCACCAGGTGCACGCCGGCCGGGACACCGCCGGCTACGCGGCCGGCACCCGGGCGCTGCTGGAAATCGGCGCCGGGGTGTCCGAGGAGCAGTACGCCGCGGCGATGGCCCGCCGCGACGACCTGAGCGCCGCGATCGACGCCAGCCTGGCCGGCCTGGACGCGCTGGCCGGGCCGTCGGTCGGGTTCGTCGCGCCCGAGCAGGACCCGCCGTTCGGGGTCGGCGAGGACAGCGGCGAGGGCCGGTTCACCGGTCCTTACAACCTGTCCGGCCACCCGGCCGTCTCGCTGCCCGTGCCGGTGTCCGGGCTGCCCGTCGGCCTGCAATTGGCGGGCCGCCGCGACCAGGACTTCGCGCTGCTGCGGGTCGCCGCGGCCGCCGAGTCCGTGCTCGGCCGTGAGTCGCCCGGCCCCGTTACCTCTAGCCCCCTTGCTTCCGGCACCGCGCCCGCCGGCCCTGCCTCCGCCGGCCACCCGCCTGCCTGACTTCCGCCCGACCGACGAAAGAGAGCACGCCATGCCCACCACCGTTACCCGGCGCACGCTGGACCTGGCCGGGCTCGACGTCCCGTTCGTCGAGGCCGCCGGCGCCGAGGACGGCCCGCTGCTGACGGTCATCGCCGGGGTGCACGGCTGTGAGTACGTGCCCATGGCCGCGGTGCAGGCGTGGACGAAGTCGCTGGAGCAGCGGGAGATCAGCGGCCGGGTGCGCGCGGTGCCCATCCTGAACGTGACCGCGTTCCGGGGGCGCAGCCCGTTCGTGGTCCCCGAGGACGGCAAGAACCTCAACCGGTGCTTCCCCGGCAACCCCGACGGCACGCTCGCCGAGCGGCTGGCGCACGCCGCCTTCACCCAGCTCATCACGGGCTCTGATGCCGTGATCGACGCGCACTGCGGCGACATGGTCGAGGCCCTGGAGCCCTTCGCGCTGTACGAGGCGGGTGCGGCTGAGGCCGCGGCCCGGGACCTGGCCGTGGCCTACGGGCTGGGCTACATCATCCGGCAGCAGGCCGGCCCGGACCGGGCCGTCTCGGGGACCTCCAGCGGCGCTGCCGCCGCGGCCGGGATCGCGGCCATCACCGCCGAGGTGGGCGGCTGCGGCATCGTCGAGCAGTGGGCCGTCGACGCGCACGTCCGCGGCCTGAACGCCGCGCTGGCCCAGCTCGGCATGGCCACCCCGGTCAACGGCGCCGCCGCCGGCCGCGAGCCCGTCGTGCTGAACCGGTTCCTGTGGCTGCGCTGCGCGGCGGCCGGCTGGTGGGCGCCGGCCGTCAAGGCCGGCGACAAGGTCACCGCGGGCCAGGTCATCGGCCAGGTCACCAGCCTCGACGGAGCGCAGGTCCAGGAATCCGTCACCGCCCCCGCGGACGGCGTCATCATCTTCCTGACCAGCTCCCCCGCCGTCGCCGACGACGGCCTGCTGCTCGGCCTCGGCGCCGCCTGACCGGGACTCGTCCCGCTAGCTGGCGTCGCTCGTGTCAGCGCCAGAATGCGGTGAGCTGCCCGGCCAGGGCCCGGCCCTGGTCGTAACCAGCCCGGGCGGCGGGCGGGCGCGCCGCCAGATCCATCATGCTGGCCCCGAACGCGCTGACTGAACGGCCATCCGGGAAGATCGTCTCGACGTTGCTGCCGCGAGCGCGCAGTTCGTCGACCTGCGCGGCAAGCTGCATGCCCCACTCCAGCGGATGCCGTGATCTGCCGCCGAACGGCGACAGCACCAGCACCCGCCCGTGTCCGGCGGCCAGATCGGCATTCTCGTTGCGCCGGTAGCCGCCGTCGATGTACTGGTGGCCGTTGATGCGGTAGGGAAGGCCGCTGGACGTGCTGGCGGCGACGGCATCCGCCAGGTCGACTCCGCTGTGCCGGTCGAACACGACCGGTTCACCGGTCCGGGCATCGACCGCCGTGATGAGCATCGCTCGTTCCGGCCAGCGCTGAGCGGGCAGCCGGGCGGCGACGGTAGCGCGCCACCGCGCTGGCCCGGAGCCGTCCGACGCCGCATCCATGTCGAGCGCCGCCGCACCCATGCTGCGGCGCATGTCGGCCGCATCCTCAGCGGCGGCAATGATCCGGCTCGTCCTCGCCAGGTGGTCGGCCACCGGCCCGGCGGGGACACGTCCACCGCCGGATCTGGCCGGATCAGTCCGGTGCCGGGGCGCTGCGGTCAGGATGGCGGCCAGCAGGTCGGCCGGGGCCGCGCTGGTGATCTGGGCCGCGACCGTCGATCCAGCCGACGTCCCGATGATCAGGTCGGCCTCGGTCACATCCAGCCCGGCATCAGACAGGCCGGCGATGACGCCGATCTCCCAGGCATTGCCTGCCGATCCGCCACCACCGAGGACCAGCGCTCGCTCGCCCGCGGCGCGCACCCGCCTCGTGGCGCCGGCCTGCGGCTGATCCTGGCCGGACTCTGGCCGGCCGGACGCCGCGGCCGAGGAGGAGTGCGGAGCCGGAGAAGGTGTGGTGTTCACGGGAGTCGCCTTTCGCGAATTGCCTGGCGGGCGCTCCCGGTAGCGGCTACCTCAGTCGCGAGATCGCGGACTGCAGGGGAGCACCCACTGCGGACACTGCGGTCATGGGTCTCACCTCCTGCCGACGGATCACGATCACGGGAACGATCGCACACCGGCGACGCGGTGCGCAACCGGGATCAGGCCGGCTGCCGGGCCGCTGGCGAACGCGCCGCCGGCCGCTCCGCCCTGATCTGTGACGGGCCGTTCTAGCCAGGCGGCTGGAGGACGCAGAACTCGTTGCCGTCGGGGTCGGCCAGGACGTGCCAGCGCGATCCGTCCTCGCTGACCGGCTGGGCGCTGACCCGGGTCGCGCCGCAGCGCAGGATCCGGCCGACCTCGGCGTCCAGGTCGGCGGTGTGCAGGTCCAGGTGCATGCGGTTCTTGCCGGTTTTGGCATCGCCGGTCAGCTGCAGGAGGACCTTGATGGCGGCTCCGCCCGCCCCGGATCCGGCCGGCGGGTACAGGCTCTGGTACCGGCCGCTGGCCGGGGCCGCCTGGTAGCCGAGCACGTCGGACCAGAACCGGGCCGAGCGGTCCAGGTCGGCGCAGTCGATCACGATCAGCAGCTCGCCGCTGCGGTAGGCCTGGGGCACGGGCGGCACCTTTCCGGAGGCTGCCCGCGAGCATACGTTCGGCGCCCTCCGCCGCCCGGCGCCGGCGGGTTGTCGGAGGCGCGGCGTAGGAAGGAAGGCGCCGCATTTCCGACGAGCAGGAGGTGCCCGATGCGATGGGCGGAGCTGGACGAACGGCAGCCCCGGCTGGCCCGGCTGGCCTGGCAGCGAATGCTGGAACAGGGAGTTGTGCTGGTGGGGACCATCCGGCGGGACGGGACGCCCCGGCTGAGCCCGGTCGAGCCGTTCGTGCTGGACGGGTCGTTCTGGCTGTCGATGCTGTGGGAGTCGCGCAAGGCGGCCGACCTGACCCGTGATCCTCGGATCCTGGTGCACAGCATCATCACCAGCCGGGACGGCGGTGAGGGCGAGGTCAAGATCCGCGGGCTGGCCCGTGCCGAGCAGGACCCGGCCGTGCAGATCCGGTATGCGCAGGCGGTGGCGGCCGGCCTGGGCTGGAGCCCGGAGCCAGGCCGCTTCCACCTGTTCGAGGTCGACATCGACAACGTGACGTACATCCGGTTTGACGACGCGACCGGCGACCAGACCGTGGTCCGGTGGCCGCCGCCGCAGGAGTTCATCCGCCGGGGCACGTCGGCAACCAGCCTCGGAGCCCCGGAGCCGGTGTCGGAGATTCTCCAGGCTGAAGATCTCTGAGCCCGGGGCGCCGAAGATCCCCGGGCCTGGCCCGCCCGCCCGGCAGGATAGGGGCATGACCGACACCAGGCTGGCGGGCATCACCGACGATCCCGGCAGGACGGCCCTGTGCCTGGACTATGACGGCACGCTGACGCCGATCGTGGCCGACCCGGCCGCGGCGCGCCCGGATCCGGGACTGCTGCCGGTGCTCGGGCGCCTGGCGGCCCGGCTGGGCTACGTCGCGGTCATCTCCGGTCGCCCGGTCAGCTTCCTGCGCGAGCAGCTGCCGGTTCCGGGGCTGCACCTGCTGGGCCTGTACGGGGCGGAGGAACTGGTCCGCGACGAGGTCATCGTGCTGCCCGAGATCGCCGGCTATCAGGCTGAGCTAGCCGGCGTCGTGGGTGAGCTGCGCCGCCACCCGGCAGTCACTGAGTCCGGGGCGCACATCGAGGACAAGCGCTTCTCGGCGGTCGTGCACCTGCGCCGGGTGGCCGACCCCGGCGCCTGGGCCGGACGCCTGGCGGATGCTGCCCGGCAGGTAGCCGACGCGCACGGGCTCGACCTGGTCACCGGCAAGATGGTGTGGGAGCTCAAGCCGCCGGTGGCGGTGGACAAGGGCTCGGCGGTGCGGCGGATCGTCACCCACCTGCAGGCCGCCGCCATCATCGTGGTCGGCGATGACGTAGGAGACATCCCGGCGTTCCGGGCCGCGGGCGAGCTGGCCGCGACCGGGCAGCTGCGGTCGCTGCGCGTGGCGGTCAGCTCGGCCGAGGTGCCGCCGGAACTGCTGACGATGGCGGACGTGACCGTCAGCGGCCCGGACGAAGTCCCGGGTCTCCTCAGCCAGCTCCTGCCCTGACCGTGCACCCGGGCCCGACTGGCCTCAGCGGCCAGCGGCTGCCGCTCCCGGACTGATGGCCCGCCGGGGCGGGCAGCGGAGCCCGGCAACCGCCGGCGGCCGGTTAGATCCCGGCCGGCCGGGTAGCTGCCGCGCGGCGCAGCTCACCCCGTGCTGCCTGCCGGAAGGGTCCGTGATGGAAAGCCCCCCTGTCAGTCGCGCGCACCGGCCGCTGCACCGGATCGTGATCGTCGTGGCGGCCGCGGCCATGGCCGCGGCCGGGGGAACAGCCGTCGCCGCCGCGGGTACAGCGGACCAGGCAGCACCGGCCGCCGCGGCCCCGCCCTACAGCTGCGCGCCCAACGGGCCGGCCGGCAGCCAGACCATCTACGGCACCTTCGGCGACGCCGGGGTCATCGGCTGGACGGGCAACAGCGAGGCGGTTACCGCGTGCCTGGGCGGCAGCTTTTTCGTCACCGAGGCCAACGGGCCGGGCAGCGGTTCCGCCCGGGCGGTGACGGGCACGACCTACGGGTACGGCATCTACAACGACACGGCGACGACCTGGACCAACGCTGACGGCTACCTGCCTGCGCTGGTCACGAGCTTCCGCCGGGCTGGCGCCCGGGTGTCCATCACCAATTTCGGCGACGCGGTGACCATCGGCGGCCACCGGTACGTGGCGATCTACAGCCGGGTGCAGGTGACCAACCCGACGAGCCACCCCGTCACGCTCAGCCCGCAGGCATCGGCTGGCCTGGTCCCCCTGAACTCGGCGCCGGCGCGGGTGCCCGCGCACGGGACCGTTCGGCACGACTACGTGGTGGCCAGCAACCGGTTCGGCGGCACATACCCGTGGCCGTCGAAGCAGGCCCTTAAGGCCGCGGGCGGGTACGACCGGCACTTCGCCCGCATGCGGGCCTACTGGAACGGCCAGCTGTCGAAGATCGCGAGGATCGTGCGGCTGCCCGACCAGCAGCTGGCCAACGCCTACCGGACCGGCTTCATCTACACCCAGATCATCCGGTCCGGCAGCAAGCTGAAGACCGGGGCCAGCGGCTACGACACCGAGTTCAGCCACGACGTCATCGGCATCCTGGCCAACTTGTTCACCCAGGGCTACACCACCGGGGCGCACGGCCTGCTGAACCGGGCCCGGTATGTCATCGGCAGCCAGACCCAGTACGACGACGGCGTCTGGACCTATCCCTGGATCTGGGCCATCTACCTGCAGAAGACCGGTGACCTGAAGTTCGTCCGAGCCAACTTCGACACCGAGGGCCCGGCCGGGAAGAGCGAGCCGAGCATCGAGGACACCGCCCACCTGATCGCCGCCGACCGCACCGGGCCCGGCGGGATCATGCAGAAGACCAACGACATCGACGCCAACGGCTACTGGACGCTCGACAATTACGAGGCGCTGACCGGCCTGGCCACCTACCGCTGGCTGGCGCGGCGGGTCGGCAACGCGGCCCAGGCCCGCTGGGCGGCCCGGCAGTACGCCGGCCTGCTGCGCGCCACGACCGCGACGCTACGGGCCACCATGTCGGCGCACCACCTCAGCTACCTGCCGTGCTCGATGACCGAGCCGAACACCGCCAACCGGTGCGGCAATGCCGAGGATGCCAACTGGGCGGCCCCGTTCCTGTTCGGCCGGTGGGCCTGGGACGGGTACCTGTTCGGCGCGCAGCGCTCCGGTCCGGGCTTCACCGCCATTGACGCCACCTACCGGTACGGCTTCGCCCGGCTGGCCGGGAAGCTGCCGCCGGACACGTTCGGTGGGTACCCGACCCAGTACTTCAGCACCGCCTACAACGCCGGCTACGGCGAGTGGGGCCTGGCCAGCCGCAGTTACCGGGATCAGGGCATCCGCAGCTACCAGTTCATGATCGCGAACGGCCAGAGCGGCCCGTACTCGTGGTGGGAAAGTCAGCAGTTCCCTAACCCGGGGTCGCCCTGGCGCGGCACCCATCCCGAGGCGGGGAACGGCTCCTCGCCGCATGCGTGGGGCATGGCCAACGCCAACCTGGTCCTGATCGACTCCCTGGTGGCGCAGCGCTCGGACGGCAGCGTGATCATCGGCCGGGGCGTGCCGGGCGGATGGCTGCGGCCCCGCCAGGTCATCGAGGTGGCGAACGTGCCGCTGGGCCATGCCCGGCACCTCGGGCTGCGGATCACCGGTGGTCACCGCGCGGTCCGGCTCCGGCTCACGGGAAGCCGGACCGGGCCCGTGCTGTTCCAGCTCCCGGCGTTCGTCCGGAACATCGCCCGGGTCAGCGGCGGTCAGATCAGCGAGGCGTCCGGCACCGTGACGCTGAGCCGGTCGGTGCGGGCCGTGACCGTGTGGCTGAAGCACGCCCCGCGCGGCTGAGCACCCCGCCCCGCGGTAGCCAGGCCCGCGCCACCCTGGCGGCGGCCGGGCCCGCTGCGACCCGGGCGGCCGGGCCCGCTGCGCCGGTGGCGCCGGGGGCAGACAGCGCCGCCGCGGTCAGACCTTGCGGCCGACCCCCGCGTAGCCGAAATGCAGCGGGATCTCCCCGGCGGTGCCCAGCTCACCGGGATCGGGGCGCCACAGCGGCGTCAGGACGATGCCCGGCTCGACCAGCGCGGTGGCCGCGAAGAAGCTGGTCACCTGGGCCAGTGAGCGGCCGGTGACGGGCTGGGCCGCGCGGCTGTAGATCTCCCTGGCCTTGGCCTCGCCGGGCCCGGTTCCCTCGGTGGCGTAGTGGCTCAGCACCAGGTAGCTGCCGGGGGCGGCGGCGCTCAGGTAACCCCCGACGATCCGGGCGGCCTCGTCGTCGCCGGGGATGAAGTGCAGCACGGAGCTCAGCAGGATGGCGACCGGCCGGGCAAAATCGATGACCGACCGGACGCCCGGGTCAGCGCAGACCGCGGCCGGTTCCCGCAGGTCAGCCTGGACGCATACGGCCTGCCGGGCACCACGCAGCACGCTGCGGGCGTGCGCGACGGCGATCGGGTCGATGTCGATGTAGGCAACCCGGGCGGCCGGGTCGGCGGCCTGGACCACCTCGTGGATGTTGCGGGCGGCCGGGATGCCGCTGCCCAGGTCCAGGAACTGGCTGACGCCCTGCCGGGCGGCCAGGAACCAGGCCGCGCGGCGCCCGAACGCGCGCGCCGCCGCGAAGACCTGCGGGAGCCGGGGAAACGCGTCGATCATGTCCCGGGCGACGTCGCGGTCGGCCGCGAAGTTGTGGCTGCCGCCGAGCAGGTAGTCGTAGATGCGCGCCGGGCTCGGCGTGTTCGCATCTAGCCGGGGCAGCCCCGCCGCGGGCTTCACCGGGCGGTCCCCTCAGGCGCCCGGACCTCGAACCAGACAGTCTTGCCCAGCAGGTGCCGGCGCACCCCCCAGTCAGCGGCCAGCGCGGTGATGATCAGCATGCCCCGGCCGTCCTCGCGATCGCCGCCCCAGCCCGCCAGCACGCGCGGCACCCGCCAGCTTCCGTCGCGGATCGCGCAGCGGACAGCCTCCCCGGACACCCGGACCGTCACGGTGACCGGGCCCCGGCCGTGCCGCACGGCGTTAGCGGCGACCTCCGCGAAGACCGCCTCGGCCGCCGCCCAGCCGTCCGGCGGCCAGGCGGTCAGGCAGTCGCGAAACCAGTGCCGGGCCCGGCCGACCTCCTGCGACAGCGGCGCAATTCTTAACCGGTACGGGTCGGGGAAAGCCGGGCTCGCAGCCGGGGCGGCTCGCTCAGCCTGAGTCATGTCCTGTCCTGCCATCGGTCGAACGGTGACTCCCGGCAGCCGGCTCACGATCGGCCGCCACCGGTACGGTCACTCTGGCGTGGAATTTCCACCTTCGCAAGTATGTGCCCGAAATTTGGGGATGGATGCGGTGTTGCGGTGTTGCCGGGCCCGGCTTGCGGGCGACATGCTGGCCTGAATGGTGCCGGGGGAGGTGGTGGGAGTGGGCGAGCGCTCCAGCCCGGTGCTGCTGCGCTGGGTGCTGGGCGAGTGGCTGCGCGAGATCCGTGACGCGTGCGGCCTGACGGGCTCGGATGTGGCCCGTCAGCTCGGCTGGGCACCGTCCAAGGTGTCCCGGATCGAGAACCATGAGGGCGTGTCGCCCGGCGACGTCCGCGAGCTGCTGGACATCTACGGGATCACCAGCCCCGACGATGTCCGTCCGCTGGTCGCCATGGCCCGGCAGGCCCAGCAGCGCGGCTGGTGGTACGGCTACGGGGATGTGATGCCGTCCTGGTTCGCGACGTTCGTCGGCCTGGAGACCGGCGCCGCCGAGGAACGCGACTACAAGGGCGCCCTGGTTACCGGCCTGCTGCAGACGCCGGACTACGCGCGGGCCGTGATGGGCGCCGACGCGCCCGGCGGCCCGCCGCCGCCCGGCGAGCTGGAGCGGCTGATCGCGCTGCGGCTGGAGCGCCAGCAGCTGCTCTACCAGGCAGCCGATCCGCTGCGGCTGTGGGCCGTGCTGGACGAGGCCGTGCTGCGCCGCAACGTGGGCGGTCCCGCGGTCATGCGCCAGCAGCTGCGGCACCTGGCTGAGATATCCGCGGCGCCCAACATCACCATCCAGGTGCTGCCCGGGGACCGCGTGCACCCGGCGCTAGACTTCCCGTTCTGCCTGCTCCTGTTCCGCGACCAGCGGCGCATCCCGGGCCTGGTGTACCTGGAGAACTTCCGCAAGACGCTGTACCTGGAAACCGGAGGTGACATGCAGTATTACTCCGCCGTGTTCGACGAGCTGACCCGCGCGGCCCTCAGTCCTGAGCAGTCCCGTGCGGCCATCGCAGGCCACCTGAAGGCCCTCGATGCATAGCCCGGCGGGTCACGCCGCGGAGCCGCGCTGGCGGCGCAGCAGTTACTCCGGCAGCACCGGCGGCCAGTGCGTGGAGGTCGCCGTGGCCAGCCCCGACAGCGCGATCGCTGTCCGCGATTCCAAGGACCCGGCCGGCCCGGTGCTCCGGTTCGCGGCGGCCGCCTGGCAGTCGTTCCTCAGCGGCGCGCGGCGCGGCGAGTTCGACCTCGGATAATCCGATCTCGTACTATCCGAGGTCGGGCAACCCGACGTCGGGCTGCCCGAAGTCGAGCCGGTGAGCCCTACCCGGCCACGTTCCAGGCGGCCAGCACGTCCGCGGCGTGGCTCGACCCGCTGGTGCCCAGGATGGGATGCAGCTCCAGCGCCGGGGAGTACTTGCTGGCCGGAACCTCCCGGCCGAGGGCCTCGGCCATGGCGCGCACGTGGTGCGGGGCGCCTCCGCAGCAGATGCCGACGTAGCTGACGCCCAGGTCCCGGGCGGCCGCCGCGAAGCTGGCCATCTCGAAGCGGGTGCAGCCGAACGGCTCCAGCGCCAGCGGGAACACGCGCTCGACGCCCTCGCTGCGCAGCGACTCCATCGTCGGGGCCGCGTCGGTGGTGCGGTAGGGCACCGGCTGCGCGGCGACGGCGCAGTCCACCGCGTCCCGGATGCGCGCCAGCAGCGGCAGCATCGTGTACGGTCCCCGGTCGCAGTTCAGGCCGACGATGGTGGCGCCGTGATCGGCCAGGATCCGGCAGGCCTCCACGTAGTCGTAGCCATCGCGGGTCCGGTCGGGCTGGGTCGAGGCCAGCGTGACCATGGCGGGCAGGCCCAGGTCCTGGATCACCTCCAGTGCGATCAGCGCCTCGCCGAGGTAGTCGTTGGTCTCGGAGATCACGAAGTCGATGCCCTCGTCCACGGCCCAGCCGAGCTGCTCGGCGTACTGGGCCCGGACCACGTCCCTGGTGGCCGGGTCGCCGGGGTCGTAGGCCCAGGTGTTGCACACGTTCCCGGCCACCAGCGCACCGCCCTCGCGGGCCACTTCCCGGGCCAGCCGGACGGCCTGCCGGTTCATCGCCTCCAGGTCGCCCTCGCGGCCGACGTGGCGCAGCTTCTCCCGGTGGGCGTAGTAGGTCAGGGCCACCATCACGTCCGAGCCCGCTCGCAGGAACTCGCGGTGCAGCTCGCGGACCGCATCCGGGAAGTCCAGGACCACCTCGGGCACGTACGGGCCGGCCTTGATGTAGCCGCGCCGCTCCAGCTCGAAGACGTAGCCCTCGGCGCCGAGAACCACGCCTGCCGCCAGCCGCTCGGAAATGCTCGCCGTCATGCCGCTGTCCCTCCTGTCCGGGTCCTGCCCGCCGGGGCGCCCGCCGCCGTGGCCGGGGCGAACCGGCCCGGCGTGAACCGCCCGATGTCGTAGACCGTCCCGCGCTGCACGGCTAGCTGGGCCAGCACCCGGCCCACCCAGGGCGCGAACTTGTAGCCGGTGCCGCGCCAGCCGACCCCGGTGAACACGCCGGCGGCGCCGGGTACCGCGCCGAGGATGAACTCGTCGTCGCCGACCAGGTCGTAAAAGCAGGTATCCACCCCGCTGGCCTCGGCCACGTCGACCGTCTGCGCCCCGCGCAGGCCGGGCATGCACTGCTCGACGAAGTCCTCCACCGAGCCGATCGAGGAGGCCACGACGTCCGCGTCGGGCGGGTTGTAGAAGCCGATCTTGACGCCGGGCGTCCGGCCCTCGTAGAGCGGGTGCCCGTAGATGCCCACATCCAGGTAGGCGAAGACCGGCAGCGCCTGCTCGGTGTACAGGTGGCGCACCGCCGGGTCCGGGATGAAGTACTTGGACTGGGCGGGCCGGTCCGGGCTGAGCGGGAACCGGACGTCACAGCCGGGGATCAGCCCGAGGAGGTCGTTGGTGCCCAGGCCCGCGGTGATCACCAGCACGTCGGACTCGACCGGGCCGGCCGCGGTCAGCACCCGCCAGCCGTCCCCGGCCCGCTCGATGGCGCGGATCTGGGCTCCCTCGGTGACCTGGACGCCCCGCGCGGGCACGGCCGCGGTCAGCAGCGCCGTCACCGCCGCGACAT
The DNA here is from genome assembly GCA_036490755.1 of Streptosporangiaceae bacterium. Lineage (GTDB taxonomy): Bacteria > Actinomycetota > Actinomycetes > Streptosporangiales > Streptosporangiaceae > DASUBV01. The sequence goes on from DASXDJ010000120.1 coordinate 42,840, forward strand.
CCGCGAAGCCGGCATCGACGTCCAGCCAGCCGCCATCAGCGCTGAACTGGGGGAAGCGCTCGGCCAGCGCGGCGGCGGGCAGCTGCTCGCGGCGCAGCCGCAGCTCCTCCAGGACGGCGAAGCTGCGGACCGCGTAGCTGTCGGCGATCTGCGGGGTCACGCTGGCCTTGACCAGGTTCAGGCAGCCGCAGTCGACCAGCAGCCGCTGGCCGGCGGCCGCCGCCAGGTCCTGCCACAGCCGCCGGGCCTCGATGGCCAGCCGGGAGTACACGGGGTCCAGGTAGTCGTTGCGCACCGACCGGGTCAGCGCGAACGAGGCGGTGCCGGGGTCCCCGAGCCTGGTCTTCTCCAGCACGGTGACCGAGTCGGCCAGCGGGGCGGCGTAGTAGGCCGTCATCAGCCCCATGACGCCGCCGCCGATGATGGTGACCCGCCTGCCCTGCAGTCCCGCCACTGCGCGCGCTCCAGCCCGCGGGCGGCCCGCCCGCCTCGCATGAGTGATCATGATGCGTTGCTGTCATGGTAAGCGCGCTGGCGGGCGGCCGGAAACGCCGATTCAGGGCGGCCACCAGCAGGCACCTGCGGGCCGTGCGGTGGCTGCAGGCTCCGGGCCTGACCCGGAACGGGGCCTGCGGCTGATCTGGCGGCGAGGGCAGGGCCGCCTCAGCCGCGAGCGCTCCGGGGGCCGCCGGTCCAGACGGGAATCCGGGCACCGGCGTAGGTGGCCCAGCGGAAGGTGTAGCGGCGCGGGCCGGAATGCCGGTACTGGATCCGCAGCCGGGTGAAGTACCGGGTGCCGTGGCGGGAGCGGGCGCGGTACAGCACCACGGTCGCGGCGTACCGGCGGAACGTGCCGGACACGCAGTCCGGCTTGCAGTTATCCACGCCCAGGGTGGCTGCGGCGGACCGGGCTGACCTGCCGGTCCAGTACTTCCAGCGGGACATGTCCAGCACGACGGTGCCGAAGCAGCTCAGCGCGACCCGGGCCGGGCGGACCTGCCCGTGCCGCCAGCCCTGGCAGTCGAAGGCGACGGGCAGGCGGCTCGTGGCCGGCGCGGCAGCGGCCGGAGCCACCGACGCCCCGGCGCGCGGCGCGGCGCCTGCCCCGGCGGCCAGCGTCAGGCAGGCCGCGGCCAGGCATGCGGCCGCCAGCTTCGTTGTCTTCATCCGCGCATCCCCCGGCGCCAGCATCGAGCAGGACCTGCGCCACTCTAGCGGCGCCCGGGTGAGGCTAGCCGCCGAAGGGCAGGTCGTGACCGCTTATCCGGCCGACAATCCCTTCCGGGGTGATGTGCACGCTCACGATCTTCACGTTGTAGGGCAGCTTGGGGATCTTGACGGTGAAGCTCTTGAGCGAGCCCAGCACCTCGGACGGCACTCCGTTGCTGGAGATCAGGTTGGCCTGCACCTCCTGGCCATTGGGCCGGGTGATCTTCCAGGTGGCCGAGCCGGAGGCCACCAGCAGGTCCAGGCTCGCCTTGATCTCGTCCGGCCCGGCCGCCGACAGCTTCAGGCCCGAGTCTCCGACCAGCGATCCCAGCGGCCCGATCTGCGAGTTCAGCGTCCGGGCCAGCGACGGGAAGGTGATCAGGACGTTCCCGGCGAGATCGTCGATGGTCCCGCTGGTGAAGCCGCCGGTGAGGTGGATGCCGGTCATCGTGGCGCTGATCCGCGAGATCCGCACCGGTCCCTCGGGGATGTCGGTCGAGCTCAGCCGGATCTGCTGGATGTCCTTGCCGATGACCTGGGTCAGGAACGGGAAGCCCGCGATCGACACCGACGGCTTCTTGGGAAAGCCCTGCTTCTTGATCTGCGAGGCGATCTCGCCCTGGGCGACGGCCTTGGCGACAAAATCGCCCGCGACAGCCAGGACGATCAGCGCGATCAGGACAATCAGGCCTTTAGTCAGGCAGCCGCCGCGTCTCATCGCATCCGCCCGCGGCCCGGCTGGCGGGCCAAACTGTGGCTCATTGTCCAGATGCTAGGGCATTCGCCGCCGATCCAATGGATTCCCGGCCCGCTGGTCACGGCAGATCCGAGACCTTGAAGCTCATTACCTGCGCTGTTCCCTGGAGGGTGACCAGAATGGACTGGCCTTTGTCAGCGACCGTCAGCTGCCGTGGCTGTCCCTTGGCCGCCACTACGCCGATCAGCGCGGGATCGCCGGCCAGCGCCTTGGTCACGCTGATCACGCCCAGGTCCCCGTCGCTCTTGGTGGCCTGGTTGGACTGAGCGACGATGAGTTCCTTGCCGCCGGGCGTGAAGGTGATCCCGATCGGGCCGGGCCCCACCTTCACGATGGCCACGAGCGCGTGCTGCGGATCGTCGATCAGCTTGGCCGCGGAGTAGCCGAGGACGGCATTGCTGTCGCGGGCGGTCACCCACACGTCCGTGTCGTCGGTCGTGATCCGGGCCGGGCTGCAGCCGGCGGCGACCACGTGCTTCACCGAGGTAGCCGGGTGTTGTTCCGCTTCCTTCAGGCCGATGATGCTGAGCGTCCCCGGCGCCGGCTCGGGACCAGGCTTGCCCTGGAAGCTGGTCACGTACAGCCACTGCTTGTCCGCGGACAAGTTCACGCCGACGGGCTGCACCCCCAGCGGCACGAAGCCCACGAAGCTGCTGGCCGCGAAGCCGTTCGACAGCGCCTTGGCCAGGTTGAACACCGCCATGTGCCGGGTTCCCTGCAGCGTCACGAAGGCGAACTTGTCATCCGGCGAGACGATCACCCCGACGGCGCCGTCGCCCGACGGCGCCTTCAGCTCGCCCACCACCGGGCTGGTCGCGCCCTGCTCGGCCTGGGACACGTCGATCACCTGCGCGCCCGACCCGCCGGCGGCCAGCAGGTAGCGGCCGTTGTTGGTCAGTGCTATGCCCTTGTTCGCCTTCGGGATGGAGTACGTGCGCACCAGGGTCGGCGCCGCCCCGTTGCCGTTGTTGTGCAGCACGGCCAGGCCATCGTTGATCGTGACGAAGGTGTAGTCGTGGTCGCGGCTCTCCCGCACGGCGAACGGGGTGCCGCCCACGGTGATGGTTGAGGTGTCGACGTTGCTGAGCGGCTTGCCCTGCTTCACCGCAGTGGTGCAGCCGGGGGCCGTCATGCCCGCAGCGGCGCCGGTCCCGGTGGCACCGCTGCTGCCGCCGTTGCTGCCGGCCAGGGCGTACGCCGCACCACCACCGCCGACCACGACGACCACCGCGGCCGCGATGAGCGCGAACTTGGATCGCCACCAGGGCTGCCGGTGCCCGCGCGCGTCCTCGCCGCCGCCATAGCCGCCCCCCGGCCCGTCGCCGCCGCCGCGGCCCCGGTCTCCGCCGCGGCCGCCGGGACCACCCGGCTCGGTCAGGCCCGGCCGGGTGGACCGCCGGGCGCCCGGCAGGCTGGCCGCCTGAGTCGGCGGTCCCGCGCCGGGAACGGCCTCGCTGGCCGCAGCAGCGGCCGCGCCGGCCGCGCCGCCGGCCGCCGCTGCCCCGCCAGCGCCCGCGGCCCAGCCAGCGGTGTCCCCCCGCCCGCCGGCGCCAGCGCCGGCCGGGTCCGGGGCGGCGGAGCCAGCGCCCGGATCGCTGCCCGGCGCCTGCGGCTGAGAGGCCGGCGCCTGCGGCTGGGAGATCTGCGTCGGTGTCCGGGGTGAGGGGGACGGCGCGGCGAGCGTCGCCGACGGCCCCGAAGTCGAGAAGGCACCCAGCCCGAAGGCATGCCGCAGTGCGCCGGCGAAGTCCCGGCAGCTGGGGAACCGGTCGGCCGGCGACTTGGCCAGGGCCCGGCTCATCACGGCATCGGCGCGGGCCGGCAGTCCCGGCCGCTTGGAGCTGAGCAGCGGCGCCTCTTCCGAGACTTGCGCGTACATGACCGCCATGCCCTCGTCCCGGCGGAACGGCGGAGCCCCGGTCAGCAGCTCGAAGGTCGCGCAGGCCAGCGCGTACAGGTCGGTCCGGCCATCAACCGGGCGGCCCTCGATCTGCTCCGGCGCGACGTAGTCCAGGGTGCCCAGGAACTGGCCGGTAGAGGTCAGCCCGGTCACCGCCAGCGAGGCCTTGGTCAGCCCGAAGTCCGACAGGTAGACGTGGTCGGGCCGGTCGGTGCCCGCGCTCTCGTCCAGCAGCATGTTGGCGGGCTTGACGTCCCGGTGCACCAGGCCGCGGCTGTGCGCAGCATCCAGCGCCGACGCCACCTGCGAGATGATCTCCGTCGCCCGCGCCGGCGGCAGCGGGCCGCCGCGGTCGATCAGCGACCGGACATCACCGCCCCGGACATAGCGCATGGCGATAAACAGGACGCCGCTCTCCTCGCCGGCCTCAAAGACCGGGATGATGTGCGGGTCGTCGACCGCGGCCGCCGCTCGCGACTCGCGGATGAACCGCTGCCGGAACGCCTCATCCTGGGCCAGCCCCGGCGCCAGGATCTTGAGGGCGACCTGCCGGTCCAGCCGCTGATCGTAGGCGCGGAAGACCACGGCCATGCCGCCCTGGCCAATCTGCTCCTCCAGGCGGTAGCCGGCCACCTGCGAGCCCGCGGCAAACTCGCCGTTCCCCCCGCCCGTTCCCTCGCTCACCGATCCTCCACGCGTATCGGCCGCCGCATGCCCCGCTCAGGGTGCGGTCGCGCGCTGTCCCCACAAGTCCGGAAATCACGCCAGCTCGGCGGTCTCCGCCCCGCTGTGCCCACCCTGCGGCCGGGGCCGGCGCCAGCCGGGCCACTGCTTGTGGTGATCGTAACTGCCGGCCGGCCTTCGAGCATGACGGCGAGCGCTCCAATTCGCCTTTTCCTGCCATTCCCCGGGCCGACGCGGCCTCCCGGTCGCCTTACCCCGCCCGGGCAACCGGGAATCCCCCGGTCCATTCGGCGATAGGGGTTAGACCGGTCCGGGTTCGGGATGTGGATTATGTGGAGACTGAGTGGATTCCCGCGCGCCACGAGCGACGTACGAGAATCCGATAATTCTGCTCAGCAGCGATTCACCATAGGCTTGGCAGATGAAGATCGAGCCAGCCCTCTCGCCGGGTGACCAGCCGCTTCGCGTGCGGGCTCAGGGGTCGGACCGGGTACTCCAGGCCGGGCCCAGTTACCGGATCGGGCGTGACCCGGATTCGGACATCGTGGTCGCTGACCCGCGCGTGTCGTGGCAGCATGCCGTGCTGCGCCAGGAGCAGGACCACTGGCTGCTCGAGGACTCGGGCAGCACCAACGGCACCTTCGTCGGAGCGGACCGGGTCGAGCGGGTCACGATCACCGGCGACTGCCAGCTCCGGCTCGGTCATCCCGACGACGGGCCCGCCGTGGCCTGCTCGCTCGAAGCTCCGGCGGGGCAGCACGGGACCCAGATCGCCCAGTCGCCGCCGCCCCGGCCAGCCGGCGGCCCGGCGGCTGACGCGCCCGCGCCTCCGCAGCCCCAGCGGCAGGCCCCGCGCCAGCCCGACCCGCAGCCGCAGCCGCAGGCGCGACCACCGCAGCCAGCACCGCCGCAGCCAGCACCGCCGCGGCCGCAGCCGCAGCCAGCCGCCCCGGCCCCGGCTGCCGCCCAGCCCGCTGCGCGGCAGGCCAGGGACTGGCCGCCGCAGGACCTGGCGGCGACAGGCGCGCGGCTCTCGCAGGCCCCCAGCCGGCCTCCGTCCGCCGTCATGAAGCTGCCCACCACGGTCCTGAAGATCGGCCGGGCCGGCGACAACGACGCGGTGGTGGCCGACCTGAGCGTGTCGCGCTACCACGCCGAGCTGCGCAAGGGCGTGCGCGGTACCTGGGAGATCGTCGACCTCGGCAGCCACAACGGCACGTTCCTCAACGGCCAGCGGGTCAACGCCGCGCCGGTGGGCGACACCGACCTGATCGGCGTCGGGCCCGCCACCTTCCAGCTGATCGGCGATCAGCTGCAGGAGTTCATCGACACCGGCGATGTCTCGCTGGCGGCCCGCGACCTGACCGTCACGCTGCCCAGCGGCCGGGTGCTGCTCGACCACGTCAGCTTCCCGCTCGGCGAGCGCTGCCTGCTGGGTGTGATCGGCCCCAGCGGCGCCGGCAAGTCGACGCTGCTCGGCGCGCTGACCGGGCTGGCGCCGGCCAACGGCGGCGGCGTGCTGTATGACAACCGCGACCTGTACACGCACTACCCCGAGCTGCGGCACCGGATCGGGCTGGTCCCGCAGGACAACATCCTGCACACCCAGCTCACCGCCGAGCGCGGGCTGGGCTTCGCCGCGGAACTGCGCTTTCCCAGTGACGTGAGCAAGTCCGAGCGCAAGCGCCGGATCAGCGAGGTGCTGGACGAGCTGCAGCTGACCAGGCACGCTGAGACCCGTATCTCGGCCATGTCCGGCGGCCAGCAGAAGCGGGTGAACGTCGCGCTGGAGCTGCTGACCAAGCCGTCCCTGCTGTTCCTGGACGAGCCGACCTCCGGGCTGGACCCGGGCCTGGACAAGTCGGTCATGGAGCAGATGGCCGAGCTGGCTCACGATGGCCGGACCGTCATCGTGGTCACCCACTCGGTGGCCAACCTGAACCTGTGCGACCGGCTGCTGGTGCTGGCGGCCGGCGGCAAGATCGCCTACTTCGGGCCGCCCGAGGACGGGCTGCGGCACTTCGGCAAGACCGGCTGGGCCGAGGTGTTCCAGGCCTTCGACGCCGAGCCCGACCGGGACTGGGCGACCGACTACAAGCGATCGCCGTACTACCAGCGCTACATCACCTCGGACCTGGACTCCCGCGCGCCGGATCCGCGGGGCGGGCGGCCCGAGGTCGCGGCGACACCACACTCGCGCAACAAGTTCGGCCAGCTCAGCACCCTGGTCCGGCGGTACATGGCGGTGGTGAGCTCGGACCGCGGGTACCTGGCCGTGCTGGCCGTCATGCCGCTGCTGCTGGGCATCCTGGCCCGGTTCATCCCGGCGCCGCAGGGCCTCACCGGCACGGGGAACACCGACGCCGCCTCGCTGCTGCTGATCCTGGTGATCGCCGCCTGCTTCACCGGGGCGGCCAACTCGGTCCGGGAGCTGGTCAAGGAACGGGCGATCTACACCCGAGAACGGGCGGCCGGCCTGTCGGCCGGCGCCTACCTGCTGTCCAAGCTGGTCGTGCTCGGCGTGATCAGCGCGATCCAGGCGGTCGTGCTGACCGGGATCAGCCTGCCGGGCAAGAAACTGCCGCCGACGGGCTCGTTCCTGACCCACCTGCCGCTGGTCGAGATCCTGCTGGCCATCGCCGTGCTGGCCATTGCGTCGATGGCGCTGGGGCTGTTCATCTCGGTGGTGGTCAACAGCTCGGACAAGACGATGCCGCTGCTGGTCGTGCTGGTGCTGTTCCAGGTCATCCTGACCGGCGGGATCTTCCCGCTGGCGGGCAAGGCCGGGATCAACCAGGTCTCCTACCTGTCCCCGTCCCGGTGGGGCTTCGCGGCGGCGGCGTCCACGGCCAACCTGAACGTCATCCAGGAGCCGGCCGGCAGCGCCGCGAAGGCCGGGACCGTCACGATTCACACGACGGCGCAGCAGGTGAAGAAGAAGCATCACCATCATGCGGCGTCGGGCTCGCCCAGCCCGAGCGCGAGCGGCAGCACGTCCGGCCCGGCGAAGTCGGGCACCTCCAGCTCGCCGCCCCTGGCGACCGACCCGCTGTGGAAGCACAAGTCGACCACGTGGCTCACCGACATCGGGGGGATGCTGGTGCTGGGGCTGCTGTTCGCGCTCATCACCTGGTGGCGGCTGCTCCGCATCAAGCCGGGCCGCCGGCAGTAGCCGCCCGGCCGGCCGCCGGCACGGCCCTGGCCGTCAGCACGGGAACAGCCCCCGTCCGGGAATCTCCGGCCGGGGGCTGTCCCGTTACTGCTTGTCCTCGCGAGCGTGCTACCGGCGGAAGAAGCGGCCCAGGTCGAAGGGGCGGGGGTAGGGGGCGGGGCGGAACGGGATGAAGGCGGGCGCGGTCGCGACCACGCCGCCGCCGCTGGAGAAGATGTTGAACTGCGGGCCGAGCGCCGCCGCGGTGGCGTTCAGGCTGGCGGGCCGCAGCGCCCGGTCATCCCAGCGCCCGGTGCTGAGCCGGCTGAGCAGCGCCTGCACGGCGGTGACCGTCTCGGCCGGGGTGAAGGCGCAGTGCCCGGCCCGGCTGACGAAGATCTGGCGCAGCAGCCGCGCGTTGCCGGCCCGGTCCACGACGCGGGCGTAGGCCTGCTCGTTCTCGGGGACGACCAGGCCGTCGCCGGTGGTGTGCATGGACAGCACCGGCACGGAGATCTGGCCGTTGAAGCTGATGTTCTGGCTCAGGTAGCGGACCGCGGCCGGGTCGGCATGCACCGGCGCCGCCTTGCTCAGCCGGGCCAGGTCGGCGTGCAGGCTCAGGCCCGCCGCCCGGTACAGCGCCGCGACCTCGCGGTAGTCGGCGGAGTTGCGCAGCTGGGCGGCGAAGTTCACGCCGTCGGTCCAGGACGGGTTGCCGCCGGCCCGGGCCTCGAGCTCGGCCCGGAAGGCGAACACGAACGGGAAGTCCACCTGGGTGTCCCACAGCAGCTGGTTCTGCTCCTGCGCGGCGTAGTCAGTGCGGGCGGGCTCGGCCGACAGCGGGGTGAACCAGCCGGGGGTGTCGCCGAGGGCGGCGGCCAGCGCGATCCGGGCCTGGCCCTGCGGGGTCTGCTGCGCCGCGGTGACGGTCTGCTCGGCGCTGGTCAGGTTGGCCGCAGGATTGGCGATGTTGACGACCTGAACGGCCGGGTCGATGAGCTGCTGGAAGGCGAACGCCGAGTCCAGCGCGGTGTTCCAGGTGGCGACGCCGCCGGCCAGCACGCCGCACATCGGCAGCGCGGCGCTGAACCGCCAGGGGTAGCGCTGGATCAGCCCGGCGGTGATGATGCCGCCCAGCGAGTGGCCCCAGGCGATGGTCCGGTGCGGCTTCCCGAAGGCCTGGCCGAAGGCGTCCAGGGTGGAGATCTGGTCGGGCAGCGCCTGCTGGATGGCCCAGCCGGTGCTGGCGTAGGAGGACCCGGCCAGCGCGTAGCCGTGGCCGAGCAGCCAGGCCGCCGTCACCGGGTCGCCGGCGTCCGCCGCGGGATTGGCCGAGCCGGGGCTGACGTACCCGTGGCTGTACAGGAACAGGGTGCCGTTCCAGGCCCCGGCGGGGCACTGGATCTCATACGTCGCGGTGTCCGGCAGGGTCCCGTTCACCGTGGCCGTCGCCCCGGTGCCGCCGCAGGTCTGAGCGTCCGCCGCCGAGGCGGGCGCCGCCGCGCCGAGGCCGGCCGCGAGAAGGGCAGCCGCTGCCGCGGCCGGCAGGAACCGGCCGAGCCTGGTCCCGCTGAGGCTGTGCATGCTGGGTCGGTGCACGAATCACGCTCCCAATGCGCCTTGTGCTACGAAAGGCCCCATCGGGGGGACATTAGCGCCAGATGACCGGATGCGGTAGAGGAAGTGACTGGCGAGTAACCCCGCGGCTACGGCCGGCGGCGGCCGGCGGCCGGCCCGCCTGCTACAGGCGCCCGGCCTCCACGATCCGGCGCAGGAACCGGCGGGTCCGCTCGTCGCGCGGGCTGCCGAACAGCCGGGCCGGCGGCGCGTCCTCGACGATCAGGCCGTCCTCCAGGAAGCACACCCGGCTGGCGATGTCGCGCGCGAAGCCCATCTCGTGGGTGGCGATCAGCATGGTCATGCCGCCGGCGGCCAGCTCCCGGATCACGTCGAGCACCTCGGCGACCAGCTCGGGGTCCAGCGCGCTGGTGACCTCATCCAGCAGCATGATCTGCGGGCGCATGGCCAGGGCCCGGACGATGGCCACCCGCTGCTGCTGGCCGCCCGACAGCCGGTCGGGGTACTCGGTTTCCTTGTCCAGCAGGCCGAACCGGGTCAGCAGCTCGCGGGCCTGGTCGCGGGCCTGGGCCCGGGGGATGCCGAGCGCCTTGACCGGGGCCAGGGTCACGTTCTGCAGCACGTTCATGTGCGGGAACAGGTTGAACGACTGGAAGACGATGCCGATGTACCGGCGGACCAGGTTCTGGTCCACGCCGGGCGCGGTGAGGTCCTGGCCGAGCACGCTGATCCGCCCGGCGCTGATCGGCTCCAGCAGGTTGATGCAGCGCAGCAGGGTCGACTTGCCCGAGCCGGACGCGCCGATGAGGCAGATCACCTCGTGCGCGGCCACCGCCAGGTCGATGCCCTTCAGGACCTCGTTGTCCCCGAACGACTTGTGCAGCCCCTCGATCCGGATGGCCTCGGCGCCGGGGGCGGGCGAGCCGGGCGCAGCGTCGCCAGGCGCGCTCATGCGGTCGCCCCGGCCAGGCGGCGGCGCCGGTCCCGGTCGATGAGCCGGTCAGTGAACCGGGCCAGCGGGATGGTCAGGATGAGGAACAAGATCGCTGCCACCGTGAAGCTGGAGTAATTGAAGACCGTGCTGCCGAAGATCTGCGCCGCCTGGTTGGCCTCGATGGCGCCCAGGACGCCGACCAGCGCCGTGTCCTTCTGCAGGCTGATGAAGTCGTTGAGCAGGGGCGGGATGATGTTGCGCACCGCCTGCGGCAAGATCACGTAGCGCAGCGAGGTGGCCTGCGACAGGCCCAGGGAGCGGGCGGCCGCCACCTGGCTGCGGTGCACCGAGTTGAGCCCGGCGCGGTAGACCTCGCTGACGTAGGCCGAGTAGGACAGCACCAGTGCGACGACCCCGTAGACCGCGACCGGCTGGCCGGACACCACGGGCAGCCGCAGCGCCGGCAGTCCGAACCCGATGGCGTAGATGACCAGGATCAGCGGCACGCCGCGGAAGAAGTCGACGTAGACCATGGCCAGCGCGCGCAGCGGGAACAGCACCGGTGCGGCCGACTGCCGGATCAGGGCCAGGACCAGCGCCAGGATGAGGATCAGCACCTCGGCGGCCAGGAACATCCGGATGTTGAGCCAGATGGCCGCGCCGACCGAGTAGTAGCCCTTCTTCGGGTTGCCGATGAACGAGTCCCACATGTCCTGCGGGTTGAAGAAGGTGTGCCGCACCTGGGCGCTGCCCGGCGCCACCCAGAAGATCGCCACGATCGCGGCCAGCACCACGATGGTGCTCATCGTGGAGACGACCGTGGCCCGGCGGCCGCCCCCGGAGAGAAGCCGCGGCCCGCGCCCGGAACTGCCGAAGACCGGCGCGCCGGGATCGCCGGACTCGTCAGCCAGGTTCTGCCCTGGCTCGCCGAAGCCTGCCATCTGCGCGGTCGCCGGCCTGCCGCTGCCTGCCCTGGCCCGGTTACGGCTGGATCATCGGGACGCTGAGGTAGTCCTGCAGGTACTTCTTCTGCAGCGCGGCCAGCGTGCCATTCGACTTGAGCGTCGCGATCGCCTTGTTCACGCAGCTGACCAGCGGGTTGCCCTGCTCGAACAGCAGGCCGAAATGCTCGCCGGTGCTCGGGAACCGGCCCACCATGACCGAGTGCTTGATCTCCGAGGAGGAGATGAACTGGGCCGTCGGCAGGTCAGTGACCAGCGCCGCGATCTGGTGGGTCTGCAGCGCCTGCTTGACGTCGTTGAGGGTCTGGAAGACCTTCGGCTGGCTGGTGGGCTGGATCTTGCTGGTGATGAAGGCCAGGCTGGTGCTCCCGATCTGGTCACCGAAGACATAGCCCTTGAGGTCAGCCGGAGCGTGGTGGGTGATGATCGGCGTCCCCTTGAGCGCCACCAGCGCCTGCTGCACGTCGTAGTAGCTGTCGGAGAAGGTCACCGCTGAGGCGCGCTGCGAGGTGACGGAGACCTCGTTGGCGTCGAAGTCGAACTTCTTCGCGCCCGGCGCGTAGGAGGCGTTGAAGGGCTCGTAGGTCCAGTGCACCTGGGCCGGCGTGAAGCCGAGCTGCTTGGCGATGGCGTAGGTGACGGCGCTCTCGTAGCCCTTGCCGTTGGCCGGGTTGTTGTTCTCGAACCACGGCGGGTAGGCCGGCTTGTCGGTGGCCACCGTCAGCGCGCCCTTGGCGAACAGCATGCCCTGGATCGCTGAGTTCGAGCAGCCGCTGGCCGACGCGCTGGCCCCGCCTGAGGCGCCGCCCGAGGACGAGCTGCCCGAGGGCGCGCTGCTGCCGCAGGCGGCCAGCCCGGCGGCGGCCACCGCCGCCACGGCCGCAAGAGCTATCCGTCGCATCCCGATCCACCCCATGTCCCGTGCCTGGCTGACCCGCAGTCCGCGTTCGGACCCCGGCAGGCCCGCAGCCTGCGCTCCCCGCGGGGGTATCACAGGTAACGGGCCTGCCGGGCGTGATCTGGTCAGATTACCTACGGCAGCCTATCGGCGGGTGGTCAGCGGCGCTCAGGTACCCGGCGCCCGGCCGTCGACGTAGATCGGGGTGCCCTTCCCGGACGCCTGGCTGACGTAGACGAGCTTGTGGAACCAGCTCGCGATGTCCATCGGGATCCGGATGCAGCCGTGCGAGGCCGGGTACAGCGGCACCGGGATGTCGCCGTGGATCGCGTACTCCTCGCCGATGAAGAAGACCGGGTTGTACATGGTGCCGAGCGGCACCTTCATCCAGCCCGGCACGAAGAGCTTCGCGCGGTAGCGGCCGTCCGGCGTATGGGCGATGTGCCCGCAGCCGCCGCCGTTCGGCTCGCAGAAGCTGTAGCCGCCGCCGGTCGAGACGTGGCTGATCAGCTCCACCTTGTTGTGGTGGTAGAGAACCAGGACCTGGATGCTCTGGTTGACCTCGATCCGCCGGTTATTGCCACCTCGAGGGTTCATGACCTTGGGCAGCCGGGGGTGCACCAGCTTGCGCTGCATGCCGAAGCCGACGTTGTTGGGGTGGTGCTTGGTGCTCAGCCCCTGGACCTCCTTGAAGGCCCACACCGCTTCCAGGGTGGCGTCGCCGAACTTCCCGTCGGCCTGGCCGGGGTAGTAGTGCAGCCGTCGCAGCCGCAGCTGCAGCCGCTTGACGACGCCGCCGTCCTCGCCGTAGTAGATGATGTGCTTGGTCGGCTCCCAGCCGGCCGGGCTGACCGCCTTCGCCTGCCCTGCCGAGCGAGCCTGGGCCCGGGCCTGGGCGCGCTGCCCGGCCGCCGCACCGGCCGGGGCCGCCCGGCCCGTTGTCGCGGCCAGGGCCGCCCCCGACAGGCCGGCCTGGCTCAGCACAGCGGCCCCGACCGCTGTCACCGCCCCTGCGCCGGCCAGCCACCGCCGAACAGACTGCTTCATCCGTGCTCCTCAGTAAGCGAACTGCCCGCAGCTTGGCCGCCAGCGCATCCCGGCCGAATTGGCCAGGGACCGCACAGGTCGGCTATACAAATCTTGTTCGTCTTTCTAGACGTTTAACCCTCACATTCGGTTGCGGCACGCCGGCGAGTTCGCTTCGGCCGGCCCTGAACCGGGACCGCCGCCGGGCCGTTCCCCGCAGTGGGATGCGGGCGCCGCCGGGCGCCGGGCCTGGTCGCGGCATGCGGCCGGAGAGAACGGCGGAGAACATGAGGAACGGCCTGCTCGTCATCGTCGGCCTGGCTGTCACCGCGGCCGGGGTGATCTTCGCCCTGCAGGGCTTCGGGGTGCTCGGCGGCAGCGCCATGTCCGGGAGCTCGCTGTGGTCGGTCCTCGGCCCGCTGATCGCCCTGGCCGGCCTGGTCCTCACCGGCGCTGGCCTGCGCCGGGGCCGCGTCGCCCCGCGCTAGGGGCCGGTCCGGGCGGCTCGGCCCGCGCTGGCAGGCCCGGCCGGGCCGCCGCCGGGCCGCCGCCGGGCAGGGGCCGGGCAGTGTGTCCGACGCCACGGGCCCGGACGTGTGCCACCGCGACCGAGGGGTATCAACCGCTCATCATCGGCCGCGACGGGACGTAACCGGGGCACGGGGGCCGGGCCAGGGACGCCGCGCGGCTGAATCGGCGGGGGAAACCGGGGGGCCGTGTGAGTCATGTCGCGAGGATCTGTGGCGTCCGCTGACGGGCCGGTCTGCGAGCTCCTCGACGAGCTCGCCAGGCAGCTCGGCCTGCGGGTTCGACGGTCCAAGAGCAAGATCGCGCTGGTCCGGGCCGACGGCGCGGCGGTGGAGGCCTGGCGCGAGGACTACCCCTACGAGCAGCGCCTCGGCCGCAAGATCTACGAGGAGCAGAAGCGGGCCCTGCAGATCGAGCTGCTGAAAATGCAGCGCTGGGTCAAGGACTCCGGCGAGCGGATCATGATCGTCTTCGAGGGCCGGGACGCGGCCGGCAAGGGCGGCACGATCAAGCGCTTCACCGAGAACCTGAACCCCCGCGGCGCCCGGGTGGTCGCGCTGGAGAAGCCGACCGAGAAAGAGGCGACCGAGTGGTACCTGCAGCGGTACGTCGCTCACCTGCCCGCGGCCGGCGAGATCGTCATGTTCGACCGGTCCTGGTACAACCGGGCCGGCGTGGAGCGGGTGATGGGCTTCTGCCGGCCCGACGAGTGCATGGAGTTCCTGCGGGAGGCGCCGGAGTTCGAGCGGATGCTGGCCCGTGATGGCATCACGCTGGTCAAGTTCTGGTTCTCGGTATCGCGGATGGAGCAGCTGCGGCGGTTTGCCAGCCGGCAGACCGACCCGGTCAAGCAGTGGAAGCTGAGCCCGGTCGACCTCGCCTCGCTGGACAAGTGGGCCGAGTACACCGAGGCCAAGGAGTCGATGTTCTTCTTCACTGACCTGGCGGACGCCCCGTGGACGGTCGTCAAGAGCAATGACAAGAAGCGGGCCCGGCTGGAGGCGATGCGCTACGTGCTGGCCCGGATCCCGTATGCCGACCGGGACGAGGACATCGTCGGCCGCCCCGACCCGCTGATCGTCGGCCCGGCGCCATCGCTGTACGAGAGCGGCGAGCGGAACAAGTAACCAGCCGGGTCAGCGCACCGGGCCAGCCGGTCCGGGCCAGCCGGGTCAGCGCACCGGGCCAGCCGGTCCAGGCCAGCCGGGGTCAGCGGACCGGCCAGCCGGCGGCCAGCCGGATGTGCGGGCGGCTCAGCACGATCTGCCCGGCGGCGACCGGCAGCCGCGCGCCGGGCGGGCAGGCGATCAGGCACAGGTCGGCGGTGCCGGGCCGGCCGAGGCTGTCCCAGGCCAGCACCCGGGCGGCCAGGTGCGAGGCGAGCGCCTGCCCGCCGCGGCCGTAGCCGCGCAGCACGATCTCGGCCGGCGGCTCCGGGCCGTTCTGCCAGGAGCCGGCCAGGCCGCTGACGCTGAGCTGACCGCGACCGGAGCCCCGGCTGGCCAGGGCGCCGTAGGGCAGCAGCGGGCCATCCGGGCGGCGGCCGGACCCGGTATCCATCAGCGACAGCCGGTCCAGGCCCGGCTCGGTGAGGGTGAGCCACAGGTCGGCGTCGCTCAGTTCCTCGCGGGTCAGCACGCTGACCCCGGACCCGACATCCGTCCCCGGCGCGGCCAGGGCCGCGGCCAGTGCCCGGCCGTCGACCAGGTGACCGTCGTCGGCCTGCACGAGCAGGCCGGTGCCGGGCTCGAGCGGCCGGAACACCTCGGGGCCGGCAAAGGCACCCGCCATCCGCACGAATCCGCACCGGAACGCCGACGTGGCCGCCCAGCAGTCGGTGCCGGCCTGCCGTTCCAGGCCGACCGACAGCTGGATCGACCGGACCGCCAGCGGCAGCACCAGCCGGCCGGGCGGGCCGAGCTGATCCAGCCACGCCGGAGCGATGTCCCAGGCCCCGGCGGTCACGATGACCCGGTCGAAGGGAGCGTCCGCCGGGGCGCCGAACCCGCCGTCTCCGGTCCGGGCGTCGACGGTGCCGTAGCCGGCCGTCATCAGGCTGTCGCGGGCCCGGCTGACCAGCTCGCCGTCGATGTCCATGGTGACGACCCGGCCGGCGGGGCCGACGATGTGCGCCATCACCGCCGCGTTGTAGCCCGTCCCGGTGCCGATCTCCAGGACCCGGTGCCCCGGCCGCAGCCCGAGCTGCTCCAGCATGATCGCCATCATCGCGGGCTGCGAGGACGAGCTGACGGGCAGGCCGTCGGTGCCGTACTTGATGACCAGCGCCTCGTCCTGGTAGGCGGCGGCTGGCTCCAGGCCAGGCACGAACACGTGCCGGGGCACGGCCAGGAAGGCGGCCTGGATGGCCGGACCGGGAACCCGCCCGCTGACGCGCAGCGCCTCGACCATCCGGGTGCGCGCCGCACTGACCGGATCGGCGCGGCTGGGAGCGGATCCGCTAGCGGCAGTCATGCCAGGGTCACCTCCCTGCCTCCACCATAGGCGCCCTCGTCCAGCCCCGTACCCGGACAGTCCGGGCGAAACGGCCGAGACAGGTGAGACCAGGCAGGTGCCAGTGGTCAGGGCAGGCGGCCAGCGGCACCGGCCGGGGGACCAGCAGCGCGTCCGGGCAACTGCGGCCGGCCGCGCGCGGGTCAGGCCAGTGAGGCGCGGCCGGTCAGGCGCGGCGGCGGGCCACCGCGTACAGCGCGATCCCGGCGGCCACGCTGGCGTTGAGCGACTCGGCGCCGCTGATCGGGATCCGCGCGACCTCGTCGCAGCGCTGGGCGATCAGCCGGGACAGGCCGCGGCCTTCGGCGCCGATCACCAGCACCAGCGGCGCGTCCGCCAGCTCCAGGTCCCCGACCTCGGTCGTCCCGGCTGCGTCCAGGCCAACCACGAACAGCCCGGCCTGCTGATAGGCAGCCAGCGCCTGGGCCAGGTTGGAGGCCTGCGCCACCCGGACGTGGGCCAGCGCCCCGGCCGACGCCTTCCAGGCCCCGGCCGTCACGCCGGCCGACCGGCGCACCGGAACCAGGACGCCGTGACCGCCGAAGGCGGCGACTGACCGCGTGATGGCGCCGAGGTTGCGCGGGTCGGTGACCCCGTCCAGCGCGACGATCAGCGGCTGCTCGCCCGCCTCGGCGGCGACCTCGACCAGGTCGTCGGGAGCCGCGTAGGCGTAAGGGGCGACCTTCAGCGCCAGGCCCTGGTGAATGGCGCCGCCGGTCATCCGGTCCAGCTCGGACCGGCCGGCTTCGACGACCGGGATGCCGGTGTCGGCGGCGAGCTTGACCGCCTCGCCGATCCGCTCGTCGGCGTCCAGCCGAGGGCCGACGTGCAGCGCGGTGGCGGGCACCCGGGCGCGCAGCGACTCCAGGACCGCGTTGCGCCCGGCGACGAGCTCGGCGGCGGTGCCCGCGCCGCGTGCCGGCCCGGCCCGGCCCCCCGCGGCGGGCGCGCCCCGGCCGCCCCGGCGGTCGCCGGGCCGGTCGCCGCCACGCTCGCCGCGAGCACCACCGTCGCGCGGGCTGTCCCCCCGCGGGCTGTCGCCGCGGCCCGCCGCCCGCGCCTGGGCGGCCGCCCGGCGCTGGGCCGGGTGGCCGGGACGCATCGAGGCCTTCGGCGTCGGGCCCTTGCCTTCCAGCTTGCGCTTGCCGTACCCGCCGGTGCCGGCCCGCGGCTTGCCGGACTTAGCGCGGCCGCCCGCTCCCGGCCGAGGCTGGCCGCCGGCCCGCCCGCTCATCGCTTCAGCTCCCAGCGCGGGCCGCGCGGAGTGTCCTCAACCATCACGCCGGCCTCCTGCAGCTGGTCTCTGATCGCGTCCGCCGCAGCGTAGTCCTTACGCTGCCGGGCCGCCTGGCGCTGGTCCAGGGCTACGCCCACCAGCGCGTCCACAACCGGGCGCAGGTCATCGCCGGAGCCGCCGCTCGCGGCCGCCCACGGCTCGGCCAGCGGGTCCAGGCCCAGGACGCCGAGCATGGCCCGGACCTGCGCCAGGTGCTGCCCGCTGGCGGCAGCATCGCCGTCGGCCAGGGCGCTGTTGCCCACCCGCACAGCCTCATGCACCAGGGCCAGCGCCTGCGGCACGCCCAGGTCATCATCCATGGCCGCCGCGAACGCCGCGGGAAGCCCGGCTCCCGGCGCGGTGCCGGCCCCCGGCGCGGTGCCGGCCGGGCCGTCCGCGCTGCCGGACGCGGCTGCCGCGGCGGACGCTCCGGCCGCCAGCTCGGCCGCCCGGGTGACGAACCCCTCGATCCGCCGGTAGGCCGTGACCGCCTCGCCCAGCGCCTCCGCGGAGTAGTTGATCTCCGAGCGGTAATGCGCCTGGACCAGGTAGTACCGCAGCTCCGCCGGGCGGACGTCCCGGACCATGCTGTCCACCAGCAGGGAATTGCCCAGCGACTTGCTCATCTTCTCGCCGCCGACCCGGACCAGGCCGTTGTGCACCCAGTAGCGGGCAAACCCGTCCCCGGCCGCCCGGGACTGGGCCAGCTCGTTCTCGTGATGCGGGAAGACCAGGTCGAGGCCGCCGCCGTGAATGTCGAAGACGGGCCCGAGGTACTTGGTGGACATCGCCGAGCACTCCAGGTGCCAGCCCGGCCGGCCTTCTCCCCAGGGCGTCTCCCACCACGGCTCACCGGGCCGGGCGCCTTTCCACAGCGCGAAGTCGCGCGGGTTGCGCTTGGCCTCGTTGTCGCTGTCCTCGGCGGCCAGCATGTGCTCGGGCCGCTGGCCGGACAGGCTGCCGTAGTCCGGCCAGGAGCTGACGTCGAAGTAGACATCGCCGCTGGCCGCATAGGCGTGACCGCCGTCGATCAGCCGCCGCATCAGAATGATCATTTCCGGCACGTGCCCGGTGGCCCGGGGCTCCACGTCGGGCGGCAGGCAGCCAAGCGCGGCGTACGCGCGGGTGAACGCCCGCTGGTTCCGCTCGGCGACCGCCCACCAGCCGACGTCCTCGGCGGCGGCGACGCGCAGGATCTTGTCGTCGATGTCGGTCACGTTCCGGCAGAACGTCGTGGTGTAGCCCGACGCCCGCAGCCAGCGGACCAGGACATCGAAATCGACGCCGGAGCGCACGTGGCCGATGTGCGGCGGGGCCTGGACGGTGGCGCCGCACAGGTACAGCGAGGCCTTCCCCGGCTGCAGGGGAGAGAACTCGCGCACCGAGCGCGCGGCGGTGTCGTACAGGCGCAATGTCACCTGACAAGGCTACGGGATGCGGACGACCCGATGCGGCGCGTATCCAGCGGCCCCGGGACAGCAGGTCCGGAACCCGCGCGGCGCCGCTCCGGGACCCGTGCGGGCCCGCGCGGCGCCGCCCTCGGGCCGGGCGCAACCCGGCTCGTAGGCTCAGGAGCATGCCGATGACCCCGCAGGAATTTCATGCCCATGTGCAGCGCGCGGCCGGCCCGGACGGCCGGCTCCGGCTGCCCGAGATGGCCGGCTGGGAGACGTTCCCCTTCGAGACCGCCGGGTTGCAGGTCCTGCCGCTCGACCCGCCCGTCCTCCCCGAGCCGGACCGGTCCGGCGAGGACGGCCAGGACTGCCCGGCCTGCGCCGGCCCGGCCGGCGTGATCTGGTCCGACGAGAACTGGCAGCTCCAGGCGCTGCTCCCGTCCGGCGCGCCGCTGGTGCTGATGCTGCAGACCCGTGCCCACTACGACCTGCCGGGGCTGCCGGACCCGCTGGCGGCCGAGCTGGGCCGGCTGATCGTGCACCTCAGCCGGGCTGTCGAGGGCCTGCCGCATATCGCCCGGGCGCACGTCAGCCGCTGGGGTGACGGCGGCGCGCACCTGCACGTGTTCTGCTTTGCCCGCCCGGCCGGCTTCGGCCAGCTGCGCGGCACCTGCATGGCCGTCTGGGACGACGTGCTGCCGCCCGTGCCGGCCGGCCAGCATGCCGACGATGCGGCGACGGTGGCCCGGGCCCTGGCCGCGTCCTACGGCGGCGCGGCCGCGGGATCCTGACCGGATCGAGGCGCCCTCGCCGGCTGGCTGCGGCGAGGGCGACGGGCTGAGGCGCTAGCCGCGGGCGGCCCTGGCCCAGGTCCAGGCGTATTCCGGGTCCTCAGCGGCCAGGCCCGTCCGGGCCAGGTGCAGGGGCCGGAAGGTGTCGATCATGACGGCGGTCTCATCGGTGGTGGTGCGGCCCTGCTCCAGGCCGGCGATGACGGCCTCCACGGCGCCTGGCTGCGGGCCGTGCGTGAAGCCGGACGGATGCAGGGTGATCGAGCCGATCCCGACCCCCGAGCCCTTGCGGGCCGAGTAGTCGCCGCCCACGTAATACATCATCTCGTCAGAGTCGACGTTGTGAT
Organism: Streptosporangiaceae bacterium; assembly: GCA_036490755.1. GTDB lineage: Bacteria > Actinomycetota > Actinomycetes > Streptosporangiales > Streptosporangiaceae > DASUBV01. The sequence continues at coordinate 62,786 of DASXDJ010000120.1, forward strand.
GGTTGTAGGGAATCGGCACCGCCTCGGGATCGAAGTCCAGCGGGCGCGGGCAGAACGAGCAGATCACGAAGTTCGGGCCCTCGAAGGTCTGATGCACCGGCGGCGGCGCGTGGGTGCGCTTCACTACCGGCTCGAAGTCAGCGATGTTGAAGGCGTAGGGGTACAGGCAGCCATCCCAGCCGACCACGTCGAACGGATGCCAGGCGTAGGTCAGCCGGGTCAGGCCGGCCCGGTTGCGCACGATGACCGGCACGTCCTCGCCGTCGGCCAGCAGCGGGCCGTCCGGGCCGCGCAGGTCACGCTCGCTGTAGGGGGCGTGCTCCAGGAACTGGCCGAACTGGGACAGGTACCGCCGCGGCGGCCGGATGTGCCCGCTGGCCTCGATGACCAGTGCGTGCAGCGGTGCCGCGCCGTCCCCGGTGCCGGGCAGCCAGCGGTGGATCGTGCCGCGCGGCACGATCACGTAGTCCCCGGCAGCGGCGTCGATCGACCCGTAGACCGACTCCAGCCGGACCGACCCCGACCGCACGTAGACCGCCTCGTCACCGGTGGAGTTCCGGTACAGCTCCGACGGGGCGTCGGCAGCGACGACGTATATCCGGACGTCGTCATTGCCCATCAGCAGCTGCCGTCCGAGGACCAGGTCGCCGCCGGGCGGCAGCTCCTGAGTGCGGAAATGGCGGGGCAGGAGCGGGTGATTGGGAGCCAGGTCCGGGTCGCCGGCCACTCCGGCCGCCGTCTCGTCGGCCAGTTCCTCGCTCTTGACGATCGCCGTCGGCGGATGGACGTGGTACAGCAGGGAGGCGTCCGACGAGAAGCCTTCCTCGCCCATCAGCTCCTCGGCGTACAGCCGCCCGTCCGGCCCGCGGAAGCGGACGTGGCGCTTGCGCGGGATCTCTCCGGTCACCCGGTAGTACGGCATGTCGGCTCCTTTGCCATCATGTTCGCCGGGAATGGCCTTCGCCGGTTATGGTCATCGGCTGTTATGGTCGATGACCAGGCAGGGCCTTTGCCAGCCCGGACCTTTCCCCGGCTGCTGCCCGGTTTGGGCGGCGGTGCGGCGGGAACGGCCCGGTAGCTGTAATTGTCCCAGGCCGGCGGTCCGGGGGCCACGGGGACGGTACCGGGCGCCTGCGGAGAGCTCATCAGCGCGGGCCGGCTGGCCCGCGGTCCGCAGACGCGACGGCGGTCATCCCCCCGGCCCCGGACCACAGGCGGGCCGAGCGCAAGCCGGAATCGCGCAAGGAAGGACGAGCTTGCCCCGATGAGCGATCACCCCTCACACCCGGCCGCGGCCCCAGCCGCGGCTGAGCCCGGCCGGCTGCCCCGGCTGCTAGCCCTGACGGCGGTGGGTGCCGGCGTCCTGGTCCTGGCCGCCGCCGCCTTCGTGCTGTCCTACCCGGGCATCCATGCGCTAGCCCTGCACGCGGGCGTATCGGCCTCGCTGGCCCGCGGCTATCCGGTCATCTTCGACGCCATGCTGGCCATCGCGCTGGCCGCCGTGCTGGCGCTGCGCGGCGCCGGCGTGCTGAGCCGCTGCTACGCCTGGCTGTCGCTGATCGTGCTGCTCGCCGCGGTCGCCGGCGCCAGCGCGCTGCACTCGGCCCGGGTGGCGATCCCGCACCGGCCAGCTGCCGCGACGGCCGCCATCCTCCCGTGGGCACTGCTGCTGATCGGATTCGGGCTCCTGCTGGCCATGCTGCGCCACGCCCGGATCACTCGCGCCCGAGCGCGAGCCTCGGCAGCCAAGGCCGCGGCCCAGGCGGCAGCAGCCCAGGCCCAGGCGGCTCAGGTTCACGCGGCTCAGCTTCAGGCCGCGCAGGCGCACGCAGCAGCAGCTGACCTGGCTGCCGGCCAGCGGTGGCAGGCCAGCCTGCCGATTGCCGCGCTGCCGCCCGGTGCCCCGCAGGCCAGCACCGCCCCGGTCGGCACTGCCCAGTCCGGCACCGGCCAGCCCGGCGGCGCCCAGCCCGGCACCGGCGAGTCTGGAAGCCTCGAGTCCGGCACCGTCGAGTCTGGCGCCCCCCAGACCGGCGGCCAGGCCGGCAGCCCGCCGCCCCCCGCCCCGCACTCCGGTGCCGCACTGCCCGCCGGCACTCCGTTCGTGCCGGCCGCCGCACTCCCGCAGGCCAGGCCCGGGCCAGACACACCGCCCGGGCCAGAACCACCGGCCAGAGCGGCGCTTCCGGCGACGGCAGACCACGACGACGACCGGCCGAAGCTGGGTCGTCATGCCGCCATGGCCATGCCCGGTGACGAGCCGCTCGACCAAGTTGACGCTCCACCGACCGGCGCCCCGGATCCGGCCGCCGCGTCCACGGCCGGGCCTGGTGCCCCGGCTGGGCCTGGTGCCCCGGCGAGCGCGCTGGCTGACACCCCAGCCGCCGGGCCCGGCACGGTGACCAGCAATTCTGCCGCGCCTGTCGCTCCAGCCGATGCCCCGCTGGCCGCGTCCACCGCTCCGGCCGGAACGGGGGCCGCAGCGGGCGTGCCTGCCGACGGCAGCGCGACTACCGGTCCCAGCCAGCCGCCGGGCGCGAGCGCTCCACCAGCTGGTTCCGGCAGCGATCTTCCGAAGCGGGTGCCGACGGTCGCCGCGGACACCGACGGCCGTGCCACCGGCGACAGCCGGGCCACGGGCTCCGGCCTGCCCCGGCGCAAGGCCCTGGCCGCCAACGGGACAAGCTCGCCCGAGTCCGCGACGCGGCAGGCGGCCGCGGATGATGCGGCGGACGACGACGGGCACGCCGCTGGCCCGCCGCCGGCATTTAACCGGATGTGGAGTTCCCCGACCCCGCCAGGAGACGCCGACTAACGGCCCGGGGAAACGCCGGCCAACGGCCAGGAGACCTGGTCCAGCCCAGGCCCGGTGACGCCGGTGCCAACGCGGCCAGGGAACGCCCGCCGGGGCGCCGGTCTCAGACAGCCAGGACCGGATCAGCGGGCGCGGGCCGCGACCAGCGCGGTGGCGACGGCCGCGATGCCCTCACCGCGGCCGGTCAGGCCGAGGCCATCGGTCGTGGTCCCGGACAAGCTGACCGGCACACCGCCGAGGGCGGCCGACATGGCCGCCTCGGCCTCCGCGCGCCGGGCGGCCAGCCGGGGCCGGTTGCCGATGACCTGGACCGCCACGTTGCCGATGAGGAATCCGGCGGCGTCCAGGATGGCAGCGGTCTCCTGCAGGAAACGGGCGCCGGCGGCATGCGCCCACTCCGGCCTGCTGGTCCCGAAATGCTGGCCCAGGTCGCCCAGGCCGGCCGCGGATAGCAGCGCGTCGCACGCCGCGTGCGCCACGACATCGCCATCAGAGTGGCCCGCCAGGCCCGGTTCACCGGGCCACAGCAGGCCCGCAAGATACAGCGGCCTGCCAGCGGTCAGCGGGTGCACATCTGTGCCCACGCCAACTCGCGGCAGGCCGCCGTTAAATGCCAAATCCGATGACACGGCTGTCCCGGCGCGCGGCTAAGCGCTTAGTTGCCGAGAATCTCGTCGAGCAGGGCCTCAGCCTTGTCCTCATTGGTTTTCTCGGCCAGCGCAAGCTCGCTGACCAGGATCTGCCGGGCCTTGGCGAGCATCCGCTTCTCACCGGCCGACAGTCCGCGCTCGCGGTCCCTCCGCCACAGGTCGCGAACGACCTCGGCCACCTTGTTCACATCGCCCGAGGCGAGCTTCTCCAGGTTGGCCTTGTAGCGCCGGGACCAGTTGGTGGGCTCTTCGGTATACGGGGCGCGCAGTACTTCGAAAACGCGCTCCAGTCCTTCCTGCCCGACCACGTCCCGGACGCCGACTAGCTCGGCATTGTCCGCGGGGACACGCACAGTCAGGTCGCCCTTGTCGACCTTGAGCACGAGGTAAGCTTTATCCTCACCTTTGATCGAACGGGTCTCGATCTCCTCGATCCGAGCAGCCCCATGGTGGGGGTAGACGACGGTGTCGCCGACCTTGAAAGACATGTGGCATGTACCCCTTCCGCTGGAGCCATCTTACCACGTCGTACAGGGGCGATTAGCCCGCCTTCATGGCAAAGATGCAGGTCAATGGCTCGAATACCGGACTGGATTTCGGTACGCGGGGCAGGCTCACGGCGCGCCGGCTGTTCCGGGGGCGGGGCGCCGGCGATTCCGGGGGCGGCGGCCGGTGCAGACCGGGCGTGGTGGCCGGCCCTGGCTGTGGCCGCATTCACCCGCCCGCGAGGTCCCGGAACGCCGGTGTTGGGCTCATACTGAAAGAGGACGCTTGCTCTGGCCGGAGAGGTGCTCGTGAACCTTGGCGGCGAACCGGAACGGGACGACTTCGGTCTCCCGCCGGTCGACATCGAGATTCCCGACGATGCCCGGGAACTCGATCGCGACGCGCAGGCCTATCGCCGGGAACTGCGCGCGCAGCGCCGCCGCCTGCGCCGGATGCGACTGCATGGCCCCCTCACCAGGGACGGAGTCGTCCTGCCGCTGCTGGCCAGCTGCCTGGTCCTGGCCCTGATCGCCGGGACCCTGCTGACGGTCTTCACCGCAGGCCCCGGCGGCGAGCTACCGCGACCCGCGAGATCAGCGGGCGGCCAGGCTGGCCCGACGGGCGGCGCAGCCGTCCAGCCGCCGTCGGCCGGGTCAGCCAGCGGGCCCGCGGACTCCCCCAGTGCGACCGCGAGCGGGATCCAGCTGCCCGACGGGACGGTCAGGATCGGCGGTCTGGCAGCCAGCCTGCAGTCACTGCGGCGCTCCGTGGTGGCCCTGATCCCCGCGACCTGCCACTGCACGCCGCTGGTGCAGCGCCTGGAGGGACAGGCCCGGGCTGCCGGGGTGCCTTACTACCTGGTCGGCGGCGGCCTGCTGGCATCGGCCCGGGCCCTGCAGGCGCAGGCACCGCAGCGGGCGATCGTGACCGACTCGGCCAGCATCCTGGTGCACAAGTACGAGCCGATCCTGGAATCAGGACCGATGGCGCTGCTGGTCCAGCCCGACGGCAGCGTGACGGAGATTAACCCGCTGCCCGCCGGCTTCCGGCTCGACAACCAGCTGCACGACCTGGCCGTCGCCCCGGCCAGCGGCTCCGCCTCGCCGTCGGCCGGCGGCTCGGCTCTCCCCAGTACCTCAGCCCCGGCCAGGTAGCGGCCGCCCCCGCCGGCGCGAGCGAGTGAATCGCCGGGCCGGCGCGGCGCGGGCGGCGCGCGGAGACTACGCTTTCCGACGTCCCGGCGACATCGGCACCGGGCATGTCCCGGGCACGTCCGTCGAGGGGAGCACTCCTGTGTTCTGGAGCAGCCGGGCGAGCGCGCTGCCGCGCCGCCTGCTGATCGTTGCAGGCGCGACACTAGTGGCGGCACTGGCGGCGGGCTGCGAGGCCGGCGACAACGCCCCGGTGCTGAGCTGGCACCAGCCGACCGAGGGGGCCGGCACCGAGGTGCATGGCATCTCGGTGCGGAACGTGTTCGTGCTCGGCGCGCCGCTGGGCTCGGTACTCGATTCCGGCCAGTCGACCAGCCTGTTCTTCGCGCTGGTGAATAACAACAGCACGCCGGACCGGCTGGTGAGCGTCCAGGCGCCCGGCAGCGCCGGCTCGGTGACCATTCCCGGCGGCGGCATCCCGCTCGGTGTTCAGCAGGCGGTCCTGCTGACCGGCCCGCGGCCACGGGCCGTCCTGTCGAACCTGACTCGCGACCTGTCCAATGGCGGGTACGTCACGCTGATCATGAACTTCCAGCGGGCAGGCAGCGTCACGCTGCGCGTCCCGGTGGTGGCCCAGGATCAGAACTTCGCCACGTTCTCGCCCGCGCCGACGCCGTCGCCGACCACCTCAGCCAGGAAGCACCATCACCGCGGCGCGAACCCGACGGTCTCGCCGGCCGCAGGCAGCACCACGCCGTAAACGTCCCGGACCGGACGGGGCCCATGAGCCCGGCCCGGCCGGCAAGCCGCATGCGCCGCCCACCGCGGCGCGTGCGGCTCTCTGCGCTGCGGACCTGGTCAGTCTTTACTTGTGACTAATGGGTCACGTATTCTGAGGGCAGTGGATGACAACGACCGCGTGTTCAAGGCACTCGCCGACCCGACCCGGCGCCGCCTGCTGGACCGGCTGTTCGAACGCGACGGCCGCACGCTGACCGAGCTTGAGGCCGGGGCCGAGATGACCAGGTTCGGCGTGATGAAGCACCTGCGGGTGCTGGAGGATGCCGGGCTAGTGGTCACCCGCCGGTCCGGGCGGGAGAAGCTGCACTTCCTCAACCCGGTCCCGATCCGGCTGATCCATGACCGCTGGATCGACAAGTTCACCGCGGGACCGGCCGCCGCTCTCATCGACCTGAAGACGGCGCTGGAGGACGAGGACTGACGGCGGCGGGGGTCAGCTGACGGGCTCGAACTTGTAGCCCAGGCCGCGCACGGTCACGATGTGCGCCGGGCTGGCCGGGTCCACCTCGACCTTGGCCCGCAGCCGCTTCACGTGCACATCCAGGGTCTTGGTGTCGCCCACATAGTCCGAGCCCCACACCCGGTCGATGAGCTGCATCCGGGTCAGGACCCGGCCGGCGTTGCGCAGCAGGAACTCCAGCAGCTCGAACTCCTTGAGCGGCAGCTGAACCTGCGCGTTGCGCACCGTCACGACGTGCCGCTCGACATCCATCCGCACCGGGCCCGACTCCATGACCGAGGTCACCCGCTCGTCGGTGTCACCCCGGCGGCGCAGCACGGCCCGGATCCGGGCGACCAGCTCGCGCGAGGAGAACGGCTTGGTCACGTAGTCGTCGGCACCCAGCTCCAGGCCCACGACCTTGTCGATCTCACTGTCCTTGGCGGTCAGCATGATGACCGGCACGTTGGACCGCTCGCGCAGGCTCCGGCAGACCTCGCTGCCGGGCAGTCCCGGCAGCATGAGGTCCAGCAGCACCAGGTCGGCACCGGTCCGGTCAAATGTCTCGATCGCATCGGGCCCGGTGGGGCAGACCGCGACCTCGAATCCTTCCTTGCGCAGCATGTAGGACAGCGCGTCACTGAACGATTCCTCGTCCTCGACCACGAGCACCCGAGTCACTTGACTGCCTCCCTGGCAGGTCGCGCCGTTTTACGGCCATTGCCGTCGGCCCGCGCCGCGCTGGTGCGCAGCGGCAGCCGCAGAGTGAAAGTTGATCCGGCGCCTTCCTTGCTCCACACCGTGACCGTGCCCGCATGGGCGGCGATCACGTGCTTCACGATGGCCAGCCCCAGCCCGGTGCCCCCGGTGGCCCGCGACCGTGCCGGGTCCACCCGGTAGAACCGCTCGAAGATCCGCTCCAGGTCGCGCTCGGGAATCCCGATGCCCTGGTCCGCAACGCTGATCTCGGCCGTGTAGTCGCCGGCCCGCCGGGTGGAGACCAGGACCCTGGTCCGGTCCGGGCTGTAGGCCACGGCGTTCTCCAGCAGGTTGCGCAGCGCGGTCACCAGCAGATCCTCGTCACCCAGGATGACCAGGCCGCGCTCGCCGCTGGCGGTCAGCTCGATGCCGCGGGCGTTGGCCTTCATCCGGCATCGGTCCAGCGCCTCCGCCACCACCGTGTCCAGCTCGATCGGGCTGGGATCGGGCACCGGCTCGGCCGCCTGGATCCGGGACAGCATGATCAGGTCCTGCACCAGGTCAGTCAGCCGAGAGGCCTCCTGGCGCATCCGCCCGGCGAAGCGCAGTACCGCCTCGGGGTCATGCACCGCGTCCTCGACCGTCTCGGCCAGCAGGGCCAGCGCCCCGACCGGGGTCTTCAGCTCGTGGCTGATGTTGGCCACGAAGTCCCGGCGCACCTCTTCCACCCGGCGGCTCTCGGTCTGGTCCTCGGCCAGCAGCAGGACCAGCCCGCCGTCGCCCACGGCAGCCCCCAGGGAGGCGACCCGGACCGCGAAGCTGGTGGTCCGGCCGTTGGACTTGCTGGTCGAAATCTCGATCTCGCCCTCGCGGACCTTGCCGTCCCGGCGGACCTTCCGGGCCAGCGCGACCAGTTCGCCGACAACCAGCTCGTCACCGTCCACCATGCCGAAGGACCGCGCCGCGGCGCTCGCGCGCAGCACGCGGTCCGCGCTGTCCAGGACCACGGCCGACGACGACAGCACAGCCAGGACCGAGTCGATCCCCGGCGGCAGAGCGTGCAGGTCATCGCCCGGCTGGCCGGGTGACTGCGGCTGCCCGGGGCCGGCCGGGGGCCGGGCGAGTCCGGGCGCGGGCGCGGCTGTATCCACCGTCATGTCCACTGTTTGATCGTATGCGGGCAGACAGCCGAAGCGCACCGGGCGGGGGCCAGCGACCAGCGGTTCTTCGCGAAATGTTCACGCTCACGATGACCGGCGTCCATGTTGGCTCTGCCGGGCGGACACCCGCGGGCCCGCCGCTTTGCCGCAATCTGGCCGACTTCGGCGGGATTAGCGACAACCGTAACGGGGCCGGGCTAACGGCCCTGTGCAGCGACCGCCGCGGCGGCCTGGGCCGCGGCCGCCGGGTCCAGGTAGCGACCGCCGCGCACCGTCGGCCGGAAGGAGTCGTCCAGGTCGTAGAGCAGCGGGATGCCGGTCGGGATGTTCAGCTCGGCGATCTCGGCGTCGCCGATCCCGTCCAGGTGCTTCACCAGCGCCCGCAGGGAGTTCCCGTGCGCGACGACCAGGACGGTCTGGCCGGCGGCGAGCGCCGGGATGATCGCGTCCTGCCAGTACGGCAGCAGCCGGGCGACCACGTCCCGCAGGCACTCAGCGCGGGGCAGCAGGTCATCAGGCAGCACCGCATACCGGGGGTCGCCGACCGGGGAGGTCGGGTCGTCGTCGGGCAGCGGGGGCGGCGGTACGTCATAGGACCGGCGCCACAGCATGAACTGCTCATCGCCGTACTGCTGCCGGGTCTGCGCCTTGTCCTGGCCCTGCAGGGCGCCGTAATGCCGCTCGTTGAGCCGCCAGGAGCGCCGGACCGGCAGCCACAGCAGGCCCGCCGACTCCAGGGCCAGGTGGGCCGTCTGGATTGCCCTGGTCAGTACCGAGGTGTGCACGACGTCCGGCTGCAGGCCCGCCCCGGCCAGCATGAGACCGCCGCGCCGGGCCTCGGCGGCGCCGGAATCCGACAGCCCGACATCCACCCAGCCGGTGAACAGGCCCTTGGCATTCCACTCGCTCTCGCCATGGCGGAGTAGCACCAGCGCGCTCATGGCCCATGAGCCTAATGCCCCGCGAGCGCCGGGGCGGACGGCGATCCCGCACGCCGGGAACATGCGGACCAGGTCCGGGGTTGCCCCTGCCGGAGGTGTATGCCCGTGCTGCCACGGTTTCCGCGCCGGATCGCCACTGTCAGCATGCACACATCCCCGCTCGAGCAGCCGGGTACCGGCGACGCCGGCGGCCTGAACGTCTATGTGGTCGAGGTAGCCAGGCGGCTGGCGGCCCGCGGCGTCGAGGTCGACATCTTTACCCGCGCGGTATCCCGGGGGCAGCCGCCGGTGGTAGAGCTCACCCCCGGAGTCCAGGTCCGGCACCTGCCCGCCGGCCCCTTCGAGGACCTGGACAAATCTGATCTTCCCGGCCAGCTGTGCCAGTTCACCTTTGAGCTGCTGCGCGCCGAGGCCGGCCACGACCCCGGCCGCTATGACCTGATACACGGGCATTACTGGCTGTCCGGGCAGGTCGGGGCCGTGGCCAAGGGCCGCTGGGGGGTCCCGCTGGTGCAGTCCATGCACACCCTCGGCAAGGTCAAGAACGCCGCCCTGGCCACCGGCGACGCGCGGGAGCCGGCGATCCGGCTGCGCGGCGAAGCAGAAGTCATCTCGGCCGCTGACCGGCTGATCGCCAACACCGACGACGAGGCCGGGCAGCTCATCAGCGGCTACGGCGCCGACCCCGGCCAGGTGTCGGTCATCAATCCCGGCGTCGACCTGTCCGTCTTCCGGCCAGGCTCCCAGCGGCTGGCCCGGAGGCGGCTCGGCCTGCCCCGGGACGGCATCGTCCTGGTGTTCGCCGGCCGGGTGCAGCCGCTCAAGGCGCCCGATGTCGTACTGCACGCGGCCGCCCGGCTGATCGCCGATGACCCGGCCCTGGCCAGCCGGCTCACCATCGCCTTCGTCGGCGGCCCCAGCGGCACCGGCCGGGCGGACCCGGACGGGCTGACCGAGCTGGCCGGCCGCCTGGGCCTGGCCGGGCTGATCCGCCTGGAGCCGCCGTGCCCGCAGCCGGAGCTGGCCGACTGGTACCGGGCCGCCAGCATCGTCATGGTGCCGTCCTACTCCGAGTCCTTCGGCCTGGTCGCGGTCGAGGCTCAGGCCTGCGGCACGCCCGTCGTGGCGGCGGCCGTCGGCGGGCTGCGCACCGCCGTCCGGGACGGCGTGTCGGGCATCCTGGTCGACTCCCGGGACCCGGCCCGGTACGCCCGGGCCATCCGGGACCTGATCGCCGCGCCGCCGGCCCTGGCCCGGCTGTCCCGCGGTGCCCGCCAGCACGCCTCCCGGTTCGGCTGGCCAGCAACCGTGGACCGGCTGCTCGATCTCTACACTGCCGTCATGAGCGAATCCGCCGCCGCCGTCGACGCATGACTGCGCCCGGTGACCCGGGCCGGGCGCTGGCCGAGGCGCTGACCGGCCTCGGCCTGGAATTCGAGCAGCCCCGGCCGGGCGCCTGCCTGGTCTCGCTGCGCGGCGAGCACAAGCTCGCCACCGTGACCTGGCTCATCGCCGGCACGCACAGCCTGCATGTCGAGGCCTTCTTCTGCCGTCAGCCCGACGAGAATCACGCGGGGTTCTACCGGTTCCTGCTGGAGCGCGGCGGCCGGATGTACGGCATCCACTTCGCCCTGGACCCGGCCGGTGACGTGTACCTGGTGGGACGGCTGCCGCTCGCGTCGATCAGCGCCGACGAGGTGGACCGGCTGCTCGGCTGCGTGCTCAGCTATGCCGACGAGAATTTCGATCAGGCCCTCATGCTGGGCTTCGCCACCTCGATCCGCAAGGAGTACCAGTGGCGGGTCAAGCGCGGGGAGAGCCTGGCCAACCTGCGCGCCTTCACCCGGCTGACCGGCGCCGCCGAGGGCGCCGCAGGCGGGCCCCGGCTGATGGACGGCGGCTAGTCCCGGCCAGGAACAACGTCCCTGGACATCACAGCTAGTCCCGGCCGGCGGCTGCCGGGGCCGCCAGGATCAGGACTTGACCAGGCGCGAGATGGCCTCGGTCGCCTCCCGCACCTTGGCCTGGGCGTCCGGGCCGCCTTCCTCGATGGCCTCCGTGACGCAGTGCCCCAGATGGTCTTCCAGCAGCCCGATGGCGACGGCCTGCAGGGCGCGGGTGGCTGCGGATATCTGGGTCAGCACGTCGATGCAGTAAGTGTCCTGCTCGACCATCCGCTGCAGGCCACGTACCTGGCCCTCAATCCGCCGCAGCCGCTTGAGGTAGGCGTCCTTATCCTGCGTATATCCGCGCATGAAACGACGGTACACCGGCCGGGCCGCCGCGCCACTGAGCGCGGACCGGCAGGCTGGCTGGTCGCAGCCCTGCGGCGAGCCGCGACCGCAGTGCCGGGCCAGCTCCAGGCCCGCCTGGCCGCGACAGCAGTGCGCCGGGCCGGCCAGGGCGCGGCGCAAGGTAGAACAGTGGGTAGCAGAACCGCCGCGCCCGGCCGCTCGCCGGCAACAGGGTGCGCGCGAGGCACCGCGGGGCCAGGCAGGAGGACAGCGTCATGGGCGGAGATGACGTGCGCTCAGCCGTCGCCCGGCGCGATGAGGGAATGCGCCGGGTTCGCCGGCTGACCTGGCGGGCGGGCGCGGCCGGGGTCGTCGGCTCGGTGCTGATAGCCGCCGCGTTCGGGCACCACACCAGCAGCACCGCCAGCCACCATCCGGCTCAGCCCGGCGGGATCCTGGTTCCCGGACACCCGCCCACGGCTGCCCCTGGCAGTGGCCAGGTCAATTCCGGCGCCTCGTGACCGCCACGGCGGCCGCCCGTGCCACCTTCAGCGTGTTCGGCACCATGGCCGTTCTGCTGGTCACCGACCAGTCCGCGCTCGGCGCCGCCCGACTGCTAGCCGATGCCGAGCTGGCCGCCGTGGATCTCGCCTGCAACCGGTTCCGGCCGGATTCCGAGCTCACTCAGCTGAACGAGGCGGGCGGCGCGGCCCGGCCGGTCAGCCTCCTGTTCGCCGATCTCATCGCGACGGCGCTGCGGGCGGCGGAGCTCACGGACGGCCTGGTGGACCCGACCTGCGCGGCGGCGCTGGCCAGCCTCGGCTATGACCGCGACTTCAGCGAGCTCGCCGCCGGCTACGCCGGGCCGGCCGGGCGCGGCGACGAGGGACCGGTGACCAGTGAACAGAGCCCGGCGACCGGCGAACAGAATCCGGCGACCGGCGAGCAGAGCCCGGTGGACGGCGAGGCAGGCCCGGTGACCGGATGGCGCAGCGTCGAGCTGAACCTGGCCGGGCCGTCGGTGCAGCTGCGGCACGGCGCCCAGCTCGATCTCGGCGCGACCGCCAAGGCGCGCGCCGCCGACCGGTGCGCCGGGCTGATCGCTGAGGAGCTGGGCTGCGGCGTGCTGGTCAGTCTCGGCGGGGACATCTCCGTGGCCGGCCCGGCGCCGACGGGCGGCTGGCAGGTCCGGGTGACCGACGATCACGCGGCAGGCCCGGAGTCTCCCGGCCAGACCGTCGCCATCACCGGCGGCGGCCTGGCGACCTCCAGCACCACCGTACGGACCTGGCTAGCGGACGGCCGGCGGGTGCACCACATCATCGACCCGGCCACCGGCCAGCCCGCCCAGCCGTGCTGGCGGACCGTGAGCGTGACCGCCGGCAGCTGCGTCGATGCCAACACCGCCAGCACCGCCGCCATTATCCGCGGCGAGTCCGCTCCGGCCTGGCTGGCGGACTGCGGGCTGCCGGCGCGCCTGGTGCGGCCCGACGGGACGGTGGTCACCGCCGGCGGCTGGCCGCCCGAGGACCAGACAACTGACCCGCCCGGCCGCGGAAACGAAGCAGGCGACCCGGCCGGAGCAGCCGGATGACTCTGATCAGCGCGGCCATCGCCCCGCTCCCCGGCGTTCACACCGAGGCGCTGGTCGTGACCTCCGCCTCCCCGCTGTGGTACACCACGCGGGCCACCGGGCTGGTTGCGATGGTGCTGCTGACCATCAGCATGGCCGCCGGGCTGCTGTCCTCGGCTGGCTACCAGCGGCCCGGCCTGCCGCGGTTCGTCACGATCGGCCTGCACCGGAACGCCTCGCTGCTGGCCCTGGCCTTCACGGCCGTGCACATCGTGACCACGGTGACAGACTCCTTCGTCAGCATCCCGGTCCAGGACGCCTTCATCCCGTTTATCTCCGGGTACCGGCCGCTGTGGCTCGGCCTCGGCGCGATCGCTTCCGACCTGATCATCGCGCTGACCGTGACCAGCCTGTTCCGCACCCGGATGAGCTACCGATCCTGGCGGCTGGTGCACTGGACGTCCTACGCCTGCTGGCCGGTGGCGCTGCTGCACGGGCTCGGCACCGGCACCGACACCCCGGTGCGGTGGGTCCTGATCCTCACCCTGGCCTGTGTCGTGGTCGTTGCCGCGCTGACCGGGTGGCGGCTCGCGACCGGCTGGCCCCGGCACGCGGCGGCCCGCGCCGCCGGGGCAGTGGCCCTAGTCGCGGCCCTGGTCGCGGGCGGCGCCTGGCTGGCCGGCGGCCCGCTGCGGCCCGGCTGGTCCCGGCGCGCCGGGACCTCGCCCGCGCTGCTGAACCACGCTTCCGTGCCCGGCCCGGCGGCACCAGCTCCAGGGGCGCTGCGACCGGGCACGGTCCGGCCGGACCCTGAGCAACCTGGCGCTGTGCAACTGGGCGCTGAGCAGCTAGGTGCCGTACAACAAGCCGCGCTCAGGTCGGGTGCCCGGTGGCCAGCCGCTGCGAGGCAAGCCCGGTGAGCGGCGCCACTGGAGCGGGGAGGGGCGCAGCTGACCCCGAGAGCAGCGCGGCTGACACCCGGAGCGGCCCGGCGGACGCGGGCAGTTCCGTGGCTGGCGCGGCTACCGCAGGCAGCGACGCCGCCCGGGCGGGCGAGCGGCGGGCCGGCTCCGTAGCCCGGCTGCTGGCCGGGTCGCCGCAGCTGACCCTGGAGGATCACCTGAGCCGGCATGGCCCGCCTCCGTTCGCTGACGGGCGCGGCGCCGGTGCCACCGGGCTGATCACCGCCGTCGAGCAGGCCGGGCTGACCGGGCGCGGCGGGGCCGGCTTTCCGGCGGGGCGCAAGATGCGGGCGGTGGCGGAGGCTGGCCGGCACGGCGGCCCGCTGCGCAGCCAGACCGGCACCGTGGTGATCGCCAACGGGGCTGAATCCGAGCCGGCCAGCGCCAAGGACCGGCTGCTGCTGAGCCAGGCGCCGCACCTGGTGCTGGACGGCATGGTGCTGGCGGCCGAAGCCGTCGGCGCGTCCCGCGCTTACCTGTGCGTGCACGCCGGCCTGGCCGGCCAGGAGCTGCTGCGCGACCTGCGGGACGCGGTCGTCAGCCGCGAGCGGGCCGGCCTGAGCCGGGTGCCGGTGCAGGTCGTGGACGTGCCCGCCGGGTACGTGGCGAGTCAGGAAACGGCCCTGGTCGGATTGCTGAACGGAACCGGGGCCCGGCCCTCGTACATCCCGCCGCGGCCGGCCGAGCGCGGCGTGCGGCGGCATCCCACACTCGTGCAGAACGTCGAGACCCTGGCCTGCATCGCGCTCATCGCGCGGTACGGGCCGGCCTGGTTCCGCGAGCTGGGCACGGCGGCCGCGCCGGGCACTGCGCTGATCACGGTCAGCGGCGCGGTCAGCAGGCCGGGGGTCTACGAGGTAGCGCTGGGGACCACGATCGGGCAGGCCCTGGAGCTGGCCGGCGGCCTCGCTGAGCCGGCCCAGGCCGTGCTGGCGGGCGGCTACTTCGGCGGCTGGCTGCCGCTGCCCGCTGCGCGCCGGGCGCAGCTGACCGACCAGTCACTGCGCACCGCCGGGGCCGCGCTCGGACCCGGCGTGCTGGTCGTGCTCCCCGCCTCGTCCTGCCCGCTGGCCGAGATGGCGCGGGTGACTAGTTACCTGGCCAGCCAGAGCGCCGGCCAGTGCGGTCCGTGTCTCAACGGGCTGCCGGCCCTGGCCGATGCGCTCGGGCATGTCGCCTTCGGCCAGCCCGGCGAGGATCTGCTGCGCTGGATCGATCAGCTGCTCGGCCTGGTCAGCGGGCGCGGGGCGTGCCATCTGCCGGACGGCGCCGCGGGCCTGGTCGCCAGTGCCCTGGCCGCATTCCACGACGACATCCGCCAGCATGCCGCGCACGGGCCCTGCGGCCGGGCGGCCCGATCGCCGGTCCTGCCGCTTCCCGGGCCACCGGCGGCGGCGCTTCCGCAGGCGGCACCGTCGGGTGCAGTTCCGGCGGGTGCACCCCACGCGGCACCTGCTGCCCGGCCCGCGCCGGGTCCTGGGCCGGGCGGGCCGACGTGAGCGCGGACCAGCCAGGCCACCAGGACCAGCCAGGCCGCCGGAACCGGCGCGGCCGACGGGGCCAGCCGCGGGAACTGCGGGAACTGCGGGTCAATCCGGTCGCGTGCCAGGCCCATGGCGTGTGCATCGAGCTGCTGCCCGAGCTGATCAGCGCCGACCCGTGGGGCTACCCGGTCATCGCGCCCGGACCAGTGCCGCCGGAGCTGACGGCCCTGGCCGAGCGCGCGACTCAGTCCTGCCCCACCCTCGCCCTCCGGCTCACACCCCCGCCCGACGCGGGGTAACCGCGCTGCTAGGAGGATTTCGCGCCTGGGGGACGCGAAATCCTCCTACTAAGCCGCGGATATTAAGTTGGCTGCTGGCGCGGAGCGCCGCGAGGCTGGGCTGGGCGAGGTGCACCGGCTGGGCGAGGAGCGCTGGTCGGCGAGGATCGTCGGCTGGGGCGAATGCGTCAGCTGGGCGAGGAGCGCCGGCGGGCTGCGGTTCCGCGCTGGGCTAGGCAGGGCTGGCAGGCGGATGGCTGGGAGGCACGGATGGGTCCACTGGAAGGCGTGCGGGTCGTCGAGATCGCCAGCCTGGCGCCAGCGCCGTTTGGCTGCATGATCCTGGCCGACCTGGGCGCGGACGTGCTGCGGGTTGACCGGGCCGAGCGCAGCGGCCCGCAGGCCCGCCCGCCGGCCGACCCGCTGGTCCGCGGGCGCCGGTCGGTCGGGCTCAACCTCAAGGACCCGGCCGGCATCGACCTGCTGCTGCGGCTGGCCGGCGACGCCGACGTGCTGGTCGAGGGGTTCCGGCCGGGAGTGGCCGAGCGGCTGGGCTTCGGCCCGGAAGTGTGCCAGCGGCGCAATCCGCGGCTGATCTTCGCCCGGATGACGGGGTGGGGCCAGGACGGCCCGCTGGCCGCGACCGCCGGGCACGACATCGACTACATCGCGATCTCCGGCGCGCTGGCCCCGATCGGCCGGGCCGGCGAGCGGCCGGTGCCGCCGCTGAACCTGGTCGGCGACTTCGGCGGCGGCGGCATGCTGCTGGCCGTGGGCATCCTGGCCGCGCTGGTCGAGCGGGAGCGCTCGGGCCAGGGCCAGGTGGTCGACGCGGCCATGGTGGACGGCTCAGCCCTGCTGACCTCGTTCCTGTACGGCATGCGGGCCAGCGGCGCGTGGCAGGACGAGCGCGGCACCAACCTGCTCGATGGCGGTGCGCCGTTCTATGACACGTACGAGACCGCCGGCGGTGGCTACGTGGCAGTCGGCGCCCTCGAGCCGCAATTCTACGCGGCGCTGCTGGACGGCCTGGGGCTGGCCGGGGCGGACCTGCCCGCGCAGCTGGACCGGTCGGGCTGGCCCGAGCTGCGCCGTCAGTTTGCCGCGGTGTTCGCCACCCGCAGCCGCGATGAGTGGGCGCAGGTCTTCGCCGGGACCGATGCCTGCGTGGCGCCGGTGCTCAGCATGGACGAGGCCCCCGTGCACCCGCAGGCGCAGGCCCGGTCAGCCTTCACCGACGTGGGCGGCATCGTGCAGCCGGCGCCCGCGCCGCGCTTCGGCCGGTCGCCGGCCGGCCCGCCGGCCCCGCCGCCGCAGCCGGGCGCCGACACCGACGCGGTGCTGGCCGGGCTCGGCCTGAGCGCGGAGCAGGCCGCCGGGCTGCGCGCCCGAGGCGTGGTGGGTTAGCGAGTGGCCGCTGGCCCCGTGCGGGTGCTTCGGCAGCTGGCCGCCGCCGCCCGCAGTCCGCAGGACGCGGAGATCCTGCGGCTGGCAGTGCCGGCCTTCGGGGCGCTGGTGGCCGAGCCGCTGTTCCTGCTCGCGGACTCGGCCATCGTGGGCCGGATCGGGACGGTGCCGCTGGGCGGCCTGGGCGTCGCCAGCCAGGCGCTGACCACACTGGTCGGCATCTCGATCTTCCTGGCCTACGGCACCACGGCCGCGGTGGCTCGCCAGCTCGGCGCCGGGAACACCCGGGCGGCGCTGCGGCAGGGCATCGACGGGCTGTGGCTGGCCGCCATCATCGGCGTCATCGTGCTCGCGGCCGGGTGGCCGCTGGCCCCGGCCATCACCGGCGCCTTCGGCGGGACCGGGGCCGTGACCGCGCAGGCGGTCATCTACCTGCGGATCAGCCTGCTCGGCGCCCCGGCGATGCTGGCCGTGCTGGCCGGCACCGGGGTGCTGCGCGGCCTGCAGGACACCCGCACGCCGCTGGTGGTGGCGGTGGCCGCCAATGTCGTGAACGTGATCCTGAACGCCACGTTCGTGCTGGGCCTGCGCTGGGGCATCGCCGGCTCGGCGTGGGGCACCGCGATCGCGCAGACCGGCGGCGCGGTGGTCTACCTGTTCGTCGTCGGCCGCGGCGCCCGGCGGGCCGGGGTCGCCTTCGCGCCGGACCTGGCCGGGCTGCGCGCCGCGGCGGTGGCCGGGGCCTCTCTGGTGATCAGGACCATCGCGCTGCAGGCGGTGCTGATCATCACCACGGCCATCGCGGCCCGGCAGGGCAACGCAGCCATCGCGGCGCACCAGGTGGCGTTCCGGATCTGGGGACTGCTGGCCTTCGCCCTGGACGCCATCGCGATCGCCGGGCAGGCCATCACCGGCCGCTACCTGGGTGCGGGCGACGTGGCCGGGGCGCGGGCCGCCACCAGCCGGATGATCGGCTGGGGCGCGGTCTACGGAGTGATCTTCGGGCTGGTCGTGCTGGCGGCCCGGCCGCTGCTGCCCGGCCTGTTCGGGGTGGCCCCCGACGTCCGGCGGCTGCTGCTGGCGGTGCTGGTGATCGTGGCCGTGCAGCAACCGGCGGCCGGGGTGGTGTTCGTGCTGGACGGAGTGCTGATCGGCGCCGGGGACCAGGACTACCTGGCCCTGGCCGGGCTGGCCACCCTGGCCGTGTTCGGCGTGGCCGCCGCGGCCGTGGTGACCAGCCATGCCGGGCTGGTGGCCCTGTGGCTGGCCTACAGCCTGTGGATGGCGGCCCGGTTCGCCACCCTGACCTTGCGGGCCCGCAGTTCCCGCTGGCTGGTCACCGGCGCGGTGCGCTGAGGCCGCCACCCGGCGAGGCCGCCGCGGACGCGCCGCCGCGGGCGAGGGCCGCCCCAGGCCAGGCCGCCGCAGACGCGGGCGCCCCGGGCGAGGCCGCCGCGGACGCAGCCGCCGGTCAGTGGGCCGTGGCCAGCTGGACGATCCGGACAACCACCACGGCCATCGCGATCAGCAAGTAGACCCACAGGCCGGTCAGGCTGATCTTGCGGGCCGCCGTGATGGGCGGCACGGTCAGCGTGGCCAGCGGCGGCATCCGCCATCCGTCCTTCTCGGCCCGGCTGAGCGCCGTCCCACCCGAGCCACCCGGGCCGCCCGACCTGCTGCCCGCAGCCGTCCTGGCCGCGGCCGCCCGGCGCCGCCGTACCTGGCTGCGGGCCAGCACGGCGGCCCCGGCCAGCGCCGTCACCGCGGCGCAGGTCACCAGGATGGCCACGATCTGGCCCGGCGTGATGCGCCCGAACGCCACCGAGACCGTCAGGATCAGCGACAAGGTGATCAGCAGGGCCACCACCCCGGTGCCGAACACGTTGGTCCAGCGCCCGTTCACCCACGGGCCCAGCACGGCCTTGTCGTTGCACAGCAGCAGCAGGAACACCGTCGCGGCGGGCAGAGCACCCCGGCCAGGACCTGCACGCCCTCGGTCAGCAGGCCGAGCGGCGAGCCGGGGATCAGCACGATCGCCGCGGCCAGTCCGATCAGCCCGGCGTACATCACGTAGAAGCCCTTGGCCTGCCGGGCGCCGCGGTGCAGCGAGTGCTTGAGCCCGAGCACGTCGCCCATCGCGTACGCGGTGGACAGCGATACCGCGAAGGCGCCGATCATTGAGGCGTCCAGCAGCGCGACGGCGAACAGCGCGCCGGTCGCCTGGCCCGCGTAGGCGGCCAGTCCGGCGGCCAGCCCGGCCGCGTTGGTGTAGTGACCCGCTCCGGCCGTCCCGGCGAAGGCGGCGGTCATCGCGGCCATGATGGCGGCGCCGCCGACGATCACCACGCCGATGCCGATCACCAGGTCAGCCTTCTCGTACCGGATGAACCGGGGGGTGATCCGCTTGTCGATCACGTAGGACTGCTGGAAGAACAGCTGCCACGGGGCAACCGTCGTCCCGACGATGCCGATGATCAGCAGCATGACCGTGGCCAGCTGGCCGCTGCCCCCCGGCATCGACGGCACGACGAAGCCCTGGGCGACCTGGCCGGCCGGCGGGTGGGCCAGCAGGTACACCGGGATGAGCAGCAGCGAGCCCACGCAGAACGCCAGCGCGATCCGCTCGAACCGCCGGAAGCTGCCGGTCATCGCCGAGGCGATGATGACGAGCGCGGCCAGCCCCACCGCGATGATCTTGGGGACGCCGAGGTACCCGGCGGCCAGCGTGATGCCGATGAACTCGGTCACGATGGTCAGGGCGTTCAGGATGAACAGGTCGATGACGCTGAACGCGCCCCAGAACCGGCCGAACCGCTCCAGGATCAGCTTGGCATGCCCGACGCCGGTGACGGCACCCAGCCGCAGCACCATCTCCTGGTTCACGTACAGCACCGGGATCAGCAGCAGGAAGGTCCACAGCAGCCTGGTGCCGTAGTCCTGGCCGGCCTGCCCGTAGACCGAGAACGCGCCCGCGTCGTTGTCGCCGACCATCACGATCAGCCCGGGGCCGACGATGGCCAGCAGCGTCTTCAGCTTGGCGGGCATGGACCGGCGCGGTGCCAGGTCGTCCAGCGAGATGCTGCCCAGCGCCCCGCGGATGTCACCGACGTGCGCGGAGTCCAGGGCCGCGCCCTGGCTCAGGCCGCCGCCGTGCAGGTCGGAAGTCGAGGAGGTCATGGCAAACACCCCTTTCACGCCCGCAGCCGGGCGGATCGGGGGGCACGCGCGTGAGTGCAGCCGAGATCAGCGGCGGCCGGGCCAGGCCCGGCTCGTGCTCAGCCGGGCGGGCTCACCGGCCAGGTGAGCTCAGGAATTCGGGGGGTGGTGCCGGTTACGGCGCCAGCGCGTGCCCGGAGCAGACAGGGTCAGCAGCAATGGGGGCCCATTTTCGGCCCGGACTATCGTGGTCCATTGCTCGCCTCCCTTCGTCCATGGCACCGCAGCGCCCGCTCCCGGCACACGCGGAGGCAGCCTGGTCCAGCCCGGACTTTCAGGCACCTCTCTCGTTAGAGCTTTGGCACTTCACGGCGTAGCCCCGGGACCCGGTGCAGCCACCTGGCCTCACCCCTTAAGCCGGGGAGAGGTGTCCTGATCCGGAGCGTCTCTCGACGGGTGGGATCAGTGGCCTGTGTCCGTGAAGACGCCTCACCGAACGAGGTGTCATCGTGTGAAACCCAGTTGAGGATGCCCGCCGCGGCGTCACAGTGTCAAACTGGCCGGCCGGCCACCGAAGATCGGCTGCCGGGCTCCCGCCTGGCCACAACAGCCCGGTCGGCTCCGGCATTCCCGCTGTTCAGGCGGCTGCCGGGATCAGTCCGGCGAGCCGTGGCGGGCGTCCGGCGGCTGCGCTGCCTCACGTCGCCGCCAGTCCTCGGGCAACGTGACTTCCAGCACATCGTCGACGGTGATGACCCCGAGCAGCATCCGGCGGTCATCGACAACCGGGACGGTGGTCAGGTTGTAGTCGCTCATCAGCACGGCCACGTCCACCACGTCGGTGCCGGCGCCGACCCGGACCGGGTCGTCGTCGCAGACCGCCGCCAGCGTCGCGCCGGGGTCGGCCTGGACCAGGGTCACCAGCTTGCTGACCCCGCACAGCCGGCCGCCGGGATCCAGGGCATGCACGCTGGTCAGCGCCTCGGGCTGGAGGCTGGCGGCGGCCGCCACGGCGGCGATCGCAGCAGCCGCCGTGGCTGTCGCGGGTACTGCGACGAAGTCCATGTTCATCAGGCCGCCCGCGCTGGTCGGGTTGTAGCCCATCAGGGTCATGATCTTGGCCCGCGGTCCGGGCGGGAGCCGGTCCAGGACCGGCTGGCGGCGGCGCTGCGGCAGCTCGGCGATGGCGTCGGCCGCGTCGTCGGCCCGCATCCGCGCCAGTACCGCGGCGATCTCGCCGTCGGTCCGGGCGCCGAGCAGCCGGGTGGCCAGGTCCTCGTCGAGTTCCTCGAAGACGTCCGCCTCCAGCTCGGGGTCGGCGCGCACCCGGCCGAGAATCTCGGTCTCCTCATCGCGCGAGGCCCCCTCCAGCAGGTCGGCGATCTGGGCCGGCTTCAGCCGCCGGATGCGGGCGAACGGCCCGCGCAGCAGCGCGCTGCCCGAGTGCCCGATCAGCGGCTCGAACGTGGCCCACTCCCGGAACTCCCCGTCCCCGCCGGCTCGCCGGCCCAGCAGCGGCCGGGACCGGTGACCCGCGACTCCGGTGACCATCCAGGCCCCGTCGCGCTCGGCCAGCTCCAGGTCAGCGGCCCGGACCAGCTGCACGCTCTGCACGTCGATGAGCCGGTGCCCCAGCACGTCGGCGCGCAGCAGGACCTCGCCGGTCCGGCGCTCGAACTGGCGCAGGTCCAGCCGGGCGCTGATCAGCCGCAGGTCCGCACCGCCGGCTAGGCTCGCGATCTGCTCAATTGGGACAAACACGCGACGACTGCCCACCGCGGCGACCAGCCCGGTCACTGGCGGCCCCGGCTCGCCGGCGCCGCCGCCGCGTACCGGATCGTCGGCACCGCGCAGCCGGACGATCACGTCGGACAGGCGTCCGATCGACTCCCCGCCCCGGTCGGTGATCGGCCGGCGGAGCAGGCCAGACAGGCGCAGCGGCGCGGTCGCGCGCGGCCCCGGCGGGATGTCCAGCCGGGGACTGCCTGACGCGCCGCCGGGCTGCGGTTGGGCCGGGTCCGGTCCGGCCGGCGTGCTGGTCATAGCGGGTTTGTCCTCCTGCCGGGATCGCCAGCCGTGCTCCGCGGGCGCCCGGGCCAGGGAAGCCGTGTGCCGGTCTCCCTGCGGTTGCACCGCAATGGTATGAAGTCCACGTCACAGTGACGCAAGGAGGGCCTGCATGGCCATGCGCAGGGCGGTCGGCTCGCTCGTCGGGCGAGACGACCTGGCCGAGGGCATCGGCTACGGGCTCAAACGCAAGCTGCTGGGCCGGCCGCTCATCAACGAGCAGCTCGGCGAGCAGCGCCTGTCCAAGCGGCTGGCGCTCGGCGTGCTGGCTCCCGACGGGATTTCCTCCTCGGCTTACGGCACCGAGGAAATCCTGATCGAGCTGCTGCGCGGCGGCCTGGCCATCAGCGCGTTCACGCTCATCCTGCCCATGACGGGCGTCGTGCTGTTCGTCATGGCCCTGGTGGTCCTCGCTTACCGCGAGGTCGTCATGGTCTACACCCGGGCCGGCGGCTCGTACGTCGTGGCGCGGGAGAACTTCGGGCCGCGGGTGGCCCAGGTCGCCGCGATCGCCCTGCTCATCGACTACGTCGTCACCGTCGCCGTGCAGGTCGCGGCGGGCACCGCGGCCGTCGCCTCGGCCATCCCGGCCCTGAACGACCCCGACCTGCTGACCATCGTCTCGATCTGCATCGTGGTGCTGATGTGCTACGGCAACCTGCGCGGCATCCGCGAAGCCGGCCAGGCCTTCGCCGTGCCGACCTACCTGTTCTCCGGCTCGGTGATCCTCATGATCATCACGGGCCTGGTCCGCGAGGCATTCGGCAACCTGGGGCGCTACCACTACCCGCTGCCCGGCCAGTTCGGGTCCGCGCACAACAACCACATCAGCCTGATCACCTTCGGCATGGTGTTCGTGCTGCTGCGCGCGTTCGCCAACGGCGGCTCGTCCCTGACCGGCATCGAGGCGGTGTCCAACGCGGTCAGCGCGTTCCAGCCGCCCGAGGGCCGCAACGCCCGCCGCGTCCTGGTCATCGAGGGCACCATCCTCGGCTCCCTGGTAGCCGGGATCTCGTGGATGGCGCACCTGACCCACGCCGCCCCCTATACCTCCGGCGTCCCGACAGTGATCGCTCAGGAAGCGAAGATCATCTTCGGGCACAACGTCATCGGCACCAGCCTGTTCGTCCTCGTCCAGGCCGCGACCGCGCTGATCCTCTATACCGGCGGCAACACCAGCTTCAACGGGTTCCCGTTCCTGGCCAGTTTCGTGGCCGAGGACGCCTTCCTGCCCC
Source organism: Streptosporangiaceae bacterium (assembly GCA_036490755.1). Classification (GTDB taxonomy): domain Bacteria; phylum Actinomycetota; class Actinomycetes; order Streptosporangiales; family Streptosporangiaceae; genus DASUBV01. The sequence continues at coordinate 86,324 of DASXDJ010000120.1, forward strand.
GCTGGCTGACCAAGCGCGGCCACCGCCTGGTGTTCTCCAACGGCATCATCGTGCTGGCCGTGCTGTCCTCGCTGCTGCTAGCCATCGCCGGCTCCAACGTCAACAGCCTGGTGCCGTTCTACGCCATCGGCGTGTTCACGGCCTTCACCCTGGCCGGGTTCGGGATGGCCCGGTACTTCTCGAAGAACCGGGTGCCGGGCTGGCAGTACAAGCGGGTCATCACCTTCGCTGCCGGGCTGATCTCCATGGTGGTCGTGCTGATCTTCGCGTGGGTGAAGTTCAAGGAGGGCGCCTGGCTGGTCATCGTGCTGTTCGTGATCGGAGTGCCCGCGCTGATCTGGCTGAACCGCCAGTACGGCCTGGAGGCGTCGGTGCTGGAGTTCATCGGCAGCCGCCGCAAGAACACCCCGCCGGCCGAGCCGCCCAGCTACTCCCGCCGCACGGTGTTCGTCTTCGTGGATGATTTCGACCTGGCCACCATCGCCGCGCTGCGCTACGCCCGGAGCCTGCGGCCGACGACGATGCACGCGGTCCACTTCGTCATCGACAACGTCCAGGCCGACCGGCTGCGCCAGGACTGGGTCCGGGCCAACACCGGGATCGTGCTCGACTTCGTGGACTGCCCCGACCGGCGGCTGGCCAGCGCCGCCGCCGCGATGGTGAACGCCGAGGCGTCGCTGCCGGGGGTGGGGGTCACCGCGATCCTGCCGCGGCGCAGCTACGCCCCGCTGCTGGGCCGGCTCCTGCACGACCGCACCGCCGACAAGATGGCCGGGGTCATCAGCCGCATCCCGCATGCGGCCGCGACCATCGTCCCGTTCGATGTCCGCAGCCGCGTCGAGGCGCTGGCCGCCCGCCAGGCCGCCGTAGCCGACGGCCGTGACGGCGGCCCGCAGGCGGCCGGCGGGCCGGCGGCACCCGATGCGCCGACTGCCGGATCCGGCCAGGGCCCGGGAAGCGCCGGGAAAACGGGCTGGCGCGCTGCTGGCCAGGCAGCCGCCGCGCAGCCCGGCCACGGCCAGCCCGGACCCGGGCCCGGCACCGGCCAGCCCGGCGGTGGCCCGGCAGGTGACACCCCGGCCAGTGGCGGCCCGGCCAGTGGCGGCCCGGCCGCGACCGGCCCCGCCGGCCAGGGCGAGGACGACCCGGCGCCCGGTCAGGCTGCCCCGGCACGCGGTCAGGACGCCCCGGCGGAGGACCCGTCGGCGCCCGTGCGCGAGTCAGAGCGGGCCGAGGCGGCGCAGCCCGGCGAGGCGGCGATGCTGGCCTCGGACGGCAGCGACTACGATCGCCCCGTGCCGCCTGCGGGCGTCGCGCCGATCGGCAGTCTTGTTCAGCCAGGACGAGCTGTCGTCGAGGGACGGGTACATACAGTGGAGATCCGCCCGGTGGAGCACAACACGGTCCTGGCCTGCGACATCGCGGACTCAACGGGGGAACTGACCGCGCTGTTCTACGGCCGGTCCAACATTCCCGGGCTGCGGCCTGGCTCAAAGGTCCGGCTGCGCGGGCCAGTCGGGATGAGGGAGGGGATGCCGGTCATGGTGAATCCCGCCTATGAGCTGCTCGCGCAGAGCACCGGGCGCCCGCCTAAGTCCCGGCCGCGCCGCGCCCCGCGCCCCGACCGGCGGCGAGACGACGGGGACACCTGATCCGCCGATGACTCCGCCCACCCCGCCTGCGCGGCCGGCTCGCCACGAGCCGGCCAGTCCGGGCGAGCTGGGCTGCCGTGACGAACCCGGCGTTTCCGGTCAGGCCGGGCAGGCGACGGGCGGCGGGCGGCCGGAGCGCCGCAGCCGGGGCGGCGGCCACGGGCATGATCACGGCGGGCCGCTGACCGCCACCGGGCGGCACCGCCGGGCGCTGGCCATGGTCATGGTGCTGACCATCACGCTCGCCATCGCGGAGGTCGCCGGCGCGGTCATCACCGGGTCGCTGGTCCTGCTCGCCGACGCCGCGCACATGGCCGCCGACGCGGCCGGGGTCGGGCTGTCGCTGCTGGCCGCCTACTTCGCGAGCCGGCCCGCCACCGGGCACCGCACGTTCGGGTTCGCCCGGGCCGAGATCCTCGCCGCGATGGCCAACGCCCTGATCCTGCTGGCCATGGCGGCGTTCATCTTCACCGAGGCAATCAGCCGGCTGATGTCGCCGCAGTCGGTGCACTCGCCCGCGCTGATCATCTTCGGCGTGATCGCGCTGCTGGCCAACGGCACCTCGCTGCTGCTGCTGCGCCGCGGGCAGGGCGAGAGCCTGAATGTGCGCGGCGCCTTCCTGGAGGTCACCGCCGACACCCTGGGCTCGGTGGCGGTGATCATCACCGGGGTGATCATCGAGCTGACCGGGTTCACCCGCATCGACCCGATCGCCTCCCTGGCGGTGGGCGTGCTGATCCTGCCGCGGACCTGGAAGCTGCTGCGCGAGGCACTGGAGGTGCTGCTCGAGGCAGGCCCGCCGGATATCGACCTCGCTGAGCTGCGCGGCCACATGACCAGCCTGGCAGGCGTGCGCGAGGTGCATGACCTGCACCTGTGGACCATTACCTCGGGCTTGCCGGTGCTGTCCGCGCACATTGTGGTGGAGCCGGAGGTGATCAGTGAGGGGCGCAGCGCCATCATGCTGGACTCGCTGCAGGCCTGCCTGCGCGGGCATTTCGACGTGGCCCACTCGACCTTCCAGCTGGAGCTGGCCGGGCACGCCGACCACGAGCACCCGATGCACGGCTAGCGGCCGGCCGCCCGCTCCGCCAGCTCGTTAGGAGTAACTCTCCTGCGTCAGCTGAGACCGTGCCGCCGGGCCCGGCTACGAGGCGGCGGGCAGCGACCCGGCTGCGGGCAGGCCCAGGTCGCGCAGGGCAGTGGCGGCGGCCCAGGCCCCGCACATGCCGTGCACGCCGCCGCCCGGCGGCGTGGCGGACGAGCACAGGTACACGCCGCGGGCCGGGGTGCGGTACGGATTCCACCGCGGCACCGGCCGCATCAGCGTCTGCCGCAGCGTGCCCGCCGCACCGTTGATGTCGCCGCCCACGTAGTTGGGATTGTCGGCCGCTACCTCGGCAGCGGTCCGGACCGCGCGGGCCAGCACCCGGTCCTTGAAGCCGGGCGCGAACCGCTCGATCTGCGCCTCGATCGGCCCGGACATGTCGACGGTCGAGCCGGACGGCACGTGGCAGTAGGCCCACAGCACGTGCCCGCCAGCGGGCGCGCGGCCGGGGTCGGCCACGGACGGCTGGGTCACCAGGCAGTACGGCCGGTCCGGGTGCCGCCCGGCGGCGACGTCGGCCTCGCTGGCCGCGACCTCGGCCAGGGTGCCGCCCAGGTGCACGGTGCCGGCCTGCCGGCAGGCCGGCGCGGTCCACGGGACCGGGCCGTCCAGCGCCCAGTCCACCTTGCAGATGCCCGGCCCGTACCGGACCCGGCTCAGCGCCCGCAGGTAGCGGCGCGGCAGCCGGACCGCGGCAATCCGGGCCAGGTCGCGCGGCGAGACGTCCAGCAGCACGGCCCGGGCCGGCGGCAGGTCCTCGATGCGCTGCACCCAGCGACCCGTCTCGACCCGGCCGCCGAGCGCGGTCAGCTCGGCCACCAGCGCCTCGGTCAGCCGCATGCTGCCGCCCGCCACGAACGGCCAGCCGGTGGTGTGCGCGAGCAGCCCCAGGAACAGCCCGAACCCGCCGCTCACCGGTGCCGACAGCGGCAGCATCGCGTGCCCGGCCAGGCCGGCCAGCAGCGCGCGGCCGTCCTCGGTGCGCAGCCGCCGGGCCACGACGGTAGCGGGCAGGATGGCCTCCGCAGCGAACCGGCCGGCGCTGACCGGCTGCGCCGGGACCCGGCGCAGCGGGGCCAGGAACGCGGCCGTCACGGCGTCCGCCGAGCGCACCAGCGGTCCCATCAGGCCCGGATAGCCGGCGTCGCCGAGGCCGGCCGCCGTGTCCGCGACCGAGCCGGCCAGCACCGCGGCCCGGCCGCCGTCCAGCGGCTGCGCCGCCGCGACCGGCGGGGCGACCAGCCGCGCGCCGCGCGCGGCCAGGTCGACGGTCTGGAAGAACGGGGACGCCGCGGCCAGCGCGTGCACGGTCGAGCAGACGTCGTGGGCGTACCCCGGCAGGGTGAGCTGGCTGGTCCGGCAGCCCCCGCCCGGCTCAGCCGCGCCCTCGATGACGTCCACCGCCAGCCCCGCCCTGGCCAGCGTGATCGCGGCCGCCAGCCCGTTGGGGCCGGCACCGACCACTACCGCGTCCGGCTGCCTCATGACCACGCCCCGGCCGGCCGGCATGTGCGCGTCATAGCGTGAGCATCCCCCCGTCGGCCGCGACCGTCACCGGGACCGGGGCGCCCTCGAAGCGGGCCGCCAGCTTGTCCAGCTCATCGTCGGTCCGGTCCGGGCGGTGATGGAACAGCACCGCCCGCGCGGCCCCTGCTCGCGCGGCCAGGCCCACCACGTAGTCGGCCGCCGCATGCCCGAAATACGCCTCGGCGGGCAGCTCCTCGGGCAGCAGGAACGCGTCGTGCACGAGCGCGTCGGCGCCCCGGGCCAGGGCCAGGGCCGCCGGGTGGTACGCGCCCCAGCCGTCAGGCCCGGGGCCCAGCTCGGTCGGGCAGTGGTCGGGCAGGTAGGCCACCACGGACCGGCCGTCGCTGACCCGGTACCCGAAGGTCCGGCCGCCCTTGTGCGGGATCTGCCGGGCCTCCACCGTGAACCGGTCGGCGATCGCGGCGCCCTCGCCGAGGGTGCCGAAGCTCCAGCTGCCGCGCAGGTCGCGGGGCCGGATCGGGAAATGCGGCGGGGACATCCCGCGCTCCAGCACGGCCTCGGCGGACTCGCCGCCGTCCTGCTCGGGCAGCAGCAGCGCGACCTCCGCGTCGGGCCGGTCGCCGGCCCGGAAGAACGGCAGTCCGTGCACGTGGTCCCAGTGCAGGTGACTGAGCAGGATCGTGCCGCGGAACGGGCCGCCGGCCAGCAGCCCGGTGACCGCGCGCAGCCCGGTGCCCGCGTCCAGGATCAGTTCCGGGGCCGCCGCATCTCCCGCCGCGACGGCCACGCACGAGGTGTGGCCGCCGTAGCGGAGGAAGTCAGCCCCCGGCGCCGGAGTGGAGCCGCGGGTCCCGCACAAGTACAGGCGCACGCTCAGGCCCGCCCGGCGTCTTCGCGGTGGTGCCCGCCGGCCAGTTCCTCCAGTGCGCCGCGGTCCAGCGCCGCGGCATCGACCGCGGCCACCCGGCAGGCGGTCACGGCGGTCAGCGTGGAGGTGCGGATCCCGCCCTCCAGGTGCGCCCGCTCGCCGAGCATGGCGCCCGGCCCGTACTCGGCCAGCGCCTCGCCGTCCCGGTCGACCCGGATGACGCCGTCCAGGACCAGGAAGATGTCCGTGCCGGGCTCGCCCTGGCGGACCAGGGCGTCGCCCGCCGCCAGCCGGCTGATGCGCGGCTTGGCGCCACCGTGCATCAGCTGCACCGACAGGGACCGCTCCAGCGCCGTCTCCACCGCAGTGACCAGCGCCGGGGAGTCGGCGTCGCCCCACGGGCTGTGCCGCCCGAAGGCGGTGTGGAGCCAGTCCTTGTAGTCGGTCAGCCCGGACTTGTGCGACAGCTGCCCCTGGTGATCGTAGATCCAGTGCCGCGGGAAGCTGCTCGCGCCGGGCACGGCGCTCTCGGCCCGCCCGTCCGCATGCAGGGTCAGCGCGAGCGTGGTCCACACCAGGGGGGCGTTCCACTGAACGTACGGCGGGTGGCTGACCCGGCGCGGGGCCGGCAGCCCGGTCCGGCCGCCGGTGGTCTGGGTGAACGTGACCCAGCCGTCGCCGTGCTCGGGCTCGCGGCGCAGTTCCGGCAGGGCGGCCGCCTGGAACCGCCGGTGGATGCCGCCCACCTGAACCGTGGTGGAGCCCATCAGGCCGCCGCCGCTATAGCCGCAGCCGGCGATCTGGCCGGAGTCACCGGTCTCGATCCAGGCGCGCAGCACGTTGGCAAACCGGAACCGGTCGGCCGCCCGCAGGGCCTCGAGGTCGCCGAGCTCTCCCGGCGGCGGGTCGTCGTAATGGGTGAATCCGGCGTCGAAGGCCAGCCGGGTGCTGCCTTCCACGGCCTCCGACGGGATCCAGGACAGCGATGTCACCGAACTCTCGTAACGCATGCGGCCATCGTCTGTCCGGCGGCCGGTGCGCTCCAGGGTAGTGCCAGGCATCACCGCAGCGTGCTAGTACCACCTTCGGCCGTGAGGGCTGCCCACTGGCGGTGAGCAGCCGGGATGCCCAGACTAGGCGCATGACCGAGACCCCGGCCCGTCCGACGGCGCAGGCTGCGCAGGCCCGGACGATCGATGTCTTCCTGGCGGATGACAACCTGATCGTCCGGGAGGGCGTGCGCGCGCTCATCGAGCGCCAGCCGGACCTGCGGGTGGTCGGGGTCGCCGCCGACTACGACGGGGTGGTGACCGGCGCCACCGCGGCCCAGCCCCAGGTACTGGTGACCGACATCCGGATGCCGCCCGACTTCCGGCGCGAGGGCATCGACGCGGCCAAGGAACTGCGTAAGCGGCACCCGGGCACCGGCGTAGTGGTGCTCTCCCAGTTCGATGACCCGGAGTACGCCGTCTCGCTGCTGGCCGAGGGCTCGGCCGGCTACGGCTACCTGCTGAAGGACCGGGTCGCCGAGGGCAGCCAGCTGGTGGACGCGATCCGCGCCGTGGCCGGCGGCGGCACCGCGCTGGACCCGGCGATCGTGCAGGCGCTGGTCCAGCCCGTTATCTCGCCCGGCGGGCTGGCGCCCGCCGAGGAGGAACTGCTGGCCATGGTGGCCGAGGGCAAGCCGATCAAGGCCATCGCGGTGGCCAGGGGCGTGCCGGCCGAGGCTGTCGACGCCGAGGTGGAGGCGGTGTTCGTGAAGCTGGCTGAGGGTGTCTCGGCCGGCCAGCAGGGCGCGCTGCAGCGGCTGCGGCTGCTGCACCAGGCCATCGTGGATCGCGAGGAGCAGGGCGAGACCCTGTCCCGGCTGCTGCCCGGCGGGCTGGCCGACAAGCTGCGCCGCGAGGCCCGGCCGATCGGCGAGACCGAGCGCGTCGAGGTGACCGTGCTGATGAGCGACATCCGGTCGTACTCGACGATCGCCGAGCACGCCGACCCGAGCCAGCTGGCCGGGCAGCTCAACGTGCACCGGGCCGCGATGAACGAGGCCATCCTGGGCGAGGCCGGCACGGTCATGCAGTTCGTCGGCGACGCGGTCATGGCGGTGTTCGGCGCCCCGATCCCGCAGCCGGACCATCCGGACCGGGCGGTCCGGGCCGCGGCCCGGATGCATGCGCTGCAGGACGACATCAACATCCGGTGGGCCGGCGAGGGCCTGCCCGCGTTCGGCCTGGGCCTGGGGCTGTCCACCGGGGAGGCGGCCGCCGCGCTGCTCGGCTCGGCCGAGCGGCTGGAGTACACGCTGGTCGGCGACACGGTCAACTTGTCGCAGCGGCTGCAGCAGTTCGCTGCGGCCGGCGAGACGGTGCTGTCCGAGGCAACCGTCGCGGGCCTGACCGTGCCGGCGGCCGCGACGGCGATGCCGCCGCAGCTGGTCAAGGGCCGGGACACGCCCGTGACGGCCTACAAGATCGCACGTCAGGATGACAGGGTGCCCGGCGCCAGCATGGCGTAGGGCGTAGCCGCGGGCCGGGTGCCGTCCGGCCCGCACGGAGGGGGAGACATGGGCGAGGATGTGCCCGCGCTGGTGATGCAGGGCGTCCGCAAGACCTTTGAGGCAGAGAACGCCCCGGTGCGGGCGCTGCGCGGCGTTGACCTGACCGTCACGCGCGGCGATTTCGTCGCCCTGACCGGCCCGTCGGGCTGCGGCAAGTCGACCCTGCTGAACCTGGCGGCCGGGCTGGACCTGGCCGACGAGGGCAGCATCACCGTGGCCGGCGAGGAGGTGACCGGCCACAGCGAGGACGACCTGGCCCGGCTGCGGCGCGAGCACATCGGCATCGTGTTCCAGTTCTTCAACCTGCTGGAGGGCATGACCGTCCTGGAGAACGTGGCCCTGGCCGCGATCATCGCCGGGCGCCGGCGGCGGGCGGCCGAGACCCGGGCCCGCGACCTGCTCGACCTGCTCGGTATCGGGGACAAGGCCGGCGCGGTTCCCGGCGTGCTGTCCGGCGGGCAGCGGCAGCGGCTAGCCATCGCCCGGGCGCTGGCCAACGAGCCGACGCTGCTGCTGGCCGATGAGCCGACCGGGGCGCTGGACTCCGAGGGCGGCCAGGAGGTCATCGAGCTGCTGAGCCGCCAGCACGCCGGCGGCCAGACCATCTTGCTCGTCACCCACGACGGGCTGGTCGCCGCGGCGGCCGAGCGGGTGGTGCGGATGCTCGACGGGCGGATCGCCGCCGCGCCGACCGCCGGGGCCGACCGCGACCAGAGCGTGCCCGTCCGGTCCCGGTAGCCGTGAAACCCGGTCCCGCACGCGTCGCGTGGTACGTCGCGCGCGCCACGATTCGCGGCCGGATCGGCGGATTTCTCGCGCTCGCGGTGCTCACTGGCCTGCTCGGCGGAGTCGCCATGGCGGCCATGACCGCGGCCCGGCGGACCGACTCCTCCTACCCCGACTACCTGGCCAGCACCCGGCCGTCCGGCCTGATCGCCCAGCCGAACTCCAACTTCGCCGGCGCGGCAACTCCGGTCCAGGCGTACCGGCTGTACCAGCAGCTGCTCGTCCAGATGCGGCGGCTGCCGCACGTACGGTCCCTGGCCACCGCCGACGCGTTCAACGCCGCGACGCTGACGCCGCGCGGCAGATTCGGCTCGGTCCTGTTCACCCAGGTGCAGCTGGTGGCCAGCGGTGATGGCATGTTCTCCCGCCAGGACCGGGTGACGATCGTGTCCGGGCGGCAGGCCGCGGCCCCGGATGAGGTCGTCGCGACCAGGCGGGCCGCAGCCCAGCTGCACCTGCACGTCGGCTCCCGGCTGCGGGTCGGGATCTGGGCGTCGTCGCCGAGCCGGGGCCTGCCCCCGTTCCGCCGCCGGCTCGACCTGCGGGTGAGCGGCATCGGCGTGGTCAGCACTCAGGTGGTGCAGGACGACATCGACACCGACCGCACCGGGTTCCTGATCGGCACGCCGGCCCTGGATCATGAGCTCGTCCCCTGCTGCACGGCCACGGCCTATGTCGGCCTGCGGCTGGCCGGCGGCGCCCGGTATGCGGCGGCCGTCGGCCAGGAGTACGAGCACCTCGAGACGACCAGCTCGTATTACGCCGGCCAGGCCGGCCAGGTCCTGCAGCTCCTGCAGGTCTACGACACCTCCGCCATCGAGGCCGAGGCGCAGCGCGCGATCCGGCCCGAGGCCATCGCGCTCGCGGTGTTCGGCCTGATCGCCGGGCTGGCCGCGCTCATCATCGGGGCGCAGTCGGTGTCCCGGCAGCTGCGGGCCCGCGCGGCGGACGCGGCCGTCCTGCGCGCGCTCGGCGCCGGCCCCGGCACCGCCGTCGCCGACGGCGTGCTCGGGGTGGCCGGCGCGATTGCCGCCGGGGCCCTGCTGGCGGTCGCGGCGGCCATCGGCCTGTCGCCTTTCTCCTTGTTCGGCCCCGTGCGGGTTGTCGAGCCGGGGCACGGGCTCTACCTGGACGCTGCGACGCTCGGGCTGGGCGCGCTGGCGCTGATCACGGCCCTGGGTATCGTCACGGCCGTCACCGGCTACCGGCAGGCGCCGCATCGCGTCGCCGCACGCCAGCAGCCGGCCGGCCGCGGATCGGCCGTCGTGGCGGCCGGGCTGCGGGCCGGCCTGCCGGCCGCCGGGATCGCCGGGCTCCGGTTCGCGCTGGAGCCGGGCCGGGGCCGCACGGCGGTGCCGGTCCGATCGGTGATGGCCGGGGCCGTGCTGGCCGCCACGGTCGGCGTGGCCACGCTGACCTTTGCCGCGAGCCTGGGCTACCTGGTCTCCCATCCCCGGCTGTACGGCTGGAACTTCAGCTACGCGCTGTACTCGACCGACGGGTGGGGGCCGTTCCCGCCCGCGCTGACCAACCCGAGGCTGCGTGCTGACCGGCAGATCGCCGCCACCACGGGGGTGTACTTCCTGACCGTCCAGATCGACGGGCAGACCGTTCCGGTCATCCTGTCGCCCGTGCGCGCCGCGGTGGCTCCGGCGCCGCTGTCGGGGCACCGGCTAGACGGCCCGGGCCAGATCGTCCTCGGGCCGTCCACCCTGGCCCAGCTGCACGTGCGGGTCGGCGGTCACGTCACGGTCCAGCTGGGCTCGGTCATCAAGAACACCCGGCTGCGGGTCGTCGGCACGGCCGCCCTGCCGGCCATCGGCGACACGCTCAGCGTCCATCCGTCGCTGAGCACCGGGGCCATCCTGCCGGTCGCGGTCGTCTCCCGCGCGGCGCTGCAGGACGGCGGCCCTGAGTCGGGACCCAATGCCATCTTCGTCCGGCTGCGGAGCGGTGTCAGCCCGGCCGCCGGCCTGGCCGGGCTGCGCAAGGTGGCCGGCTCCTACGACGCGATCGCCCACTCGCCGGCCGTGCTGCGGCAGGCCGGTCCCACCGCCCTGGAACTTCAGGCCAGCGTGCTGCCGGCCCAGCGCCCGGCCGAGATCGTGAACTACAAGACCATGGGCGCCACACCCGCCGTCCTGGCCGGCGGGCTGGCCGCCGGGGCAGCCGCCGGCCTCGGCCTCACCCTCATCGCCTCGGTCCGCCGCCGGCGACGCGACCTGGCCCTGCTCAAGACCCTCGGCTTCACCCGGGGCCAGCTGGCTGCGGCCATCGCCTGGCAGGCCACCATCACGGCCGCCGCCGGCCTGATCGCCGGCGTCCCGCTGGGCATCGCCGCCGGGCGCTGGCTCTGGCTGGGCTTCGCCCGGCAGCTGTCGGCCGTGCCGGCTGTCACCGTCCCCGCGATCTCGATCGCCGTGGCCGTGGCCGCGGCCCTGGCCCTGGCCAACGTCGTGGCCGCGCTGCCGGGCCGGGCCGCCGCCCGCACCCCCGCCGCCACCATTCTGAGAGCAGAGTGATCCCCGCATGAACAGCACGCTCAGCCAGCCCGGCACCGCGGCCCCGCCCCGGGCCGGCCAGCGTCCGCCGCCGCCCGGCCGCCGCCTGGTGGCCGGGCTGGCCCTGCCCGTCGTCACGCTGGCCATCGTGATCGCCGGCCTGCGCGCCGGGACCGGGCCGCTGCCAGCGGTGACGGCCGTGGCCTTCGGCCTGGTCCTGGCCGCTGCCGCGTCCGGGGCGGTCACCGCGCGGGCGGCGGAGCGGACGCCTCAGTGGCAGGTCGCCTTCGGCTCGCTGGCGGCCGCGGTGGCGCTCGCGGCCGCCCGCATCTCCGGCGCGGGGACGGGAGCGGAGCGGACCGCCGGCCGCGCCGTCGTCACGGTCGCCGTGCCGCTGGTCATCGCGATCTCCTTCCATCTGATGCTGGCGCTGCCCGGCGGCCGCCTCGGCAGCCGGGCCCGGCGGCTGGCCGCCGGCCTGGCTTACGCGGCCGCGGGCGGCGCGGGGCTCGCCCTGGCCGCGGCCCGGCAGCCGCTGCCGGCCGCTGCCGTGGCGGTGGCCTGGAGCCTGGCCCTGGCCTGCGCGTTCCCGGCGGCCCGGCTGCGCTACCTGGCCGCGGCGGGCCGGGACCGGGAGCGGATGCAGTGGATCGCCACCGGAACCGTCCTGGCGGCCGCCGCCGCGCTGGTCGTCGCCGTGCTGAACGTCCTGGTCAGCTGGCCGGCCGCGGTCGGTGCCGTCACGGCGGGCTGCGCCGTGTTCCTGCCGCTGGGCATGCTGGCGGGCGGGCTGCGCGGGCTGGGACCCTACGGCGGCCGGGTGCTGGTGCGGGTGGCCTCGGTGGCCGGCTTCTCCGTCGTGGTGGCCGCGATTTACCTGGTGATCGTGCTGGGCATCGGCACGGCACCGCAGAGCGCCGGGGACCGCCAGCTGCTCGGCCTGTCGATGCTCGCCGCCGCCGTGGCCGCGGTCGGCTACCTGCCGGCCAGGGACCGGCTGGCCGCCACCGCGACGCGGCTGGTGTACGGGGCCAGGGAGGCACCAGACGAGGCACTGCGCACGTTCGGCAGCCGGCTGACCCGCGCCATCCCGATGGATGAGCTGCTGCTCCAGCTGGCCGAGTCGCTGCGCAAGACCATGGCCCTGACCAGCGCCGAGGTCTACACCGGTGCCGGCGAGGTGCTGGAGCGGGCGGCCGCCGTCCCCGACACCGGGACGCGGTCGCTGATCGTCACGGGCCGCGAGCGGCCGGTGGTGACGCGGGCCGGGGTATCGGGCAGCGCCTGGGCCTCGGTCTGGCTGCCCGCGCTGCTGGACGGCCGGGCCGGAGCCCAGCTGCGAGTGGCTCCGGTCAGCCACGGGGGCGACCTGCTCGGGCTCATCGTGGTCGAGCGGCCGGCCGCCGGGGACGCGTTCACCGAGGACGACGACCGGGTGCTGACCGAGCTGGCCCGCCAGGTCGGCCTGGCCGTGCACAACGCCCGGCTGGATACCGAGCTGCAGACCACCCTGGACGAGCTGCGGCTGCAGGCCGTGGCGCTGCGGGAATCGCGCGCCCGGCTCGTCGCCAGCGGCGACGCCGAGCGCCGCCGTGTCGAGCGCAACCTGCATGACGGGGCCCAGCAGAGCCTGGTCGCTCTCGCGGTCAACCTGCGGCTGGCCCGCGACATCGTGACCGAGGACCCGGACGGCGCGGCCGAGCTGCTGGACCAGCTGGCCGTCGACCTCAAGGCGACTATCGGGGAGCTCCGCGACCTGGCGCACGGGATCTACCCGCCGCTGCTGGCCGACAGCGGCCTGGAGCAGGCGCTGCGCGCGGCCGCGAACCGGAGCCCGCTGGCGGTCAGCGTGCAGGCCGCGGGAGCCGGCCGGTACACGCCCGAGATCGAGGCCGCCGTCTACTTCTGCTGCCTGGAGGCGCTGCAGAACGCCGCCAAGCACGCCGCCGGAGCCACGGTGACGGTCCGGGTCTGGGAGGAGTCCGGCGGGCTGCTGTTCTCCGTGACCGACGACGGTCCCGGCTACGACGCGGGGGCCGCCCGCCGCGGCCACGGGCTCACCAACATGGCCGACCGGCTGGGCGCCATCGGCGGCTCGGTCCGCTGGCAGTCCGAGCCGGGGCACGGCATGCAGGTGCACGGCTCGATCCCGCTGGTCTGATCGCCCGCCGCCAGGCTGATCGCCCGCCGCGGGCCTGGTCGCCCCGGGGCGGCCGGATGGCCTGGCGCTAGCCCGGTCTGCCGGACGCTGGCCTGGCCGCCTAGCCGGGCCAGCCGGCCTTCCGGTTGTCCCACAGCCGCCGCAGCTCGGCGCCGCCGAACTGCTCCTTGTGCACGTACCCGCGAGCCCCGCTTGCGGCGGCGGCCGGCGGCAGGTCGGTCACGTCGTAGGTGGAGCACAAGATGATCACCACCTCCGGGTGGGCGGCGATGATCTGGCGGGCGGCCTCGATGCCGCTCATCTCGGGCATGTTGATGTCCATCAGGATCAGCTCAGGGTGCAGCCGCGCGGCCAGCTCGATGGCCTCCGGCCCGCTGGCGGCCTCGCCGGCCAGCTCAAAGCAGTCCAGCCGGCGCAGCACGGCCTTGGCCGCCAGCCGGAATGGTGCCTGGTCGTCCACGACGAGGACAGGGTGCGGGCCGGTCATGAGGCCAGCCTCGCATGCCCGGCCCGGGCCAGCCCAGCCTGGTGGCATCCGGCCGGGGGTGGGGGCAGCCTCCCCCGCAGGCGTCACCTTCCGGGCGGCCGCCGCGATTTCTCCGGCCGCAGTGGCACCCCGGGCCGCAGCGGCGGCGGCCGGGGGCAGCCGAGTCCCGCGCTCAGCGGTCCGCGGACTCGCTCAGGTACAGCAGCACGGCCTTGACCCGCCGGTTCACGTCCTTCTCCTCCGACAGGCCGAGCTTGGCGAAGATCGAGTTGGTGTGCTTCTCGACGGCCCGCTCGGTGATGGTCAGCGCCCCGGCGATGGCGGCGTTGCTCTTGCCCTGGGCCATCTCGGCGAGGATCTCCGACTCGCGCGGAGTCAGCCAGGACACGCCCGGCTGCCGGGCCAGGCCGCGCGAGCGAACGAGCTCGTCCACCACCATCGGGTCGATGACCGAGCCGCCGGCCGCCACGGCGCGGATCGCCCCGGCCAGCTCGTCCACGCTGCCGACCCGCTCCTTCAGCAGGTAGGCCCGGCCGGCCGAGCCGTGCTCGAGCAGGGCCACCGCGTAGGCCGGGGCGGTGTACTGGGTCAGCACCACGACCCCGGTCTGCGGATGGTTGTCGCGGATCCAGGCCGCGGCCTGGATGCCCTCATTGGTGCCGGTGGGCGGCATCCGGATGTCGGTCACTACCACGTCGGGCCGCTGCTCAGCCACGACCGCCAGCAGTTCGGGCAGGTCAGCGGCCAGGCCGGCCAGCTCCAGATCATCGCTGGCGGACACCAGGCGGGCCATGCCCTCGCGCAGCAGGACGTGATCCTCGGCCAGCACGACCCGGATCCTCGCCATGGCGGCCGATCGTAGCGCGCGATCGCCCTGGCTGGCAGTCCCTCCCGGCCGCCGGACCGCGGCCGGGGCGGCATCCGATCACCCGACTACGATCTCGGAGTGACTGAAATTGCCATGCCGCGCTTCCCGGACGGATTCGCCTGGGGGGTCGCCACCGCCGCCTACCAGATCGAGGGCGCCGTCGGCGAAGACGGCCGCGGCGAGTCGGTGTGGGACACCTTCTGCCGCAAGCCGGGCGCCATCCGGGACGGGCAGACCGGCGACGTCGCATGTGACCACTACCATCGGTGGCCCGAGGACGTGGCGCTGATGCAGCGCCTGGGCATCGGGGCCTACCGGTTCTCCGTCGCCTGGCCGCGGATCCAGCCCGGCGGGACCGGGCCGGCGCTGGCCGCTGGCCTGGACTTCTACGAGCGGCTCACCGACACCCTGCTGGCCGCCGGTATCGCCCCGGTGCCGACCTTGTTCCACTGGGACCTGCCGCAGGCCCTGGAGGATGCCGGGGGCTGGCTGGCGCGGGACACCGCCTACCGGTTCGCGGACTATGCCGCGCTGGTCGCCGAGCGGCTGGCCGACCGGATCAGCATGTTCATCACGCTGAACGAGCCGTTCGTGGTCACCTCGCACGGCTACGCGCTGGGCGTGCACGCGCCGGGCCGGACACTGATGCTGGGCTCGCTGCCGACGGCCCACCATCAGCTGCTCGGCCACGGCCTGGCGACCGCCGCGCTGCGCGCGGCCGGAGCCCGGCAGGTGGCGATCGCGAACAACTGCGCGCCGGTCTGGCCGGCCTCCGGTAGCGCCGCCGACCTGGCCGCTGCCGACGCCTACGACACGCTGCACAACCGGCTGTTCACCGACCCGCTGCTGCTGGGCAGCTACCCCGACCTGAGTGCGCTCGGCGTCGGCGAGGCCGGCCTGGAGTGCGTGCAGCCCGGCGACCTGGAGTTGATCAGCGCGCCGCTGGACGCGCTGGGCCTGAACTACTACAACCCGGCCCGGATCTCGGCCCCGCCGTCACCGCCGGCGGAGCCGGGCGCACCGGCGCTGCCCTTCCAGCTCGAGGACATTCCCGGCTACCCGCTCACGGCGTTCGGCTGGCCCGTCGTGCCGGCCGGGCTGACCGAGCTGCTGACCACGTTCCGGGACCGGTACGCCGAGCGGCTGCCGCCGGTGTACATCACGGAGAACGGCTGCTCGGTGGCCGACGAGCCGGATGCCACGGGCGTGATCGACGACCAGCCGCGGATCCGGTACCTGGACGGGCACATCCGGGCGGTGGCCGACGCGATCACCGCCGGCGTGGACGTCCGCGGCTACCTGGCCTGGTCGCTCATCGACAACTTTGAATGGGCTGAGGGGTTCGGGCAGCGGTTCGGCCTGGTGCACGTGGACTTCGAGACCCAGCGCCGGACGCCCAGGGCATCGTTCGCCTGGTACCAGGACCTGATCGCACAGCAGCGATCCCGCCGCTAGCGGGGGCGAGCAGCAAGCACAGACCCGCCGCGGCCGGGGGGAGGCCTGCGGCGGGTCAGTCTGCGTGCGACGGCTTAGGTGCGCTCTCCGGCCGGCACGAGGCGGCCGGCGGGCGGTTCGGCCGCGGTGGCGCGGCGGCCCGCGCCGCGGGGCAGCGCCACCATCAGCGCGAAGCTGAGCACGAACACGCCGACCTGGAACCACAGGGTCCGCTCCAGCGTCGCGGCGAAGTCGCGCCGGACCGCGGTGCCGCCCGCGGCCGCCAGCACGCGCTGCACCGGCGCCGGGACGACCTGCGCCTGACCGCCCGGCGTGGTCAGCCGGCAGGAGGCGGGAGTGACAGTGGGGTCACTGGCGACCAGCCGGTCATGCAGGCAGGCCGGGAACTGACCGCGAATGTGAGCGGCGGCCGGGGCCGGGACGCCAGCCGCGGCCAGTCCCGAGCGCAGCTGCGGGGCCACGGCGGCAGCGGCCGGGCCGGACTGGCTGCCCAGCAGGCCGAAGAAGATCACGCCGATGAGCGCCACGCCAACCGAGGCGCCGACCTGGATGCCGGTGTTGAACAACCCGGACGCCGAGCCCGCGTGCTGCTGGTGCACGCCGGCCAGCATGATGTCGGCCAGCGGCGCGATCACCGCGCCCATGCCCAGCCCGGCCACGATGAGCGCGGGCACCATCTCCCAGGTCGTGACCGACGCACCGTAGTGCGCGACGGTCGCGATCAGCCCGGCCATGCCGGCCGCCATCACCAGGGCGCCGGCCATCGTCACGCCGCGGCCGAACCGGGGCGCTAGCCGGGCCGCCGCGGCGGAGGCGACCAGCACGCCGCCGGAGAAGGGCAGGAACGTCAGGCCCGCGTGCAGCGGCGTGAAGCCGAGGCCGATCTGCAGGAACAGCGTCAGGATCAGCGCGAACGAGGTCACGCCCAGGAAGAACACCACGGCGGTGGCCATGCCGACGCTGAACGTGCGCTGGGTGAACAGGGTCAGCTGGACCAGCGGGGAACCGTCCCGGCGGGTCTTGGCCCGCTCGTACCAGACGAAGGCAGCGAGCACCGGCACCGAGGCGGCCATGGCCACGAACGTCCAGGCCGGCCAGCCGAGCTGGCGGCCCTGCACCAGCGGGTACAGCAGCAGGAGCAGCGCGGCGGTGAGCAGCAGGACGCCGCCGGGGTCCAGCCGCGGCGGGCGCGGCGCCCGCGACTCCCGGACCAGGACCGCGGCGGCGGCCACGGCCAGGATGCCGACCGGGATATTGATCAGGAAGATCGGGCGCCAGTCCAGGCCGAACAGGTTGTGCTGGGTCAGCAGGCCGCCCAGCAGCGGGCCGCTGACCGTACCCAGGCCGGCGGTCACGCCGAAGCCGGCCAGCGCCTTGATCCGCTCGGCGGGCGGGAAGATGACCTGGATCATCGACAGGACCTGCGGGATCATGATCGCGCCCATGACGCCCTGGATGACCCGGCAGGTGATGAGCATGCCGGGACTCTGCGCGGCGCCGCACAGCGCCGACATGATGGTGAAGCCCGTCACGCCGATCAGGAACAGCCGCTTGCGGCCGTAGGCGTCGCCCAGGCGGCCGCCGGTGATCAGCACGACCGCGTAGGCCAGCGTGTAGCCGGCCAGCGCCCACTGCACGTCGGCGTAGCTGGCGTGCAGGTTGGCCTGGATGGACGGGATCGCGATGTTGACGATCGAGATGTCGAGCAGGTTCATGAAGGCGGCCAGCAGCAAGACGGCCAGCGTCAGCCAGCGTCGCGGGTCGGGCGCCTCCGCCAGGGCCGTGCTCTGCGGATCGGAAGTCACTGTCGAGCTCCGCTCGTGAGATAACTAGGTACAGGTTCGAAGCTAGCAACTCGGCAAACTATTGTCTAGGTAAATTAGATATCAGGGAGGTGAGGCATGTCTGAGCAGGAGCGCAGTCAGGAGCGCGGCCCAGCGGGGCCGGGCGAGTGGGAGCTGCCGTGGGCGGAGCCGTTCGCGACCGGCGCGCCGGAGCGAGCCCGGATCGCTGCTGAGTTCGGCGCGGCGGTCCGCAAGACCGGATCGCTGATGAACCTGGTCGGCCAGGCGGCCGCCGAGCGGATCGGCATCAACGCGACCGACCTGAACTGCCTGAACATCCTCAGCTTCAGCGGCGAGCTGACAGCCGGCGAGCTGGCCCGGGCCACGGGCCTGACCACAGCCTCGATCACCGGCGTCATCGACCGGCTCGAGGAGGCCGGCTTCGTGCGACGGGAACGGGATACCCGGGACCGCCGCCGGGTGGTCGTGCACCTGATGCTGGACAAGGCCCTCAAGGAGGTGGCGACGGTCTTCCTGCCGATGATGCGGGACTGGCAGGAGCTGAGTGCCGGGTACACCGATGACGAGCTGCGGCTGATCGTGCGGTACTACGGCCAGATGGAGCAGGTCTTCCGGGACCACGTCATCCGGCTGCGCGGCGGCGACCCCGCCGCCCCCCGCGACTGAGGTATCCGAGGCGCCGCCAGGCGCCGTAGCGAGCTGGCGGGGCGCCGGCGCCGCCTGGACTGAGGAGCCTGCGACGAGGGAAGGCGGGGCCACAAAGGCGCCCCGCCAGCTCGCCAGCTAGCACAGTGGTGGTGGCCTCCCGGGCAGCCGTGGTGGCGCCCCCCTGTCGTGGGGGGGGGGGGGG
>DASXDJ010000121.1:0-5006 GCA_036490755.1 Streptosporangiaceae bacterium
GGCACGCCTCCTCGTTCCATTCGGCGGCGGTACGCCGCTGCTGGACGTCATCGAGGGCGAGCAGGTGACGGCGGGCGGCGTCATTGCTCTCGCCCCAGTCGGCCTGGCGCTGGATCAGGTTCAGCTCGTCGCGTTCGCCGGTGAGCCTGGTCTGCTCGTCCTCGGCCACTCGCTGGCTGCCGTGCAGGCGGGAGCGCGCGCCGCGCAGGTTGGCCAACGTCTCGTCCCGGGCATGGGCCGCGCCGAGTGCCTTCGCGTAGTCGTCTTCCGCGGCCGTCACCGCCGGCCGGAGCAGTTCGCGCTGTTCTAGCCGCGCCTCGTTTTCCTTGCGCCGGTCCGCTATCTCCACCTGGATCTGGCTGGCCTGCTCGGCGGCCTCGGCCGCCCGGACGCGGGCTTCGGCCCGGGTCAGGATCTTCCGCGCGGCGCTCAGCCGGGCGGCAGCTTCGTTCAGGAGCGCGGTTTTCTCCGCATGGTCCTGGCGCGCGGCGGCGATGCGGGCGGGCCGGCCGGTCAGCGGGTCGGCGAAACCGCCGAGCACGATGACACCCGCCTCCGTGTCCGTGACCGCGGCGGTGCCGTCGGCCCGGCGCCCGATCGCGGTCAGGAAGGCAGCCAGGTCGAAGCGCGGATCGGCGCTCGCCGGCATGTCAGCCGGCCTGACCTCGGGCGGCTGCGGCACCCCGGCCGGCCGCGGCTCGTCCGCGAGGATCAGCGTCGAACCAGGCAGGCCGGCCAGCAGGCTGCGGGCCTGCGCCCCCTGATCGCGGTGGACGACGACGGCGTCCCGGTACAGGGCCAGCCCGGGCTCCCAGGTCGGCCGCTCGGCCGGGTCCAGGGAGACCACGTCCAGCAGGGCGGCGGCGGGCACGGCGGCCTGGTCCAGGATGCGCAGCTGGGCCGAAGCCAGATCCTGGCCGGATTCAGCCGCGCTCAGCAGGCGCCGGGCCTGCTGCTCGGCGGCCTCGGCGGCGCCCTGGCCGGCCAGGGCCCGCTCGAGAGCCTCCGTGGCCGTCTGCCGTTCCTGCGCGGCGACCTCGAGCATGCGGCCGTCCGCGGCCCGGGCCAGCTCGAGCAGCCGGCGGTGCTGGCCGGACAGCTCGTCGAGCTGACGCGCGGCGACCTGGTGATCGGTGTCCAGGGCCTGGTCGCGCCGGTTGAGTTCGGCCCGGCGCGCCTTGGCCTGTTCGAGCTGCCGGGCGAACTCCTCGTCGTCGCTCAGCGTCTCGATCTGCGCACTGACCTCGGCTACCTTGCCGTTCAGCTGCCCGGCCCGGGTATCGAGCGCGCTGAGGTCCGAGCGAATCTGGCCGGCGCGCTCCAGGCCGTCCACGAGGTGGCGGGCGCAGCGATTGTGCCACGCCGCCTGGGAGGTGCCGAGCTGGTCACGGGCCCCACGGCGCTGCGCGATCCCGGCCTCGACGACCGCGATCTCACGGTGCCACGTCTCTAGGTCGCGCCGGGCGTCGAGGACCTTGACCCGGTGCCCGTGCTCCTTGCTGCGCAGGGCCTGCTCCTGCTCCAGCTCCCGGTCCAGGCCCGTGAGGTTGGCGATCGCGTCGAAGATGCGGGCCGTGCTCAGGTCGTTGAGCGGCTGGGCGAGCAGGTTCGGGGTCGGGCTGGACCGCACCGAGGTCGACAGGAAGGACACGCAGCGCGCCTGACCGCCGAACAGGACGGCCGGGAGCCGGCTGGCATGGAAGTCGGTCCGCCCGTTGCTGAACGGCAGCGCCTGCCACAGCTCGTCGACGCGCGCCGCGCGCTGCGCCTCGCTCGTCCCGTAGGCCAGGTAGAGGCCATCACGCCAGCGCAGATCGAGGTAGGGTGCCTTGCGGTTGATCCGCAGCCAGACCGTCAGGGAGCTTTCCTCCAGCTCCGCGACGGTGACCGCGCCCGGCGCGGCGAACACCCCGATGATGTAGCCGTGGTCGGCGTTGGAGTAGCGCGTCTCCTGCGCGGCCAGCTCGGCCGTGAACAGCAGGTCGGCGGCGCCGGCGGCGCCGCTCGCGAGCTTCCACTGATCGTCGGCGTGCAGCAGGCTCAGCGCGGCGATGAACGAGGACTTGCCCGCGCCGTTGGAGTCTTTCGGACCCTGCCCGGCCACGGTGATCAGGCCCTGGCTGATCATCGGAACCGGGTGAGTGGACAGCCGCGAGACATCCACCATCTGCGTTCCGACCAGGACCCGGGAACCGACGATGTCGTGGACGCCGCGGTTACCCTCGCCGCTGTTCCGGAGCGGGTCGGTACTCATGCCGCCCCCGGCCGGTCACGCCGGGCCCGGATCGCCGCGGCGACCGGGCTGCTGGGAGCCGCGGCCAGGATCAGCTCCTCCTGCAGGCGCCGCCGGGCCGCCGCGCTGAGCCGGTGCAGCTGCGGGCCAGGGAGGTAGGCCGCGCTCTGCCCGGTCCCGGCCCGCTGGGACGCCAGCTGCACGAGGCCGGCGGCGCGGAGATGCCCGAGCGCGATCCGGACGTCGGTGGGCTGGAGCCGGCTCGCCTCCAGCAGTTCGCTCGCCATGGTCGGCTGGCCTGACGTCCATCCGTCGCCCTGCATCAGGCCGCGGCTGCGCGGGATCGCCACGGAATGAATCAGCACCAGGACCAGCACTGCCCGGTCGATCGCGGGCAGGCTGTGCCAGCCGGCCTGGGCCAGTTCCGCGGCGACGTCGTCCCGGTAGCCCGACGTCCACGCCGTCCCGGCCGGGATCAGGGTCCGGCCGACCCGGTGGAGCAGGTCATCCAGGTTCCGGCGCAGGGTGGCATCTCGCAGCGCCAGCAGCTGGGCCTCCGGAACCGGTTCAGGACTGTGCTCCACCGCCGCGAAGGCCGCCAGCACCTCGTCCCGGTGGCGTTCGCTCAGCTCGGCCAGGACCGGCTCGAAAACCGGGTTCATCCCGGTCAGGGTGGTCATATCGGCGGCCGCGGGACATCGCCGCCGGCTGACGGCATCGACCGGCACATCTCCCGCAGCGTACTCAGCTGGGCCGCGTTCCACGCCGCCACCCGCGGCCCGAGCCGGATCATCGGTGCCCCCTCATCCCAGAGCAGCCATCCGGACCGGGCCAGCCGCCGCACGCCCGCCAGCAGCGCGCGGTGAGACACCGCCTCCTCCCGGCTGACGATCGCCCCGAACGCCACGGCCACCTGCTCCCACGGCGCGGCGGCACCCGGCCAGAGCGGGCCCGCCGGGTCCGCCCAGCAGCACCGCACGCAGGCGGCCAGCACCCGGGCGGTGTCATTGGGATGCTCCAGGACGTGACCCGGCAGCCCGAGCTCGTCGAGGACCGCGGCACTGGCATTATCCGGTAGCACCGGCAGCAGCCACGCGCCCGAGCCGTCAGGCTCCGGCAGCCGCAGCATGCCCGCGGGAGCCGGTCCTCCCGGTGAGATGCGCTGCGGGCCGGCCGCCCGGGCCCGCGCCCACCACCGCGCCGTTTCAGCCTGGTTCACTGCGGCACCCCGGTCAGCCGCCCGAACCACCCGTCCGAGACCCACGACGGGAACGATTGCGCGTCGATACGCAGGCCGTCACCCCAGCGCAGCTCGAACCCCAGGTCCGGGTGATGGTGAATGGCGATCATCTCGGCCACCAGCCGGCGGCCGGTCGGCCAGTCGCCCGCCTCGTCGAGCAGTTCGGCCACGCTGACACCGCTGCGCTCACCCAGCAGCCGCTCGGCGGCTGCCCGCAGCTCAGCGCCGTCGTCGGCCGGGACGAGATCCTTCTCGGGCAGGTCCTGGCGGTCATCGGGCCGGGGCGGGCGGAACCGGGGGCCGTCGGCCGGGCGCGCCGATTCCACCGCCTCGGCGAGCGCCTGCGGCGACAGCCAGGGGGCCGGGGCATCGAAGACGAAGGAGTCCAGGACCGCGGCCAGGGTCCCGGCATCGGAGCGGCGGGCGAAGCTGAGCCACGTCTCGGCCGGCAGGAACCCGAGGGCCCGGGTCGTCCCCGCCTGCTCGATCAGCCGGCCCGCGGCCGCCTCGATCGCATCACCGTAGGCGGCCAGCGAGATGCGCAGCGCCGCGCACTGCGGCCCCAGGGCCGGCCAGCGCCGCAGGACCACCGCATGCACTTCTTCGGCCTGGACGATCAGCGACCGGTTTCCCCACAGCAGCTGGGCGTTCTCCCGCAGCGCCTCGGCCGCGCCGCGCTGGACCAGGCTGGTCAGCTCGTTGGCCAGCAGCCGGAACACCTTGGACAGCCGGCTCACCGACTGCTGGCCGTCGGCCTGGACCGCGTCGGGGTGGCTGACGTTCAGCCGCTCCAGCGTCAGCAGCTGATGCAGCTCCGACTGCCCGCCCCGCTCGGACAGCCGGCGCAGGAACAGCAGCATGATGTACGGGGCGAAAGCGGCCCGGTAATGCTGTTCGTTCGGCCGGT
This sequence comes from Streptosporangiaceae bacterium, assembly GCA_036490755.1. Lineage (GTDB taxonomy): Bacteria > Actinomycetota > Actinomycetes > Streptosporangiales > Streptosporangiaceae > DASUBV01. The sequence continues at coordinate 4,381 of DASXDJ010000121.1, forward strand.
CGACCACCTTGCTGATCGCCTGGTAGTCGCGGAGCACGCCGAGGCGCCGCTCCACCACCCGCGCGTCGAACGCATGGCACGCGGCGACCACCTCGGCGCCCGTCAGGCCGTCGCTGCCGGCCGCCGCGAATGCTTCCAGGATCGCCTCGTCGACGTCGATCAGGTCGACGTCCAAGATCATGGCCCCGGCCTCGCGGGCGAGCACGGCAAACGCCTGGCGGTAGACGCGCAGGACCGCGGCTTCGGTGGTCAGGTCATCCAGCATCGCGTCCACGGGCTCGCTCACGCCTACAAAGGTAAGCAAGGGAGCCGACATTCATGGCCAGCGAAGCGGCCGCGGAGCTTACCGATCCCCGCCCGGCTGGCGAAGCGCGGGACCCACTTGCGTTTCGATGGCATGCACGCTGGACGACGTCATCAGGAAGAGCGTGCGCAGGCCGGGGCCGCCCCAGCACAGGCTGCCGCAGATCTCGGGCGTCTCGAGTACGCCGATGCGGTCGCCCTCCGGGGCGATCACCCAGACGCCGCCGGGGCCGGTAACCCAGATATTGCCGAGCTCATCGCACTCCATGCCGTCGAAGTTTCCCTCGTGCGGCCAGCCCCGGCCCTGGTGCTCGTGCACCAGG
>DASXDJ010000122.1:0-5701 GCA_036490755.1 Streptosporangiaceae bacterium
GGACCACCGTGCCGCCAGGCACGCTCCTGCGCCGCCGCGGGCACTTCCCCCCAGCCCGCGGCGGCGCGCCCCTGGCCTGGCCGCTCCCCCGGGCCCGCCGTCCCGTCGCGGCGCCCTGTCCCGCCGCCTGGTCCCCGGCCGCCCCGGCCGCGCTGAGAGCACTGACGCCTCATGACCGCCACGATGTCCGTTCACGTCGACTGGGACCGGTCCGCCGGGGTCCGCGACGACGGTTCTTCGGGTACTTCCTCGAGCATTTTCACCGCCAGGTGTACGGCGGGGTCCTCGACCCGCAGTCCCCGCTGGCGGACGACCTCGGCTTCCGCCAGGACGTGCTCGACGCGGTGGCCCGGCTGCGGCCGGGCGGTCATCCGCTGGCCGGCGGCTGCTTCGCCTCGGCTTACCACTGGCAGCACGGCACCGGGACCAGCCGGCAGCCGAGCTACGACAAGGCGTGGCGTGGCGGGTGGAGGATCCCAACACCTTCGGCACGGATGAGTTCATCGCGTTCTGCCGCCGGACGGGTGCCGAGCCGTACCTGCGCACCAACGCCGGCACCGGCACGCCGGAGGAGATGAGTGACTGGGTCGAGTACTGCAACCTGCGCGGCACCAGAAGGTGGGCGGCCCGGCGCGCGGCCGACGGGCACCCCGAGCCCTACGACGTGCGGCTGTGGAACATCGGCAACGAGAACTACGGCCTCTGGGAGATCGGCGCGCACGACCCCGCGCAGTGGGGCCGCTACGTGCGCGAGGCGGCCAAGATGATGCGGCGGGTGGATGACCGGGTTGTGCTGGCCGCGGCCGCCGTCGTCGATTTCGAGTGGGACCTGGACCTGCTGGCCGACTGGAACCTGGCGCTGCTGCGGGCCGCCGCGCCGCAGCTCGACCTGCTGGCCGTGCACGGGTACGCGGTGCTCCGCGAGGGTGCGGGCGACCTGGAATCACTGGCCCAGTACGGCTTCGCCGAGAGCCGGCTGCGGCGTGCCGAGCGCGCCGTGGAGCGGCTCGGCTGCCGCGTGGAGCTCCCGCCGCACTCGGTGAGCGTCCTGCGGGTGCCCGCTGACCCCGACCGGCGCACCTGACGGCCGGGCTGACCGGCGGAGCTGACCGGACAGCGCGCCCGGTCCGGATGGGCCCGGCCGCCGCTGCCGGGCTGCGGCGCGTCGTGCGGCCGGACGCCGCGCGGCCTCAGGCCCAGAGCTGGCCTTCCAGCCGCGCCTCGGCCTCCTCCAGGGTGCCGCTGTACGCGCCGGTCGACAGGTACTTCCAGCCGGCGTCGGCGATGATCATGGCGATGTCGGCCTGCTGGCCGGCCGCCTGGGCCTTCGCGGCCAGCCCGAGCGCGGCGTGCAGGACGCCGCCGGAGGAAATGCCGGCGAACAGGCCCTCGGACTCCAGCAGCTGCCGGGTGCGGCGCAGCGCGTCGCGGGCGCCGACCGAGTACCGGCCGGTCAGCACGGCGGCGTCATACAGCTCGGGCACGAAGCCCTCATCGATGTTCCGCAGTCCGTACACCAGCTCGCCGTACCGGGGCTCGGCGGCGACGATCTGCACGCCGGGCCGGTGCTCGCGCAGGTAGCGTCCCGCGCCCATGAGCGTGCCGGTGGTACCCAGCCCGGCCACGAAATGAGTGATCTCCGGCAGGTCCGCCAGCAACTCGGGCCCGGTGGTCTCGTAGTGCGCCAGCGCGTTAGCGGGATTGCCGTACTGGTACAGCATGACCCAGCCAGGGTTGCGGGCGGCCAGCTCCTTGGCCACCCGGACCGCCTCGTTCGAGCCGCCCGCCGCCGGGGAGCTGATGATCGTCACGCCATAGGCCTCCAGCAGCTGCCGGCGCTCGGCGGAGGTGTTCTCCGGCAGCACGCAGATCAGCTGGTAGCCGCGCAGTTTCGCCACCATGGCCAGCGAGATGCCGGTGTTACCGGAGGTCGGCTCCAGGATGGTCGCGCCCGGCGTCAGCAGGCCGTTTTTCTCGGCCGCGGTGATCATGTAGAACGCGGCCCGGTCCTTGACCGATCCGGTCGGGTTGCGGTCCTCCAGCTTGGCCCACAGCCGCACGTCCGGGCCGGGCGACAGCCGGGGCAGGCCGACCAGCGGCGTGCCGCCGACGGAGTCCAGGAGGGAGTCGTAGCGCATGGGTCGCGGCTGCCTGCGCGCTGACCGTCAGCGCTTGCCGCCGGCGACGGCCGGGAGGACGGTCACGGTGTCGCCGTCGCGCACGGACGCGCCGAGGCCGCCGATGAAGCGGACGTCCTCGTCGTTGAGGTAGACGTTGACGAAGCGGCGCAGGCCGGCGTCATCGACCAGGCGCTCGCGCAGGCCCCCGTGCCGGGCTTCCAGGTCGGAGAACAGCTCGTCCAGGGTCGCGCCGGACCCCTCGACCGACTTCGCGCCGTCCGTGTAGGTGCGCAGGATCGTCGGGATGCGGACCTCGATCGCCATCTGCTTGCTCCAGGTGTATCCGGGGTGGGCTGGTGCTGCCTCTTGCGAGTGAACCGGCCGGGCGGCCGGATCATTCCGGGCGGCCGGCCTCACGGCTCGGCGACGGTGACCTCTTCCTCGGTGACCTGTCCGTCGCTGATCCGGAAGGACCGGAACTCATCGGCATCCGGGTCGCGGGTGGACACCAGGACGTAATGCGCGCCCGGCTCGCTGGCGTAGGAGATGTCGGTGCGGGACGGGTAGGCCTCGGTGGCCGTGTGCGAGTGGTAGATCACCGCCGGCTCCTCGTCGCGGTCATCCATCTCCCGCCACACCCGCAGCTGCTCCAGCGAGTCGAACCGGTAGAAGGTGGGCGATCGCTCGGCGTTCAGCATCGGGATGAAGCGCTCGGGCCGGTCGCTGCCGGCCGGGCCGGCGATCACGCCGCAGGCCTCGTCCGGGTGGTCAGCACGGGCGTGCGCCACGATCTTGTCCCGCAGCTCGGCACTGATGGTCAGCATGCTGGGAGCGTAACTAGTGCTCAGCTGAGCGCATCCACGAGGCTGTCCTGAACGGCCGCCAGCCACTGGTAGACCCCGACATACGCGGCCTGCGGGTCGTCGGCGGACATGTCCGCCACCTGCTCCTCGAAGTCGTCGGTGACGCCCAGGACGACCCCGAGTGACAGCCGGACGTCGTTGAGCGCCCGCAGCCAGGCCTGCGCATCCTGCTCGGACAGCCGGACTGTGCCGCCGCCGGGCGGCAGCGTGGCCAGGACGGTCTGGGCGACCTCCGCCTTCGCTGACCGCAGGCTGATCTCGGTGTAGCGGCGGAACTCCCGGGCGGCGTCCGGATCGTCGGCGTAAGCGTCGGGCAGCAGCCGGGCCAGGATCGGGTCGGCGGGCAGCCCGGCGCTGTCCGACAGCCCTAGCTGGGCCGCCAGGTCATCCAGGGCGGCCGGCCCGGATCCCCCGGCGGGCGGCGCGGCGGTGGCCGGGGCGCCCGGCGGCTGGCCCTGCGGGGACGGGTCCGGCGTGCCGGGCAGGACACCCCCAGCCTCCCCGCCGACAAGCTCGGCCACCTGGCTGACCAGGCTGCGGATAATGGTTGCCTCGCCTGCGGCGAACCGCGCCGAGGCGCCGTTCGACGTGCGGCGGAATCCTGCCAATTCGCTCTCCGGATCCGCGTCGGGCCACGGTTCCTGCCCGGTGCCGGTCACGAGTCGCGGCTTACCGTGGCCCACAGGCCGTACCCGTGCAGGGTCTCAGCGTCCCGCTCCATGGCCTCGCGCGCGCCAGCGGAGACCACAGCTCTCCCCTTATGGTGCACGTCCAGCATGAGCTTTTCCGCCTTGGGCTTGGCGTAGCCGAAAACTGTCTGGAATACGTACGTCACGTACGACATCAGATTGACCGGGTCATTCCAGACAATCGTCACCCAGGGCGTGTCCAGCACGGCGTCCGTGCTGGACTCGGCCTGCTGCACTTCGGCTGGCGCGGCGCTCACCTGATGTCATCTCCCCGGTTCGTACCCTCCTACTCTGCCAGTACCGCGGGGGACCGCAAACATGCCCGCCGCCAACCCGCCCGTGTTCACCAGCCGGGCGGCCGGCGCTGCCGGGCACGCGGCTGGCCCGCGGCCGCGCCGGGGCCCGCGCGAGCGGCCCGCCGGCCGGTCGTAGGCTGCCCAGATGAGCACTGATCGGGCGGCAGGCCCGGAGCCGGGCCCGGCCAGCACCGCGCTGCTGACCGACCATTACGAGCTGACCATGCTGCGCGGCGCGCTGCACAGCGGCGTGGCGCACCGCCGGTCCGTTTTCGAGGTATTCGCCCGGTACCTGCCCTACGGCCGGCGGTATGGCGTGGTGGCGGGCATGGGGCGGCTGCTGCAGGCGCTGGAGCAGTTCCGCTTCGATCACGCCCAGCTCGACTTCCTGGCCGGCGCCGGCATCACCGACGAGGCCACCCTCAGCTTCCTGGAGTCCTACCGGTTCAGCGGTGACATCTGGGGCTATGCCGAAGGCGACTGCTACTTCCCCGGCTCGCCGATCCTGGTCGTGGAGGGCACGTTCGCCGAGGCCGTCGTCCTGGAGACGCTGTCCCTGTCGATCCTCAACCACGACTGCGCCGTGGCCTCGGCCGGCTCGCGGATGGTGCTGGCCGCGGCCGGGCGGCCGCTGATCGAGATGGGCTCGCGGCGGACCCACGAGCGGGCCGCGGTAGCCAGCGCCCGGGCGGCCTACATCGCCGGCTTCGGCTCCACCTCCAACCTGCAGGCCGGGCGCGAGTACCAGGTCCCGACCAGCGGCACCAGCGCGCACGCGTTCACCCTGCTGCACGACGATGAGCGGCAGGCGTTCGCGGCCCAGGTGGCGGCGCTGGGCACCAGCACGACCCTGCTGGTCGACACCTACGACATGGCGCCCGCCGTGGCGACGGCCGTCGAGGCGGCCGGGCCCGGCCTGGGCGCCGTCCGCATTGACAGCGGTGACCTGGCCCTGGCCGCCCGCGAGGTCCGCGCGCAGCTGGACGGGCTCGGCGCCCGGGACACCCGCATCGTGCTCACCGGAGACCTGGACGAGCACTCCATCGCGGCGCTCGCGGCGGCGCCGGTCGACGGCTACGGCGTCGGCACCTCCCTGGTCACCGGCTCGGGCGCGCCGACGGCCGCGCTGGTCTACAAGCTGGTGGCGCGGGCCGGCGCGAACGGCAGCGGCCCGCTGGTGCCGGTCGCCAAGCGGTCGGTGGGCAAGCCGTCGCGCGGCGGCCGCAAGTGGGCGGCGCGCGAGCTCGACGCCGATGGCGTCGCGGTGGCCGAGCGGGTCATCGACACCGCGCCCGGGCCCGGCCAGGGCCGCCCGCTGCTGCGGCAGCTGGTCCGCGCGGGCGAGATCATCGGCCGCGAGCCGATCGCGGAGGCCCGCGCCCGGCATGCGGCCGCGGTCGCCGAGCTGCCCAGTCATGCCCGCCAGCTGTCCCGCGGCTACCCGGCCATCCCGACCACCTTCACGCCGGACCGCGATGAAGCAGCGGCGCTGGCGTGACGCAGATGCGCGCACTACTCATCGTGGACGTGCAGAACGACTTCTGCCCGGGTGGCTCGCTGGCGGTCAGCGGCGGCGCTGCCGTAGCCAGGGCCATCACTACCTACCTGGCCGGCCCGGCGGCCGCCGCCTACGGCTGCGTGGCCGCCACCCAGGACCACCACATCGACCCGGGCGCGCATTTCTCGGCCCGGCCGGACTTCGTGACCACCTGGCCGGCGCACTGCGCGGCCGG
>DASXDJ010000123.1:0-39727 GCA_036490755.1 Streptosporangiaceae bacterium
CTGGTGTTCACCACCGCGGCCGGCGTGCACGGCGTCCCGCTGGCCGAGTTCACCCTGCTCGGCCTGCTGTACTTCGCCAAGGGCATGCCGACCCTGAACCGCTGGAAGGCGGGCCGGCACTGGGAGCGGCACGCCACCGGGCAGCTGGCCGGCAGCCAGGCGCTGCTGGTGGGCCTCGGCGGCATCGGCGCCCAGGTCGCCCGGCTGCTGAGCGCCGCCGGGGTGACCGTGCACGGGGCCGGGCGGCCCGGCCGCAGCTACGACATCGAGGGCATCGCCAGCTACACCGACACCGCCAGCCTCGCGCCGGTGCTGCCCGGCATGGACGCGCTGATCCTGGCCTGCCCGCTGACCGCCGAGACCGAGGGCCTGATCGGCGCCCGCGAGCTGGCCCGGCTGCCGGCCGGAGCGGTCGTGGTGAACCTGGCCCGCGGGCAGGTCATCGACGAGGACGCGATGATCGACGCGCTGGCCAGCGGGCACCTGGGCGGCGCCTGCCTGGACGTGTTCGCTACCGAGCCGCTGCCGCCGTCCTCCCCGCTGTGGGACCTGGACAACGTCATCATCTCGCCGCACTCGGCCTCGACGGCGGAAGCCGAGAACGGGCTGATCACCGAGTTGTTCTGCACCAACTTGCGCCGGTGGCTGGACGGGGCACCGCTGCGCAACGTGTTCAGCCGGTCAGCCGGCTACTAGCGAGAGGCAGGAACCATGACGGCAGGCAGGATCCGGGTCGCAGTAGTCGGCGCCGGGCGGTGGGCGCAGGTCGCGCACATCCCCGGCTGGCTGCGCGACCCGCGCGCCGAGGTCGTCGCGCTGGCCGACACCAACACCGAGGCACTGGCCGCGGCGGCCAGCCGGTTCTCGGTGCCGGTCACCACCACCGACTACACCGAGCTGCTCAGCCGCGACGACGTGGACGTCGTGGACGTGGTCACGGGGAACAGCCCGCACTTCCAGGTCTCGTGGGACGCGCTGTCGGCCGGCAAGCACGTGCTGTGCGAGAAGCCGGTGCACAACGACTACCGCAAGACCCGGCAGGCCGCCGGCCTGGCTGCCGCCCGCGGGCTGCGCACCAAGCTGGGCTTCACTTTCCGGTACGCCCCGGCCGTGCTGTACGCCCGGGAGCTGATCGACAGCGGCTTCATCGGCACGCCGTACATGTTCAACGGCTACGAGCAGAACAGCCAGTGGCTGGACCCGGCGACGCCGCTGCGCCAGTACGACCCCGGTGCCGACCCGGACCGGATCGCGGTGTCCTCGATCGAGGGCTACGGCGCCCCGGTGATCGACATCATGCACTGGTTCGTCGGCTCGCCGATGACCGCGGTCGTCGGGGCGATGCGCAACTTCGTGCCCGAGCGGATGATCCGCGATACCGGCAAGATGACCCGGGCCAACATCGACGACGGGGACATGTGGATCGCCGAGTTCGGCTCCGGCGCGCTGGCCTCGATCCAGTCGTCCTACGTCACGGTGGGCAACTACCCCGGCATCGAGGCGCGCATCTACGGCTCGGAAGGCGCCCTGATCGTCCGGCTGGTCGATGAGTTCGGCTGCTGCCAGACCATCAAGACCGCCCGCAAGGACGCGGTCGAGTTCACCGACACCGAGATCCCGGCGAAGTTCTTCCCGCCCGGCGGGCACTCCGGCGAGCCGTGGGAGTACCTGTTCTACTCCAACCTGATCGCCGACTTCCTCAGCGAGATCACCGATCCCGCCCGCCCGGCCCAGGGCGACTTTGCCCAGGGCGCGCTGGTGCAGGAGACCATCAACGCCTTCGAGCAGTCGTTCCGGCAGCGGGCCTGGGTGTCGTTCCCGCTGGCGGATGCGCCGCCGGCCGCCGGGGTAGCCGCCTCGTGAAGGCCGGGACCAACGCCGCCGCCCTGATCCGCCAGGTGCTGGCGGGCGAAGTGTGGCCGGCGCTGGCGGACCGGCACGCCTACCGGGTCGGCCCGGACGGCCAGCCGTTCGTGCTGCCCGGCATGGGCGGGGTCACGCTCGGTGTGCACTGCGGCGACCCCGCCACCGGGTACGCCTCCGATCACCTGGAGCCCGGCGCCTCCATCCGGCACCGCGAGCCCGGCGCCAACATGGCGCTGCAGTTCCTGACCTGCGTCGGCAACGAGGTCCGGGTGCAGTCCGGGCCTGCGGCCGGCGCGACCGGGCACGTGATCGGCCAGCATGCCTACGTGCTGGCCGACTTCACCGACGCCGACCAGGCCGGCCTGGCGCCCGGCGACCAGGTCACCGTGCTGGCCTGCGGCCAGGGCCTGGAGCTGACCGGGCACGCCGCCATCCGGGTCAAGAACCTCGCGCCGGACCTGCTGGCCGCGATGCCGGGCGGCACCCGGCCGGACGGCCGCCTGGAGGTGCACGTCGCCGCGCGGATCCCGGCCGAGGCCATCGGCGCCGGCGCCGGGATGGTGTCGGAGTACGCCAACACCGACCTGATGGGCGCCTACGCCGGCCTGGGCGAGGACCTGTCGCTCGGCCTGGAGGGCCTGCGCGTCGGCGACATCGTGGCGCTGGCCGACTCCGACCACCGGTACGGGCGCGGCTACCGGCCGGGCTACCTGACCATCGGGGTCATCTCCACCGGCCAGTGCATGCTGTTCGGCCACGGCCCGGGCCCCAGCACCCTGATGAGCGGGCCGGCTGAGTCCTTCCACCTGGTGGATGACAGCGACGCGAACCTGTCCAGCTGGCTGCACGAACCGGGAGTGACGTCATGACCGCTGACCCGATGAGCGCGGAGCTGGCCGCGGTGGCGGTCGGGCTGACCGGGTTCGCCGAGCACCCGGTGCTCGGCGACTCCCCGTACCGGGTGAGCCGGGACGGCGAGCCGTACGTGCCGGCCGGCGACGGCGGCATCGTGCTCGGCCTGCGGCTGGGCGACCCGGTGCTGGGCGTGGCCGGCGATCATGCCGCGCCGGGCGCCTGCCTGGTGCACCCCGACCCGGCCGCGCGGCTGGCGCTGGCCACCTACGCCTGCATCGGCAACCGGGTGCAGGTCCGGACCGGCCCGGCCGCGGGCGCGGCCGGCGCGGTCGCCGGCAAGCGCGGCGAGGCCGGCCGGGTCATCACGGTTTTCGCGCCGGAAGACCTGGCGCGACTGCGGCCCGGCGACGCTGTCGCGGTCCGGGCCTGCGGGCAAGGCTGGCGGCCACCGGGGTTCCCGGCCCCGGTGGCCGTCATGAACATCGATCCCGGCCTGCTGGCGGCGCTGCCGGTGCAGGTCAGCGGCGACACCGTGACGGCAGGCGTGCGGCTGTCCGTGCCCTCGCAGCTGGCCGGCAACGGCATCGGCCGCCCGGCCGCGGGCTGGGACCTGGACCTGCAGCTGGACCCGGCCGCGGCGGCCGGCCTGCTGCTCGGCGACCTGGTCGCGGTCACCGGCGTGGATGCCCGGTGGAACATGGGCTACCGGCGCGACTGGGTGACCGTGGGGGTGATCGTGCACGGCGGCAGCCCGATGCCCGGTCACGGACCGGGCATCACGCCCATCCTGACCGGCCCGGCCACCGCGCTGCGCGCGGTGCCGGACGGCGCCCAGCATGCGGGCTTGACCGAGGCGGCGCTGAAGATATCGTGACGGACGACAGATCGCGGATCGGGAGGGAGGACGGCGCCATTCTGGAGCATGTCTCGCTGCCGGAGGCCGTCGGACGAGCCCTGCGGCACCGCATCCTCAATAACGAGCTGCCCGCCGAGACTCGCCTCGTCGAGGCCAGTCTCGCGGCCGAGTTCGGGGTCAGCCGCGGCACCATCCGCGACGCCATGCGCGGCCTGCAGGCCGAGGGGCTGATCGCGATCGTGCCGCGCCGCTACTCGGTGGTGACCCGGATGTCGCCCACCGATGCCGAGGACGTCTGCTACGCGCGGTATGTCCTGGAGGACGCGTGCTTCGACCGCGGGTTCGGCGAGGACCGCGAGGAGCTCGCGCAGGAACTGCAGACCGCGCTGGAGCAGATGTCGGCCGCCGCGCAGGCCGATGACATGGACGCGCTGGTGGAGTGCGACACCCGGTTCCACGAGCTGCTGGTCGGCGTGTCCGGGCGGCACCGGCTCAAGGACCTGTGGTCCATGCTGAACAGCCAGATGGGCGCGCTGATGCGGGCCGAGATCGAGCGGCAGGGCCTGGAGCTGTCGGACGCGGCGCAGCGGCACCAGGTCCTGCTGGACGCCGTGCGCGAGGGCGACCTGGCGCGGCTGCGGGCCGAGGTCCGCAGCCACTACCTGATCGGCTTCCCCGATGGCGGCCCGGTCAGCTAGCCCGTCCGGCAGCCAGGCGCCGTCCGCTAGGCCGTCCCGGCGGCCGCGGCAGCCGGGGTGTGCTCGGGATCGTGCAGGTGGCAGGCCACCGTCCGGCCGCTGCCCAGGTGCAGCAGCGCGGGCTCGCGTTCCCGGCAGACCGGCATGGCGAACGGGCAGCGCGGGTGGAAATGGCAGCCGGCCGGCCGGTCGATGGCGTTGGGGATGTCGCCGGTCAGCGCGGGCTTGATCGTCTTGCGCTGGGTGGACAGCCGCGGCGCGGCCCTGACCAGCGCCTGGGTGTAGGGGTGCAGCGGCTCGGCGAAGATCTCGGCGGTCGGTGCTTCCTCAACCACCCGGCCCAGGTACAGCACGGCGGTGCGCTGGCTGATGTGCCGCGCCACGTCCAGGTCGTGGGTGACGAACAGGTAGGTCAGCCCGCGCTCGTCCTGCAGCCGGATCATCAGGTTCAGCACCTGGGCCTGGATCGAGACATCCAGCGCCGACAGCGGCTCGTCGGCGATGACCACCTCGGGCTCGACGGCCAGCGCCCGGGCGATGCCGACCCGCTGCCGCTCGCCGCCGCTGAAGGCGTGCGGGCGGCGGGCCGCCTGGGCGGGGGACAGGCCCACCGTGGACAGCAGCTCGGCGACTCGCTCGTCGCGGCCCGAGCGGGGCACGACGTGGTGCACGCTGAGTACCTCGGCCAGCGACTGGCCGACGGTCATGGTCGGGTTCAGCGAGGAGTAGGGGTCCTGGAAGACGCCCTGCACCTGGCGGCGGACCGACTTCGCGGCACTGCCGCGGCGGTCCAGGATGCTGTCCCCCCGGTAGAGAATGTCGCCGCTGGTGGGCTTGTACAGGCTGAGCAGCAGCCGGCCGTAGGTGGTCTTGCCCGAGCCGGTCTCGCCGACCAGGGCCAGGGTCTGGCCGCGGCGGATGGCCAGCGACACCCCGTCGACCGCCTTGAGCGGCGGTCGGCCGCGGCCCAGGGCATCGCGGCCGAGGGTGAAGAACTTGCTGACGCTGCTGGTCTCGATGACCGGCGTGCCCGCCTCGGTCGCGGCGGAGCCGGCCTCGCCGGCCTCGCCGGCCTCGCTGGCCGCGCTCACCGCAGGCAGTCCGGCCCGGCGCCGGCGGGGCCGGAGCCAGGGGACCCGCCCGTGACCACGGCTACCATGCCGTCGAAGCGACCCTGCGGCACGATGCCTCCCGTTCCGGAGCGTTATCGTAAGCTATTGTCGATTGTCGACTGATGTCACTATAGGCCGGGCCGCCGCCGGCTGGCCAGAGGTGACAGGGCGGACTGACTACTCCCCGCCCTGATGTGAAGGGCGGGGATTCCGGCGGTCGCCCGCCGGGGTTCCTGGTTCACTGCGATCTGCACGGGAGGAGGTTCCTGGCCGTGTCTGACGTCCGCTCCGCAGGCATCGCCGCCGTTCCCGGCGGCTGCCGCCAGCCCGGCGGCAAGAATGTTCTTCGCGGCATTGAGATCCCGGTCATGCCGGGCGCCGCAGGCCGGGCACGCCCACGCGCGCGTCCCCAGGCTCAGCTCGGCGAGCAGGAATCCGCACACCGAGCACGTCTTGCTAGACGGAAACCAGCGATCCACAACAAGGATCGTGCGGCCGTAACGCTGCGCCTTGTACTCCAGCTGGCGGCGGAACTCAGCCCAGCCCGTCCGGGAGATCGCGCGGGCCAGGCTGCGGTTGCGGACCATGTTCCTGACGGCCAGGTCCTCGACGGCGATGACGTCGAACCGGCGGACCAGGCCGGCGCTGGCCTGGTGCAGGAAGTCGCGGCGCGCGTCAGTCACTCTCGCGTGCGCGCGAGCCACCTTCCGCGCCGCCTTCTTCCGGTTGGCGGAGCCTTTCTGGCAGCCGGCCAGCCGCCGCTGGTACCGCTTGAGCCGCTGCTCGTGGCGGTCCATGTGCCGGGGGTGCGGGATCCGCTGCCCGCCGGACAGCACCGCGAAGTCTGTCAGCCCCAGGTCGATGCCCGCTGCCTGGCCCGTGGCGCGCAGCGGCACCGGGCCGGGGACCTCGGCGTGGAAGGTCACGAACCACCGACCCGCCGGATCCCTGGCCACCGTCACCGATGTGGGATTCAGGGCGGTCAGGCTGGTGCCGGGCCAGGTCCACACGACTTTCAGCGGCTCGCTCATCTTGGCCAGGTGCAGCTGGTCGCCGCGGATCCGGAACGCCGACCTGGTATAGGTGGCGGACTGGCGGCCGCGGCGGGACTTGAACCGCGGGTACCGGGCACGCTGAGCGAAGAACGCCCCGAACGCGGCATGCTGATGACGCAGGGCCTGCTGCAGCGGGACGCAGGACACCTCCCCCAGCCACGCCAGCCCCGGGTCCCGCTTCAGCACCGTCAGCGCCCGGTCCGTCTGGGCGTACGTCGTGGACGCGCGCTCCGCCGCGTACCGGGCGCGGCGGGCGGCCAACGTCCGGTTCCACACCACCCGCACGCACCCGAACGTCCGGTTCAGCAGCACCTGCTGCTCCGCGCCGGGGTAGGCCCGGCACCGGTACGCCGTCCGCATGAGTCAAGTATAGGACTTATAGCACTAGGAGAATTCATGACAAGCCGCACGCCAATCCTCCCCGGCCTGAAGACCGGGGCATCCTGGCGAGGTCACTGGTGACGTTGTCGGATCTGGTCTTCTCTGGTGTCGGGGTCGCGCTGCTGACCCTGCTGACCGATGACGGGGCGGTCGATGCGGCCGCGACCGGCGGGCACGCCGCCGACCTGGCCGGCCGCGGGATGCAGGCCGTGCTGGCCTGCGGCACCACCGGAGAGCCGGCCACTCTCACCGACGCCGAGCGGCGTCAGGTCATCACCGCCGTCCGGGACGCGCTGCCGGCCGGCCTGCCGGTGCTGGGCGGGACGGGCGCGGTCACCGCGGACCGGGCCGCGGAGCTCACCACCCAGGCCGTCGAGTCCGGCGCCGACGCGATCCTGGCCTGGCCGCCGCCTGGCAGCGAGGACCTGCCCGGCTACTTCGCGGCGATCGCCGCCGCGGCGCAGGGCCGGCCGGTGCTCGGCTACCACATTCCGTGGATCTCGGCCCCCGGCCTGCCGCTGGACGCCCTGGACGAGCTGCCGATCGCCGGGCTGAAGGACTCCTCCGGCGACCCGGACCGGCTGATCGCCGAGATCACCCGCTACCGCGGCGCCACCTACACCGGCAACTCGGCGCTGCTGACCACCGCGGGCCCGATGGGCGCCGCCGGGGCCATCCTGGCCGCCGCCAACGTCGAGCCCGAACTGGCCTGCGCGGCGTTCGGCGGTGACGGCGCGGCCCAGCGCGCGCTGGCCGGGGTGCACCTGGCCGGGAAGGCGGGCGGGCCGCCCGCGCTCAAGCGGCTGCTAGCCGAGCGCCGCGGGTACAGCCCGGTCAGCCGGGCCAGCTGAGCACCGGGAGTAGCAGATGAGCGGGCTGCAGCGCGGCATCGCGGTGCCCAACTTCGCCGAGGACCCCGCCGGGCTGATCGAGCTGGGCGTGGCCGCCGAGCAGGCCGGCTTCGACGGGTTCTTCCTGTGGGATCACATCGTGTTCTCCAACACCGGCGACGGGCCGCCGCTGGCCGACCCGTGGCTGGTCCTGGCCGTGATCGCCAGCCGGACCTCGCGGATCCGCCTGGGCACGATGATCACCCCGGTACCGCGGCGGCGGCCCTGGCAGCTGGCCCGGGAGACCACCACGCTGGACCGGCTCAGCGGCGGCCGCCTGACCCTGGGCGTGGGCATCGGCTCGCCCGCCTACGGCGACTTCGGCATCTTCCACGAGCCGCAGGGCGCCCGCGAGCGCGCCGACCTGCTCGATGAGGGCCTGGCCGTGATGGCCGGGCTGTGGACCGGCGAGCGATTCTCCTACGCCGGCCAGCACTACCAGCTGGATCCGGTGCGGTTCAGCCCGACGCCGGTGCAGCGGCCGCGGATCCCGGTCTGGGTGGGCGGCGTGCTGCCCAACACCCGGCCCGTCGACCGCGCCGCGCGCTGGGATGGCATGGTGCCGATCCGGTTCGCCGGCGGTGCCCTGGAGACGGTCTCACCCGGTGATATCGCCGACTGCCGGGCGCGGATCAGTGCCGCCCGGCCGCAGCGCGACCAGGGCAGCGCCGCAGACCCCTATGACCTGGTCGTGTGGGCCGAGGTGGCCGGCGACCCGGCAGTCGTCCCGGAGATCGCCCGGCCTTACCAGGAGGCGGGCGCGACCTGGTGGATCGAGTCGGCCCGGCCCGGCGACGGCTGGTGGGAAGGCGCTCAGCAGCGGGTCGCCTCCGGCGTCTGACCCGGTGAGCCGGGACGGCCGGCTGCCCCTGGCCGCCCCGGCCGCTCCGGGCCGGGCTCGCAAGTCCCGGCGCGCAGCACTACGGCCCGGACCTGGTCCCGGAGATCCACGGCGTCCTCACCGCGGACCACTACCTGCGGATCGCTTCCGCACCGGCGCGCGTAGTACAGCCGGTCTACCTCGCGCCAGACTTCCCAGTGCGGAAACTCGGCCGCATACGGCCACCAGTCGGGATTCCGGTCGGCCATGTCCTCACTATAGAGCATAAGAGGCCATCAGTGCTACAGATGCTTTAGAGCAATACAGAGCACTAGGAGCTAGCTGAGGTTTACGCAGCTAGGGGACTGCCTAGGTTGATCGCGTGGCAAAGATCGACCCGCTCGGACCGGACTTCACCTACATCCAGGTGGCCAATGACATCGCCACGCGCATCGAGGCCGGCGAGATCACCAGCAAGCTGCCCGCCGAGCGTGACCTGGCGCAGGAGTACGGCGTTGCCTACCAGACGGTGCGCCACTCCATGGCCGTGCTGCGCGAGCGGGGCCTGATCATCACCCGGCAGGGCCGCGGGACGTTCGTCGACCCGGCCGCCCGCCGCGAGCCCGGCCCGGACAGCACCGCCGGGGCCTGATCCCGGCGTCCGCAGCCCCGGTCAGGTCAGCGTCAGGATCTCGCTGCCGTCCCCGGTGACCAGCAGGGTGTGCTCGAACTGCGCGGTGCGCCCCGCATCAGCGGTCACCACGGTCCAGCCGTCCCGCCAGATCTCGTAGTCGGTCGTGCCCAGGGTCAGCATCGGCTCGATGGTGAAGGTCATGCCCTGCTCGATCATGATGGTCGACTCGGGATCGTCGAAATGCGGCACCACCAGCCCGGAGTGGAAGGTGGTGCCGATGCCGTGCCCGGTGAAGTCGCGCACCACGCCGTAGCCGAACCGGCGGGCGTAGGACTCGATGACCCGGCCGATGACGTTCAGCGGGCGGCCCGGCGCCACGGCCCGCACCCCGCGCATCATGGCCTCGCGGGTCCGCTCGACCAGCAGCCGGGACTCCTCGTCGACGTTGCCGGCCAGGAATGTCGCGTTGGTGTCCCCGTGTACGCCGCCGATGAAGGCGGTGATGTCAATGTTGACGATGTCCCCGTCGGCGATCTCGGTGTCGTCGGGGATGCCGTGGCAGATGACCTCGTTCAGCGAGGTGCACAGCGACTTGGGGTAGCCGCGGTAGCCCAGGGTGGAGGGGTAGGCCCCGTGGTCGCACAAGAACTCGTGGCCGACTCGGTCCAGCTCGTCGGTGGTGACGCCGGGTGCCACGTGCGCGCCGACCTCCGCCAGCGCGCGGGCGGCGAGCCGGCCGGCCACCCGCATCCGCTCGATTGTCTCGGCGTCCTTGACCTCCGGCTCCCCGGTCCGCGGGTACTTGCGGCCCACGTACTCCGGGCGCGGGATGCTCGCCGGGACCTGCCGGGGCGGCGAGATCCGGCCGGGGTGGAGGGTGGCAGCCATAATCTGCGAGTCTAGTGCCATGGGAGAAGACCAGAACTGGTGGTTCTGTCTGCGGCATAACACCGTAGAACCCGACGACGGCTGCCCCGGCAAGGACCGGCTGGGGCCCTATCCGACCCGCGAGGCGGCGGCGCACGCCCTGGAGACTGTTCAGGAGCGTAATAAGGAGTGGGACGCGCAGGACCGGTAGCCGGCCACGGCCGGTATCGTGTCCCTGAACAGCCAGCCGGTCCGGCCGGAAGGGGCACGCGGTGACGGAGCAGCAGCCGCCAGGCGACCTGCCGCCTGCTGCCGAGGCCCGGATGACCGAGATCCGCGGCAGCGGCACGTGGAGCTCGTCGCTGAGCACCCACGAGTTCGCCGCCATCCGCAGCACCGGCTTCGAGCCGGCCGGCCAGGTTCTCGGCGCGGCCGTCTTCAACATCGGCTACACCGGCGGCTGGAACTGCCCGGGCAGCTGGGCCGGGTACGGCGGCTTCATGACCCCGGTGCGCGGGGTCACCGCAGTGTCGGGCCAGTCCTCGCTGGGCTCGTTCGGCCCGATGGTGCAGGCGCTGTACACCGCGCGCCGGACCGCGATCGGCCGGATGGAAGAGGAGTGCCTGGAGCTGGGCGGCCACGGGGTGGTCGGGGTCCAGCTCACCATCGGCGCCTTCCCGGCGGGCGGGCTGGAGTTCAAGGCCATCGGGACCGCGATCCGCGCGCCGGGCACCGCCCCGCTGCGCCGGCCGTTCGCCTCTGACCTGTCCGGGCAGGACTTCGCCAAGCTGGCCATGGCCGGCTGGGTGCCGGCCGGCCTGGTGCTGGGAATCTCGGTGGGCTCCCGGCACGACGACTGGCTGACCGTGAACCAGACCCGGTGGGGCGGCGGCAACACCGAGGTGCACGGCTACACCGAGCTGATCAACGACACCCGGCACGACGCGCGCCAGCAGCTGGAGCGGGATGTCGCCCGGCACGGCGCGGAGGGCGTGGTCGTGCAGGAGATGGACGTGAAGATCCGGGAACGGGAATGCCCGATGCAGGAAAGCCGCCGGGACCACATCGTCGAGGCGACGATCATCGGGACGGCGATCGCCCGGTTCCGCCAGCCGCGCGCCGGCCAGCCAGTGCCGCTGGCGATCATGTCCCTGGACCCGCAGCGCCGTCAGGCCGCGCGGGTCCGGCTGGGGCCCTGACACCGAATGGGAGCGAGATGACCGACCAGCACAGCCTCCAGGCCGACAGCGCCGGCCCCGACATGGCCGGAGTCCCGCAGGATGCGATCGCCCGGCTGAGGGAGCTGCGGCCGGGCCAGCCCGGCTCCATCTTCACCTCCGACCTGTCGGTGAATGAGTTCCTGCTGGTCCGGGAAGTCGGCTTCCGGCCGCTCGGGCTGGTGCTGGGCAGCTCCATCTACCACGTCGGGCTGCAGGTGGCCCGGTGGGGCAAGAGCCAGGAGCTCGACGTGCTGTCGCAGGCCATGTACCACGCCCGCGAGCTGGCCATGACCCGGATGGAGGCCGAGGCCTCGGCGCTCGGCGCCGACGGGGTGGTCGGCGTCCGGCTGGACGTGGAGATGAAGGAGTTCGGCGCCGACATCGCCGAGTTCATCGCCGTCGGCACCGCGGTCAAGGGCGAGCCGGGCGCGGGCGGCGGCGGGGTGACCAACTGGCGCAACAACAAGGACCTGCCGTTCACCTCGGACCTGTCCGGCCAGGATTTCTGGACGCTGATCCGGGCGGGCTACGCGCCGCTCGGCATGGTGATGGGCAGCTGCGTGTACCACATCGCGCACCAGCGGCTCGGGGCCAAGATGGGCAACATCGGGCGCAATGTCGAGATCGAGCAGTTCACCCAGGCGCTGTATGACGCGCGCGAGCTGGCCATGGCCCGGATGCAGGCCGAGGCCGAGGAACTGCACGCTGAGGGCATCGTCGGCGTCCAGCTCCGCCAGCACAGCCACACCTGGGGATCGCACACCACCGAGTTCTTCGCGATCGGCACGGCGGTCCGGCCGCTGCGCGACGATCACGTGATCAAGACCCCGACCATGGTGCTCAGCCTGGACTCCTGACCCCGCCGGCCAGCTCACCCGACCGCTCCGCCGGCGGGCTGGCCTGAGCCGGGACGGCAGTGCCGGCGGCCGGGGCGTCCTGAGCCAGCAGCGCGCGGCGGCGCAGCGCCTGGCCGGGCCGGTTGGTGATCAGCACATCCACCCGCTCATCGCCGATCAGCCCGTCCATCAGCCGGTCGGAGTCGACCGTCCACACCATCACGCCGATGCCGTGCTGCGCGCAGGCCCGCAGCACGCTGAGCCGGGCGAGCCGGTGGTGCACCGCGACCCAGTCGGCGCCGCTGGCGCGGATCCGCGCCAGCGGGAGCAGCTCGCTGCAGCGCACCCGGACGCGCTGGGTCCAGGGCTGCCCCCGGACATCGCGGCCCAGCGACAGGGCGGTCCGGACCTGGGGAAACTGCCACTTGATGGCCGCCACCGAGACGTCTTCCAGGGTGGTGGCGATGAAGTTGCCTGACCCGAACTCGGCCTCGGCCAGGGCAATGACCTCGGCCTCGTAGCCGGTCTCCTTCAGGTCCAGGTGTCCCGCTGAGCGGCGGGCGGCCAGCCGCATCGCGTCGCGCACCAGGGGCACCCGGTACCCGGCCAGCTCGCACAGGCTGGCGTAGCTGAGCTCGCTGAGCAGCCGTCCTGCGACCCGCGCGTCGTGGTGCACCACCAGGACCCCGTCACCGGTGCGCCGGATGTCGAATTCCACGTACTCCGCGCCGGTGCCCGGCGCTGACTCATACGCCTCGTAGGTAGCGGGCCGGGCGTGCTCGCCGCCGCCCATGTGCGCGGAGACGCGCGCCAGGTCCCTGCCATGCTGCCGGGATACGGCCATGCGCAATGCCCCTTCGCTGCCGGTGCACCGGCAGCCTGTCATCGTTGCCTGAATTGCAGGTCACGGTGCCGGCAACCCCGGGGAACGGGTAGCTGAACAGGCCCCGGGCCACGGCGGCGACCGCAGCGCCAACCAGCGCCGAACGGCGCGGTCAGTGCGATGATCATGGCCGGCCAGCCGCCTGCCCGCCCGGCTGCGGCCGCCGCGGCCAGCGCGTCGCCGGGCTGGCGATGCGGCTGGCGCTGGGGTCCACAATAGGGTCCGATCCGGCTGCTCGCGCCCGGATCGGGGCACGCCGGCGCGCCGGCCCGGCGCTAGTCGGCGGGCCCGGGCGGCGGCCCGCTGACCACGTCGAGCAGCTGGGCCAGGCGGCTGCGCAGCGACGGGCCGCGGCCGGGTACCCGGCGCTGTCCCGCGGCTGGCCGCGCGCGGTGCCCGCCCCCGTGGGCATAGGCACCGTGCGGGTAGCCGTCCCGGTCCTCGGCGCCGCGCTCGTACGGCTCGCCGGCAGCGGCGCTGACCAGGTGCTGGGCGGCATCGAAGGACAGCGGCGCGGTGCCGTCGGGGACGGCCAGGGCCTCGTGGGCCAGCGCACCGAGCTCAGGGTCGCCGCGGTCCAGGGCCAGGATCCGCGTCCCGGCCCGGCGCACGTCACTGACCCGCTCGAGCAGCTCGTCAGGAGCGCTGCCCGGGCTGACCACCAGCAGGGTCTCGTGCCGGCCGGCCGCCGCGAGCCGGTCGAGCCCGATCCGCAGGTGGGCGGGCGCGCCGGCCGGGGGAGCCCAGCGCACCAGGGTGGGCGCCAGCTCGGGGATCTCGGCCAGCCGGGCCTCGTCGGCCAGGTGAGCAGTCATGTGCCAGGGCTCGTCGGCGGGCGTGCCGACCACCAGCAGCCCCTCGGGTGTCCGGGAGAAGTCCCGCAGGGCCCGGGCGAAGGACCGGGTCCGGTCCAGCCAGCCGGTCGGTGCCAGGAGCACGCGTAAGGCGGCGACCTGATCGGCGTTCATGTCCCCCATGGTGCCTGACAATCGCCCCGGCCGCAGTGATTCGTGACTAACTGACTATCCCCGGCTACTGCGTGCCGGCCTTCCTGGCGGCGCGCTGGCCCGGGGCTCGCCTTGCGCCCGCGCCCCGCGGCCTGGCAGCAGCCCCTCGCCGGCCCGCGGGCCCGGCTCTGGCAGGATCGGCACATGCCGCCCGCCCCGCCTGAGCCCGCCGTGTCCGCTGCCCGCACGCCCGACGGCCCGCCCGCCCCCGATCTCGGCTCCCTCGTGATCGGCGTGCTCGGCGGCACCGGGGACCAGGGCCGGGGCCTGGCCCGGCGGCTGGCCCTGGCCGGCCAGCAGGTGGTCATCGGGTCCCGGGACGCCGCGCGCGCGGCCGCCGCTGCGGCCACCGTGGGCAGCGCCCCGCAGGTGACCGGCGCGGACAACGCCGGTGCCGCGGCCGCGGCCGATGTCGTCATCGTCGCGGTGCCCTGGGAAGGCCATTCCGAGCTGCTGGAAAGCCTGGCCGGCGAACTGGCGGGCAAGATCGTCATCGACTGCGTCAACCCGCTCGGCTTCGACAAGCGCGGCGCCTACCCGCTGCCGGTCCCCGAGGGCAGCGCCGCCCAGCAGGCCGCTGCCGTGCTGCCGGACAGCACCGTGGTGGGCGCCTTCCACCACGTGTCGGCCGTGCTGCTGCTGGACCCGGAGGTCAGCCAGCTGGACCTGGACATCCTGGTGCTGGGCGACGACCGGGCCGCGACCGACCTGGTGCAGGCGCTGGCCGACCTGCTGCCCGGCGCCCGCGGCATCTACGCCGGCCGCCTGCGCAACTGCGGCCAGATCGAGGCCCTCACCGCCAACCTGGTGTCGGTGAACCGCCGCTACAAGGCCCACGCGGGCCTGCGCATCACCGACGTCTGACCCGCAGGGGGCCAGCCGCCCGGCGGCGAGATGCCGGCGCTGCCTGGGCTGAGGAGCCAGCGACGAGGGAAGGCGGTGCCTTCAGGCATCCCGCCGGCGGGCCGGGGAAACTATCTGTAGGAGTGCTCCGAGTCCGGGAACGTGCCGCCGGTGACCTCCGCGCCGAACGACTGGGCGGCGTCGCGGAGCACGCCGGCCAGGTCGGCGTAGCGTTTGACGAACTTAGCCACCTTCGGCGACAGGCCGGCCATGTCCTGCCAGACCAGCACCTGGGCGTCGCAGTCCGGGCCGGCCCCGATCCCGATCGTGGGAATGTCCAGGGCGGCAGTGACCTGGGCGGCCAGCTCGGCGGGCACGCACTCCAGGACGACCGCGAACGCGCCGGCGGCCTGCAGGGACTTGGCGTCCCGCAGCAGCCGGTCGCCGTCCTCGCCGCGGCCCTGCACCCGGTAGCCGCCGAAGGCGTTGACCGACTGAGGGGTGAGGCCGAGGTGCGCCATCACGGGGATGCCCGCGGCGACCAGTTCCTCGGCCTGGCGCAGCACCCGGCTGCCGCCTTCCAGTTTCACCGCGTGGGCGCCGGCTTCCTTCAGGAACCGGATAGCCGCCTCCAGCGCGGCCTGCGGTGAGCCCTGATAGGAGCCGAACGGCAGGTCCGCCACGACCAGGGCGCGGCGGGTGCCGCGGACGACAGCGGCCGTGAGCGGGATCAGTTCATCGACGGTAACCGGGATCGTGGAGTCGTGTCCGTAGACGACCATCGCGGCCGAGTCGCCGACCAGCAGGACCGGGATCCCGGCGTCGTCGAACACGCGCGCGGTCAGCGCGTCGTAGGCGGTGAGCATCGGCCAGCGCTCGCCGCGCTGCTTGGCCGCGGCGATATCGCGGATGGTGACCCGCCGGCTGGCGGTCCCGCCGTAGAGCGGCTCGGGTTCGGCGGCCGTGGTCCGCGCGCCTGTCGCGGCCTGCCCGGGGCCAGCCTGATGTGAGATCATCGCAGTCCTCCGCGTCTCGAGTCGCCCCAGCGGCGTACCCGGACACCCCGATCATGACATAGCCCGCCCGGCCGGGACAGCGGGCCGGCGGCGGCCCGCCGGCCGGACGGCCGCAGGCCAGCGCGAGGCGGCGGAAGCGGCAAATGGCGCGGGTAGCGATACGGTATAGTTTCGTATTGTAAATGCGGGCGCCCGATCCGGGCGCTATGCGCCCGTTCCCCGGCCCGCTTTGCAGGCGCATCAGCACGGCTCCACCACCGCAGAACCACCGCCCGGCCCGGCCCGGGCTCGCGCTGCCCGGGCCGCCGGGCCAGCCGCCGGAATGGCGGCATGCATGACCGCAGAACGCAGCGCAACCCAGCAGAACGATTCAGAACGCCAGTGACCGCGCCGAAACGGGCGCGCCCCGGGCCCGCCAGGCGCGGCCCGCCCGGGGAACCGCCGGGAAAGGCCACATGAACCCTGAGGCAGCGGACAGCCGCCGCTGGATCATCCTCGGCGTGCTGATCATCAGCCTGATCGCGATCGTGCTGGACAACACGATCCTGAACATCGCGCTGAAGACCATCTCCGAGCCCCGTACCGGCCTGGACGCCAGCCAGAGCCAGCTGGAGTGGGCGATCAACTCCTACACGCTGGTGTTCGCCGGGCTGCTGTTCACCTTCGGGGTGATCGGCGACCGGATCGGCCGCCGCCGGATGCTGATCATCGGCCTGGCCCTGTTCGGCCTGTCCTCCCTGGTCTCCTCCTACGTCCAGACGCCCGACCAGCTGATCTGGGCCCGGGCGGCGATGGGCCTGGGCGGGGCGGCGGTGATGCCGCAGACGCTGTCGATCCTCACCAACGTCTTCGAGCCGCGGGAGCGGGCCCGGGCTATCGGCATCTGGGCCTCGGCGGTGGGCGTGGCCGTGGCGATCGGCCCGATCGTCGGCGGGCTGCTGCTGGATCACTTCTGGTGGGGCTCGGTGTTCCTGGTCAACGTGCCGGTCACCGCCGGCGGCATCGTCGCCGTCGTCCTGCTGGTGCCCGAGTCGCGCAGTCACTCGCCGGGCCGCGTCGACTACGGCGGCGTGCTGCTGTCCATCGCCGGGCTGGTGCTGCTGGTCTACGGCATCATCTCCGGCGGCGACTCCGGCTCCTGGGTCACCGCCGGGGTACTCGGCCCGCTGCTCGGCGGGCTGGCCGTGCTGGGCGTGTTCACCTGGTGGGAGACCCGGGTCGCGAACCCGTCCCTGGACGTGCGGCTGTTCCGCGACCCCCGGCTGTCGTCGGCCTCGGCCGCCATCATGCTGTCGTTCTTCTCCCTGTCGGGCGCGTTCTTCTTCACCGGCTTCTACACCCAGAACGTGCGGGGCTTCAGCCCGCTGAAGGCCGGCCTGCTGACCATCCCGCTGGCCGCCGGGCAGCTGCTCGCCGCGCCGCGGACCGCCATGCTGGTTCGCCGGCTGGGGGCCAAGACCGTGGTCACCGCCGGGCTGCTGGTCATCGCCGTGGCGCTGGTCGGCTACGACCTGCTCGGCGTGAGCACCCCGGTGTGGGTGCTGGAGGTGGTGTTCGCCGTGCAGGGGATCGGCATGGGCCTGGTCATGCCGCCCTCGACCGAGGGCGTGATGTCGGTCGTGCCGCGGGATCGCGGCGGGGCCGGCTCGGCCATCACCAACACCAGCCGGCAGGTGGCCGTCGCGCTCGGCGTGGCCGTGCTGGGCTCGGTGGTGGCCCAGGCCTACCGGACCCAGCTCGCCCCGTACCTGAGGGTGCTGCCGCCCGCCGCCCGCCGCGCGGCCACCCAGTCGATCGCCCAGACCCAGGTCCTGGCCCAGGGCCTGGGGCACTCCGGGACCCGGCTGCTGAGCGCGGCCAGCGCGTCCTTCGTTCATGCCATGCACCTGGCGTCGGTGATCTCGGTGGTCATCGCGGTCCTGGGCGCGGCGGCCACGGCCGCCTGGATGCCCGGCCGCGCGGCGCGCGAGGCCGGGCCTGGTGCCCCGCCGCCGGGCGAGGCAGCGCTGGCCCGCCCGGCCGGGGAATCGGGGGCCTGATGCCCGTGCCCAGTCCCGCGCCGGTCCCGGCGACCCCGCTCCCGGCGGACGCTGTCCCGGCCCCGCGCAAGCCCGGCCGCCCTCGCAGCGAGCAGGCCGACCAGGCCATCCTCGCTGCCACCCTGGAGGAGTTCGCCCGCTGCGGGCCCGACGGCCTGGGCATCGAGCAGGTCGCGGCGCGGGCCGGGGTGGGCAAGGCCACGATTTACCGGCGCTGGCCCACCAAGGAGGACCTGCTGCTCGAGGCCATCGGCGGGCTCCGCACGCCGCTGCCGCAGCCGCAGGGCCGGTCGGTCCGGGCAGACCTGGCCGCGCTGGTCGAGGCGCTGTGCAAGGAGGTGACCGATCCGCGGCGGGCCCGCCAGTTCGCGCTGCTGCACGGCGACGGGCTGCGCTACCCGCGCCTGCTGGCCCGCTACAACCAGCTGGTCATGGAACCGCGGCGGGAGCTGATCCGGTCGGTGCTGCGCCGTGGCCTGGCCACCGGCGAGCTGCGCGAGGAAGCCGACGTGGACGCCGCGACCTTCCTGCTGACCGGCGCGGTGCTGGCTCGCGGCGGCGCCCCCCGCGACGTCAGCGACGCCAAGTACGCCCGCCGGGTGGTCGAGGAGCTGCTGCGGGGCCTGGCCGCCCGGTGAGCCGGCGGGCCCCCTAAGCTCGGGACACCGAGGCCCCGGAGACCAAGGAGGAGCCATGCGGCTCACCAAGCTCGGCCACGCCTGCGTCCGACTGGAGAAGGACGGCGCCACCCTGGTCATCGATCCCGGCGCGTGGAGCGGCCCGGACCCGCTGGCCGGCGCTCAGGCCGTGCTGGTCACCCACGAGCACCCCGACCACCTGGACGCCGGCGCCCTGCGGGCGGCCCTCGCCGCCAGCCCGGACCTGCAGGTCTGGGCCAACCCGGCGATCGCGGCGCAGCTGGCCGAGGCCGGCGGCAGCCGGGTGCACGAGGTCGGGCATGGTGACGTGTTTGACGCGGCCGGGTTCGGCGTGCACGTCTACGGCCGCGACCACGCGCAGATCATGCCCGAGGTGCCGGTCATCGCCAACACCGGCTTTGCCGTGGACGGCGAGGTCTTCCACCCCGGCGACTCCTTTACGGTGCCCGAGGACAGCGTGCGCACCCTGCTGCTGCCGGTCAGCGCGCCGTGGATGAAGTTCGCCGAGGCTGCCGCCTACGCCCGCGAGGTCGCGCCGCAGCGCGGCTATGCCATCCACGACGCGATCCTCAGCCCGCAGGGCACCGGCCTGGTGTCGATGCTGCTCGGCGTGGTCACCAGCGCCGGCGGCCCGGAGCTGTCCCGCCTGGAGCCCGGCACCAGCGTCGAGCTCTAGGCTGCGCCGCGCGCCACCCTGACCGCCGGCCGCGGGCCGCCCCGGCCGGCGGTTACGTCCCGCGCGGGCACGGGTAGAACACCCGGCCGTCCAGGTCGACGTCGAACTTGACCGCCGCGAACCCGTTCTGCGGGGCCCACACCTTCCGGCAGAAGGTGGCGAACTTCCGGGCCGGCCGGCAGGACTGGCCGGGGTTGCAGACGTAGTGATCGGCGCCGTACTCGGCCTCGCCCACCCACTTGCCGGTTGGCTGGCGCGCGGTCTTGTCCGCGGTGAAGTCATCCCAGCCGCACGGCTCCGCCCCGGTCAGCGCGGTGCAGGTGATCCCGTACTCCCGGGTGCCGCGCAGCTGGGCCGCGGTGCAGCCGTGGTAGCGGTAGCACTCCTCGACCACCGCGCCGTCGGCGTACCGGCGGCCCCACCAGCTCAGCAGCGGCGAGTTCTTCCACAGCCCGGTCATCCCCAGCCGGTGCATCTCGTTGAACGCCACGGCCAGGAAGTTCTGCAGGTCGCCGGGGGTGAGGTGGAAGCCCGTCGTGGACGGCGGGTCGAAGCTGTCGATGTCATCCAGCTCGACCGCGTCGAAGCCCTTGGCCGCGCACATTTCCAGCCGCCGGTCCAGCATCGGCTCCAGCGCGCGCAGCTGGCGCAGGTCGACCCAGCGCTCCTGCGAGTAGCCGTAGTAGATCCTGCCGAGCGTCGCGGCCGGGAACCCGCGGCCGGGGCTGGCGTCCGGCCGGTAGTCCTCCCAGGCCAGGTCGAGGTAGCAGACCGCCTTCGGGTGCGGCAGGGTCGCGGCCTGCCACCGGCGGTGCAGGGCGCGGACCTGCGCGTGAGTGGTCAGGAACCCGTCGATGTCGTAGATGTCGACGGCGCGCCGGCCGGTCCGCTGGCGCGGCGTGGTCAGGCCGATCTGCCAGTCCCAGCGCATCGGGTGACCGCCGGCGGCCAGGTGCGGCGGGTACCAGCACCGCCCCCGGCACGGCGCGGGCGCGGGCAGCGCGGTGACCCGCCAGCGGAAGGCGGCGATCGATGATCCGTAACGATTGGCGGTCCGCACGGCCACCTTGTGCCGCCCGGCCGCCAGGATGCCGGTGTAGAAGACCCGGCTGGCCGGCAGTGCCTGCCAGCCGCGCCGGTCGACCTGGTACCACTGCCGGGCCGGCCCGCCGCGGGAGCTGTAGTGCGGCGCGCTGGCCGTGAAGTACTCCGCATCTGACCCGGTGACCCGCTCCGGCGTCCCGTCGACGAGCCCGGCTGACGGGGCCCGCCCGGCCCGGTAGGCCGCCACCTTCGCGGCGGTGACCGTGCGGGCCGTGGCGTGCACGACCTTGAAGGTGAAGGGAACCCGGTCCGTCTGGACCACCTCGGTGGCCGTCACCGTCACCGACAGGCGGCGCCCGGTATCGGCGTGGCCGGCCCGGTAGCGGCGGGCCGCGAACGGCGTGACGGTCGTGCCGGCGCCGGCCCGGCACTTTCCCGCTGACCCGCAGGACTTCCAGGCGTAGCCGACCTCGAAGCTGAGCAGCCGGCCGCCGCGGGGCAGCGCACCGGGGGTGAAGGACAGGCCCGCGGCCCGGACGACGCGGCCGTCGCGCAGCTGCCCGGCAATGCGCAGCCGGCCGTGGCGCACGGGCGCCGGGATCGCCTGGCGGGCACTGGCCGGGCTGGTGCCGGCGTGCGCCGGCCGAGACCGGACCGGGCTGGCATGTGCCGCGGGCTCGGCGGTGACGAGGAACGAGGCGCCCAGGGCGGCGACGCCGGCCAGCGCCAGGCCGGCCCGGCCGGGCGAGCCGGGAGTACGGCGCGGCCCGTTATGGATAGCAAAGCGCGCGGGCAGCAGGCGGGCCGGGAACGGACGCGGGTGCGGGTGCGGCATATCAGGGGTCCTCTCGCGGGGCCCGCGCGCGGGGAGCGGACCGGCCGCCCGCCCGCGGTCAGGTGGCCAGGGCCGGCGGCAGCAGGTCGCGGTGGGCCGCGAGCAGCTCATCGCACATCGCGATGGTCTGCGCGGTGGTGAGGGTGGCGGCGGTGTTGGGGTCCAGCAGCGCAGCCTGGTAGACGTGCTCGCGGCTGCCTTCCAGCACGGCCGCGACGGTCAGCTCGACGACGTTGAGGAAGGTCCGGTTCAGCGCGGCCAGCTGCGGCGGCAGCGCCCCGACGGCGCGCGGCCGGGCGCCGCCGGCGTCGACGTCGCAGGGCACCTCGACGCAGCAGTCCGCGGGCAGGCTGGAGATCAGGTCGCCGTTGCGGACGTTGACGTAGATCTCGCGGTGCTGGCCGGTCTCCGCCGAGTGGATGAACTCCGAGGCCAGCTCGCTGGTCGGCTCGATGTCCAGCTGCTGGCCGGACTCCAGCTGAGCGGTCAGCTCGTCCAGCTCGCGCAGGTTCTCCTCCGACCGGGCCAGGTAGTCGCCGACGAAGATGCGGAACTGCTCGACCTGGTCGTCATGGCGCATGAACCAGGGCACGTACTCGGCGGAGTGCTCGCTGGACTCGGTCGGGAAGTAGCCGAACCGGCGGAAGATCTCTACCCGGACCCGGCGCTGCAGCTCGGGGGAGTCGTCGATGATGGCGGCCAGCCGCGGGTACAGGGACTGGCCCTGGTGCTCGAAGCGCAGCACGAACGCCTGGTGGTTGAAGCCGGCGGTGAGGAAGTCGATCTCGCCGCGGGGGACGCCGACCAGCCCGGCCAGGAACTCGTGCGTGTCGCGGACCGAGTGGCACAGGCCGAAGACCCGCTCGAACCCGGTGCCGGCGTAGACCGCCCACGGCAGCATGGCCATCGGGTTGCTGTAGTTCAGCAAGGTGGCGTCCGGGCAGACGTCGAGCATGTCGCGGCCGATGCCCAGCACCACCGGGATGGTGCGCAGCCCGCGGAAGATGCCGCCGATGCCCAGGGTGTCGGCGATGGTCTGCCGGACGCCGTAGCGGGCCGGGATGTCGAAGTCGCGCCGCGTCGCGGTGTAGCCGCCGGCCTGCACCTCGTTGATGACGTAGTCGGCGCCGTCCAGGGCGGCGGGCCGGCTTTCCGAGGCGCTGATCGTCGCCCGGGTGCCGGTCTGGCTGGCGATCCGCTCGGTGAGGGCGCGGGCGTATTCCAGCCGCTCGGCGCTGATGTCGTGCAAGGCGAGGTGCAGCTCGCCGCTCAGCTCCGGGAAGCTGCACAGGTCGGTGACGACGTTCCGGGTGAACTCGACGCTGCCAGCGCCGACGAAGGCTACCTTGACCACAGTCCGATAGTGTCGCATTTCGGCCTGCTTCGAGCAAGAGTGCGCAGAGATGTGATCGTCGATCCGTGCTCACGACCCCCGGCCCCGGCCTGGATAGGCCCGCTGTTCTCGCAGTTGAGGGTTGAATCGGCCTGTTATTTCGCGCGATGATGTGCGAAACCTTCACGATTCGCGCAACAATCTCCCGATCAGGCCGTATCCCAGCAGCGGCCGTCCCCCGGGGCGCCGGCTCTCCGCCGCCCCCCGCAGGCCGGCGGAGACGAGAGGTCACCATGGCAAGAACCTGGCTGCGGGCGGCACTGGCCGCGGCGCTGGTGATCCTGGGCCTGGCCGCGTGCGGCAGCGACAGCCAGGGCGGCGGCAGCGGCTCGGCGAAGTCGATCACGATCTGGGACGGTTACACCGACACCGAGGCCAAGGTGTTCGCCCAGCTGATCGCGCAGTACAACAAGACCCACCCGGGCGTGAAGGTGACGTCGCTGTTCGTCAACAACGACAACTCGCTGCAGAAGGTGTCGACCGCGGTCCGCGGCGGCAGCGTTCCCGACATCGCCTACCTGTACGGCTCCTGGGCGCCCAACGTGGCCCCGATCCCGCAGGTGGTGAACCTGACCCAGGTCGTTAAGCAGCCGGGGGTGAACTGGAACGACTTCTGGGTCGGCGAGCGGGACGTGGCCACCGTCAACGGCAAGGTCATCGGCATCCCGGCCCTGGTGGACAACCTGGCCGTGGTCTACAACAAGACCCTGTTCGCCAGGGCCCACCTTCCCCTGCCGACGGCCAACTGGACCTGGAACGACTTCGTGGCCGACGCCCAGAAGCTGACCAGCGCCTCAGCCAAGCAGTTCGGCACGGCCTACGTCACGCCCGGCAGCGAGGACACGGTGTGGCACTGGGTGGCGCTGCTGTGGGAGGCCGGCGGCCAGCTGCTGACCGGTGACAACAAGAAGGCGGCGTTCAACTCGGCGGCCGGGCTGAAGTCGCTGGAGACGCTGCGCACGATGGCGGTCACCGACAAGTCGATGTACCTGGACCCGACGGACTCGGCCTATGGCAACCTGTTCAACTCGGGCAAGATCGGGATGGTCGTGACCGGCCCCTGGGACCTGTCCAGCTTCCCCAACGTGCACTACGGCGTGCAGGTCATGCCCGCCTACCCCGGCGCCAGCGGCGGGCACCAGACCATCTCCGGGCCGGACAACTGGGTGGTCTTCAACAACGGGGCCAGCCGGGTGTCGGCGGCCGAGAAGTTCCTGCTCTGGCTGACCGCCCCGGCCCAGGTCAAGACGTTCTCGCTGAAGACCGGCGACCTGCCGACCCGGCAGTCGGTGAGCGACGCGTCCGGCTTCAGCCAGCAGATGAACACGGCGCTGCCCGGCGTGGATACCTTCATCACCAACCTGGGCAACGTGAAGCAGGCCCGGCCGCAGATCCCGAGCTACCCGAAGATCTCCCAGGCGCTGGGCACGATGATCGTGTCGGTGCTGCTGGGCAAGGCCCAGCCGGCCGCGGCGCTGTCCACCGCGGCCCAGCAGGTCAACCAGATCCTGGCCAACCCAGCCGGCTGACCGTGGCCGCCCTCACCCAGCTCCGCCGCCGTCCCCGGGCGGCCGGACCGTCCTCGGGCCCGCGGGTCCGGCAGCGGCGGCCCGGCCTGGCCGAGCAGGTCTCGGGCTGGGGGTTCGTCACCCCGGCCACGGTGATCATCGCGCTGTTCGGCGCGGCGCCGATCATCTGGTCGGCGGTGATGTCGTTCCAGCGGTCGAACCTGCTGGCGCCGCGCAGCCCGTTCGTGGGCCTGCACAACTACCGCGAGCTGGTGAAGGACCCGGTCGTCGGCCAGGCGCTGGCGCACACGCTGATCTACACGGTGCTGTTCGTGCCCGGCACGATGCTGGTCGGGCTGTTCCTGGCGGTGGCGATGAACCGCAAGATCCGGTTCATCTCGGTCTACCGGACTGCCGCCTACGCCACGATGGCCATCTCCACCATCAGCGAGGCGCTGGTGTTCATCTGGCTGTTCGACCAGTCCTACGGCATCGTCAATTACGGGCTGTCGCTGGTGGGCATCCCGGCCCAGCAGTTCCTGAACTCGCCGTCGCAGGCGCTGTACGTGATCCTGATTATGACGATCTGGGGCTGGACCGGCTTCGCGGTGGTGATCTACCTGGCCGCGCTGCAGGGCGTGCCGACGATGCTGACCGAGGCCGCGGCCATCGACGGGGCCGGGGCGTGGACCACCTTCCGCCGGGTGACGCTGCCGCTGCTCAGCCCGGCGTCGCTGTTCCTGGCCGTGTGGCTGACGATCAACGCGCTGCAGCTGTTCGACGAGGTGTACCTGAGCACCCAGGGCGGGCCGCTGAACGCCACCACGGTGCTGGTCTACTACCTGTACGAGCAGGCCTTCGAGAACTTCAACTTCGGCTACGCCTCGGCCATCGCCTACATCCTGTTCCTGATCATCCTGGTGATCACCGCGATCCAGTTCCGGGTCGGGCGGCGGTTCACCCACTACCGTTCATGAGGGCGGCGGCATGGCTCTGAGTGTGTCCCGGCCCGCCCGGCGCTGGCGGCTGCCGTTCAGCCCCTGGCACCTGGTGCTGATCCCGGCCACGATCATCCTGATCTTCCCGTTCCTGTGGCTGATCGTGACCTCAGTCGAGACCTCCGGCGAGGCGCTGCACTTCCCGCCGGTCCTGGTCCCGCACGTGATCAAGCTGAGCAACTACGCCGACGCGCTGAACGCGGCCCCGTTCGGCCGGTTCTTCGTCAACAGTGCCGTCGTCGCCGTCACCACCGTGCTGTCCAACCTGGTGCTGTGCTCGCTGGCCGGGTACGCGTTCGCCCGGCTGCGGTTCCTGGGCCGCGGGGCGCTGTTCGTGGTGATCATGACCACGCTGATGGTGCCGTTCCAGGTCACGATGATCCCGCAGTTCATCATCACCAAGTGGCTGGGCACGCACGTGCTGACTCAGGTCGGCATCAATCACATCGGCGCGCTGATCGTGCCCAACGCGGCCAGCGCGTTCGGGGTGTTCTTCCTGCGCCAGTTCTTCCGCACGCTGCCGATCGAGTACGAGGAATCGGCCCGGGTGGACGGGGCCAGCCGCCTGAAGGTGCTGTGGAAGATCGTCCTGCCGCTGTCGGTGCCGGCCCTGGCCACGCTGGCCGCGCTGACGTTCCTGGACTCGTGGAACTCGTTCTTGTGGCCGCTGATCGCGGTCAACTCGACGAACCAGATGACGCTGCCGCTGGGCCTGGCCACGTTCCAGGGCGCGCACTCCACGAAGTGGCCGCTGCTGATGGCGGGCAACGTGATGAGCCTGATCCCGATGATGGTCATCTTCTTCGCGGCGCAGCGCTACTTCATCCGCTCGGTCGCGGCCACGGGCCTGGCCGGCACCTGACCGGCGGCGATCCGGCGGGCGGGCCCGGCCGGCGCTCGCTCACCGCCGGGCGCCGGGCGGCGCACCGGGCTGGGGGCGGATAACTCCGGCTCAGGCCGCGGGGCGGCCCGCACGACGGCCAGGAGGCGGGCGACCTCGGCGCTGACCGCGTCCCGGGCGGCGGCGGTGTAGCGGCGCGGGTCGACCAGCACCGGGTCGGCGGCCAGCCGCTCCCGGATGGCGGCCGTCCACACCTTGTTGAGCTGGGTGGCGATGTTGATCTTCGTCATGCCGGCCGCGACGGCCGCGGTGAGCGTCTCGTCGGGCACGCCGGACGAGCCGTGCAGCACCAGCGGCACGCTGGTGGCGTCGCGGATGGCGCTGATCAGGTCCAGGTCCAGGACGGCGTCGCGGGTCAGCATGGCGTGCGAGCTGCCCACCGCGACGGCCAGCGCGTCGACCCCGGTGGCCGCGGCGTAGGCGGCGGCCTCGGCCGGGCGGGTCCGCGCGCCGGGGGCGTGCACGCCGTCTTTCCCGCCGATCTCGCCGAGCTCGGACTCCACCCAGATGCCGCGTGCCGCGCACCACTGGCCGATCGCCCGGGTCGCGGCCACGTTGCCGTCGTAGGGGAGGGTCGAGGCGTCGAACATGACCGACCCGATCCCGATGGCGGCGGCGGCGTGCACCAGGTCCTCGCGGGTGGCGTGATCAAGGTGGACGACGACGGGCACCGCCGCGGCCCGGGCGATGGCCAGGGCGGCCAGCCCGACGGGCTCCACGGCACCGTGGTAGGCGACGCAGTTCTCGCTGAGCTGCAGGACCACCGGCGCCCGGGCGGCCTCGGCGCCGGTCACAATGGCCTCAGCGTGCTCGAGGGTGATGAGGTTGAAGGCGCCCACGCCGCGGCCGTCGCGGCGGGCGGGGCCGATGATGTCGCTCATCCGGGCCAGGGTCACCGGCTGCTCCGTCGCTCGTCCGCGCCGGACCGGTCATCGTCCGCGCCGGACCGGTCATCGCCGGGCCGGTCCGGCACGGGCCGGATGCTGATCGCGGGCAGCAGGTCGCGGTACCGGCTGGCGCGGAACTCGCCCGCCACCGGGGCCGCCACGGCCGCCGTGCCGAGCGCTGTCGCGTGGCGCAGCCGCTCGGGCCAGTCCTGGCCGAGGGCCAGGCCGCGGGCCAGGCCCGCAACCGTGGCGTCGCCAGCACCGGTCGGGTTGCCCGGCTCAGGCCCGGGCGGGGTGGCCAGCCAGGTTCCGTCGCCGGTCACGGCCAGCAGCCCGGCCGCGCCCAGGGTCACCACGACGGCCCCGGCCCCGGCGCTCCGCAGTTCCTCCGCCGCCTGCCGGACACCATCCAGCGCGATGCCGGTCCCGCCGTCCGCCGCGGCAGACTCGCCGTTCGCCGTGGCGTCCGCGGCGGCTGCGGGCCCGGCCCCGGCGCCGGCAGCACGGCCGCCGGCCTGACCGGAGGCTGCGTGCAGCGGACGGCCGGTGATGCGCTCCAGCTCATCCAGGTTGGGCTTGATGATCGCCGGGCCGGCCTCGGCGCCGTCGCGCAGCGCCGGGCCGTCGGTGTCCAGGACGACCGGGATCCCGGCCGCCAGCCGGATCAGCTCGGCATAGCAGGTGGCGGGCAGGCCGCGCGGCAGGCTGCCGGTCAGCACGACCGCGGAGCAGGCCGGCAGCGCGGCGCGGAACCGGCCGGAGAACCGGGCGAACTCGGCCTCCGACACTGGCGGCCCTGGCTCGTTGAACAGCCCGGTCTGACCGCGCGCGGTGTCGACGACGGCGAAGGTCCGGCGGGTCTCGGCGGCGATGGGCGTCAGGTCGGCTGGCACGCCGGCGGCCTGCAGCCCGGCCCGGACCGCATCGCCCGCCGCCCCGCCCGCCAGCCCGGTGACGAGCACGTCGCTGCCCAGTGCCAGCAGCACGCGGGCGACGTTGACGCCCTTGCCGCCGGGCCGGGCCGCCACCTCGTGCGGCCGGTTCACGCCGGCCCAGTCGGCCTCCTCGACATGGTGGGTGACGTCGAGGGCCGGGTTGAGCGTGACGACGAGAATCAACGGCACAGGCTCAGGGCCGGGCGAGGATGACTGACCGGGTCAGGTTCCGGGGCTGATCGGGATCCAGGCCGCGGGCGCGGCCGAGCGCCAGCGCCAGCCGCTGCACCGCCACCAGGTCAGCCAGCGGCTCGTCGGTGCCGGGCCAGGCCAGCCCGCCCGCGGCGGCGATCTCCTCGGCCAGGCCGTCGGGCATCGGGCCCAGCGGCCACACCACGCTGCCGGGACCAGTGACGGCGATCGGGCCGTGCCGGTACTCCATCGCCGGGTAGGACTCGGTCCACATCCCGGCCGCCTCGCGCAGCTTCAGCGCCGCCTCGCTGGCCAGCCCGCAGGTCCAGCCGCTGCCCAGGAAGGTGAACTGCCGGGCCGCGGTCAGCTCCGCAGGAACCGGGCGGCCCAGCATCCCGGCCGCGGCCGCCGCGGCCGCCGCGGCGTCATAGCCGAGCCCGGTCAGCAGCAGCACCAACTCAGTGGTCGCGAACCGGGTCTGCACCACCGACTGCTCATCGGCGAAGTCGAGCGCGATCACGGCGTCCGCGCGCTGGGCCACCGGCCCGGCCGGGTCGGCGGTGATCGCCAGCGTGGGCGTGCGCCCGCTGAGCTCCGCCTGCAGGTCGAGGATCTCGGTGGTGGTGCCCGACCGGGACAGCACCACGACCCGGTCGTAGTGGCGGCCGGCGGGCATCTGCGACGCCGCGAACGCGTCGGTCTCGCCGTGCCCGGCCGCCTCCCGGGCGGCGGCGTAGGACTGCCCGATGAACCATGAGGTCCCGCAGCCGACCACCGCGACCCGCTCGCCCCGCCGGGGCAGCAGGCCGGCCATCCCCGGCGCCAGCTCAGCGGCCTGCCGCCAGCACTCAGGCTGGGAGGCCAGCTCGGCCGCCATCAGGCGGCCGGCTCCGGACGGGTCAGGCTGGACACTCACCGCTGCGTTCCTCCGGTCCTCGGCCGCGCCGTGCGATGCCGCGCGGAGCTCAGCCACGATGACGGCCCGGACGGCGGCACGGGCAGATGCTGTTCACCCGTACATGCGCAGTTATGCTTGGTATATATCAGAAACAAGCATATTCGGAACAGGGCAGAGCGCGCCATCCTGTTGCAGCACGGGCGCCCGGGGCTGGTGGTGCTGCGGCAGCCGGCCCGCGCGGCCGTCACGGCGGCCGGCCCGTCCCGTGCGCGGGTGCGCAGGATCGGGGGAGGAAGCCGTTGAGCCGGTACAGCCGGTGGAATGACCTGCTGGAACTGCTGGCCGCCGAGGGTCAGCTGCAGGTCGAGCGGGCCGCGGAGGTCCTCGGCGTCTCGGCCGCGACCGTGCGGCGTGACTTCGACGAGCTGGCCGACCAGCAGATGCTGCGGCGCATCCGCGGCGGCGCCGTCGCCCAGGGCGTCACCTATGACCTGCCGCTGCGGTACAAGTCCGAGCGCCACCCGTCGGAGAAGCAGCGCATCGCCGCGGCCGCCGCGGCACTGATCCGGCCGGGCCAGGTCGCCGGGCTCAACGGCGGGACCACCACCACCGAGATCGCCCGCGCGCTGGCCGTCCGCCCCGACCTGAATTCCGGCGCCGCCTCACCCGCGCTGACGGTCGTGACCAACGCGCTGAACATCGCGGCCGAGCTGGCCGTGCGCCAGCACATCAAGATCGTCGCCACCGGGGGCGTGGCCCGGCCGCAGTCCTATGAGCTGACCGGGCCGCTGGCCACCGGCGTGCTGGAGCAGGTCACGCTCGACGTGGCGATCCTCGGCGTCGACGGCATCGACCCGGCGGCCGGGGCTACCGCGCACCACGAGGGCGAGGCCAGCACCAACCAGCTGATGGCCAGCCGGGCCGGTCAGGTCGTGGTGGCCGCCGACAGCTCCAAGGTCGGCCGCCGGGCCTTCGCCCGGATCTGCGCCACCGGCGAGGTCAGCGTCCTGGTCACCGATACGGGCATCGACCCGGCCGCGGCCGCCGCCTTCGCCGACGCCGGCGTGGAAGTCATCACCGCCTGACAGCGGAACATCATGACGACCGACCCTGCGCGGCTGCCGGACGGGTAGTGGCTGAGGTCCCGCTGTTGAACGAGACACAGGTTCTGACTGTCGCCGGGCTCATCCGCGCATGCCGCCGGCCCGGCGGCCCGGCGGCTGAGGCAGGAAACCGGGCCGGCTGATGGTGTTAGCCCGCTGCCAGGTCCATGACGAACGGGCGCGGGTCATCCCCGGCGGGGAACTCGGTGAAGCCGAGGTGGGCGTAGAAGCCCCGGGCCCGGGTGTTCTCCGGATGCACGAACAGGTGGACTCCGGGGGAGCCCTGCTGCCGCAAGGCGCCGAGCAGGGTGTCGATCAGCTTCCGGCCCCAGCCGCCGGACTGCAGCCGGGGCACCAGGTTGATGTGCAGGTGGGAGGGATAGCGCTGGTACACCGCATCGCTGACCCGCCAGGGATGGTGGATCCGGTAAGCCTGGCGCTGATCCCCGGTGCGCTGGTCCTCGGCGATCTCAGCTGGCGGCTCCGGGTACCTGGCGCGCAGCGGCGGCCACCACTCCAGCTCCAGCCGCTTCTCGAACGCCCGGCTGTCCCGCACGCCGATGATGTACCCGCCGACGCCCGCGCCGTCCTCGGCGACGAAGGCCAGGTCGGGCGCGAACAGGCCGTACGCGGCGGCGTGCACCAGGCCAGGCAGCCGCGGGTCGGCGTACTGCCCGGTCGCGTCGCCGCCATTGTCGGCGGTCAGCAGGCACACCCGGTACAGGGCATCGAGATCCTCGGCACGGTACGGGCGGATATGAGCCTGCGCGTCGTCCATAAGGCAACCGTAGCCACGCGCCGCGCCGGAAATTTCCTGGCCTGGCGACCGGGACCGTTGTTAGCGTCGTCGGTATGGCCGGGCCAGCTGTCAGCGTCACCCGCGTGCGCCAGCAACTGGAATGGCGGGCCGCCGGGCCGGGTGGCGCGCCTGCGGGTACCCTCCGGGCCTGGCTGCGGCCCGACCAGCGCTGTGCCGTCTGCTTCGACTCGGCCCGGCCGCAGGCTTATCTTCCGCTGACCGCCGCGGCCGCCGCCGAGCTGCGCCGCGACCTGTACGCGAGCGTCGATGACGCCGACGCCGGGGAACTGGCCGGCTGCCTGGCCGCAGGATTCACCGTGACCCGGCGGGAGAGCTACCTGATTATCCCGGTTGACGCGGCGATGGCCGGGCTGGGCGCCGCGGCGCTGCCGGACGGCGTGGCGGTGCTCTCCGCCGCCGGGGCCGACGAGGACCGGCTGCGGCTGCTCGACGACGAGCTACGCCAGGACGTGCCCGGCTCGGATGGCTGGCGCTGGGATGCCGAGGGCTTCCGCCGGGAGACCTTCAGCCTGGAGTTCGACCCGGCGACCTACCTGGTCGCGACGGACACGGCAACGGGAGAGTACGCCGGGCTGGTGCGGGTCTGGAACAGCTCAGCAGGGCCGCGCCTCGGCCTGATCGCCGTCCGGCCGGGCTACCGGCGCCGGGGCCTGGCCCGGGCCCTGCTGAGGCGGGCCTTTGCCGTCCTCGGCGAGCGGGGCCAGGCTGAGGTGACCGCGGAGGTCGACGACACCAACGAGGCCTCCCGGACGCTGCTGGCCAGCCTCGGCGCGCGGCGCTCCGGTGGCTGCGCCGCGCTGACCCGCGCTGCTGGCTGAACCGCGGCTGCGCGCGGTGCAGCTGCCGGCCGGCCAGCAGCCTCGACCGGGCGGCCACCAGCCTGACCATTGCGGCGCCTCTTCTGATAACAGCAAGTGGCGGTGGCGCCTGCCGGCGCGCGGGAAGCCGGCGACAATCAGGGAGTGCGGCCTCAGGCAGTGTTTCTCGGCGGGCAGAGCGTGTCGCTGCTGGGTGACGGGCTGGCCCTGCTGGCGGTGCCGTTACTGGTGATCCAGAAGACGCAGAACCCGGCGCTGGCCGTGCTGGCGTCGCTGCCGGGCAGCGCCGGGTACCTGGCCGCCGGGCTGCCGGCCGGCGTGGTGGCCGACCGGGTTGATCCGTGGCGGCTGCTGATCGGCGGGGACGCGGCCCGGGCCGGCCTGTTCGCGGCCCTGTTCTGGCTGACCGGGGCGGCGGCGCCAGCCGGGCTGATCCTGGGGCTGGCGTTTGCGGCCGGGGTCGTAACCGTGTTCAGCGACACCGCGCTGGACATCGCAGTACGGGACGTGTTTGCCGGGCCGCGGCTGGTGACGGCGAACTCGTGGCTGGAATCGGCGAGTCAGGGCGGGCAGCTCATCGGGCCGGCCGCCGCGGGGCTGCTGGCTGCTGCCGGACTGCTGCATGTGTCGCTGCTCATCGACGCCGCCACGTTCGGGGTCTCGCTGGCCTCGGTTGCTGCCGTCCGCGGCGGCTACCGCCTGACGCGCTCGCCGTCCCGGGCCCCCGTGACGGCGCGGGCCCTGCTGGGCGAGGTGACGGACGGTATCCGGTACCTGGCCGCGAGCCGGCTGCTGCTCACCCTGCTGGTCTTCGTCCTGGTGCTGAACTTCTGCCTGGGCGCCGACAAGCTGATCATCTTCTTCGCCCGCAGCACCCTGAGCCTGCCTGCGGGTCAGGTCGGGCTGGTAGTGACCGCAGGCGGCGCGGGCGGCTTGCTCGGGGCAGTGGCAACTAGCGCGCTGTGCCGGCGACTGGGCTCGGTGGCCGTCATCACGGCGTGCTCGGCGGCATCGGGACTGGCGCTGCTGGGGATCAGTGTCGCAACCTCGGCGCTGGTGCTGCTGGCCGCGAGCGCCGCGTACTTCTGGGCGATCGTCGCGGCCAGCGTGGCCCTGCGCGCATGGCGGCAGGCGATCGTCAGCCGGGCGATGCTGGGCCGGGTCACGGCTTGCTGGCGGCTGGGCGGGCAGGGCGTGACGCTGCTCGGCGGCGTGTTAGCCGGAGTGCTGGCCGCGGTGACCGGCAGTCCCCGGCCGGTCTTCGCCGCGGCCGGCGCACTGACGCTGATGACCGCTGCAGTGGCCTGGGGCGCCGGCCTGCGGACGGCCGCGGCAGATTCCGGGCCGCCCGCAGCCGGGACGGCTACCGGGCCGAGCCCCGGGGCAGAGCCTGGACCAGGCCCGCGGTGAGCAGGGTCAGCGCAGCCAGTACGCACAGGCTGATGGTGAACGCGTGCGGGAAGGTCCCGCCGTGCAGGCCGCGGTAGAAGATCACGCCGATCACCGCCACCCCGAGCGCTCCGCCGACCTGCTGGAAGGTGGCCAGCACGCCGGAGGCCGCGCCCGCGTGCCGGGCCTCGACATCGCGGAGCACCGCGGCCGACAGCGGGACCAGCACCATGCCGATGCCGAACCCGACCACGGCCAGGCCGGGCAGCAGCTCCGCCGATGAAGCGCCGCCCGCTCCGGCCGCCAGCAGCAGGCAGCCGGCTGCGGTGACCAGCGCGCCCAGGGCGAGAATCTGCCGGCCGAGCCGGGCCGCCATCGCCCCGGCGGTCAGCATCGCGGCGAAGAAGCCCGCTCCCACGGCCGCGAACACCAGGCCGGAGAACAGCGCCGAGAACCCGCGCCCGTCCTGCAGGTACAGGGCCAGCACGAAGAAGAACGCCGGCGGCACCAGGGCGTAGGCGAGCGCGGCCAGCGACCCGAGGCCGAAGGTCCTGCTGCGGAACAGGCCGAAGTCGACCAGCGGCGCCCGGCCCGCCGAGCGGCGGTGCAGCTGGTGCACGGCGAAGCCGCCGAGCAGGACGGGTGCCGCGGCCAGGCTCA
Source organism: Streptosporangiaceae bacterium (assembly GCA_036490755.1). Lineage (GTDB taxonomy): Bacteria > Actinomycetota > Actinomycetes > Streptosporangiales > Streptosporangiaceae > DASUBV01. The sequence goes on from DASXDJ010000123.1 coordinate 33,595, forward strand.
GCCACGTCCACAGCGGCCAGCCGTGCTGCTGGCCCTCGATCAGCGGCAGGATGATCGCGGTCAGGCCGCCGGTGGCCAGCAGGGTGCCGGCCAGGTCCAGCCGGGCCTGCTGGCCGTGCGACTCGGGCACCACACGGCGGGTCAGCGCCAGCGCGACCAGCCCGACCGGAACGTTGATCAGGAAGATGCCGCGCCAGCCCGAGCCGGCGATGTCGGCGGCGATCAGCGCCCCGCCCAGCAGCTGCCCGAGGACGCCGGCGAAGCCCATGGCCAGGCCGTAGGCGGCGAAGGCGCGGCCGCGCCGGGCGCCGTCGTAAGTGGTGCCGAGGATGGCCAGGACCTGCGGGGTGAGCAGCGCGCCGGCCGCGCCCTGCAGGATCCGGGCGACCACCAGGAAGCCGGCGGACGGGGCCAGGCCGCACGCGGCCGAGGTCAGGGTGAACAGCGCCAGTCCGATGCTGAACATGCGGCGCCGCCCGTACAGGTCACCCAGCCGTCCGCCGCTGATCATCCCGGTCGCGAACGACAGGCCGTAGCCGGCCACCACGAGCTGGACGACGGCCGGGCCGGCGTGCAGCTCGGCCTGGATGGACGGGAGCGCGACGTTGACGATGAAGAAGTCGAGCAGGGTGATGAAGGTGCCGGCGAGGACCACCAGCAGCGGTCCCCAGCCGGGTCCGGCCGGCGCCGCGGTGCGGCCGGGCGCCGGGCTGGCGAGCGTGGTCATCGGGAAGTTCTCCTTACGCAGTGCAGGTGGCGGGGAGGCGGGCGGCACGCCCGGCAGGGGCGCGCCGCGCGGGGGAAGCGGGCGGGCGCGCGCCGCGGGGGAAGCGGCCGGGCGCGCCGCGGCGAGGCGCGCCCGGCCGCGGGCCGGCGTTAGCCCGGGACCTTGTCCAGGAAGCCCAGGACGGTCGTGATCTTGCCGTCATCGCCGGTGACGGCAACGTCGAAGCCGACGACAGCCGGCTCGGCGCCCGCCGGCCCGGCGCCCCAGCTGAACCGGACCTGGGAGTGATGGGCATCCGCCGGCCCGGCCGGGGTGAACACGAAGCCGGGGAACTGGCTCTGCACGGCGGCGATGGTGGCGTCGATCTCGTCGTGGCCGCGCACCCGGGCCATCGGGTCGCAGTAGCTGGCATCCGCGGCCCAGGTGCTGTCGATCAGCTTCCGGCGGGCGGCCGGGTCAGTCTCGTTCCAGCAGGACAGGTAACGGGCGACTACGTCGTTCATCTCGGGCTGCCTCCAGGTCAGGTACGGGTTCGTGCTGGTTACGGGACCCATCGTGGGCGGCGCCGCGGCGCCCGGTCGATGACGCCGGAGGTAATGCGGCCGCCATGACCCCGGGGGTAATCGCCAGGCGCGGGCGGCGGCAGCTAGCGTCGGACCATGACCACCATGACCACCGGCTCCGCCAGCCTGCGGCCCGTCGGCGAGCTGCTGCGGGAGTGGCGCGAGCGGCGCCGGCTCAGCCAGCTGGACCTGTCCATCCAGGCGGACATCTCGACCCGGCACCTGAGTTTCGTCGAGACCGGGCGGTCCCGGCCGACGCCGTCGATGATCCTGCGGCTGACCGAGCAGCTGCAGGTGCCGCTGCGCGAGCGCAACACGCTGCTGCTGGCCGGGGGGTACGCGCCGGCCTACCCGCAGCACGGGCTGGCCGAGCCGCAGCTGCGCAGTGTCCTGGTCGCACTGCAGCAGGTGCTGGCCGGGCATGAGCCCTACCCGGCCGTGGTGGTGGACCGGTGGTGGGAGCTGCTGGACAGCAACACCTCGATCGGCATCCTCACCGAGGGCTGCTCGGCGGAACTGCTGGAGCCGCCGGTGAACGTGCTGCGGCTGGCGCTGCACCCGGACGGGATGGCGCCGCGGATCGCCAACCTGGCCCAGACCCGGTCCTACCTGCTGACCCAGCTGGCCCACCGGGCCCAGGCCCTGGGCGACCGCCAGCTCGCCGACCTGCACGAGGAGCTGTCCGGGTATCCCGGCGGCCAGGCGGAGTCAGCCCCGCCGGACGGGGTGGTCCTGCCGATGCGGCTGCGCCGTGGCGGCACCGAGCTGTCGTTCTTCAGCATCAGCGCTGCGGTCGGCACGGCCACCGACGTGACCGTCGAGGAACTGCACATCGAGGCCTTCTACCCGGCCGACGCCGCCACCGCCGACGCGCTGCGGTCGGCGGGCCGCGGCTAGCCCGGCGGCAGGGGCTCGCGCCAGCGGCTGGTGATCGGCAGCCGCCGGTCCCGGCCGAAGTTCTTGGCTGAGATCTTCGGGCCCGGCGGGTACTGGCGGCGCTTGTACTCGGCCCGGTCCACCAGCCGGATGACCCGCTCCACCAGGGCCGGGTCGTGGCCGGCGGCGACGAGCTGCGCGGCGCCCAGGTCCTTCTCCACGTAGTCATCGAGCAGCCGGTCGAGGACCTCGTAGTCCGGCAGCGAGTCGCTGTCCAGCTGGCCGGGGGCCAGCTCGGCACTGGGCGGCTTGGTGATCGAGTTCTCCGGGATCGGCGGGGTCTCACCGCGCTCGGCGGCCTGCTCGTTGCGCCACCGGGACAGGTCCCACACCAGGGTCTTGGGCACGTCCTTGATCGGCGCGTACCCGCCGGCCGAGTCGCCGTACAAGGTGGAGTAGCCGGTGGCCAGCTCGCTCTTGTTGCCGGTGGTCAGTACCAGGTGCCCGTGCTCGTTCGACAGCGACATCAAGACCATGCCGCGGACCCGGGCCTGCAGGTTCTCCGCGGCCAGGCCGTGCAGCTCCACGCTGCCCTCGAACGCCTCGACCAGGGGCGCGATCGGCACCGTCCGGGCGTGCACGCCCTGGCGCTTGACCAGGTCCTCGGCGTCTGTCACGGAATGGCCGGAGGAGTACCGGCTGGGCATCAGGACCACATGCACGTGGTCAGCGCCGATGGCGTCGACCGCGATGGTGGTGGTCAGGGCGGAGTCGATGCCGCCCGACAGGGCCAGCAGCGCGGAGCCGAACCCGTTCTTGCGCACGTAGTCGCGGGTCCCGGTGACCAGGGCGGCGTAGATCTCGGCCAGGTCGGGCAGCCGCGGCCACAGCGCCTGCGGGGCAGCCGCAGCCGGATCGGGACCGGGCGCCGCGGCCGGCGGCAGCTCCAGCCGGCGGATAGTCATCCGGCTGCCGTCGGCGGCGTCGGCGGTCTCATCGCCGGGGACCCGGCTGCGGTCCGCGGCGGCGACCTCCAGGTCGGCGACGATCAGCGCCTCCTCGAACTGCGGCCCGCGGGCCAGCAGCTCCCCGGTGGCGCTGACGATGATCGAGTCGCCGTCGAAGACCAGCTCGTCCTGGCCGCCGGTCATGTTGGCGTAGGCCAGCGGGGCGCCGGCCTCGGCCGCGCGGCGCTGGCACAGCATCAGCCGGCTGTCGTCCTTGCCCTGCTCATACGGCGAGGCGTTGGGCACCACCAGCAGGCCGGCCCCGGCCGCGCGGGCCACCGCCACCGGGCCGCCGTCCTGCCACAGGTCCTCGCAGATCGCGATGGCCACATCCACCGCCTCGCCGCCGGCGGCAGGCAGCCGGAACACCGGCAGGACGCTGCCCGGCACGAAGTAGCGGTACTCGTCGAATACGCCGTAGTTGGGCAGGTGGTGCTTGGCCGAGGTGACCGCCACCTGGCCGTCGTACAGCAGCGCGGCGGCATCCTCCGGCGCGCCGGCCGGCAGCCCCAGCCGCGGCGCCAGGTCGCTGCGCCGGTCCAGGTACCCGACGACCACCGCGATGCCGCCCAGGCCCGCCGCGGCCAGGTCGCCGGCCAGGGTGTTCAGGGCGGCCACGGAGGCCTCGACGAACGAGGCGCGCAGGGCCAGGTCCTCGACCGGGTAGCCGGTCAGCATCATCTCCGGGAACACGACAATCCGGGCGCCGGCGGCGGCGGCCTGCCGGGTTGCCTCGAGCACCTGGTCACTGTTCCCGGCCAGGTCCCCGACAGTGGCGTTGACCTGCGCGAGCGCTATCCGCAGCTGTGGCACGTGATCAGCCTATGCCGCCCTGAGGCGGCGCCGCGGCCGGGTCCGCGACTGCGGATATGTCCGGCATCGATCACGGCGCGCGGCAGTGGGCTGAAATGGCTGCACCGGATGCGGCATAATCGCTTGTTTGCCCGCCGTGAAAAACCAGAAAAACGGATAAACGAGCTGCTGCGGCATTTGCCGAAGCGATATTAATCCGGCTGACCGGTGTTACGTCTTAATCCTCTGCGGCAAGGGATAGGGCTGCTACAGTTCTCGCGTCTGGGCACGCTTGGCGAACCATCGGCGGCCGGAGAACTAAGCAAGCAGATATGCATTCGCGCATATTGCTTTTAAACCACACGGAAGCGGGGAAGATCAATGATTCGAACGGGCCTCCCGGCCAAGCGGGTAACTCGGTGGGCCGCGACGGCGGCCGCCCTCGCCACCACGGTGGGCGCGGGCGCGGCATTCGCGACCCCCGCGCTGGCCGCGCCAGTGGTGCCGATCCCGGTGCCGTGCAGCGTGACCGCGCTGGCCGCCGCCATCGTCCTCGCGCCCAGCGACGCGATCCTCAGCCTGAAGACCGGCTGCACCTACCGCCTGCCGCTGGCGCTGCCGCCTATTAACAAGAACGTCACCATCCAGGGCAACCGGGACACCATCACCCGGTCCAACAACCTGCAGTTCACCGCGATCACTGTGAACAACGCGCAGCTGACCATTAATCAGCTGCGGATCACCGACTTCAACGGCAACGGGAACGCCCCCGGTGCGCTGCGCAACAATGGCGGCACGGTCATAGTGACCAGCACGACCTTCGCCGACAATGAGGGCGGCAACGGCGGTGCCGTGCGGAATGACCAGAACGGCTCCTTCACCGCGACGAGCTCGACGTTCTCCGGTAACGAGGCCGACACCTCTGGTGGCGCCTTCTACAACCGCGGCGGCGCCGAGGCCACGTTCAACACGACCACCTTCTTCAACAACGAGGCTCCCACCGGCGGCGCGATCTACATCGACTCCGGTCACGTCACCACCGGCGGCACCTCCAGCGCCACCTCGGCGAGCACCAACTTCAGCAGCAACGAGGCCTTCGGCAGCAGCGGCTTCGGCGGCGCGATCAACAACGCCGGCGGCGTGATCACGACGAACTGGACCAACTTCACCAACAACGAGGCGTCGGGCACCGGCGGTGACGCTGGCGCGCTGAACAACGATGGCGGCACCAGCTCGGTGACGAACACCGGGTTCAGCGGCAACTTCGCCGCGGACGACGGCGGCGCCATCTACACCGCCAAGAGCCTGAACCTGTTCAGCGTCAACATCGCGGGCAACCGGGCCGGTGACGACGGCGGCGGCATCTTCGTCGATAACGGGAACACGTCGCTGAGCAAGACGATCGTCAGCGGCAACTTCGCGGGCGGCCTGGGCGGCGGCATCCGCCGCGCCGGCGGCTCGGTCAGCCTGACCAACTTCAGCCTGGTCAAGGCGAACTTCCCGAGCAACTGCAGCGGCACCCCCGCCTGCTAGGAGCTCTGCTGGCCCAGGCGGCGGCCCCCGGGAGTACTCCTCCGGGGGCCGCCGCTTTGCCTAGCCGGGCCCGGCCGGGCCGCGCTCGTCCCAGGCCCGGGCCACGCTCCTGGGCACCACCATCCGCCAGGCGTCGGTGACCAGCTGGCGCATCTCCTCGTGGTCCAGGGCGCTGAGCCGGGCCACGACCCAGTTCCAGCGCATGTCGCCGGTGCCCGGCAGCAGGAACTTGGCCGGCTCGGCCGCGACCAGCGCGGCCCGCTCCTCCTTGGGAAAGCCGAAGCCCATCAGCGTCTCGTCGGCGGAGAACGCCAGGAAGACGATCTTGCCGACGCGGAACTTGACCCGGTCGCGGACCAGTGCCTCGTAGGCGCGCGGGAACTGGCTGGCCAGGGCGCGCACCTCGTCGATGGTGACCACGGCCCGAGCCTGCCGCCTGGCCGCCGCCGCTGGCAAGCGAAGCTGCGCCCCGTGCCCCGTTCTGGCTAGATTTTAGAATGTGATTCTATTAGCCTGGCGGTGTCATATCCGGCGGGGTTCACGCGGGAGGCAGCCGTGGCCTGGGATTTCTCCACCGAGCCGGAATTCCAGGAGCAACTGGACTGGGTGGAGGAGTTCTGCCGCACCGAGGTCGA
>DASXDJ010000124.1:0-7268 GCA_036490755.1 Streptosporangiaceae bacterium
TGGTGGTCGATGCGAAGGCATTCAACGAAGCAGGCGCGTGGGGCGATCTGCTGACTCTCTCGGCCCAGCAGCACGGGATCTGCGGACTCGTCATCGACGGGGCGGTCCGTGATATCCGCACCATCATCGACATGGGCTTCCCGGTGTTCTCGCGCGCCATCAGCATCAAGGGCACCGACAAGAGGCAGCCGGGCAGCATCGGCGGCGATATCACCTGCGGCGGAGTACGCATCCGCCGCGGTGATCTGATCGTCGGAGACGCCGACGGCGTCGTTGCCGTGCCAGCGGGCCGTGTCGATGAGGTGCTCGGCCTCGCGATGAGTCGGGAGCGGTCGGAAGAGTTCACCCGCAAGGAGATCCTGGCCGGCCGGACCTTGATCGACATACTCGACCTGCACGAGCGGGCACGCCTTCTTGGCTACGCCCGATGATCCCGTCATCAGATGCCCGCATGATCACATGCGCGGTCGACTACACAATCGATCCTGCCAAGATAGGAGCCTTCGAGGCTTTCGCCGATCGCTGGATGAAGCTCGTGAACTCACACGGCGGGCAGCATCACGGGTATTTTCTGCCTTCTGAAGGTGCCAGCGACAAGGCACTGGCATTGTTCACATTCCCGAGCCTCGCGGCGTACGAGGATTACCGGACCCTCTTCGGCGTCCATCCCGACTTCGTCGAAGCAGATCGTATGAGGGACGAGAGCGGCTGTGTACTCCGTTACGAGCGCACTTTTATGCGGCCGTTCCTCCCGGAACATCGAGGCAGCCTGCCTCGTAAAGTGAAACCGGGAACCTGAGGGTCCCCGCACCTTCCGGGTAAGTCGCCAGAGCCGGGTGCCCGGCGGGCCAGCACCACCAGGGCCGCCGGTGACCTGATCAGCCACGGCTGCGGGCGGCCCGCCCAGCTAGCTGCTCGTGGTATTTCTCGCCGGTCAGCTCGCCGCCGGTCAGATGGCCTCGGCCAGCTCCAGCTCGCAAACGACAGTCACGCTGTCACCGTGCCCCGCGGCGTCCGGTGGCTACCGAACGACACGACATCATGTCAATTACCGAAAAGGCCGACCTTTCGGGCCCGCTCTTCTGCTAGTTGTTTCTGTAGTTACCTGAGTGGCCCGGCAACCAGACTCGCGGCCGCGGGCCCCTGACCCTGGCGCGCGGCCGTGACCCCCCCGCCCCGGCGTACCGTGCAAGTACGGCGGCGTCCTGGCGGGAGGGGGTCCGGGAGATGGCCGCAGAGCTCATGGCTGACCTGGTCATCCGCAACGCCCGCGGCTACACGCTGGACCCGGCGCGGCCGCGGGCCGGCGCGGTGGCCTGCCGCGGCGGGCAGATCGCCTGGGCCGGCCCGGACGAGGGCAGCCGCGACGAGCCTGCCGCTGACTGGGCGGCCGCCGCGCGGCGGGCCGGCGGCGAGGTCATCGACGCCGGCGGGCGGCTGGTGCTGCCCAGGTTCATCGACTCCCACAATCACGTCCGGCTCGGCGCGGACGCCGACTGCGTGCAGCTCACCGGGGCCGGCTCGCTGGCCGGGGTCCGGGCCCGGATCGGGGCCTGGCTGGCGGGCCGCCCGGACGCTGACTGGGTGGAGGGCGAGGGCCTGGACTACCCGGCGCTGCGGCCCGGCGCCGGCAGCCTGGACGACGCGGCCGGCGGGCGGCCGGTGTTCTTGTTCGAGTACAGCGGCCACTGCGTCTGGGTGAACGACGCCGCCCGGCAGCGGCTGGGCATCGGCGCGGGCACGGACCGGATGCCGTTCGGGGTCGTCGAGCGGGACCCGCGCGGGGAGCCACCGGGCTGCTGACTGAGTTCGCCACCACCGGCCTGGCCGGGGCGGGTCACCAGGCGCTGGCCGCGGTGCTGCCGTGGGGCCGGCCCGAGCGCCGCTACCGGCGGCTGCGGGCCAGCCTGGACATGGCGATCCGGTGCGGCATCACCACGCTGACCGAGCCGCAGAGCGGCCTGGACGACCTGCCGCTCTACGAGCGCGCGCTGGCGGACGGCAGCCTGCGCGGCCGGCTCATCGCCGCGCTGTTCCACCCGCCGGGCGGCAGCCGCGACCTGCTCGCCGGCTTCGACGCCGCGCGCCGCCGGCTTGCCGGGGACCGGCTGCGGGCCGGCCCGGTCAAGCTGTACATCGACGACGTGATCGAGCAGCACACCGCGGCGCTGTTCGGCCCCTACGCCGACGCGCCGGGCACCAGCGGCGGCACCTTCTACGACCCGGCCGAGCTCGCTGACCTGGTCGGCGAGCTGGATGCCCGCCGGTTCCAGGTACTGATCCACGCCGTCGGCGACCGCGGCGTGCACGTCGCCCTGGACGCCCTGGAGCACGCCCGCCGGGTCAACGGCCCGCGTGACTCCCGGCACCAGCTCGTGCACATCGAGCTGGCCGCCGACGCGGACCTGCCCCGGTTCGCCCAGCTGGGCGTGGTGGCGTGCATGCAGCCGCGGCACTGCGCCGCCGACGTCGGCGGGCCCGAGTGGCGCGCCGCCGCCGGGCCGCAGCGCTGGCCGCGGGCCTGGCCGGTCGCCAGCCTGCAGCAGGCCGGCGCCGCCCTGGCTTTCTCCAGCGACTGGAACGTCGCCGAGATGGACCCTCTCAAGGGCATCTACACCGCGCTGACCCGCCGGGACCTGGCCGGCGGCGAGCCGTTCGTGCCCGGCCAGGCCATCGGCCTGCCCGCGGCCATCGCCGCCTACACCGCCGGCGGCGCTTACGCGAACTTCCGCGACCGCGACCTCGGCCGGATCTCACCCGGCCGGGCCGCGGATCTCATCGCGGTGTCACCGGACCCGTTCGCGGTCGAGCCGGAGCAGATCCGTGACTGTCACGTGGACCTGACCGTAGCCGCCGGCCGGGTCGTGCACCGGGCCTGCTGACCCCGGCACGCGGCAGCCCCGGACCCGGCGTGTGCCGCCGGGCCCGCGCTGCCGCTGCGGGATTTAGCTGTTGGGCAGGAAGCAGATCCCGTAGTGGCCGCCGACGCCGCCGCAGGTGCCCGGGTTCTTGTAGTTGTCGCTGGCGATCCACAGTCCCGCGCTGGTGACCAGCATGTCGTCGGCTCCCAGGCCCCGGGACCGGCCTGGGTTGAAGGTCAGGTTGCCGTTGGCCGGGGACAGGCCCTCCATGCCGGAAGCTGCGATCGCGCCCGGCCCCGCCTTGTCACAGCCGTTCGGGTTCTGCGACCAGCGCTCGTGACCACCGAAGTACACCGTGGTGGAATCGGCTGCGGCGGTGTAGAGCGAGTCACAGCCAGTAATGTTGATCCACTTGTGGGTCACCGTGGTCTGGGTGGCGGGAAACGCCGCCGCCGTGTCGCAGATGCCCGGCAGCGGGAACTTCCCGTTCCAGTTATAGAGGTGATAACCCGTGGTCGCGGTGTAGACGGTCTGGTCGTCTGGCGACCAGGCGGCGCCCTTGGTGTAGTAAGGCTCGCTGTAGTAGCAGTGATCGTTGAACTCGGTCGGGTACCAGCCAGTCACCTTGGCCGATGAGCCGGCCAGGTTCAGCATGAAGATCTGCTGGCGCGGCTGGCCGCCCACCGAGGTGAAATCGCCCTCGACCAGGTCCAGCGTGCCGCCGTGGCTGATCTGCTGGTTGTAGATGCGGGTGCCGTTGCCGCCGGAGCACTGCGAGCCCGACGTGTTGCAGTAGTGGTAGTTACCCGAGATGTTCAGGCTGATGAACCCGTCATCCTTGCCGGTGACTGGGCTAAGGCTTTCGAAGTACTTGTTTGAGCTGCCGTTCAGCGTGCTGTAGTAGCCGCCGGTGAGCAGGTGGCCGTTGTAGGACACGATCGACTCGACCTGGCCGTTGGCGGTGTGCCCGAAGCTGCTGACCAGGGTGCCTGTGCTCGTGCTGACCGCGGCGATGTCATGGGCGTTGGTCCCGTTCACCGTGCTGAACTGCCCGCCGATGTAGGCGGTGCCGCAGTTGCTCCCGTTGAAGGCGATCGTGTTCACCGTTCCGTTGACGTTCGGTGCCCACGAGTTCACGGTGTACGGCGAGGTCGCCTTGAAACTGAAGATGTTATTGCGCGTGTAGACAGTGCCTGAACGCTGAATCCTGGTAAAGCTGCCGACCGCGTACATGTTGCCGCCGCATTCCACCAGCTGCCGCACCTGATCGGTCGAACCCGGCGCGGTCAGCTCCGGCGTCCCGCTGGCTGGATGCGGCGAGACCGCAGCCGACGCTGCCCCCGCGAATCCGGTCAGTACTAGTGCAGCCGCGCCCGCGACCGTCCCCGCCCGCGCCCAAACTTTACGAAAACGCATGAATCCCACCCCGCTCAGCCTTGGCCCCCTGCCATGGCATGGACTAGGTGTCATGTTTTCGTCATTTCCGCTGGTTAGCAACTGTTGTAACCAATGCGGTACATGCAGCATTCGCGTCTTACGGCCGCCGGCGCGGATGACGCGCGCCGACGGCCCGGCCCGCTAGCCGCAGGCCGGGCCGGTCGCCCGCCAGCCAGGCCGGGGGCCTGCCTGCCGCCGGGGATAACAACTTGCAGGCCGCCGCCACCGCGTTGGCCGCCGCCTCGCGGGTGCCCGCCGCCGGGATGCCCGCGCGCTCGAAATCGGTGACGTAGATGTCGGCCGCCGCCGCCGGGCTCGACGCCGCGTTGAGCGCCGGGATGTACTGCGCCCAGCCCTGGTTGTAGGTCAGGATCGCCGCCAGCTGGGTCTGCAGGTCCGCCGACGGGTTGCCGGTCACGAACCCGGCTGGCAGCGGGGTCCAGCCGATCAGCCCGCCGCCGCCCGAGCCCACCGACTCGGGATTGCCCTTGGACTCCTGGTAGATGTTCCCGGCCATGCCCGCAGCGGCGTTGTGGGTGTACCCGTGCGCGATCATGAACTGCACGATCGCGGCGTAGTTGTCGGGCAGCAGCCCGCTGCTGCCGCTGCAGCTCACCGTGCTGGCTGGCTTCGCGGCCCTGGCCCTGGCCTTGGCCCTGGGCTTCGCCTTCGCCCTGGGCTTGTCCTGAGGTGACGGGCTCGGCGTCGCCCGCGACCGGAACATGCTGTCCTTGAAGGAAACCGGGCTGTGCGCCATGCCCATGGCCAGCTGCTGGCCGGGTGGCCGGGCCGCGGCCGGGGCGCTGCTTGCCTCGCCGGATCCCGGCGCGGCCGCCGCCGGGGAGGTGAACTGATCAATCCCGTAGCCGACGCCGGCCAGAATTCCTAGTACGGCCACGGCCGGGGCCGTCACGGCCATCCGGTGGGCCAGTTTTCCTGTATTCCGGGGGGCGTGATGCCGCCCGGTCCGCCTCAACTTCGCGTGTCCAGCCCTCGAATGCAACAACCTGCCTTACGACGGATCCGCGCCTGGCTACTCGGCAAACTGCACCTCTCGCCTGGCCTTGCACCTGCTCTCACCAGGCATGATGGCAGGACACATCACGTAATGACGGGCAATCTAGGCAAGTAGCGCTGCATGTCAGCAGCCCGGCAAAACCGGAAAATCGCTACATCCCCGTGCAGTAAGGCGATCCAGGCCCCGGGGCCGCGGCGGAAGCGGCGCATGTCACACTCGGCGGGTACCTCCAGCTGACCTCAGATCAGCGCCGATCGCCGTCCGAGCCCGAGAGGATGCGGTGCCCGCATGGACCAGAGCAGCTACCAGCACCTGAAGTTCGAGCAGCGCCCGGACGGGGTGCTGCTGATCACCTTGAACCGGCCTGAGGTGCTCAACGCCGCCGACGAGGTCATGCACTCCGAGCTGGCCCGGGTCTGGACCGACGTGGCCCGCGACCAGGCGGTCCGGGTGGCGGTGGTGACCGGCGCGGGGCGGGCATTCTCGGCTGGCGGGGACGTGGCCATGGTGGCCCGGATGGCGGGCAGCTACGACCGGGTCACCGCGATGCTGACCGAGATGAGTGACCTGGTCTACAACATGGCCAACTGCGACAAGCCAATCGTGTCGGCCATTAACGGGGTCGCCGTCGGGGCCGGCCTGGTCGTCGCGCTGCTGGCCGACATCAGCATCTGCGCGGCCGACGCCAAGCTCGGCGACGGCCACGTCCGGCTCGGCGCCGCGGCCGGGGATCACGCGGCGATCATCTGGCCGCTGCTGTGCGGGCTGGCCAAGTCCAAGTACTACCTGCTCACCGGCGAGATGGTGGACGGCACCGAGGCCGAGCGGATCGGCCTGGTCAGCAAGGTGCTGCCGAAGCAGGAGGTGCTGGCCGAGGCGATGCGGGTCGCCGAGCACCTGGCCACCGGGCCGCAGCTGGCGATCCGGCTGACCAAGCGGTCGCTGAACAACTGGCTGCGCACCGCAGGCCCGATCTTCGACGCGTCGGCGGCCTACGAGATGCTCACCTTCCTCGGCGACGACGTCCGCGAGGGTGCCGCCTCGTTCCGGGAGAAGCGCAAGCCCAGCTTCGGCTGAGCCGGCCGGGGCCACGGCCTGTGCCCCGGTCCCGCATCGTTTCGAGGAAATCTCGCGGGACAGGGACAGGGCATGGCACCAGATCCTGAGCCATTCCGGGTCGATATTGCGGACACCGAGCTCGATGAGCTGCGGGCCCGGCTGCGGCACACCCGCTGGCCGGATGCGGAGACCGCCGTCGGCTGGTCGCAGGGCATGCCCCTGGCCGAGCTCCAGGAGCTGTGCCGGCACTGGGCGGAGGACTACGACTGGCGCGCCACCGAGCGCCGGCTCGCCAGGATCCCGCAGTTCCGCACCGGGATCGACGGCACCGCAATCCACTTCCTGCATGTCCGCTCCGCCGACCCGGCGGCCACGCCGCTGGTGCTGACGCACGGCTGGCCCGGCTCGTTCCTGGAGTTCGAGGACGTGCTGGCGCCGCTCACCGACCCGGTCGCCCACGGCGGCGGGGCGGCGGACGCGTTCCACGTCGTCGTGCCGTCGCTGCCCGGGTATGCCTTCAGCGACCGGCCCGCCACCGCCGGCTGGGACATTCACCGCATCGCCCGGGCCTGGTGCGAGCTGATGACACGGCTGGGCTACCCGCAGTTCATCGCGGCGGGCAGCGACTGGGGCACGAGCATCTCGACGGCCATCGCCATGCACTATCCGGAACGGCTGCTCGGGCTGCACCTAGTGCCGCCGCTGGTCGCGCCCGACCGCGACGCGGCCCGCCACCCACCACCTGGGCCTGACCTGCCACTTCGTCAAGAACGACGCGGGCCAGCGGATGTGCCGGTACTAGGCCGGCCGCTGTCCGCAGGACGGCCCGTCCTCGCCCGGGTTCCCTGCGGACGCTAGCGGGCACCGCCTCCGGCAGCCAGGCAAGGCACCGG
>DASXDJ010000125.1:0-7531 GCA_036490755.1 Streptosporangiaceae bacterium
GCAGGGTTACGGCGATCACCGCCCCGATCAGCGCGCAGGGTGCCATGACCTGCCTTCGCCTCCTGGCCGGCTCCGCCGCGATCACGGCCAGGGGAACGAATACGGGCAGCACGACAAACGCGATCAGCAGGTAAGCCCACAGCGCGACCTGGCCGATCCCGCGCGGCACATGGCCCTGGAGCCACAGCCAGGCAAGTGCCTCGATCAACTGGTGGGTACCGAGCAGGGCGGGGATCCACGCCAGCGCGACGAACTCGCGGCGCCGGCCGATATGGCGGACGGCATCGACGCCGATGGCGCATATCAGCAAACCGCCGGCGATGTCCGCCTCGGGTGAGAAGCACACGCGGTTCCCTCTCTGGGGTGCGGTGCCAGGAGTTAGGCCCGGCGCGGGTGGCTGGCCGACCACGAGCATACGCGCGAGGGCAGCCGGATCGGCCCGTGGTACGTTCACGTTGTTGCCCTGGACCTCGGCGGCTCATTATGTTCGCCGTCTGCGGATTCCGCCGAGATGCCGGGAGCGCGTGATGCTGGGATTCAGCCAGGTAATCCGCCCTCGTGCATCGGCCACGGCCAGCGCGCCCGGCGACGGGAGCGCGGACGGACACGACCAGCCCGCTACCGGGCGGCGTCAGGCACATCCGCCCTGGGTCATCCGGCCAGCCCGATGACCATCCGCATCCGGTTCGGCCGGCCTGCCACGACGCCCGTCGCGGCCTGGTCCGGTCATGGCGCGGGCACGGGCACGGGCACGGAGCAAGCCGGCCGCGGCGAGCCGCGCGGGATGCCTGCCTCAGGTGGCGCCCGCCGGGAGGGACCACCACGGTTCGTCACCGCTGATCAGGTGATCTCGCGGCAGGCGGATAAGGCCTCCGCCGTGACAGCCGCCTGATCCGCTCACGACTACGGAAACATCATCTTGCTCGCAAGCGCACGGTTACGTACTTCCCGCCCCGGACCCCGGCGGTTCTCATCAGGCCTTTGCGAACCGAGGTTGACATGGCGGCAATTTCCCCAGGAACGGCAGCCGCCGCGGAGTCCGGCCGGAGTCCGCGTATCCCCTCGGCCCGGATGGCTGCGGACCTGGCCGGGATGGATGACGGGGCGCTGCTGGCCATCGTGCGGCTGTCGCCGCGAGCCAGCGAGCAGCGCGCGGCGGCGTGCGAGTTGCTGATCAGCCGTCACCAGGACCTGGTCCGGTCCTGCGTGCGGCGGTATATGAGCAGCGCTGAGCCGAAGGAAGACCTGATGCAGGTGGGATACGTCGGCCTGCTGAAGGCGATCAGCAGTTTCGACCCGGCCTTCTGCCGCAGCCTGGCGACCTACGCGCGGCCGTGCATCAGCGGCGAGCTCAAGCGGCATTTCCGCGACAAGCGCTGGCAGGTCCACGTGCGGCGTCCGGTACAGGAACTGGTCCTGGAGGTCCGCGAAGCGACCTGGCGCCTAGCCCAGGAACTGGGCCGCATGCCGACCGACTCCGACCTGGCCCGGCACCTGAGGGTCAGCGGGGATGACCTGCGGCATGCCCAGCGGGCCGAGGTGGCCTTTCAGTGGAACTCGCTGGACGCCCCCCTGGCCGGCCAGGGAGACACGAGAAGTCTGGCTGACTCCCTCGGCGCGGAGGATCCGCGGCTGGAGCACATGCTCAGCATGCGCGCGGTCGCCGCGCACTGGGGCGAGCTGGCCCCGCGTGAGCGGGAGATCCTGCTGATGCGCTTTCGCGGCGGCATGACGCAGGCGCAGATCGGCCAGCAGCTCGGCATCTCCCAGATGCAGGTCTCCCGGCGGATCGCCCGGTCGATCGGCTATCTCCGCTCGCATCTGCTCGACCTGGAGGTCACCTCTCACGGCGCCGGTACGGCCGCGCCTTCGCCGGCGGCCACGGCGGATGCAGGACGGCCGCCCCTTCCGTCATGAGGCCGTGTACCGAGGTCCGGATCATGCGCTTGCCGATGGGCGGGCTGCGCCGGCGTCCCCGCACCTTGATCAAGTCCGCTGTGCGGGTCAGCGGCGGGTAGTCCACCGGGGCCCGGTCAAGGACCACGCAGACTCCCACGCGGTCAGCCGCCGCCGGTCGAGCGCGAGCCGGCACAGCGCATAGCAGATGACCAACGCCACCGCGGACCCCCCGGCCATCGCGACACCGAGGACCAGCGCGTTAACGATCATGGCGACCTGGCCACCCGGAGGCGCGGCCGGCTGACCGGAACGATCCAGCCAGACCGGTATCCGGGCACCCGCCGCCGCGCCGATGATGCCGGGCGCGGACCTGGTGGTCAGCACGCCGGATCGCTCGCCTCCCCCGCGGTCGCGCCAGCGCGCCTCGGCCTGCCCGGCGCGGGCTGGGCCGCCGTAAGGCGGACCAGCCTGAAACAGCACGGCGACAGCCGGGCGCAGGCCGGCCGAAGCCGCACGCTGCGACTGATACCTGTGCGTGCCGAGGACGGCCGCCACGGCCACGGCCGCCAGGAGGGCGGCCGACAACACCACCAGGATCGCGCCCTCGATCCTGTCGACGGGCCGCCTGAGCACGTTCCGCCCGGCCAGCCATCGCACCAGCCGGGACATCCGGCGAGTCGCCCCGCGGGCCTTGGCATCCATGATCATCGCCGCGCGGCGGATAGGCGCGCGTGATCGTTACCGGCGGGCGGGCGACCGCCGGGGCGCTGGCCGCCCGGCACCGGAGCTGATTCAGAGGATCGCATGGGCGGGACTCCTGGCGGGCACATCGCGGCTGGGGCTGGTCGATGTACCGCCGGGGTCTGGAGCGGCGGATGACGGGCAGGAGCCGCGTCGTCAATCGCGCCAGGAGCCCGGGTTCTCATACCAGAATAACCGCTCAAGCCGGCCGATAACGGCCTGCGCCCGGCCCCGGACCCGGCATCGGACGTCAGGACGGCGCGGCCCGATCATGATCCCGAACGGGCTGTGGTGACTGTCCTGCGCACGTGCTGTCACCACAGCCTGTTTGAGCCTGGATGCTCCGGGTTCAGCTCACGCCTGCTCGGCCGGCGCTGATGCGGGGACCGGGGTCCGTCCGTTCGCGGGATGGCCGTCGAGGATCTCGGCGGCCGGCGAGACGCGCCGGGCGTGCATCAGGCCCAGGCCGCCGAGTGCAGCGCGCCGGACGCGATCAGCGTGACCGCGAGGAACAATCCTGCGGTGGCCATCAAGATGTCAAAGGTTCTTCGTCTCATAGCGGGTCTCCTCGATGTAAGCGGTAGACGCGGGCGGGGTCCGGCCCGGGCGCCTGCGCGCTAGCTCGCGGCGTTTCCGTTGGCGGCGGGCGGAGGAAGGGGGCCCGCGGCGGTCAGCGGCAGCGAGCTGGCGGCGGCCTGCTCGCGGGCCAGGAAGGAGCCGAGTTCGGCGATGGTGGTCATCAGCGGAGCCGGGAACACGACGGTGGTGTTCTTGTCCACGCCGATCTCCACCAGGCTCTGCAGGTTCCGCAGCTGCAGAGCGAGCGGGTGAGCCATCATGATGTCGGACGCCTGGCCGAGCGCGGTGGCGGCCAGGGACTCCCCCTCGGCGTTGATGATCTTGGCGCGCTTCTCCCGCTCGGCCTCGGCCTGCCGGGCCATCGCCCGCTTCATGCTGTCGGGCAGCTGGATGTCCTTCCGCTCCACCAGGGTCACTTCCACGCCCCACTCGACCGTGGTGACGTCGAGGATCTTGCGGATGTCCAGGTTGATCGCGTCGGTCTCGGACAGCGTCTGGTCCAGGCTGTGCTGGCCGACGACCTTCCGCAGCGTGGTCTGGGCGATCTGGTCGATGGCCGTGCGGACGTTCTCGATCGCCACGACCGACTTGACCGCGTCAACCACCCGGAAGTAGGCGACCGCCGACACGTCGACGCTGACGTTGCAGCCCTAGCCTTTTACAAAGGGACCACCGGAATAAGGCGCGGGCGGATGCTGGGCGTAGGGTGCGTGATGAGAGCTGGCGAACTCGCCGCCGGGCCGGGACCCGCCTTTTTGCTGAAGCAGGAAGGCGCTCAATGTTCAGCGTGGAACTGAGTACCCCTGAATGGGACGGTCATGTCGTTGTCAGGACGCAGTCCCCGCAGTAGCGGTCCGGCCCGGGGGGCGACAGGCGGTAGATGAGGCAGCAGTTCCGGCGCCGGAAGCCCGCACCGGGGTTTCCCTGGTAGGTACCCGCCAGGGCCGGGTACCGCAAGACCGTCGCCGCAGCGCTTGCCGCCGCGGCAACCAGGTCCGGACGGGCCGTCACGATCATGGTCACAGCACCGTTGGCGGCCGAGGCGACGTTACCCCAGAGCACCTGCGGGGAGACCGCCATCGCCTCGACGGCCCGGATGATCTGCGCGATAGGGCCGGCCAGCAGCTCGAGGCACGCCGCGGCACCGTCCTCGCAAGCATCCGCCCCGGCCCCGGCCGCCGTTTCCGGTAGGGACAGCCGGAACGGGCCGCCGAGCGCGGGCACCCACCGGGCCTGGGCGGTACCGGCCGACAGCGCCCAGCCGCCCACGGCGGCGCCGAGGACTGGCGACAGCAGCCGGGCGCACAGCCCGAGCTGGGCGACCGAAGCCGCCACCCGGTACTCGACGGCGGCGGCCTGGCATCCAGCGGCCGCCGCGAGCCGCTCGCGGACCTCGCCGATCCGGGCGGCCAGTGCGTCTGCCGAACCGGTCAGCTCGCCGAGCAGCTGCCACGGCGCGCGCAGCGGCGAGCCGGGTGGGTGGACCTCGACCGCGAAGAACGGGCCGAACGACGCTAGCTCCGCCAGCCGCCGGGCTCGCCGGGCCGCGACCGGTCCGGCGGCTGGCCCGGTGGCCGGCCCGGCGGCCGGCCCGGTGGCCGGTCCGGCGGCCGGTCCGGCGGCTGGCCCGGTGGCCGGTCCGGTGTCCTGGGTCACGGCCCGTCGGCCGGCCTAGCAGCGGTACCCCGGGCGGAAATAACAGCCATCAGAGCCTCCTATCAGATCGTGCGGCCCCGTTATCAGCTGCCGTCGGGGTAGCCGCCGCGGTGCAGGACCATCGGGTAGTGCGGCAGGATGACCGCAGGGCGGACCGCGGCCCGCCAGTTGCCCGGATACGGCTCCAGCCCGCCGAACAGCGGCGCGGGCTCGCCGCCCGGCGCGGTGGCCAGCGGTTCCAGCTCCGTCCGGAGGGCACCGGCCGGGCCGGCGCCAAAACGCTCCCCCCAGCGCTGCTCGATCGTGGCGGTGAGCTCGTGGTAGCGGCGCTGGGCCCGCTGGCCCGCCGGGGTGAGGCGGGCGACCTTGCCGCGGCGGGCGGCCGGGTCCGGTTCCTCGGCCGCGAGGCGAGCCCGGGTCAGGACGCCGAGCGTCCAGCTGACAGCCTCCTTGGACAGGCCGGTCAGAAGCGGGAGATCGCGCCGCCGCGTCCCGTCCGGGCCCAGCACGCGCAGGACGGTGGCGTCGGCCGCCAGGGACCGCTCCGCCTCGCCCTCGTACTCGATCGCGAACGACAGCAGGACCCGGGACAGCAGCGCTGACAGCGGCAGGCCGGCCGGGCCGGCTGGTTCCGGCCGGGGAGGCAGGGCGGGAACCTGGCTGCGCAGGACTGCCCCGAGGATCGGCAGGCAGTCGGGCAGCCCGGGATCGAGCTGGCCGGCCAGCGCGATGAGGGAATCCCGCAGCCGGGTGACCTGGTCCGCGCCGAAGCGGTCCCGCCAGCGCTGCTCGACCAGGGCTGGCAGCGGCGCCCAGATCCGGCGCGCGCGCAGGCCGGCCGCGGTGGCGCACAGGACGGCGTCCGGGCCCGGATTGCCCTTGTGGATCTTGCGGGCGGTTCCGTCGATGGTGACGTAGCCCCAGCGTCGCATGCCGTCCAGGTTGGTCCCGGTGCGCGCGCGGGCCAGGAGATCGCCGACGGTGACGGGCTCGTCGGTGACGTACCGCATGCAGTTTTCCCACATCGCCAGCGACACCAGCCAGGCTCCGTCGCCCTGGCCGGACGGGCCGTAGTCGGTGGTGCGGTGCGGGAGATCGTGCTCGGCTTCGTTGTCGAATTCGATGGTGAACGCGACGAGCGCCTGGGACAGCAGGGCCGACAGCGGCAGGGGCCCTTCCCGGGGCGGCTGGGATGACCGGGGCGCGGACGACCGGGAAGGCGCGGCGCGCCGCGGCTGCGCGGCTGGCCGGGGACCGGAAGCAGGGGCGGCCGAGAGATCACGGGCGGGCCGGGGACCGGCGGTGGCCGTGAGCAGGCCGGCCGAGCGGCGGCGCTCGCCGCTGTCCGCCTGCCCGCCGGCCTGCGCTTTGGTGCGGGCCGCCGCGACCGGCCAGCCGGTCCGGGCGAGCAGGTCCTCGGCCTGGCCGGCCTCGAAGAAGGACCTGGCCGGCTCCCCCAGCGCGGTGACCGCGGCCTGGAAGCGGTCCCGGATCCCTTCGGCCGGGCGGGACGTGGACACGCTGATGGCCAGCTGGCTGCCGGGGGCGGCGACCTCGCGGAACTGGTTCAGGACGTTCTCCAAGACGGCGGGCTCGAGGTAGACGGCTATCCCCTCGAGCAGGAACAGGCTGGGCTCGCCCGGGTCGAGCCCGGCCTCGCGCAGCCGGGCCGCCACCGGGTCCCGGGTGAAGTCGGCTTCGACGAACCGCACCGCGGCCGCGGCGATGCCGAGCCGCTTCAGCCGCGCGAGCTTGTCCCGCTGGGTGGCGGGGTGGTCGATCTCGAACCAGCGGACGCCCGGCTTGGCGTAGCGCAGCGAGCGTGCGTCGTAACCGGCCGCGCCGACGACGATCTGCCGGATGCCGCGGCCGATGGCGCCGGTCACGGTCCGGTCGAAGAACGACGTGCGGGCCGCGAGATAGTCATGCATCCGGCCCGCCGGGACCGTCAGGCCGTCCACGAGCTCAGTAGCCAGCGCTTCGTCAGCGGCCGGATCACCGTAGTCCGTGACGACCCGGGTGAACCCGAGCCGGTGCGCCGCGACCCGGCGGGCCGTGGCAGAAGGACCCCCGTCTTCCATTTGGCCCATTCTGTCACGGCGCTACTGTGGCCAGCATGGCGACAGATTCCGCACACCGCAGCGTCCGGCTCGGACGCATCGAGAACGGCACGTTCCTCGTCACCAACGACCGCGGCGGCGAACTCCGCATCAGCAGCGGGATCAGCGGAAGCAGCGACTTCACCCCGGTCGACCTGCTGCTGGCCGGGATCGGCGGCTGTACCGCGATGGACGTCGATGCCCTGACGTCGCGCCGGGCCGAACCGGACGCGTTCGAGGTCGCGGTGGACGCGGAGAAGGTCCGCGACGAGTCCGGTAACCACCTGACCGGCATCGTGGTGACCTTCCGGGTCAGGTTCCCCGGCGGCGAGGGGGGTGACAAGGCCCGGGCGCTGCTGCCGGACGCGGTCTCCAAGTCGCACGACCGGCTGTGCACGGTGAGCCGGACGGTGGAGCTCGGCACCCCCATCGAGGACCGCATCGAGTCCTAGCTGTGCCAGCGGAACCGCCAGAGCGTGAAGGCGGTTCCCGCGGCGGTCCACAGTCCCAGGTCGAGCAGGTCCCAGGCGGGGAAGGGGCGCACCGCGTAGGTGTTC
>DASXDJ010000126.1:0-3416 GCA_036490755.1 Streptosporangiaceae bacterium
CGTGCCGAGCACGAAGCGCGTCTTGCGCAGCCGGCGGGGGAGTGAGATGCGGATGTGCGCCGGCTCGACCAGCCCGCTGCTCACCTGGGGCATCAGCGGCAGGTACAGGAAGTAGTCCGTCGAGTTGATGACCACGATCTCAGTCGTCGCACCGACCAGCTTGGACAGCTCCCGCGCGGCGTTGAAGCCGGCGAAACCGGCCCCGACGATGACCACGCGGCGCTTTTCCGGCGGCTGCGTCATCTTTGCTCCTCCTGTCAAATCAGCCTCACATCGATGGTCGCACCCGGGGCGCCCGGCCGCGCCCGGGCAGTCCCTGGCCGCTGCCCTAGTCCGATGCCCGGGCGGGCCGGCGCCTCAGGGCGGACAGGGCTGGTAGTGGCTGCCCGCGAGGATCGCGTCCGAGGCGGTGGCGGTGATCGCCGGCCAGCTCGCGCCCGGGTGGTGATGGTGATAGTCCGTGACGATGTCGTATCCGATGGTGAATGCGGTCCAGACGGGCAGGCCGGGGCCGCCGAAAAACCACTGGTCGTACAGGCCGGTCTGCCCGAGCAAGGGCTGGGCCTTCTTCCACAGCACGCATTCCTGGCTCCGCGAGATGGCCCGGTCCCACGGGTTGGGTGTCCCCGGGAACGCCGCTAGGTCGAACGCGGAGGAGATGCCCTCGGCGATGATCTGCTGGAGCAGGGTGGGCCAGATGCCCACCCCGGTCGCTATCCGGACGCTGTGGTCGATCTCGTGGGCGAAAACCCGCGGTAGCCAGAGCTTCATGACCGTGCTCAGGCTGACCTGCGGCGTCGGCCCGAACGAGATGACGATGACGCCGTCGGCGGGATTGGTCTGGCCGCCGGTCCCGGTCTGCGGGGTGAGGTGGGAACCGCCGTAGGTCACGCTGATAGGTATCTTCGGGCCGGGCCCGGGCAGCAGTGCGCTGATGCGGGCGAGGGCAGGCGCGACGGCCTGAGGGAGGCTGACACCGCTCGCGCTGGCTTTCTCGAGCGCCAACCCGCTGAACGTCACGGTGAAGCGATTGCGCGCGAAGCTCCTGGTGACCGGCTGTGGTGTAGCGCGCGTCGTGGCCGGATGGGCCGATGGCCCCGGGCCGCTGCTGCACGCCGCGACCATGAGGATCAGGGCGGGCAACGCCGCCCGTAGCAGATACCGGTGAGCGCCTGGCCAGCTCATGAACGGAAGCTGCCCATCTCCGGCGCCTTAAACCTGGGCTCCGGTGCCGGCCCGCTCGCGATCCGGCCCGTGCCTATGGCTGCGCGAAGGATGGTAGGGCCGGAAGGGCGCCGACTCGTTCGGGCGGAAGATCTTAAGGTTTTATTACAGATCTGGCGGTGTCGCTTCGTTAATGCTATCAACTATTGGCCTGGATGGCGTCCAGGCGGTGATCGGCGTATAGCCGGGCCTGCAGAAAAGGACAATACTGATTCCGGGGCCGTAATCTCCCCGATATAAGTACGGCCGCCAGTCGTACGGTGACTGCGGGTATCCGCAGGCGCTGCCTAGCTGGCATTATGTCGCCCGGACGTTGAATCGGACCGATCGCTGGGTACCTTTCGTGTCCAGTCGAATACTAAGGCCTTGCGCCCTGGCGGAATCGGCTGTCACTATTTTCTCCTAACCCATCGCGTGGCCGTTCGCAAGCTGTCACCATCCTTTAAGAAGCGGCCAGCGTTCTGGCCGGGCCTAGCATTACAGAGATACACCAAAAGGCTCACGCACCGTTACCTGGGACGCTGGAGACGGAGAACATGAACGCTGACCAGGGTTTGCCGAGGACACCGGGGAATCTCCTGCGGGTAGCCGCAGGCGCCGGGGCGGCCGCACTCATCGTGACCGCGGTATCCGCCGCCCGGCGCCGGCCGGCCCGGGCCGACCGCGACTCCAGCCCGGCCCGCGGTCGCCAGCTACCGCCGCAGATCGCAGTCAGCGGGGCCCTGCTCCTCTGCACGACCACCGCGTTGTCGGCTGTCACCGGCCGTCGCCGGGTCGGCGGCAAGCGGGGCGCGGCCGCGCACGCGCGGGCATCCGGGAACCAGGCTGATAACGGCAACGGTGCCCTCCCGTCGGAGATACCGGCTGACATGGGCGATCCCTGGATCATGGGCGCCCCGTGGAGTACCGGCCAGGCCCCGGGCCGGCCTAACGCCGGCCCGTCCCGGGCCGACGTCCGGTTGCCCCAGCGCACCTCCCAGCGGACCCAGCCTGTGGATGATGACTACCCCAGCTGGCCCGGACGCCCGGGCCCGGGCGCGCTCCACCCCGATCACCCGAGCTGGGGAGGAGGGCGCAATGACCCGCGCTGGGACAGCACCGAACAGGTCTTGCGGCAGGACAACTACCCCAGCTGGCCCGAGTCCTCGGCCCCGCCCTGGCGCGACGCCGAGCCGCCGGCCGCCCATGACGATTCTGGCTGGGGCGGTGGCGGAAGTGCGGTGTCATACCGCGGCCCGGTCGGCCGGGCCGCGGCGAGCCAGTCAGCCACGGGCCCCAGGACAGTCCGGCCGGCGACAACGGACTTCGTTCCCCGGGGCGGCTTCACGCCCAGGACCAGTTTGGCGGCCAGTCCAGGCCTGGACCTCCGGCAGGCCCCCGCTACCCCCGCGGCCTATGCTCCCCAGCCCGGCCCTGCGCCCCAGGCCGCCCCTGCGCCCCAGGCAGGCCACGCTCCCCAGCCGGGCCAGGCTCCCCAGCCGGGCCACGCGCCACGGCCGGGCTATGGCCCCCGGCCAGGCACGGCTCCCTATCAGGGGCTCGATTCCCGTCCCGTAGCGACGGCCCTGGCCGGCTTCGTCCCCGGACCGGGTCCGGCGCACCAGGCAGGCTACGCCCCGGGCTCAGGTCCTTCGCCCCGGGCGGGTTACCCTCCGCAAGGCTTCGTTGCCCAGCCGGACTACGCTTCCCAGAGCTCCGCCCCTCAGCGGGGCTACTCGCAGCCGGACTACGCCTCGCAAAGCTCCGCCTCGCAGGCGGGCTACGCTTCCCCGCCGGATTACGCCACCCAGAGCTCCGCTCCTCAGCCGGGTTACCCGGCCGGTCCCGGCTCGGCTCCCGCGAATCCCGCGAATCCCGCGGGTCCGGCGCCCCGGGCCGACTTCGCTCCCCGTCACGGACGGGCGGTCCAGCCCGGGACGACCGGCGTCATCGAACGGGTCCGGCCCCCGGCCGACCGGGTTCCCGAGGTGAGCCGGGGCCAGTCCGCCCAGGGGCAGGTCTGGGACGCCGGCTCGGTCGAACTGGCCACCTGGATCATCAACGAGGCCAACCAGCAAGCCACCGAGATCAGGCACGAGGCGCGCGATGACGCGGCCACCGCCCGCGCGGAAGCGAAACTGGAAGCCGGCAAACTCGTCAAGCAGGCGGCCGATCAGGCCGCGGCGACGCTCGCGGCGGCCGAGCAGCAGGCC
>DASXDJ010000127.1:0-20473 GCA_036490755.1 Streptosporangiaceae bacterium
CTCGCGGGCCGGCCCGCGCCCGCCCGGAACGGGATGCAGGTCTGGTGCGGGATCGCGGACTCCCGGGCGACAGCGCGAGCATGCCTGGCGCCAGTGATGGAGGCGTTCTACAGGCTGCCGTTCGAGCGGTTCGAGCGCTACTGCCCGTATGGGACTGCCGCCGACGTCGCCGAGTTTCTCGCCCCGTACGTGGCCGCCGGCTGCGCGGAGTTCAACCTCATCCCCCAGTCCCCCGGCGATGATCAGGCCATCGCGGGTGCGGCTGAGGTGAAGCGCCTGCTGGGCCGGCCATGTCGGCAGGGCCGGACATGATGCTGCCATGACGAGCGGCGAGCTAGTCATCGACCGGAAGTTCTGCGGTCCCCCGGACAGCGGCAACGGGGGCTATGTGTGCGGGGTCGTGGCCGCCTGCCTGGACGGTCCCGCGCAGGTCACGCTGCGGCGGCCGCCGCCGCTGGACACGCCGCTGACGGTGCGGCGGGACGCGGGCGGGTCGGTTCGCGTCGAGCATCAGGGCAGGCTGGTGGCCGAGGCCATCGCGGTGAGCGCGAGCGCGAGCACGGCGCGCGCAATCAGCGTGAGCGCGAACGCGGCCCGGGCCGTCATCGTGAGCCCGGACGGCAGCGCGATCGTGCCTGATCCCGTCCCGGTGGACGCCGCGCGCGAGGGCAGCGCCGGCTCGTGGCTGCGGATCAGCCCGGAGCGGCACCCGTTCCCGTCCTGCTTTGTCTGCGGTCCGGCGCGGCCTGACGGCCTGCGGATCGCGCCCGGCCGGGTGGCGGGCCGGGACCTGTCGGCCGGTATCTGGTGTCCGGCGCCGGAGCTGGCCGGGCCTGACGGCAGCATGCGGCCGGAGTTCTTGTGGGCCGCGCTGGACTGCACCGGCGGCATCGGCGCCTTCGGCAACGACCCGGACGGCCCGCCGTACCTGCTCGGCCGGCTCGCCGTCCGGCAGGTTGCGCCCATCCAGGTGGGCGAGCCACACGTGGTGACCGGCTGGCGGCTGGGCCGCGAGGGCCGCAAGATGCTCGCCGGATCGGCACTGTTCACGGCCGGCGGGGACCTGGCCGGCCTCGGGCTGGCGACCTGGATCCAGCTCAGCTGAGTCCGGAGGGCGGCCGGGCCATCGGACGGCTCAGCAGGTCAGCGGGCGGACCGGCCGGGCGGACCGCAGTAGTCGACTGTCGACGCAGGCTACTCAGGCCGCGCAGCGCCCGTTAGGCTCGAAACCCGCCCAAGCCAATCGGAGGAGCCCATGGTGAAGCCGGCTGCCGTCTTCCCGTCCTGGCCCGGTGATGCTGAGGTCGCCGTCGCCCTGACCTTTGACGTTGACGGCGCGGCGCCGTGGATCAGCGAGGGCCCGGAGTACGCCCGGCGGCTGACCATGCTCTCGCAGGGCGAGTTCGGTCCCGGCCGGGGCCTGGCCCGGGTGCTGGACCTGCTCGCCGACCGCGGCATCCCGGCCACCTTCTACGTGCCGGGTCACACCGCCGACCAGCATCCCGAGGCCATCACCGCCATCCTGGACGGCGGCCACGAGGTCGGCCACCACGGCTACCTGCACCGCGGCAGCGACGCGCTGGACACCGCCGACCAGCGGATCGAGCTGGAGCAGGGCCTGACCGCGCTGGGCAAGCACGGCATCCGGCCGGCCGGCTACCGGTCGCCGGGCTGGGAGCTGACCACCGAGACGATGGCGATGCTGGCCGAGCTGGGCTTCTCCTACGACAGCAGCCTGATGGCCGATGACCGGCCGTACTGGGAGGACAGCGGCGGCCAGCCGCTGCTGGAGATCCCCGGCCACTGGAGCTTGTGCGACTGGCCGTACTTCGGCTACACGTCCTACCACGGCGGCCTGCTCGCCGACCCGTCCGCGGTCGAGCGCAGCTGGCTGGAGGAGTACGAGTCCGCGCGGCACGACCGCCGGGCGGTCACCTACACGATGCACCCCGAGGCCATCGGCCGCGGCTACCTGCTGCGGATGCTGGAGCGGGTCATCTCCGGGATGTCGACGCGCGGCCGCCCCTGGTTCGCCACCCACGCGCAGATCGCCGCGCTGGCGGGCCGGCCCGAGTGAGCTGCGCTGACGGCGGGATCTGATCGGTCGCCCGGCCCGCGTCCAGAGGGCGAGCATGTGATCTCACCTGAAGGAGCGCGGTCATGACCAGCCCCATGATTGCTGCCGCCTGGAACCCGGCAGCCCGGGAGGTGCCGAGCCCGGCTGCGGGTACGCCCGGGCCGGCGGGGCGACGACCGCGCGTGGTCGGGATCGTCAACATAACCGAGGACTCGTTCTCCGACGGTGGCCGCTACCTCGCCCCCCAGGACGCGCTCGCGCACGCGCGCCGGCTGCGGTCCGAGGGTGCCGACATCATCGATCTCGGCCCGGCTGCCAGTCACCCGGACTCCAGGCCGGTGACCGCCGCGGAAGAACAGCGGCGGCTCGCCCCCGTTCTGGAGTCCCTGGCCGCGGACGGCATCCCGGTCTCGGTGGACTCATTCCATCCCGAAACCCAGCAGTTCGCCATCTCGCATGGAGCGGGCTACCTGAATGACACCCGGGGCTTCCCGGACCCCGGCCAGTACGACGCGCTGGCCGCGTCCGGGTGCCGGCTTATCGTCATGCACTCGGTGCAGCGCGCCGGTCGCGCCACCCGGGTGGCCACCGGTCCGGCAGAGGTCTGGGCCGGTATCGGGCGGTTTCTTCTCCAGTCGGCTGGCGGCGCTGCAGGCGGCCGGCATCGCTGCCGACCGGCTGATCATCGATCCCGGACTCGGCTACTTTCTGGGCAGCAGCCCGGAGCCCTCGCTGCGGGCCCAGGCAGGAATCCGGGAACTCAGAGCCCGGTTCGCCGCGCCCGTCCTGGTCTGCCCGTCGCGCAAGTCGTTCCTGCGTACCCTGCCCGGGAAGGACACCGCACACGCAGGCGCGGCGACCCTGGCCGCCGAGCTATTCGCCGCCGGGCAGTGAGCGGACTACATCCGCATCCACGACGTCACGGCGATCTGCGACGCGCTCACCGTGCTCGGCGCCATTGCCAGCCAGCCGGCGACGTGGTGCTTTTACCCCGGCGGGAGCGGGGCGAAGTCCGGCGGGTGACCTCCGGCGCGGGCGGCGAGCGCGGCGGCCAGGTCCGGGTTGTCGAACGACTCGTCCATCAGCGCCATGGCCCGGCCGATGCCTTCCTCAGCCGATGCGTCCAGGTCGGCGTAGACCTGGGCCTTGGCCGCGGCCATCGAGTACGGCGAGCTGTTCTCCGCCAGCCGGGTGGCGTAGGCAACCGCGTCGTCGAGCACCGAACGGGTGCTGACGTACTGCACCAGGCCGATCCGCGCCGCCTCAGCGCCGCTGATCGTGCGCGCGGTCAGCAGCAGGTCCAGCGACCAGGCCGTGCCGATCGCCCGCGGCAGCAGCCACGCCAGGCCGTACTCGGCGACCAGGCCAAGCCGGGCGAAGGTCGTGCTGATCCGGGCGTCCGCGGCGGCGAACCGGATGTCGCTGCCCATCATGTACGCGAACCCGATGCCGGCCACCGGGCCATTGACCGCGCAGATGACCGGCTTGCGGATGCGGAACGCGACGGTCGGCAGGTCGCTCGCGGGCACGACGAAACGGCGGATGGCGCCGGCGCCCTGCGCCAGCCGGCCCAGGTCAGCGCCGGAGCAGAAACCGCGCCCGGCGCCCGTCACGACCACCACGCGGACACCGGGGTCGGCATCGGCGGCGCGCAGCGCCGCGGCGTACGCGACGGCCATCTGGTGGGTGATGGCGTTGAGTACGGCGGGCCGGTTGAGAGTGACGATGGCCACGGGGCCGGCCCGGCGGACCAGGATTTCGGACGAATCCGTTCCGGAATTCATGTCGTCGGACGGCGACCCGGGCGCGGGGCTGGCGGGCGACTCTGGCGGGTCGCTGGCCGGAGGCACGGCTCCGGGGCCGGCGGCCGGCCCGGGTGGCGGGTTCGTTCCGGATGCCGCCATGCTGCCTCCTGGCTGGCCGTCGCCCCGAGGACGATTCAGGTATGCCTCAGCGCCAGTGTGCCAGCGATCACGGGCTGCGGACATAGCGGCGCGGACGCGATAGAAAGGCAGGCATGACCGACGACCTGGCTCGCCTGGACCGGCCCGCGCCGGGCGTGGCGGTGCTGACGCTGAACCGCCCGGCCAAGTACAACGCCCTGTCCGGAGCGCTGCTGACGGCAGCGGACCAGCGGCTGGCCGAGCTCACCGGGCAGGCCGCGGCCGGGGACCTGCGCGCACTGGTGCTGACCGGCGCCGGCCCGGCGTTCTGCGCCGGCCTGGACCTGACTGAGCTCGGGCAGCCGGGCGCGTTCCCGGCGGGCGCGCTGCGGCTGCTGTTCGGCTTCCCGGTCCCGGTGCTGGGGGCGATCAACGGGGTCGCCGTGACGGGCGGCCTGGAGGTGGCGCTGGCCTGCGATTTCCGGATCGGCAGCGAGCGCGCCCGCTTCGCGGACACGCACGCGCGCGTCGGGGTGACGCCGGCCTGGGGGCTGACCGCGCGGCTGCCGCAGGCGGTCGGCCAGTCCTGGGCCCGGCAGATGTCATTCACCGGCGATTTCGTGGACGCGGCCACGGCGCTGCGGATCGGGCTGCTCAACGAGGTGGTGCCGCACGATGACCTGCTGGACCGCGCAGTGCAGCTGGCGGAAAGCGTCGCCTCCACCGACGCCGGCACGGCCGCGCGGATCCGCGGCCTGTATGACACCAGCCGCGATCAGGGCGGCGCCGCGGCCCTGGCCGCCGAGCAGGAACTGGCGGCGGCCGGGGTGCGGGTGACCGATCCGGAGAGCTTCGGGGCGCGCCGGGCGGCGGTCTTCGAGCGTGGCCGCGCGCAGCGGTAAAAGCTATCGGGTAGCTGGTGCTGTCGTCTGCGACCGGAAGGTGTGGCCGAGCTCGGGGCCCAGGCCGAAATAGTGCCGGAAGTTGTAGATGAGCGGGCTCCACCGGTCGGGGGCGACGTGCTGGGTGCCCGGCACGACCAGGCGCGGGTCCGCGTGCACCCGGAGAACCTCAGCCTCGACCAGGACGAAGTTCCCGCCGGTGCCGGGCTCGGCCCGCGCCGCGCGGGCTTCCAGCTGCAGCGGGCACTCGGCCACGCGCGGCGGAGCGACCAGGTCGGACGGCTCCGGGCGCAGCCCGGCGGCAGCGAACTTGTCCGGCTCGAACCGGAACACCCCGCGCTTGCCCGCCGGGACCGGGTGACGTCCGGTCAGCGGCGCCAGCCGCTCGACGGCCGGCCATTGATCCGGTGCGGGCAGGTTGACGACCAGCTCGGGGCGCCGGCGCAGATTGGCCGCGGTCTGCCCCTCGATGCCCACCCCCAGCACGATCACCTGGCCTAGCACCCACGCGGACGACATGGGCGCGAGGTTGGCGGAACCGTCCTCGTTCTCCGTCGAGAGCAGCACGACGGGGGTGCCGAAATACAGGATGCTCGGCGTGATGGTCACGTGGTCGGCCGGGGCGCGGCCGGCAGTACGGGTCGTAGCCGCGGTATCCATGACGCCGACGCTAGGCCGGCGACCCTTCGGCACCCGGCGAAGGATCTCCGGGGCATGATGGAGAAGTGAACCGTCACGCTGAGGACACCGGCGGCCCGGACCTGGCCGCCCTGGCCGGGCTGCTCGCAGACGGGACCCGGGCCAGCATCTGCCTGGCGCTGCTGGATGGCCGGGCGTGGACGGCGAGTGAGCTGGCCCGGATGGCCGGAGTGGCCCCCTCCACGGCGACCGAGCACCTGAACCTGCTGGTCGCCGGCGGGCTGCTGACCCAGGAGCGGCAGGGCCGGCACCGGTACCTGCGGCTCGCCGGCCCGGACACGGCCGCGCTGATCGAGAACCTGGCGGCGATGGCCCCGCACCGCACGACGCCGCCCCGGTCGCTGCCCGCGGCGAGCCGCCGCCGGGCGCTGGAACGCGGCCGGACGTGCTACGACCACCTGGCCGGAACCCTGGGTGTCGCGATCACCGACGCGATGACCAGGCGCGGCCTGCTCGACTGGACCCACGGGGTGGTCCTGACCGAGCGCGGGACGGGCTGGCTGCGCGAGGCCGGCATCGAGCCGCCGCCGGCGACCGGCCGGCCGCTGGTCCGCTCCTGCCTGGACTGGACCGAGCGCCGGCCGCATCTGGCGGGCGGCATCGGAGCTGCCGTGTGCCGGCATGCGTTCGACGCGGGCTGGATTACCCGGATCGGCACCGGCCGGGCCGTGGCCCTGACCGGCACGGGCGAGCAGGCGCTGCACGATCACCTCGGCCTCACGGCGGGGCAGATCCGCTCCGGCGACCCGGCCGGCTCCGAGCTGTCAGCTCGTTCTGCCTAGCCCGCCTTG
The DNA here is from genome assembly GCA_036490755.1 of Streptosporangiaceae bacterium. Classification (GTDB taxonomy): domain Bacteria; phylum Actinomycetota; class Actinomycetes; order Streptosporangiales; family Streptosporangiaceae; genus DASUBV01. Next base: position 6,353 of record DASXDJ010000127.1, read on the forward strand.
TGGGCTCGCCTTGCCGGGCTCGCCTTGCCGGGCTCGTTCTGCCGAGCCAGGTCAGCTCAGCGTCTCGACCTCGGCGGTCAGGTCGCCGCCCGCGTCACCGGTGTTGACCACGGTGCTCGGCTCGAGCAGCAGCACGGCCGTCTCGGCGTCCGCGCGCGGGCAGTGCTCAGCGCCGCGCGGAACCACGAATAGCTCCCCCGGCCCCAGCACCACGTCGCGGTCGCGCAGCTGGATGGTCAGCTCGCCGCTGATGACCAGGAAGAACTCGTCGGTGTCGGCGTGCTGGTGCCAGGTGAACTCACCCTGCAGCTTGACGATCCGCACGTCGTAGTCATTGAGCCGGGCGATCCGCTTGGGCTGCCACTGATCAGTGAAGCGACCAAGCATGGCCTCGATATTCACAGCATCCACGCCTTCCATGCTGCCAGGGGCAGCCGTTCCCGTCGCTCCCAATACGTGGCGCAGGTGACTGCCGAGTCCGGTGATTACCATGTGGTCTAGGCAGGAGGGCCGGATGTGATCATCGACGCGCATAGCCACATCCTCGCGCTGGCGGCGGATCCCGATTTCACCGTCGACTACGGCCGCGAGGGCTCGCTGTGCATCTACCGGAGCATGGGCAGGCTGCCGTCGCACCGGATGCCGACCGAGCAGGAGTGGGAAGCCAGCGGGATGGGCCGGACCGGCTGGCCGCTGATCGGCCCGGCCGAGTCGCGCCGCGACCATCCCGGCTTCGACAAGATCATAGTGCTGGCGGTGTCGCCGCAGTACCTGGACGGGCAGCTGATCGGCACGGTGGATACCGACGGCATCCTGGGCGTCGAGGGCCCGCCGGACCCGGAGCGGTGCAATGACTACATCGCCGCGGTGGTGGCCTCGGACCCGGAGCACTTCATCGGCTTCGCCTCGGTGAACCCGGCCTTCCGCGGGCCGGCCGCAGCCGCGGCGGAGCTGGAGCGCGCCGTCGGCCTGGGACTGGCCGGCGTCAAGCTGTACCCGATGTACCAGCACTGGGCGGCCAACGACCGGGACCTGGCCTTCCCGGTCTACCGGAAGGCCGCCGAGCTGGGCATCCCGGTGATGATCCACCAGGCCGGGTCGACCCGCATCGACGCCCGGCTGGAGCTGGGCCGCCCGGCGCTGCTCGATGACATCGGCCGGGAGTTCCGCGACCTGCGGGTGATCATCGCGCACTGCGGGCTGCCGTGGACCGACGAGGCGATGTTCCTGCTGACCAAGCACCCGAACTTCTACGCCGAGCTGTCCTACCTGATCGCCACGCTGACCCGGCGCGACCTGTTCATGTTCCTGCACCGCCTGGAGCCGTCGTTCGTGCCGCTGGAGAAGATCTTCTTCGGCACGGACTACCCGGGATTTCTCTACGATCCGGTCAAGCTGGCCGGCAAGCTGCAGACGGTCAACGACGAGGCGGCGGCGGTCCAGCTGCCGCCCATCGCGGACCGCAAGCTGGCCGGCATCATGGGCGACCACTTCGCGGCCGTGCTGGGGATCAGCTAGCCGCTGCGCCGTGGCCTGCAGCCAGGCGGCAGCCAGCTCGCCGGGCAGCCGTCAGCTGCCGCGCGGCCGCCCGGGCGGCTGGGCCGCGGGCAGCGGCGGTACCGGCTGCGCCGGAGGCGGCGGGGCGCCGGGCGCGGCAGGCGGGCGCCGCGGGTTGTAGACGTAGGCCGGCTCGATCGGTGTCTCGTACCAGGGCCGGTAGAACTCCGGCAGGTACGGCTCGACCAGCGTGCCCAGCTCGGCCCACCGCCGGACCTGCGCCGAGGGCCGGTACACCCGCTGCGCCACGGCCTCGGCGAACGCCGCCCGGACCTGGTCCTCGGCCACGATCGTGACCCGGCCGTCCTCCATCAGGATCCGCCCGTGCACCAGGACCGTCTCGATGTCGGCCGCCTCGGCCCGGTCCAGCAGCACGTCCAGGACCGGCTCAGCGTCGTAGCGGCCGGGCGGGAAGAAGATCCGGTCCTTCGACAGCACCAGCAGGTCGGCGTACCGGCCGGCCTCCAGGCTCCCCAGCCGGGCCTGGAGGCCGAGCGCCCGGGCCCCGTTGCCGGCCGCGGCTCGCAGCACCTGCTCGCTGTCCATCCGGCCGGTGCCGAACTCGCGCGGCAGCCGCTGCAGGTAGCTGGCCAGCCGCAGCTCGGCGAAGAAGTCCTCCCGGTCGGAGAAGGAGATGCCGTCGGTGCCGAACCCGACCCGGCCGCCGGCCGCCATGATGTCGCGGACCCGGCAGATGCCGGTGGCCAGCCGCAGGTTGGAGCCGGCGTTGGCGGAGGCCACCGCGCCGGAGTCGGCGAAGATGGCCAGGTCCTCATCGGTCACCCAGACGAAGTGCTCAGCCACGGTCGACGGCGTGAGCACCCCCAGGTCGGCCAGCCGGCGGACGCCGGACTTGCCGTAGGCCCGGAGGTTGAACAGCATCTCCGAGCGGGTCTCCAGCAGGTGGGTGATCAGCCCGGTGCCGTGCTCGTCGGCGGCCCGGCGGCAGCGCTGGTACAGCTCGTCGGAGCAGGCCGGGGTCCAGTCCGGGGCGGTGACGATCGCGATCCGGTCGTCGTAGCCGTGCCACCGGCGGGCCAGCCGCCCGAAGCTGGCCATCACCTCATCGACCGGCCAGGCGTAGCCCATCGGCGACCGGCGCACCTCGGCGGCCAGGTCCGGCGGCAGCCGGGCCAGGAACTGCTCGTCGCTCTCGTGCGCGTAGATGTTCTGGTCCCGGCTGACCAGCCCGAACGCGGTGCGCAGCCCGGCGTCGGCGTACGCGCGCAGCGCCGGCTCGCAGCCGAAGTCGGGCAGGCTGGGGCGGCCGTAGTACATGTCCACGGTGCCGGTCTGGCCGCCCTTGATGGCGGTGATCAGGCCCCACAGGATCCCGTGGTACAGGTCCGCCTCGGAGATCGGCCCGGTGGCGCCCTGGATGTGCACGTTGGCCTTCTCGAACACGTGCTGGTACAGGCCGGGCCCGAAGATCAGCTCGGAGTGGTAGTGGCAGTTGACGAAGCCGGGCATGACCAGGTGGCCGGGCGAGCCCAGCACCCGGTCGAACGGCCCCCGCCGCTCCAGTTGCTCGCGCGGGCCGGCCGCGGTGATCAGCTCCTCCTCGATGATCAGCGCGCCGTCCGGGATCAGAGTCTGCTCGCCGAGGGACACCACCGGGTCACCCAGCACCAGCCAGCGGCTCATGAGCTCTCCTCGCGCCGCGCTCTGGCGGCGGCAGCGCCGCGCCCGCGCCGCGCTCGCATCGTGCGAGAGCTGCCCGCCCGGACCCGTCCCCTGGCCCCGGGCGGGCAGCCTCGGGGCTTGTCAGCTGCCGGGCACGACCATCCGGTCCAGCACCCGGCGGAACGCCGAGTTGGCCTCGCGCAGGATCTTCTGCTCGTCCACGGTGACCAGCTGCCGGTCTTCCATCACGATCTGGCCGTCGATGATGGTGGTGTTCACGCAGCTGCCGTTGGCCGCGAAGACCAGGTGCGAGAACAGGTGGTCGGCGTTGTCGGGCATCAGCGGGGTGAACATCTGGCTGTTCAGGTCGACCAGGATGACGTCCGCCTTGCGGCCGGCCTCCAGCCGGCCGGTCTGGTGGCCGAGCGCATCGGCGCCGTTGCGGGTGGCCATGGTCACCACGTCACGGGCCTGCTGCAGGCTGGCGTCGACCCGGCTGGCCCGGTGGATCAGCGAGGCGAACTTCATCACCTCGAACAGGTCGCGGCTGTTGTTGCACTCGGCCGCGTCGTGGCCGATCCCGACGTTGATCCCGGCGGCCAGCATCTCCGGCAGCCGGGCGATCCCGTTGCCCAGCTTGGCGTTGGACGACGGGTTGTGCGAGATCTGGGTGCCGGTCTCGCGCATCAGCGCGATCTCGGTGTCCGACAGCCAGACGCAGTGCGCGGCGATGCAGTTGCGGCCCAGGATCCCGTTGTCGTAGGCGACCTCGGTGGGCCGCCGGCCGAACCGCTGCCTGGAGTTCTCCACCTCGGTCAGCGACTCATTGAGGTGGATGTGGATGCCGGTGCCCAGCTCATCGGCCAGCAGCCGGGAATCGCGCAGCAGCTCCTCCGAGGCCAGCGGCAGCCACTCGATGCCGACGTACACCTCGATCCGGCCGTTGGCCTTGCCGTGCTTGGCCTGGAACGCCTCCTTGTTGTCCTCCAGGGTGTCCAGGTTGTGCTCGGCGTCGGCGATGTCGTTGGACAGCACCGCCCGGATGCCGATCTCCTCGGCGGCGTCGCCCAGCGCGATCAGCTGCCGGTACATGTCGTTGACGGTGGTGACGCCGCACTTGATCGACTCGCTGTAGCTGGCCATCGCGGCCCAGTAGGCGGCGTCGTAGTCCAGCGCCCGGATGATCGGGTACCAGCAGGTCTCCAGGTACTCCCACAGCGGCAGGTGGTCGCTCCAGCCCTTGCCCAGCGCGGTGTGGTAGTGCAGGTCGACCAGGCCGGGCAGGACCGCCTTGCCCGTGGCGTCGATCACCTTCGCCCCGTCGGCCGAGGTGCGGGCCAGCACCTCGGCCGCCGGGCCGACATCAGTGATCCGGTCACCGTCGATGACCACCGCGCCGTCGAACACGACATCGCCCGCGTCGTTCATGGTCACGACGGAGCCGTTCTTGATGATGATCCTCATCGGCGGTCCTTTACCGGCTGATGCCCTGCCCGGACTGCGGCACGGCCGCGTCCAGGTCGAGCCAGACAGACTTGGAGTGCAGGTAGGGCTCCAGGGCTTCCTCGCCGAGTTCCCGGCCGAAGCCCGAGTGCTTGCGGCCGCCGAACGGCACGGCCACGTCGAACATCCCGTAGGTGTTGATCCAGACCGTGCCGGCCTCGATGTGCTCGGCGACCCGCAGCGCCTTGCTGGTGTCGCGGGTCCAGATGCCCGCGGCCAGGCCGTAGCGCACGTCGTTGGCCAGCGCCTTGAGCTCGTCCAGGTCGCGCCAGGAGATGACCGACAGCACCGGTCCGAAGATCTCTTCCTGAGCGACCCGCATGTCGTTGCGGACCCCGCCGATCACGGTCGGCTCGACGAAGAAGCCGCCGTCCAGCCCCGCCACCTCGGCGGCCTGGCCGCCGGTGATGACCTCGGCCCCCGCGCTGGCCGCGTCGCCCACGTAGCCCAGCACCCGCTCCCGGTGCGGCGCCGAGATCAGCGGCCCCATGTCGGTGCCCGGGTCCAGTCCGTGGCCGAGCCGGATGGCCCGGGCCTTCTCGGCCACCCGGTCCATCAGCGCCTCGGCGACCGGCTCCTCGGCGAACAGCCGCGAGCCGGCCACGCAGGCCTGGCCCTGGTTGAAGAAGATCCCGCCGAACGCGCCGCCCGCCGCGGCGTCCAGGTCGGCGTCGGCGAACACGATGTTGGGGCTCTTGCCGCCCAGCTCCAGCGAGACCCGCTTCAGGTCGTCAGCCGAGGCGCGCAGGATGGCCTTGCCGGTCTCGGTCTGCCCGGTGAAGGCGATCTTGTCGACGCCGGGGTGCGCGGTCAGCGCCGCGCCCACCTCGGGCCCGCCGATGACGACGTTCACCACCCCGGCCGGGAACCCGGCCTCGTGCACCAGGTCCATCAGCCGCAGGGTCGACAGCGGGGCCAGCTCGGATGGCTTGATCACGACCGTGCAGCCCGCGGCCAGCGCCGGGCCGAGCTTGTAGGCCACCTCCAGCAGCGGGAAGTTCCACGGCGTGATGGCCGCGACGACGCCGACCGGCTCCTTGCGGACCATGCTGAGCATGCCGGGGATGGAGTTCGGCTGCACCGAGCCGGCGATCTTGGTCGGCCAGCCCGCGTAGTACCGCAGCAGCTCGATGGTCAGCGCGATGTCCACCGCGCGCGCCTCGCCCAGCGGCTTGCCGTTGTCCAGCACCTCGATGGTGGCGAACTCCTCCTGCCGGGCCTCCAGCAGGTCGGCCAGCTGCCAGATCAGCCGGGCCCGCTGGGTCGGCGGGCTGAACCGCCAGGTCTCGAACGCGGTCCGGGCCGCGCGCACCGCCCCGTCCACGTCCTGCGGGCTGGCCAGCGGCACCTGCGCCAGCGGCTCCCCGGTGGCCGGGTTGAGGACGGTCAGCTGCTGATCGGTAGCGGCGAACTCGCCGTCGATGTACAAGCGCAGCGGCCGGCGCAGGAACTCCAGGTCAGGATCGGTCACGGTAGCGGCCATGTCACTCCCTACACCAGGTCGAGGATCTGCCGGCCCAGGACCGCGCGGCCCCGCAGCGCGTCGAGCGCGTCCTGGATCTTCTCCAGCGGGAAGTGGCCGGCGATGGGGACGGTCATCGCTCCGCTGGCGGCCAGGGCGATGGCATCGGCCAGGTCCTGCCGGGTCGCCGCCACCGTGGACACCAGGCTGGTCTCCGACAGGATGAACTCGATCGGGTGGATGCTCAGCGGCTGGTCGGTGTAGCCGGTGGACACGAAGGTGCCGCCCTTGGCCAGGCAGCGAATTCCGGCGGTCATCGTGCCGGTCGTGCCGACCAGCTCGAAGAACACGTCCGCGCCGCGGCCGCCGGTCAGGTCGCGGACCCGGCCCGGCAGCTTGTCGTACTCCTCGGGGCGGGACACCAGCACAGTGTCGGCCGCGCCGTGCGCCACGGCCAGCTCCTGCTTGTCCGGCGAGTCAGCCACGGCGATCACCCGGGCGCCGGCCTGCCGGGCGGCCTGGACGGCCAGGATCCCGACGCCGCCGATGCCGTTGACGACCGCCGTGTCGCCCAGCGACAGCCCGGCCCGCCGCGCGGTGTGCACGGCGGTCATCCCGGCGCAGGTCAGCACGGCGGCGGTGGCGAAGTCGACCGAGACGGGCACCGGCACCAGGTTGCGCTCGGGGACGACCACGAACTCCGCGTCCCCGCCGTCCATGTTGAAGCCGAGCTGGCCCGGCTCGGTGTCGCAGATGTTAGGCCGCCCGGCCAGGCACTGCTCGCACCAGCCGCAGAACAGCTTGTTGTAGATCGCGACCCGGTCACCGGGCTGCAGCGTCGCGCCCGGCCCGGTAGCGGCCACCACCCCGGCCGCCTCATGCCCCACCGTCATCGGGTACGGGTCGGGCTTGATCATGCCGTCCAGGATGTGCAGGTCGGTGCCGCACACCCCCGCGGCGTGAATGCGGACCAGGACTTCCCCTGGTCCGGGCTCGGGGTCGGCTAGCTCGTCCAGCCGCAGGCTCAGGTCGGCGAAGATTCGGGCAGCACGCATGACGGCGCAGGCTCCTTCCCCGGCAGCCAGCTCTGGCTGACGCCGTAGGCCATATCCCAGAACTGCACTTCGAATCGGGTGGAGGCGTCAAAAACGGCCGCCAGGTGGCGCAGCCTGACCTCGTCGTTCGGGCAGGTCAGCCGGTCCAGCAGGCTGGTCGTCTCGTTGACCATGGTGCTGTAGGAATCATCGCCGAACAGGGCGATCCAGTCGGCGTAGACCGAGTCCACCGGGAGCGAGGCCATCAGCGGGACGGCCAGCTCCCCGTAGCTCCACTGGCAGGGCAGCACCGCCGTCAGCCCCTCGGCGACGGTCCCCTGCGCGGCGGAGTACAGCAGGTGCCGGGTGTAGGCGTAGGTGACCGGGTGCATCTGGGCCGGCTCGGCGGGCGAGCCGCCCAGCCGGCGCAGGAAGGCGATGTTGGCCGGGATCTCGGTCGCCACGATCTGCTGCAGGAACCGGGTCAGCACGCCGATGGCGGCCAGGTCCGGGGCTTTGCCGGCGATCAGCGCGATGGCCCGCGCATAGTCCTGCAGGTACAGGATGTTCTGCTCGAAATAGCCCCGGAAGGTCTGGTGCGGCAGCGTCCCGGAGCCGATCTCGGCCACCATGGGATGCCGGGTGGCGGCGGCCCACGCCGCCTTGCCGCGCTCGCGCAGCACGACAGAAAGACCCTGTCCTCGCTGGTCGAACATAATGTGCAGCACATCAGATATGATCGACCAAAGTCAAGGGGCCAGGGGCCCCGCGACCAGCGCGCGGGCCCGGCGGGCCCGGCTCCGGAGTCAGGATGCGGGCGCGGCCTCACTGAGCGCCCGGAGCTGGTCATCCCGGACGCTGTGAATGTGATCGGCCATCCGCTGCTCGGCCAGGTCCGGATCGCGGGCCACGATCGCCTCGACGATCTTCTCGTGCTCGGCGATCGACGTCTGGACGCGGCCGGGAATCTCGGCCGTGAGCTGGCCGATCCGGGTCAGGTGAGCCCGCAGGTTCTCGATCAGGGCCCGGATCCGGCCGTTGCGCACCTGATCGAACAGCACGGTGTCGAACTCGGTGATCAGCGCCGCCAGCCGGGCCGGGTCACTGCCGGTGCGCAGGTCACGGCTCTCCTGGCAGATCGCCACCAGCCGGTCCAGCGCCGGCGCCTCGATCGAGGTGGCCGCCGTCCGGGCCGCCGCGTTCTCCAGCAGCTCGCGCAGCTCGTAAATCTCCAGCAGGTCCTTGCGCGAGTAGCCGGTCACGACGGCACCCTTGAACGAGGTCATCTCGGCCAGGCCCTCCTGCTCCAGCCGGGACAGGGCCTCGCGGATAGGCGTCTTGCTGACGCCGAGCTGCTCGGCCAGCGCGGCCTCCCGCAGCGGGTGCCCCGGCGGCAGCCGGAGCTCGAGGATGGCTGCCTTGAGCTCCTCGTAGACCCAGTCGGTTACCTTCCGCCGGTCATGCTGGCCAGTGAAGACCGGGCCGCTCACCAGGCCCTCGCCAGCTGCTGCGCGCGTGGCCACGCCGTTCCTCCTACGTTGATCCTGCTGATGACGGCCCGGCGAGCCCGGTCAGGAGCCCGCGGGCGGCCGTTAGCTGCAGGTAACCCTCGCTCGCCGGCACCATCCACCCGGGGAGCCCCGGGCCGGGCCCGGGGTGCGCGCGGGCCGGGCCGGGCGGGCTGGCCGGGCTGCCGGGTATCCCGGCATCGCGGTGGCAGGCCGCCTGGCGCAGGTGCGTAACCTGCCCGGCCCGATCCGCGTCGGCCACTTCCATCGCCGCCCATCTCGCCCCCGGTGGTTGCTGCCGGTGCCCGCCCCCGCGCTGCCGCCGAACTCGGCGCAGCACCGCAGGATACGGGGCCGTGAGAATATGATATCCGAGATATCATCCGGGGGCCCGTCCGCCTTACCGGGTCACCTTAGCCATCGCCCGCCGGTCCTGCTACGGGCCGTCGTGACCGGCCGCTGCTGTCCCGGCTGCGCCGTGCCACGGCGCCCCGGTCCCGCCGCGTTACGGCGTCGCGGCCGCGGCGCGTTACGGCGTCGCGGCCCCGGCGCGTTACGGCGTCGCTGCCTGCGGCCAGGCGCGCGCGAAGGCCCGGACCGTGGCCATCCGGTCCGCGCCGAGCGGGAACACGTGCACCGAGTCCGCCCCGGCCGCCAGGGCCGCCCGGATCTGCGCCGCGGCCCGCTGCTCGTTCCCGGCCAGCGCGACCTTCCGGACAAACTCGGCCGGCAGCTCCCGGGCCGCCGCGGCCGCCTCCTGGAACTCGCCGCCCTGGTATCCGGCGCGGACCCGGTCGGCTACCGGTCGCGGCAGGCCGGCCAGGTCGCAGATGCCCGGCGCGGTCTGCGGGAACCAGGCCGCGATGGACCGGGCCTGCTCCAGGGCGGCGTCCTCGTCGTCGCTGATCGCGCCGTAGGCGAAGACCGCGATATGCGGCCGCGGCCGCCCGGCTTCCTTCGCGCCCCGGTCCACCTGGGCGACCGCCCAGTCCAGCGCCTCGGGAAACAGCCCGACCAGCAAGATCACCCCGTCGGCGATCCGGCCGGACAGCTCCAGCGTCTTCGGCCCGCTGGCCGAGATGTAGACCGGGATGTCCGGGCGGGCGCCGAAGCGCAGGTGCGCGCCGTCGAGGGTGACGCCGGGCGCCGCCAGGCTGACCTCGGCCCCGCTCCACAGCTGCCGGATGCCGCCGATCGCCGCCTCCAGCGTGGCCAGCGGGCTGGGCCGCAGGCCGAGCGCCAGCAGCGGCCGGTCGCCGGCGCCGATGCCCAGGATGAGCCGGCCGCCGGCCACCTCGTCGACTGTGGCGGCGGCCGCCGCGGTGATCGCCGGGTGCCGGGTCGCCGGGTTGGTGACCGCCGTGCCCAGCAGCAGCCGCGAGCTGCTGACCGCGGCCAGCGTGAGGTAGGAGTAGCAGTTGCGGGCGTGCAGCGAGGAGTCGGTCAGCCACAGGTGATCAAAGCCCAGGTCCTCGATCTCGCCGACCATGGCCCGGAACTCACCCGGCGCGTCCACGCCCTGAAGGACGACCCCGGACCGCGGACCGCTCCCCTCGGCCTGGCTCACATGCTCTCCCCGGTCATGACACCGCTCCCTCGCTCATCACCACGGCGCCGTCCAGCTCCAGGGTGGCGTCGCGCATCACGCAGTCCAGGTGGGCCACGGCGTTGACCCGGCCGCCGTAGGCGATCGAGTTGCCCAGGGCGACGTGCGCCGTGCCGCGCGCGGACTCGGTCTCCATCGGCACGGCGCAGATGGTCCCGTTGGGGTTGAAGGCGACCGACACCTCGGCCAGGTTGGCCATCTGGTCGTCGGCGCAGCGCTGGATCATCTGAGTCAGCCGGCCGCGCTCGGCGCCCTCGATCCCGACCACCTGGCCCTCGGCGATGTGCAGGATGACGGGCTCGCGCAGCGGGCCCTCCCCCATGAACAGCAGGTCCCCGTCGATCACCACCACGCCCGACGCGGTGCCCTCGACCGGCGCGGTGCCCGACTCGATGTCCGGGGGCGCCATGTAGGCGCCGGGCGCGGTCGCCATCCCGTGCAGCACCCGGCCCGGCCGGCCGTCCACCGAGCCGCGCAGGTCGGTGCCGGCCGGGGTGCTCAGCCGGAACTGCCGGGCCGCGCCCCAGGCCCGGCCGACCGTCTCCGCGTCGCTGCGCAGCCGGGCGAAGTCCACGTCCACCGGGCCGCCGGCCCGGAAGGTGTCCACCCGGACGCCGGGCATGGCCAGGTACCGGACGCCGCGGTCGGTGGCCGCCCGCCGCGCCTGGCTGGAGCCGATGAACAGGCTGGTCAGCTCGATGACCGCGCCGGAGGCCGCCATCATCGCCGCGACCGCGCCCGGCGGCTCGGAACCGGGCAGGTACGGTGCGGGCATCCGGGCCACCAGCGCGACTCCGTCCCGGGCCTCGATCCCGGCGGTCAGGCCGGCGATCACCCCCGGGTCGGTCCCGGCGTCGGTGAGCAGCACGATCTGCTCGCCGGCCCGGACGTCCAGGCACTGGTCCAGGAGGCTGCCGAAGCTAGCGCTCATGGCTGGCCGCGGTCACCCCCTCCGCCTGTCCGGCCGGGTCGGCCAGGGCCAGCGCGGCGAACGCCGCGTAGGCCCGGGTGGCCTCGTGAATGTCAGCCACCGACAGGTGCTCGTCGGGACAGTACACCGGCCGGCCGCCCGGACCGAAGATGACCGTCGGCACGTTGGCCCCGAAGCTGGCCGTGTCGCCCAGCCAGTTCTCGGTGACCAGCCGCGGCTCCTCGCCGCGGACATGGCGGACGGCGTCGGTCATCAGGGTGACGACCTCCGCGTCCGGCTCGGCCAGGTAGCCGGGCTTGACGTCGGCCAGCACGACCTCGGCCGTCAGCCGCGGATCGGCCGCCCGGGCCCGGGCCAGGCACCGGTCGATCTCGGCGCGGACCTCCTCGGCGCTGACTCCCGGCTGCGGGCGGCAGTCCACCCGGATGACGCACTCGTCGGGAATCATCGACGGCCCGCCGGGGGGCAGGCCGCCGTAGATGCGGCCCGGCACGATGTAGGTCTCGGCCCCGAACAGCTCGGCTACCCCGTCGGCCAGCGACGGCTCCAGCCGGGACTGGTCCAGGGCCAGCACCACCTGCGCGGCCAGCACGTTGGCGTTGACCGCGTCGTGCTTGTGGCAGGTGTGCGCCGAGCGGCCGAGCAGCGTCACGTCGAAGTAGTACCGGCCGCGGTGGCCCAGGCAGACCTCGTTGTCGGTGAGCTCGCCCAGCACGCACAGGTCGGCGTCGAACGCGTCGAAGTAGGCGATCGAGCCCAGCTGGTCACCCATGTGGTCAGAGACGGCCGCCATGGCCAGGGTCCCCGACAGCGGCAGCCCGCTGTCGCGCACCGCCTCGATGGCGACGATCTGGCAGGCCAGCGCGGCCTTCATGTCCATGACCCCGTGCCCGTAGACCGCGCCGTCCAGCAGGTCACCCGAGAACGGGCTGGTCACCTGCCAGCCGTGCGACACCGGCTTGGTGTCCATGTGGCCGGTGAGCACCACCCGGCGGCCGGGCCCGAAGCTGACCTCGCCGACGGCGTTGGGCCGGTCGGGCAGCACGGGCTGCAGCCCGGCCGCCTCGAAGCCCGAGCCGCGCATCTCACTGGCCAGGAATGCGGCCAGCTCCTGTTCCTCGCCCAGCACGCTGGGGATCCGGCAGACCTGCCGGACCAGCTCCACGGCCCGGTCAGTGTCGACCCGGTCCAGCAGCCGGGCGATATCGGTGTCGTGAGTCATCCGCTTAGCGCGCCCCGTCGTCGGCCGCCGTCCCGACGCCGGCCGGCACCTCGCGAGCGGCCTGAGCGGGCGGGGAGATCTTGAGCAGGGCGTAGTACAGGATTCCGGCGACGATGAAGCCCACGTAGAAGGCCAGGTCGGCGCCATCCAGCGCGGTCGCGGCCGGCCCGACGATGATCGAGGTGTTCATGAACGGCACCATGCAGCCGAAGCCCACCACGAACGCGACCAGGGCCTGCCAGCCGCCGCGCAGGGCGCCGTAGTTCAGCGCGCGGCGCAGGAAGGTGGGCGTGTACCTGGTCCTGTTGTAGTGCCAGTCGATCATCACGATGGCGACGAACGGCGCGATCCAGTAGCCGATGAACAGCAGCAGGTTCTCGAACTTGCCGGACGTATCGCCCGAGTTCATCCACAAGATGGCCACGAACGCCAGGACGGCCACTACCGCGGCGATGATCGGCCGCCGGACCCGGGCGCCGAGCGCCTGGAAGGCCAGCGAGCCGGTGTAGTCGTTCATCGAGTTGGACGCGATGGCGCCGAACACGATCGCGATCAGGGCCAGCACGCCCAGCACTCCGCCGCCCATCAGGGTGCGCACGCCCGCGGCCGTCTGGTTACCCAGCACGCTGGCGCCGGCCAGGCCGATGGTCTCGACCCAGACGTAGGAGGCGGTGAGCCCGGCCAGGGTGAGCCAGAAGATCCCGGCCTTGGACGTGGTCGGCTTCATGTACCGGCTGTAGTCCGAGGCGTAGGTGGCCCACGAGAGGCCCTCGCTGAGCGAGATGGTGACCATCAGCACGAACGCGCCCCACAGGGCCGGCCCGTGCAGGGTGTTGTGCGGCAGCACGATGTGGTGCTGGAAGATCTTCACCGTCAGCACGACGAACAGCACGACCAAGATGGCCGAGCCCCACACCTGGAGCCGGTGCACGAACTCGTAGCCGAAGACGCTGACGGCGCCTTCCAGGCCCAGCACGATGGCCACGCCGACCCAGAACGGCACGTGGAACAGCAGCTGCGCGGCCTGCCCGCCGAACAGCCCGACCAGGGCATCCCAGGCGATCGACGACAGCCACTGCACGGTGCCCGGCAGCGTGATGGTTTTCCCGAACGGGAGCCGGGCCAGCGGCACCTGCGCGGTACCCGTTTTCGGGCCCCAGGTGCACAAGATCGCGACCGGCAGCGCGCCGATGATCGTGCCCGCGATGATGGCCACCAGGCCGAGGCCGAAGCCCAGCCCGAGCACCACGGCCAGAGTTCCGGCGAACACCCCGGACAGTTCCATATTGGGGGTGAACCACACCGTGAACATCCGGTGGACGCCGCCGTAGCGGTTGTCCTCCGGGATCGGCGCCATGCCCTGGCTCTCCAGGGCGAGGTCGCCTTCGCGGCTGGGGCGGACGCCCTCGAAGACTCTTAGCTCGTCACTCGTGTCGGTCATGGCAGTACCTCCAAGCTGCGGGGGCCGATCGCCACCGCTGCGCACGGTGCCTGCGAGACCGCGGGCATCGAGTACGGGCAGTCAAGCCAATCTGGTGTATGATATATCAGATCCTAAAGCCGCACGTCAATGGCCCATTAAACACCGGTACCCGCCCTGGGCCGTACGCCCGGCGGGGCCTGCGATGACTACGGTGCGCCGGCGGCATGGCCGTGCGCTCGCTGCCGCTCTGAG
>DASXDJ010000128.1:0-7953 GCA_036490755.1 Streptosporangiaceae bacterium
ATTACACGCCTGTGACAGCGGAGGTACCAGAGATGCCACGGTACGACTGGGACGGAGCCAATCCCGGAATCGAGCGGCTCAAACAAGCCGTCGAGCCCGCCCGGCAGCGGGTCATCACGCACAAGCTCTACGGCCAGCTCAGCTCTATGGACGCCGTGCTGACCTTCATGGAGCATCACACGTTCGCGGTCTGGGACTTCATGTCGCTGCTGAAGTCCCTGCAACGCCACCTGACCTGCATCCAGGTGCCGTGGGTGCCGACCGGTCCGACCGGCAGCCGCCGCCTGATCAACGACATCGTGCTCGTGGAAGAGAGCGACGAGCTGGGCGGCGGGTTCATCAGCCACTTCGAGCTCTACCTGGACGGCATGGCGCAGGCCGGCGCCAGCCGGACCGCCATCGACAGCTTCATCGAGCTGATCCGCGCGGGCAAGCCGGTCCTCAGCGCGCTGAAAGAGGCAGAAGCCCCGGCGCCCGCGGCCGACTTCACGACGATGACCTGGGGATTCATCGAGAACGCTCCCATTCACTGCCAGGCCGCCGCCTTCGCGTTCGGCCGCGAGGACCTGATCCCTGACATGTTCGACCAGGTCGTGGCCGTCAACAAGGAGATGGGCAACCAGCTCTCGGTGTTCGTGGACTACCTGGAGCGCCACATCCAGGTGGATGCCGAGGAGCACACTCCGATGGCCATGCAGATGCTGGCCGACCTCTGCGAGGACGACCAGGGTAAGTGGCGCGAGTGCGAGGAGATCGTGAACACCGCGCTCGCCGCCAGGTGCGAGCTCTGGGACGGGATCCTGGCCGCGGTGAAGCGGGGGCGGGCCGGCTAGGGCCTCAGGTCACCCTTGTGACGAAAAGAAAATGATGAGGCTGGCAGGAACTCACGGGTCCAATTCCGTGCCTGACGCAGATGCCCGGCAATATCAATCCGGCCATTAAACGGACCTTCTCCCGATTGGTCCGCACTGCCGGCGGCTCGGCGGTTCCGCGTCCGTCAGCACCCTTGCGGCACGGCATTTACTGCCGATGCCCGCCCGTGCGGTCGCGCGATCAGCATGCCGATGCGGCCTGCACATGCGGAAGGAGGTTGCGCAGATGAGGGACGACGAGCTCAAGTCTGTTGACCACTAAGGCGAGCTAAAGAAATGGCGGGCCCGGCAATGCCGGGGGCCCGCCACCCCTGACCCAGCCGGCCGATATGGCCTGCCGAGACGCCTCGGGCTGCTGCCAGTAGCCGGCCATCTTCAGCGACCCGTTCACCCAGACCTCGCCGGCATCACCGGCCTTCCACACGTTGCCGTCAGGGTCGCGGATCTCCAGCGTGGTGTCCGCGAACGGCCTGCCGGCCGAGCGCAGCCGTTCCGGATGTTCCGGATCGTTGACAATGAACGGCAGATCGGTGATCAGCGGCAGCTCGCTGGAGCCGTAGACGATGCACAGCACGGGCCGAAGCGCTGGATGGCCTCGGCCAGCCTGGCCGGCGCTGCTCCGCGCCGATCCCGGTGACGGCGTAGCCGGGCGAGGGGGGCGGTCGGGCCAGGCAGGCGGGGCCAGGCAGGCGAGTGCGGCGGGCCGGCTAGGCCGTGCCGAACGCTGAGCGCAGCCGGGCGGCGGCGGCGGCGGCAGCGGTGCGGGCGGTGTCCAGGACGCCGACCATGGTGAAGAAGCCGTGCATCATCCCGTCGTACCTGATCACCTCGGCAGGGACGCCCGCCTGCTCCAGCCGCGCCGCGTACAGCTCGCCCTCGTCGCGCAGCGGGTCATACTCGGCGGTGATCACCGTGGCCGGCGGCAGCCCGCCGAGGTCGGGGGCGAGCAGCGGCGAGGCCAGCGGGCGGGCGCCGTCGCCCGGCTCGGCCAGGTACATGCCCCAGTACCAGCGGATCGCGTGCGGATTGAAGAAGTGCTCGTCGGTCATCTCCCGCATGGAGGGGGTGTCGGACTGGTAGTCGGTGTTCGGGTAGACGAGCAGCTGGTGCACCAGTGCCGGGAGGCCGCGGTCGCGGGCCATCAGGGCCGTCGCGGCGGCCAGGTTGCCGCCGGAACTGTCTCCGCCGACCGCCAGCCTGGTGGGGTCGATGCCCAGCTCGGCGGCGTGCTCCGCGGCCCAGGCCAGGCCGGCGAAGGAATCCTCGACGGCGGCGGGAAACTTGTTCTCCGGCGCGAGCCGGTAGCCAAGCGAGACGACCGCGCAGCCGGCCGCGTTGGCCAGCTTCCGGCAGATGGCATCCGAGGTGTCCAGCGTGCCCAGGCTCCAGCCACCGCCGTAGTAATAGGCCAGGGCCGGCAGCGGCGCCTCGCTCGCGGGCCGGTACAGCCGCCCGGCCAGCTCGCCGCCTGGCCCCGGCACGGTCAGCTCGCGTACCTCCGCCACCGGCTCGGCCTGCCCGGCCGTCGCGACGGAGCTGCGCAGGTCCTGGGCGCGGGCCTCATCGATCGGCAGCGTGTACAGGTTGGGGACCCGGTCCCTGGCCAGCTTGTCGCGGATCGCCTGGACCTGGGGGTGCAGCGGCATGGTTCTCCTTGGCTCAGTACGCGGGGCTCAGTACGCGGGGCTCAGCACGGGGCAGGTCAGCACGGGGCAGGTCAGCACGGGGACGCTCAGCAGGGGGACGCTCAGCAGGGGGACGCTCAGCACGGGACGGCCTCGATGACGCTCTCGGCCTGGCCGGGACGCAGCGGGGCCTGGCGGACCGAGGTGACCTCGAAGCCCGCACCGGCCAGCAGCGCCCGGTACTCCTGCTCGGTCCGGTCGCAGCCGGACAGCATGACCAGCATCAGCAGGTCGATCAGGTGGCTGGTGGCGGTGCCGGCCTGCCCGGGCGCGGCCTGCCCGGGCGCGGCCTGGCCAGGCGTGGTCGGCGCGCCACCCGGCCTGGCTGGCTCCTGCTCGCCGGACGGCGTGGCGGGCAGCGAGCCGGCCGGCTGGCCGTCCGGCAGCAGTTCCTCGAAGACGACGAGCCGGCCACCGGGCGCGACCGCGGCCCTGAGCCGGCCAAGCACCCGCGCCGCGTCGTCGTCGTCCCAGTTGTGCAGCACCCGGCTCAGCAGGTAGACATCGCCGCCGGCCGGCAGCGGGTCGAAGAAGCTGCCCGCCACGACTTGCGCGCGGTCGGCGACACCGGCCCTGGCCAGCCTGGCGGGTGCCTGCGCCAGCGCGGCCGGGAGGTCGAGCAGCACGCCGCGGGCCTGCGGCTGTGCCCGCAGCACCCTGGCGAGCAGGCCGCCGTCGCCGCCGCCGACATCCACGATGAGCCGCGCGCCCGACACGTCGCAGGCGGCCAGGGCGGCGGGCACCGGGGCGGCACCCATGGCGGCGGCGAACCGCCGCGCGGCCTCGGGGTGGTCGCCCAGGTAGTCGTAGAACGACTGCCCGTAGACCTTCTCGAAGGCCGGGCGGCCGGTGCGCAGCGTGTGGGTGATCTCGGCGAACGAGGCGTGCACCTCCTCGCCGAACATCACCGCGGCCTGGTGGCTGGAGCGGGGCACGCCGGACAGCAGCGGCTGGCCGAGCGAGGTCAGCGCGAACTCGCCAGGCGCGGTCTCGCGGGCCAGTCCGGCGGCGGCCACGGCGCGCAGCACCCGCAGCAGGGCGCGCCGGTCGGTGCCGGACTCGCGGGCCAGGCTCGCGGCCTGTCTGGGGCCATCCGCCAGCAGGTCGGCGACGCCGAGGCTGGCCAGCGCGTAGCAGGCCTGGGCCAGCCAGGTGCCGGAAAGGATCTGGAACAGGGCGATCCGCTCGGCCATCGTCGGCGGCAGCGGGCCGCCGGCCGCCTGCGGGCCTGCTGGCCCGGCAACCGCCGGCCCCGCATTCGCTGGTCCGGCTTCCGCCGGCCCGGCGGCGGCCATCAGCGCGGCCCGGCGTCGGCGCGGGCGGCCCGGCGCCCGGAGCTGTCCAGGTAGGCACCGAGCCGGCGGATCGTCTCCGCCGCCGAGATCGCGTGCCCGCGCATCGTGCCGTGCCGCAGGTCGGCGCTGTAGATGTTGGCGTCACCCGAGGCCGGGTGAGCGGTCAGCGGCACGTGCAGGGTGCCGAGGCGGCCGGCGATGGCCTGGGTGCGGCCGGAGAGGTCATGCAGCCGGTCCCGGAACGGCGCGCGGAATTCCTCGGGCAGCGCCGGCGCCCGCGACCCGTCGAAAAGGCCGACGGTGATCACGTCGCAACCGGTCTCGGTAAAGGAGGCGGCAATGGCGCCCAGCGTCGCCGCGACGGCCGCGGCGTCGTAGGCGGGCTGCAGCAGATCCCACCCGCCGCAGGCGACCAGCGCGAGGTCAGCGCCGGCGGCCAGCGCCGCCGGGAGCTGCTCCGCCTGGACGGTAGCGGCCGGGGTGTTGCGGGTGCCGAGGTTGAGGTAGCTCATGCCCGGCCGCTGCTCGCGCAGCTCAGCGGCGATGCGGTCGCACCAGGGCACGTCGGGGTAGCCGGGGCAGGAGTCGCCGAGGCCCTCGGCGATGCTGTCGCCTACCACCACGAACGACCGCCAGGGATGGCCCGCGAGCAGCCGCGCCGCCTCGCCCGCCCTGAGGCAGTAATCGTCCGCTGCTTCCGCCGGGTACTGGCTCGGGCTCACCACCCTCGCACAGTACGGCGCGGGCAAAAGAGAATCAATGAGGCTATTGCGGGACCAGGCATCTGCCCTGGCTCGCCGCGCCATTTCCGGCAATGTGCCGCTTGCCCAGGTATAGGCGGCAGGATCGGACCCTGGCAAACTAGAGCGGATGGAGGGAACCGGCCCGCCGGCCGCGGTGCCGGCACGACCAGCCGATCCCGCGGCTATCCCTCCTACTGGGCCTGAACGGCCGCCGCGCGGCGACTCGGGCACTGCGGCCGGGACCCCGGACGGCGAGCCGCAGGCTGCGCCGAGGACAGGCGGGCCAGAACCGGGCAAGCCCGCGCCCGCCCTGGTCCCGCTGCGCCGCAACAGGGACTTCAACCTGCTGTGGACCGGGCAGGCCCTATCGGATCTCGGCACCCAGATGTCCGCCATCGCCTACCCGCTGCTGATGCTGGCCGTCACCGGCTCGGCGGCCGACGCCGGCCTGGTGGCCAGCGCCTCGCTCGTCGGGACGCTGCTCATGCTGCTGCCCGGCGGGGTGGTTGCGGACAAGTACCCGCGCAAGCGGGTCATGGTGATCGCCTCGGTCGTGCAGATGGTGGTCGGGGCGAGCGTGGTGCCGGCCGCGCTGACCCGGCACGTATACCTGGCGCACCTGATCGCGGTGGGCTTCATCCAGGGCGCGGCGCTGGCGTTCTATGTCGGGGCCAGCCGCGGCTCGATCCGGCGGCTGGTGCCGCCGCAGCAGCTCCCCGACGCGGTCGCCAGGTCGCAGGCGCGGGACCGGGCCGCCACCATGCTCGGGCCGCCGATCGGCGGCGCGCTGTTCGGCGCAGCCAGGTTCCTGCCGTTCGCCTGCGATTCCGGCTCGTTCGGCATCATCGCGCTCGCGGCGGCGCTGCTGCGCCGGCCGCTCGACCCGCCGCCGCCGCCGGCCGGCGCGGTCCAGGCGCCGTTAAGGCAGCGGGTCACCGAGGGGCTGCGGTTCGTTCTCGGCCAGCCGTTCCTGCGGATGTTCGTGATCTGGGCGACGGCGGTCAACGCGCTGGTCGCGGGGGTCCGGCTGACCGTCATCGTGCTGGCGCAGCGGCGCGGTGCCACGCCGGTGGAGATCGGCACGCTGTTCACCATCAGCGCGGGCTGCGGGCTTGCCGGGGCGCTGGTCTCGGTCCGGCTGACCAGGCTGCTCAGCGGCCGCTCGCTGACGCTGATCTCGGCGTGGATGTTCCCGCTGTGCGCCGTCGGCATGGTGCTGTCCCCGTCGGTCTGGCTGATCGCGCTGATGGCCGGCCTGACCGGGTTCGCGATCATGCCGGTGAACGTGATCCTGACCGCGCACGCGGCCCGGATCACCCCGGACAACATGCAGGCACAGAGCGGCAACGCGATGCAGCTCTGCTATACCAGCCTGACCTGGATCGCGCCGACGGCGTTCGGCGCGCTCAGCGACGCGTTCGGCCCGGAGGCGGCGCTGCTGGTGGCGGCGGTCGCGTACGCGCTGACGGCGATCTACCTTCAGTTCCACCGGGAGCTGCGGACCCTCAGCAAGAACGCGCCGCCGAGCGCGGTCGCGTGATGCCCGTGCCAGGCCCGCGCCCCGCCCCCGCCCGCGCAGGAGGCCAGCGAGTGAACCTCACCTTCGTCGTCAGCACCGGCCGGGCCGGCTCGACGCTGCTGTCGCGGATGCTGCACGAGCACCCGGACGTGCTGAGCGTCAGCGAGTTCTTCGCGGTGCTCCAGGGCGTGCTGCGGCGCAACGCCTACCCCGGCGGCGAACTGGACGGCGCCGCGCTGTGGAAGCTGGTCAGCGCGCCGGATCCGATCGCGGACGCGCTGGTCCGCGACGGGCTGGCCTCGCCGGAGATGTTCTATCCCTACGCCACCGGGCGGTACCGGCCGCAGGCCGGCATCCCGGTGATCTGCCACAGCACGCTGTCGCTGCTCAGCGAGGACCCGGACGGGCTGCTCGATGTTCTGGCGGCGGAGCTGCCCGGCTGGCCCAGGCGCAGCGCGGCCGACCAGTACCGCGCCCTGTTCGCCTTCCTGGCCGGGCACCTAGGCCGCCCGGTGGTGGTGGAGCGCTCCGGGGGCTCGCTGATCCTGGTCCGGCTGCTGCGCCGGGAGTTCCCCGAAGCCCGGTTCGTGCACATGCACAGGGACGGTCCTGACTGCGCGCTGTCGATGAGCAAGTTCCCGATGTTCCGGCTGGGCATCGTGACCCTGCGCGCCGCGCTGGCGGCCGGGCTGCCCGCCGGATCCACCTTGGCGCAGATCCAGGCCGCGCTGCCGGACGCCTATGCCGGGGTGCTGTCGCCGCCGTATGACCTCACCGGCCTGGCGGGCCTGGACATCGCGCCCTCGGTGTTCGGCGGCATCTGGTCCGACATGGTTACCGGCGGCATGGCGGCGCTGGGTGCGCTGCCGACCGGAACCTGGTCGATGCTGGCTTACGAGGACCTGCTGGCTGATCCGGCCGCCGAGCTGAGGCGGCTGGCGGAGTTCATCGGGGTGGCGGCCACGCCGGGCTGGCTGGCCGCGGCGGGCGCGCTGGCAGACCCGGTCAGGGCCGGCGCGGCGGCCCGGCTCGACCCGGCGGAGCTGGGCCGGCTGCGCGATGCCTGCGCGCCTGGCATGGCCGCCATCCAGGCCTGGCAGGCGAAGGCGGCCCCGGCGGCGGGCTGACCCGAGGCGCACTAGATGACTGAGCCCGATTGGGCGTGAGTGCGCGTCGCTGTCCAAGCGGCAGGGGCAGAGTCACCGTGGATCATGGTCACCGTGGATCATGCGGCTCCGGTGTGCCGCGGTAGATCCGGCATGCGGAGGCGAGTCTGGCTCAGTGTTCCTTTATCGAACTCATTCTCGATCTTGAGGTAAGAATGTCAGACCCTCTCGATACTGTTGGCCATAGCAGGAAATGGCCGCAGGGCGGGAGGAGACACCAGTGCCAGACAGTCAGCCGCAGCAGCCAGCGAACGAGGACCAGCCGGCCAGCGGGAGCCAGCCGGCCGGCGAGCCCGACTGGCTGGAGGACGAGGACGGGCTGAGCGGGCTGGTCCTGGTGCCGGGTAGCGAGCCGGTTCCCGCCGACCGGGTGCTGCTGCCCGAACCTGTGAGTCCTGGCGGTGGCGTGGGTGGCGGGCTGTGCTGGTCGTATGGCGTGGACCTGGACGCGATCCTGGCCGCAGCAGCCAAAGGCACGCCCGGCACAGGCGGGCAGGGCACGCTCGCCGGGCTGGGCGGCCCGGCCGGGAGCGACCCGGGCGGCGCGGCCCCGGATCCCGCCGCCGGGCCTGGCGGTGTCCTGCTCCCGGATGAGGGCGGCATGGCGGTCGATGTGGTGGCGGAGTACCTGCCGGGCAGCGCGGGCCTGGCCTCCTGGCTGGACCAGCGCGAC
>DASXDJ010000129.1:0-20385 GCA_036490755.1 Streptosporangiaceae bacterium
CAGCGGCCGCCAGCGTCCTCAGCAGCGCCGGATCGGCTGCCGGCTCGCCGACGAACAGCGCTGATCGGTCGCACACGTACCAAGTCTGGCATCACCGCTACACCCTCAGATCGGATGAGCCCTGTTGGCGTCAACAGCCCCGCCACGGCTTACGAGGCCACCCATGAATCAGGGAGGAATCCGGCGGAGTTGCGCATCAAGGGGCAACCGCAGCCCACCTCCCATGCCCCGGCTCAATCCTGCGAGATGCCTGCCTGCGAGCGAGGGAGACTGCGTTTAAGGCCGGAATCGACGGCCTGTCGACTAGGCCATTGCACAGCCTGACAATCAAGGTCGCCTCGGACCGGCCAGCCCGGCTGCCCCCCGACGGGAAGTCTCATCGGCCCGTGCCACGAGCGGCATCTGCACCCACCATTACCGAGGAGACCCGCGAGAGCCCTGCGGCGTCCATGAAGACCCCTGGCAGTGGAAGAGCGCCGGACGACCGAGCAGAGGTTCGAATGTGCCGGTGCCAGATCGCGTCCGGAGCGAGAAGCCTCACCAGAGGAAAGCGATCTTGCCCCCGGATGTGCCCTAACGATCCCGCCAGGCCTCTCCAGGGGCAGAACATCAGCCTGACCTGCGAACCCTCGTAGAGTCGAACCGCATACCTTCTCCCGATCAGGGACACAATCCCCGGTAGCCGCGAAAACTGCCCCCCCGATTGCCCACAGTAAAGAGGTCTTCAGTTCTACTAACGAAACAAGGCCCTGACCTGGAGCCCCCTTACGGAATCGAACCGTAGACCTTCTCCTTACCATGGAGACGCTCTGCCGACTGAGCTAAGGGGGCGTGCCGGGCGCTTGCGCCCGGTCGGCTACGCGGCCTGCTACCCGAGGGCCTCGCCCGGCCGGGTCTCAGTACCGCGCCAGGAGAGCATACACGAGATGAACCCCCGTCCGTGCCGCCGTCGGCGTCAGCCGGCAGGCCCCGTTCCGCCTGTTCCGCCAGCGCCTCCGGCCGCCGCCCGGAACGCGTCCAGCACCCCCGGCCAAGCTGCCGACAGCGGGTCAATGACCTCGAAATGCCCGCAACCCGGCAGCAGCTCCACGTGCGCCTGACCCCCGGCCGCGACCGCCGCCGCGGCGTAGTCGCGGCTCAGGCTGTCGGGCACCCGGTCGTCGGCCGTCCCGTGCACCAGCCACGCAGGCGCGCCGGCCGGAACAAGAGTCAGCGGATCGGCCACCCGGTACCGGTCCGGGAACTGCACCGGGCCGCCGCCCATCAGGGCAGCCGCGGCACCGCTGCCCAGCCCGAGCCGGTAGCAGGCGGCCAGATCGCACACGCCGGCCAGGCTCACCACGCCCACCCCGGCGCCCAGGCCAGCCGCCCCCGGCTGCGGCGCATGCCACGACGCATGCCACGGTGCGTCCGCCGGCAGCCGCCCGCGACTAGCTGCCCACAGCGCCAGGTGGCCGCCGGCCGAATGCCCGGCCAGCACGACCCGGTCCGGGTCGGCCATGCCGCAGCTGACCTGCGCCGCGAGCTGCGGCAGGGTGTCGACCGCCGCGGCCACGTCGTCGAAGGTGCCCGGCCAGCCGCCTTCGGGCTGCCCGGTCCGGCGGTACTCCGGCGCGCACACCGCGAAGCCGGCGGCGGCCAGCGCCTCGCTGAGCGGACCGGCATGAGCACGGTCATAGGACGACCGCCAGAACCCACCGTGCAGGAAGATCACGAGCGGGCACCGCACCCGCCCGCCGCGACCGGGGCTGAGGCCGGGGCCGGGCCGGACGCTGTTGTCCGGGACACCGCCCCCGCCGCCGTCCGAGGCACCGCGGTTCCTATATATTTCGGACTCTTTGCCCGAATTTAGGACGCTTACTCCGCCGGTTTCGGTATTCCACCCGGACGGCGGCAGCCGCAAGTCAGCAACCTGTTCAGGGCCGGGCCCGTACCGCAGAACATGGTCGGGCGGCCGGGCCGCCCTCGTCAGGATGTCGCCTGGTGACACCGCCGCTCGCCCCCTTAGCGCTTCGCTGCGTCCCGGGCACCTGAACGCCCGGGCGTTGAACCTATCCGAGTAACGCGGTGCTGAAGCTTAGGTGTCGATCGGCGGCCGATGGGAATCCATAGGTCGGACATGCATACTGTGAGGACCATGGTGGGCAACTGCATTGTGGTGAGTTCGGCCACGACGATGAGGTCGTGCCGGTGAAGGCTCATGTCGTCAGGGCGGTAGCACTCAGGTCCGCTGCGCTGGGCGCGGTGGCCGGGGCGCTGATCCTTTCCACCAGTTCCACCGTGTTCGGCTCGGTCACCACGCTGCGCGTGGAGGGCGGCTCTCCCATCGTGAAGGGCGCCTGTTCCACCCGGCCCAAGGCCGCGGTGCTGCTGGATTCCGCAGTCCATCCCGCGAAGTCCGCCCATCCCGCGACGTCCGCGAAGTCCGCGAAGTCGACGTCCGCGAAGTCCGCCAAGAAGAAGCCAGCCGGGCACGCGGCGACCTCGACATCCGCCTCAGCATCGGGCAGCGCCTCAGCATCGGGCAGTGCGTCTGCATCGGTCAGCGCGCTCCCGTCCGGCAGCACTTCCTCCTCGGCCAGCGCCAGCTCCTCCGCGAGCACCAGCTCCTCGGCGAGCAGCAGCGCGAGCGCCACGCCCACCAGGAGCAGCAACTCGTCCGGCACGCCGACGGCGAAGCCGACCACCAGCCACAGCACGTCCGGCAGCTCTAGTGCCCCGCCGAGTGCCAAGCCGACGAGCAGCAAGGCCTCGCCCACGCCGACGGCTACCAGCACGACTCCGTCGCCCACGCCCAAGCCGTCGACCAGTCACAGCACCTCCAGCGCGGCACCGAGCAAGAGCCCGACTAAGAGCCCGACCTCAAGCCCGTCGCCGACGAAGACCCCGACCAAGAGCCCCAGCCCGACGCCCAAGCCGACCAGCAGCAGCCCGACCACCTCGCCACCGCCCAAGCAGCCGACGGCGCAGCTGTGCACGTCCGTTCAGCCGCTGTCGAGCGGAGCGAAGGTGCGCCCTGGCCACGCGGCTCGCTTCGCGGTCTGGGTGTGGAGCACGAAGGCAACCAGCAAGTCGGTGTCCGTCACGGTCCGCATCGGCAGCGCGCGGCACGTGAAGTCCGCGCACTTCACCGTCTGCCCGAACTCAAGCGGCTCGGTGTGCGGCATCGGCACGCTGCCGACCGGGCAGGCCGATGAGCTGCAGGCGACGGCGTTCGTGCAGGGCTCGGCGGTGAACGGCGAGCAGGTTCAGCTCACGGCGACTGCGTCCGGCAAGTCCGCGCACTCGTTCGACTCCTCCGGCTCGGTCCAGGTGTCCAAGCCCGCGTCCCCCACTCCGACGCCGACGCCCACCACGTCGTTCCCGCCGGTGTCCACCACGCTCCCGCCCGTCACCCTGCCGCCCGGCTCGGGCCTGGGCGGCGCGGGCGGCACCGACCCGGTGGGGCTGTTCCCCACCGTTTCGCCCGACCCGAGCTCCAGCGCCACGAACCTCGGCTTCCCGCCGGCCAAGAAGGCCACCCGCGCCCGGGCCGAGACCGCAGCGGCCGTCGTGCCGCTCGACCCCCGGCTGATCGGCGGGCAGCTGGCGGGCCTGGCCGTGCTGGCCGGCGGCATTGCCATCGCCATCGCGCGGCTGTCCCTGCGCCGGCCCAAGCCGCAGGACGGGCCCGGCAAGCAGGACCCCGGCAAGTAAGCACACCGGATTACTCCCTAACGGGCACTGGGTAACCGCGTCCTGCCGCCCCGGGCAAGTCCGGGCCGCGCAACCCGCGGCTAGCCCGCCCGGTGCTCTACCTGCGGGCGCAGCTGGCGCATCTCGCCGGCCAGGGCCTCGCCGCTCAGCGTGGTCGAGGCGACCAGGCCGAAGGTGTCGTTGTCGGCCCATGCGCACTCGGCCGGCCGCCCCGATACCCCGGGAACGCAGGCGGCTGCGCCGCCCAGCGAGCCGGCCGCGGTGGTGAAGGCCCCCGGCGTCTGGCCGATGAAGCTCGAGATGAACGAGCTTGACGAGCTGCCGGACAGGTTGCCGCCGATGAACAAGATAATGTCCGGGCTGCCCTGGCCACCGGGCCCGGAGTTGCTCTGGTAGACGACGGCGGCTACGTGGCTCGCCTCGCCGCTGCTCTGGGCGACGATGCCGCTGCGCAGCTGGGCGGCGTGCATGCTCGCGGCCAGGGCCGGCGCCTGAACGTAGCTGCCCAGCCGCTGCGGGGTGGTGATCACGTGCGCCGGCCCGCTACTACCCGGCAGCAGCACGACGACGGCCGCCCCGATGCCAGCCGCCGCGACTGCCGCGCCGCCCGCCAGGTACCAGCGGCGCGCCTTGCGGCGCCCGGACCGGCGGCCTGCTGCCTGGCCCGCCCGGCCGGGCGCCGGGGCAGTCTGCCCCGGCTGGTCCGCAGCCGGCCTGACCGCGGCCTTCTTCTTGCCCGCCGCCTTCTTCCTGGCTGGCTTTGCCTTGGCTGGCTTATCCGGCGCCGGAGTATCCCTGGCGGGCGGCGCGGAAGCCGGACGCTCCTGGCCTGGCTGCTCCCAGGCTGGCCGCGGCGGGGCGGGTCGGGCCTCGGACGGGGCCGTCGTGAACCGCGCGCTATCCGGGCCGACTACGTCGGGCCAGCCTGCATCCTGCGGCCGGGCGGGTCGTACGTCGGGCGGAGCCGTCGTGAACCGCGCGCTATCCGGGCCGACTACGTCGGGCCAGCCTGCATCCTGCGGCCGGGCGGGTCGTACGTCGGGCGGGGCCGTCGTGAACCGTGCGCTATCCGGACCGACTACGTCGGGCCAGCCTGCATCCTGCGGCCGGGCGGGTCGTACGTCGGGCGGGGCCGTCGTGAACCGTGCGCTATCCGGGCCGACTACGTCGGGCCAGCCTGCGTCCAGCACCTGCGGCTGGCCGGCTGGCCGCTGCGCGCCCGCAGGCGGGATCAGGCCGGGGGCGGCGTAAGGACCGGGGACGGCGAACTCGCCGGTGACCGAGCTGGGCGCGCCGAGATCCTGCGGTCCGGCTCCGAGTGGCACCGGCCGCTGCGGCGCATGACCGTACGGCGCCGCGCCCATCGCCGCCGGGTCGGGCGGCACAACGCCCGAGCCGGGCGGTACGGGGCCGGCGGGCGCCGGACCGCCGTCTCTGATGCCGCGCGGGGGGCGGCCTGGCGGTCCGGGCGAGCGGGAGTCGCCGGCGGCCCAGCCACCGTCACGGCCGGGCACACCAGGCGCCCGGCCATCCTCGCGGGGCGCCACCGGTCCGGCGGGGGACGGCTGCTGCCGCTTGCCGCGGCCCCGCCCCCGGGACTTCTCCTGCTTGCCCGGCTTCTCTTGCTTACCCGGCAGCTTCTGCTGGCCCGGCCCAGTCTGCTGGCCCGTCTCGATAACCCCGGCCGGCCGCGCTGGGCGGGCTGGCAGGTCATAGCCGTAGTCCGGGGCGACCGGCAACGGCGCGACGACCGGTTCTGGCTGTGCGGCCATTCCGGCGACCCGGTCCTTGCGGCTGCGCTTGCTGCGCCACCCGCCGGCCTGACGTCCGGCCGCTGGCTCAGCCTCTGCGGCCGCCGAACGGTCCGCACCTGGCCCGCGCGGGCGCCGTGCGGGACCCGGTCCGCGCTGATCATCGTCTGCCGGGATGCTCCGCGGGCTGCGGCGGCCGGGCTGGTCTTCTGGCACCTGGCCGAATTCCCCGGTATCGCGACGGAACCCGCTGGTGTCCCGTGCGTCGCGCGACCAGGGACCAGACTCCCGCTCAGCGGGGCCAGTCGCGGCTGGGCCGGGCGCAGCAGGGCCGGGCGGACGACCGCGCTGGGCCGGGCCGGCGAAACCGCCGTCGCCCTCCGGCTCGTAGCCGGGCCGCTGCTGCCCCTGTCCGGGGCCAGCCGACCCCGGGAAGGTCCACTCCCCCGGCGGCTCGGCACCCGGAGAGAAAGCAGAAGGATGCTGCGGGCGGCCAGCACGCTGGTCCGCGCCAGGCCCCGCGCGCAGGTCACCGGATGGCCCGAAGCCCGCGCCGTCCGGGCCAGCCAGGCCGCCGGCACGGCGGCCTGGCTGCTGACCCCGGTCAGCATCGCGGCCCTGGTCCTGGCCGGCCCAGCCAGCGTCACGGCCCTGCTCCTGGCCGGCCCAGCCAGCATCGCGGCCCTGCTCTCGGCCGGCCCAGCCAGCATCGCGGCCCTGCTCCTGGCCGGCCCAGCCAGCATCCCGATCCGGCTCCGCACCATGACGGCGCGACGGGCGATGTCCCGCGTCCCGGCCTTCCGGGCGGGACGCGAGGGGCTCCGCCGGATCGTCGTGCCAGGCCACGTCCTGGTCGCCGCGACCTCGCGGGCCGCGGCGGGAATCTGCTGCGTGAGGCGGGCCGGCGTGAGGCGGGCCGGCCTGATCCGGGCCCGGCCGCGCTGAGCGGCCGCCTGCGTCCTCGCTGTCGCCGTCGCGGTCCTGACGGCCCCGCCGGCCCGAGCTCGGCGCGGGCTTGGTCTCGCGCGAGCGGCGGCGGCCGAAGCGCGACCGGCCAGCGGGCGGCTCGGCGGCGGGCTCCGGGTCAGCCGGGATGACCGGCAGCGGGACGGACGGCGGGCCAGAGGAGGGCAGGAACCCGCCGGGAGCGGGCGAGGCGAACCGGTCAGGGCCCGGCGGCGGAGCATCGGGCCGGGCGGCCCGGGCGGGCCGGTGCGCTTCCGGCGCGAATCCGGCCGGTGCATCCGGGGCGGCCGGAGCATCGAAGTGCGCGGGGACCTGCGGTTCGAACGCGGGCGGCGCGTCCGGGGACCAGCCCGGCTGCGGCACTTGCGGGACGAAGGCGGCCGGCGCGTCGGGGGGCGCGACCGGCCCCGGCACCTGCGGCACGAAGGCTGGCGGCCCGTCCAGGCCGGCGGGCGGCCGGGGCGACCCGGACCGGTCCGGCGGGCTGGTGCCCCGGCGGCCGGGGCGGCCGCGGCCTGCGCGGTCCTCAGCGCCAGGGCCAGTACCGCCGGCGCCATCCGGCCGTCCGCGGCCGGGGCCGCCGGCATCCATCAGGTCGCGGGGATCCTGCCCGAACCGGTTCCGGGGCCGCTCCGCCTCGTCGGTGGCGGCAGCGGCTCGGGCGCCGCCGGTCAGGTTTCTGATCCACTCCAGGTCTTCGTCGTCATCACCGGGCCCGCCGGCGTCACGGTCCCGGGACCGGCCGAAGCGGCCCCGGCGGCCGGCCGGGGCATCAGCCTGCCGTCCGGATCTCCGGCCCGCTGCGGGCGGACCGCCGGCCGGCGCGCGGTCCTGGGCGTCGCGCTCCCGGTCGCCGTCACCGGTCGCCCACGCGTCCTCGTCGCCGGGACGAGACCGCGAGGCTTCCCGCTGATCCATCGGCCTTCCGGTGCTCATGAAAACGAGTGCTCCTGCGACCGACGCGGCATCCCCTGCCAGATCAAAGTCACTACATCATGCGGTAAGCCCGGCAGTGGCCGCTACTTCATCGCGCGTTCTGGCTGCTCAGCGCGGTGCCGCGAGAGCCTGCCGGCGGCCTGGGAAATTCACTCGGCGGGTGACGGGCGCACCATCTACCCTGACCGGCATGGGACGCGACGAGCGCGGCGTGACGCCGCAGAGCGAGGATTTCTCCGCCTGGTACAACGAGCTGGTCATCAAGGCCGAGCTCGTCGATCGCGGCCCGGTGCGCGGCACCATGATCATGCGACCGTATGGCTTCGCGATGTGGGAGCTGCTGCAGGCCGACCTGGACCGGCGGATCAAGGAGACCGGCCACCTCAACGCCTACTTCCCGCTGCTCATCCCGGAAAGCTACCTGCAGCGCGAGGCCGAGCACATCGAGGGGTTCGCGCCCGAGCTGGCCGTGGTCACTCACGCCGGCGGCAAGGAACTGGAGGAGCCGCTGATCATCCGGCCCACCTCGGAGACGATCATCGGGGAGTCGATGGCCCGGTGGGTCAGCTCGCACCGCGACCTGCCGCTGCTGCTCAACCAGTGGGCCAACGTGGTGCGCTGGGAACTGCGGCCCCGCCTGCTGGTACGCACGACGGAGTTCCTGTGGCAGGAGGGGCACACCGCGCACGCCACCGCCGAGGAGGCGATGAGCGAGACGATGCTCGCCACGGGCTTCTACCGCGACCTGGCCAGCGAGCTGGCCGCGATGCCCGTCGTGGCCGGCGAGAAGACGGCCAGCGAGCGGTTCGCCGGAGCACAGCGCACCTTCACGATCGAGGCGATGATGCCGGATGGCCGGGCGCTGCAGGCCGGCACGTCGCACTACATGGGCACGAACTTCGCGAAGGCGTTCGGCATCCAGTACACCGCGCCGGATGACACGCTGCAGCTCTGCTCCACCACCTCGTGGGGAATGAGCAGCCGGATGGTCGGCGGCGTGGTCATGACGCACGGCGACGACCAGGGGCTCGTGCTGCCGCCCAGCGTGGCCCCCCACCAGGTCGTCATCGTGCCGATCGGCCGCGGCGACGCCGAGGCCGAGGCGACGGCCGCCGCGCAGGACCTGGCCAGCCGGCTGCGCCGCACGGGCATCCGGGTGCACGTCGACACCCGCTCGCACCTGTCGCCGGGCTTCAAGTTCAACGACTGGGAGCTGCGCGGGGTGCCGGTTCGGCTGGAGCTCGGGCCGCGGGACCTGGCCGCCGGATCGGTGCTGATGGCGCGCCGGCTGGGCGGCGGCAAGGAGGCGGTGTCGCTGGACTCAGCGCCGGCCCGGCTGTCGTTCGAGCTCACCGCGTTCCAGGCGATGCTGCTGCAGCGGGCCACCGAGTTCCGCGATCAGCACACCGCCGTGGTCAATTCCTGGCCGGAGTTCACCGCGGCGGTCGCCACGGGCTGGGCCAGCGCGCTGCACTGCGGCATCCCGGCGTGCGAGGAGGAGATCAAGGCTGAGACGACCGCGACGCCGCGCTGCATCCCGTTCGACGGCGAGCCGGACAGCGGGCTGTGCGTGCGCTGCGGCCAGCCGTCCGCGTACGGCAAGCGGCTCCTGTTCGGCCGGTCGTATTAGCACCCGGGCAATTTCGGGTGCTCCTATTTACCCCGCGAACGGCCATCCGGGCTGATCAACCCCCATTCAGCACTTGCCGGTCGGCGCGTTTTGCCTGACCATCAGCGGTAGGGCCATCAGACGGTACTGCCGTCACGGCAGGGGCTGCACGGGGAGGAAAGCCGTGGACGAGAGCTACGCTGCGCTGATTCGGGGGCCGTCCAGCACCTTTCCGCGCGGCTACCCGTACCTGATCCCGGTCTGGTTCGCGGTCATCGGGGGGGCGCTGGGCTACGCCTTCGTCCGGGTGATCGGGTACATGGCGTGGTGGTGGGGCGGCCTGGCCGCCGGCGCCTTCGTGCTGGCCGTGATTACCGTGATGTCGGTGCTGGCCACCGTCCGGCACCTGGCCTTCCGCGCGGACGGCAACGGCATCCGGCTGGGGGTGCGCACGATGCGCAAGCGGCCGCGGCAGCGGCAGGCGCACCTGTGGTGGGCGGACGTCCAGCAGCTGACCATCTGGCGCCGGCACTACGGCAGCATGCTGGAGATCTCGCTGGGCCCGGCCGCCCGGATCGTGCGCCGCCGCAGTCTGCTTCGGCAGGGCCTGCTGATGATCGGCATGCTGGTCCTGCCGGTGGGCCTGGGCCGGGGCACGCCGCGGCTCACCGAGCCGCGCACCAGGGCGCCGCAGTACCGGGTGCGGCTGTGTGACGTGACCCCGGAGGAACTGGCGCTCGTGCTGGCTCCGCTGGCGCTGCCCGAGGTCGAGATCGTGGTCATGTCGCGGCGCAACGGGCCGCTGCTGGCCCGGCGCCCGGCCCCGGCCGCGCAGCCCGCCGCCTGATCTGCGACCGCGGCCGCCCGGCCGGGGCGGCCGCGTCCGCATCCCGGCCGCGCGATCATGCCGCGCGCAGCCCGGGCTCTGCGGGCTGTGCGGCTGTTCAGGGCTCAGCTGAGCGTCGTATCATCGCCCCCGAGTGCGCCGCCCTCCGCGACACCGGATGAGCTGGCGATTTTTACGTTTTGTCTGAGGAGAGGACGCGGCTACATGGCACACGAGGTGAAGGGCGTCATCGCCCGCGCCAAGGGGGCAGATGTCACGGTCACCACGGTCGTCGTGCCCGATCCGGGGCCGGGCGAGGCCCTCGTCCGGGTGCAGGCCTGCGGGGTCTGCCACACCGACCTGCACTACCGCGAGGGCGGCATCGGCAACGACTTCCCCTACCTGCTGGGCCACGAGGCGGCCGGGGTCGTGGAGGCGGTCGGCGATGACGTGACCGGCGTGGCGCCGGGTGATTTCGTGATCCTGAACTGGCGCGCGGTGTGCGGGGAGTGCCGGGCGTGCCGCCGGGGCCGGCCGTGGTACTGCTTCGCGACGCACAACGCGAAGCAGAAGATGACCCTGGCGGACGGGACGGAGCTGTCCCCGGCCCTCGGCATCGGGGCGTTCGCGGAGAAGACGCTGGTCGCGGCGGGCCAGTGCACCAAGGTCAGCCCGGAGGTTAAGCCCGAGGTGGCGGGCCTGCTGGGCTGCGGCGTGATGGCCGGCCTGGGTGCGGCGATCAACACCGGCGGCGTGACGCGCGGGGACTCGGTCGCGGTGATCGGCTGCGGCGGCGTCGGCGACGCGGCCGTGATGGGGGCCCGGCTGGCCGGCGCCCGGAAGATCATCGCGGTGGACGTGGATGACCGGAAGCTGCAGTGGGCCCGCGAGGTCGGCGCCACGCACACGGTGAACTCACGCAACTCCGACCCGGTGGAGGCGATCCGCGAGCTGACCGAGGGCAACGGGGCCGACGTGGTGATCGAGGCGGTCGGCCGGCCCGAGACCTACAAGCAGGCCTTCTACGCGCGCGACCTGGCCGGCACCGTCGTCCTGGTCGGCGTTCCGACCCCGGAGATGCAGCTCGACCTGCCGCTGCTGGACGTGTTCGGCCGCGGCGGTGCGCTGAAGTCGTCCTGGTACGGCGACTGCCTGCCCGACCGGGACTTCCCGATGCTGACCGACCTGCACCTGCAGGGCCGGCTGCCGCTGGAGAAGTTCGTCTCCGAGACCATCTCGCTGGACCAGGTCGAGGAGGCGTTCGCCAAGATGAGCCGCGGTGAGGTGCTCAGGAGCGTGGTGACGCTGCCGTGACGGCGCGGATTGACAAGATCGTCACCTCCGGGACGTTCTCGCTCGACGGCCAGGACTTCGCGGTCGACAACAACGTGTGGCTGGTCGGCGACGATGACGAGGTCATTGTCATCGACGCGGCCCATGACGCGGACGCGATCCTGGCCGCGGTGGGCGGCCGGCGGCTCGCGGCGGTGGTCAGCACGCACGGGCACAACGACCACATCACCGCGGCGCCCGCCGTCGGCCAGGCGGCCGGGGCGCCGGTGCTGCTGCACCCGGGCGACCAGGTGCTGTGGCAGCTGACGTTTCCCGACCAGCGGCCGGATGGCGTGCTGGCCGGGGAGCAGGACCTGCAGATCGCGGGCACCGAGCTGCGGGTGCTGCACACGCCGGGCCACTCACCGGGCAGCGTCTGCCTGTACGCGCCGGAGCTGGGCACCGTCTTCTCCGGTGACACGCTGTTTCACGGTGGCCCGGGCGCGACGGGCCGGTCGTACTCGGACTACGGGGCGATCCTGACCTCGATCCGCGGCACGCTGCTGAGCCTGCCGCCGGAGACCGTGGTGCGCACCGGGCACGGCGAGGACACCGCCATCGGCGCCGAGGCGCCCGGCATCCCCGCGAACTAGGCGCAGGCTGCCTCCCGGAGCAGTCCGGGAGGCAGCCTGCGCATCCAGCCGGGCTAGTCCGCAGTGAGCACCTCGTCGGCGACGGCCGTCCGCGGCAGCAGCAGGGCGGCGATCCCGCACAGGGCGAACGCGCCCATCGAGTACGGCGCGGCGTGGATGAACGCGTCCGCGAGTGAGTGCCCGTCGGCGTACCCGAAGAACACGGTGCCCAGCACGGCCACGCCCACCGCGCCGCCGAGCTGCTGCGCCGTGCTGAACAGCCCGGACGCACCGCCCGCCACCTCGGCCGGCACGGCCGCCAGGACCACGTTCACCAGCGGGATGACCAGCAGCGACAGCCCGGCTCCGGCCACCAGCAGGCCGGGCACGATCGGCCACGGGCTGCCTGCCATGGTGATGTCGCGGGCGCCCAGGACGACGCCCAGGACGCCGGCCATCATGCCCGCCGCGCCGAGCACCAGCACCCGCCGGCCGTACTTGCGCGCCAGCGGCACCGCGAACGGGGCGACGGGGAAGCTGCCGGCGCTGAACGCGATCGCGGTCAGCCCGGCGCGCAGCGGCGAGAAGTGCTCCCCGGCCTGCAGCCACAGGGCGAACATCAGGAAGAAACCCTGCAGCCCCGCGGAGAAGCCCAGCTGCACGACCAGGCCGGCCGCGAAGGCCGGCACCCGGAACAGCCGGGGCTGCAGCAGCGGGGCGACCCGCGGCTGGCGCCGGCGCGACTCGCGGATGCCGAGCACCGTCAGGCCGGCCACGCCGGCCGCCAGCAGCGCCCACGCCCAGGCGGGCCAGCCCAGCTGGCGGCCCTCCAGCAGCGGATAGACGATCGCGACCAGCGAGCCGGCCAGCAGCGCACCGCCGGGCAGGTCCGGCCGCCGCGCGGCCGGGTCCCGGGTCTCGGGGATGAACCGGGCCCCGGCGATCAGGGCCATCACCGAGACCGGCACGTTGACCAGGAACACCGAGCGCCAGCTCCAGCCGAACAGGTTGGCCTCGGTCAGTACGCCGCCGAGGACCAGCCCGATCGCGGAGGCGAAACCGAGCATCGCTCCGTACATGCCGAACGCCTGGCCCCGCTCCTTCGGCGCGAAGATGGTCCGGAAGGTAGCCAGGATCTGCGGCGCCATGGCCGCCGCGGCTACACCCTGGATCAGGCGGCAGGCAATCAGCTGGGCCGGGGACTGGGCCAGGCCGGCGGCCAGGCTGGCCGCTCCGAACAGCCCGACGCCGGCCAGGAAGACCCGCTTGCGGCCGACCCGGTCGCCCAGGCTCCCGGCAATGATGAGGGCGGCCGCGAAGGCCAGCATGTAACCGCTGATCACCCATTCCAGCTCGGTCGCGCCGGCCTGCAGGTCGCGGCGGATGGTGGGCAGCGCGACGTTCACGATCGTCAGGTCGATCATGTCCATCAGCGCGCCGACGATCATGACAGCGGCGGCAAGCCAGCGCAGCCGGTAGGCCGGCTGGCTTACCGCCGGGGCGGTATCCGGGCGCGTGATCATCTGAGCCTCTCCTTGCTCTGAGCCGGCTGGCGGCCCTCTACTCGAACAGTGATCCATATCGAACCACGTTCCTTATCGAACAACGTTCTAGCATTGGTTCGCCGTACTAGTCAACCGATGTTCGATACTGGTACGGTGTTCCAGTGAGCACTGAGACGTCGCCGGCGGCCGCGGATCGCGCTGCCCCGCAGCAGGCCGGGCCCGGCACCGCCGGCCTGCCCGAGGTCCCGCCGCCGCCCTGGCAGCGGCTGCCCGAGCGGTCCTCGCGCCGTCGCCGCGAGCCGATCAGCCGGGACGCCATCGTCGATGCCGCCATCGCGCTGCTGGACCGCGACGGCCTGGACGCGCTGAGCATGCGCGCGCTCGCCGAGCAGCTCGGCACCGGCGCGGCCTCGCTGTACTGGCACGTCGGGAGCAAGGACGGCCTGCTCGACCTGGTCCTCGACAAGCTCATCGGCGAGGTGGCGATCCCGGACGCCGACCCGGCGCGCTGGCAGGAGCAGGTCAAGGAGGTGGCGCGCAACCAGCGGGCCGTCTCGCTGCGCCACCCCTACGTCGTCCGGGTGTCGATCGGCCGCATCCCGATGGGCCAGAACGCGATCCGGCTGTCCGAGCGGACGCTGGCCATCATGCGGGCCGGCGGCCTCCCGCCCCGGATGGCCGTCCAGGG
Source organism: Streptosporangiaceae bacterium (assembly GCA_036490755.1). GTDB lineage: Bacteria > Actinomycetota > Actinomycetes > Streptosporangiales > Streptosporangiaceae > DASUBV01. The sequence continues at coordinate 13,882 of DASXDJ010000129.1, forward strand.
GCACCTGCTGCTGATCTCGACGATTAACGGGTTCACGCTGGATGAGACGGGAGTCGGCGACCCGCCCGGCGCGCAGCCCGACGGCGCGCCCTCCCCGCAGGAGGCCGCCGAGATGGCCAGTGCCTACCTGCGGTCGCTGCCGCCCGCGCACTTCCCCAACCTGGTCGGGCTGGCTGCGGAGTTCACCCTGGTCGACGACGACGCCCGGTTCGGCCTGCTGATCGACATTTTCGTGGACGGGCTGGCCCGGGCGGCCGCCAGCGCCCGGGCCCGCGCCGGAGGCTAGCCGCGCCGGGACCCCGCCCTGGCCGTGTCCCGGCCGGCCGATGCAGGACAATGGCCTGATGAGCCAGGTTCCCGCTGTGCCCGTCATGCCGCTGCCCGGCGGCGGCCAGCTCCCCGTCGTCGGCTTCGGTACCTGGCGGCTGTCCGGCGATCAGGCCGAGACGTCCGTCACCGCCGCCCTGCGGGCCGGCTACCGGCACCTCGACACGGCAGTGATGTACGGCAATGAGGCCGAGATCGGCGTCGCGCTGGCCGCCAGCGGCCTGGACCGCGCGAAGGTCTTCCTCACCACCAAGATCCGCCCGTCGGACCTGGGCCGGGAGTCGGCCGTGCTGCGCAAGTCGCTGCGCGAGCTGCGCACCGACTACGTGGACCTGTGGCTGGTGCACTGGCCGCCGCAGCGCCCGCAGGAGCGCCGGCAGCTGTGGAACGCCGCCCGCCAGCTCCGCGACGAGGGCCTGACCCGGGCGATCGGCGTCAGCAACTACGACCTGGATCAGATCGATGACCTGATCCGGGCGACCGGCGAGGCTCCGGCGGTGAACCAGGTCCGCTGGAGCCCGTCGCGCTCCGATCCGGCCGTGCTGGCCGGCCATCAGGAGCGGGGGGTGATCCTGGAGGGCTACAGCCCGATCAAGGACACCCGGCTGTCCCATCCCGTGCTGACCGAGATCGCCGCCGCCCATGACGTGACGCCGGCCCAGGTCGTGCTGCGCTGGCACCTGGAGCACGGCATCCCGGTCATCCCGAAGTCAGCCCAGCCCGAGCGGATCGCAGCCAACCTGGACCTGTTCGGCTTCACGCTGAGCGAGTCCGAGGTGACCAGCATCGACACGCTCAGCGGGCGCTAGGCAGGCGGCGGGCGAACTCGTCCGCCTCGGCCCGCGAGCGCAGCCGGACGAACTGCAGGCGGGCCAGGGCCGGGTCAGCGATGTCGCGCAGGTAGCGCTCCTGGTATTTCCGGTGCTGAGTCCACGCCCAGCGCAGGATCGACTCCTCCGGGTCCAGCCGGAACAGGTTGGACCACGGCTCCCGGTTGCCGTTCCACAGCACGGCGCCGGTTGCCATCCGGCGCAGCGTGCGGGCGGTCAGCTGGCGTATGACGCGATGCCGCGGCAGGTCCATCCAGATCACGGTGTCGGCCCGCCCCCACACCAGGTCGCGGACCGCGGAGTCGTAATTGCCGTCGACGACCCACGCGTCGGCGGCGGTGAACTCGGCCACCCGGGCGCGGAACTCCTCGCGGGGCAGCGGCTGCCAGCCAGCCTGGTGAAAGACCGCGTCCAGCTCCAGGTGCGGGATACCCAGCGCACTGGCCAGCCGGGTCGCCGTCGTCGTCTTGCCCGAGCCGCTGTTGCCCACTACCGAGATGCGCCGCATGCCGCTATCTTCCCGGCCCGCACTCCGCCGCGCGCGGGATTTTCCGGCCGCCCCGGCGCTACGGCTTCAGGCCGGCCCGCAGGTCCTGCACCCGGGTCTCGGCGCGCAGGAACATGGCCTTGCCCAGGGACCCGCTGGTGTAGCCGCTCTGCAGGCCGTCCAGGCACTGCACGCCCTCGCCGACGTCCTGCGCCGAGCACAGGATCAGGTCCATGCCGGCCTGGGCGGCCAGCAGCGCCCGGTGCTCAATCGAGCCGTAGGCCTTCAGCGCTCCGGCCTCCAGCGCGTCGGTGATGGTGACGCCGCCGAAGCCCAGCCGGTCGCGCAGCTCGCCGCGGACGATCGTGGAGGACAGCCCGGCCGGGCGGGGCGCCAGTGCCGGGTACCGCGCCCAGGACACCATCACGAGCTTGACCTTGGCCGCGATGGCCGCCTTGTAGGGGTACTCATCGATGCTGCGCAGCTTGCTCTTCGACACCTTCAGGGTGGCCGGCCCCACGTCGGTGTTCTGGCTCTTAGTGGCGGCGCCGAGGCCCGGGAAATGCTTGGCCGTGGCCGCCACGCCGCCGGCCTGCTGCGCCTTGATGAAGTCGGCGCCCAGGTAGGAGACCTTGTGCGGGCTCTTGCTGTAGGACCGCTGGAACTGGTCGTCGAAGTCGCCGGCCGTCCGGTACACGTCCAGCACCGGCGCCAGGTTGAGGTTCATGCCCACGCCGCGCAGGTTGGCCGCCGCCCCCGTGCCCGCGGTCGTAGCCGCGGCGGCCGGGTGCGCGGCCGCGCCGATCTGCTTCTCGGACAGATCCGGGGCGCCGGGCAGGCGGCGCACCAGGCCGCCTTCCTGGTCGGTCATCAGCAGCAGCGGCGTGCGCACCGGGTTGGTCGGCGCCGCGTCGGCCTGCTCGAGCTGCTTGATGACCTTGGCGATCTGGGCCCGGCTGGAAATGTTGCCGCTGAAGAAGATGACGCCGGCAGCGTCGCCATGCCGGATCAGCGACAGCAGCCGGGACGGGACCGTCAGGCCCTTGTAGCTGAAGATCACCCGCTGGCCCGCGAGCTGCTTGGTGCTCAGCGCCGGCGCGGTCACCGCTGCGGAGGCGGGGTCGCTGCCGCCGGGCTGGCCGGCGCCGGCGGTCACGGCGCTGCCGGTGCCGGTGGCCTTCAGGACGGCCGGCCGGGGCGTCGCCCGGCGCGTCGGGGACGAGGAGGCCGTACCGCCGACGGCGGCGGTGGCGGAGCAGGCGATGACGGCCGCGCCGGCCGCGGCGATGCCGCCGGCCCGGAGCCAGGCTGGTGAAACGCGCACGGGGGCAAACCTCTCCGCGAGCCGGCGCGCCGCGCCGGCTCAGGTAGTGCGTCGCGCCGCGAACGGCGCAGGGGACCATTGGACGTCATGCTACGAATAGATAACGTCCGGCGCATCGCAGACACTTCCCTGGCGGGTAAAACCTCGGCCGGACCGGGCCGGGCCGGCGGGTAAAACCCTGGCCGGCCGGGGCCGGGGCCGGCCGCCGTCGTTGACACCCGGCGCGGCCATCGCGGAGACTGCCGGGAAGAACGAGGATCGGACCGGCCCGATACCCTATTTTTCATGTCGACTTTTAGGAGTTAACCCGGACGAGCTGCCCATCCGGCCAGACAGTCACGAAGTGAGGGGCGTAGCGATGACAGACGAGCATGACCACGCGCATGACGGGCATCACGATCCGACCTTCTACCGCTCTCCGCGCGACGCGGCCGCCGCGCCGCCGGAGAAGCTGGCCTACGTCGCCACGTTTGCCCGGCCGGCCGACAAGCCCGACGCGATGGCCGTGGTGGATGTTGATCCGGACTCCGCCACCTACAGCTCCGTCGTCGGCTTCACCGAGCTGCCCAACCTCGGTGACGAACTGCATCACTTCGGCTGGAACGCGTGCTCCAGCGCCCTGTGCCCGGGCGGCGGCCATGACCACGGCGACCGCCGGTACCTGATCGTGCCCGGCCTGCGGTCCTCCCGGCTGTATGTCATGGACACCCAGCCCGACCCGGCCAGCCCGGTCATCACCAAGGTGCTCGGCCCCGAGGAACTGGCCAAGCGGGCGAACTACTCCCGGCCGCACACCGTGCACTGCGGCCCCGGCGGGCTGTTCGTGTCCTGCCTGGGCGGCGGCAGCGAGGAGGGCCCCGGCGGCATCGCGCTGCTGGACAACAACACCTTCGACGTGACCGGCCAGTGGGAGGCCGACCGCGGCGACCAGTACCTCGCCTATGACGTGTGGTGGCACATCAACCACGACGTGGCGATCACCTCCGAGTGGGGCACCCCGTCGATGATCGAGGACGGCGTCGTCCCCGATCTCCTGCTCGGCCGCAAGTACGGGCACCGGCTGCACTTCTGGGACATGAAGACCCGGACCAACGTGCAGACCGTTGACCTGGGTGACCAGCATCAGATGGCGCTGGAGCTGCGCCCGGCCCACGACCCGACGAAGAAGTACGGCTTCGTCGGCGTGGTGATCAGCGTCGAGGACCTGTCGGCGTCGATCTGGCTGTGGCATGAGGGCGACGACGGCGCGTGGACCGCGCAGAAGGTCATCTCGATCCCGGCGGAGCCCGCCGACGCGTCCGTGCTGCCGCCCGCGCTGCAGCCGTTCGGCGCGGTGCCGCCGCTGATCACCGACCTGGCCCTGGCCGTCGATGACCAGAAGCTGTATGTCTCGTGCTGGGGCACCGGCGAGCTCAAGCAGTTCGACGTCAGCGATCCGTTCCACCCGGTGGAGACCGGCTCGGTCCGGGTCGGCGGCATCGTCGGGCGCCAGCCGCACCCGGCCCGCCCGGACCAGCCGCTGAGCGGCGGCCCGCAGATGGTCGAGGTCAGCCGCGACAGCAAGCGGGTCTACTTCACCAACTCGCTGTACGGGTCCTGGGACGACCAGTTCTACCCCGACGGGGTCGGCGCCTGGATGGCCAAGCTCGACGTCGCTGACGATGGCGGGATCAGCTTCGACGAGCGGTTCTTCCTGGAAGGCGATGCGTTCCGGGGGCGCCGTGCCCACCAGGTCCGGCTGCAGGGCGGCGACGCCTCCAGCGACTCCTACTGCTTCCCGCCGTGACCAGTCGCTGGTAGTCACCGCCGGCGGTCAGGCCGCGCCCGGCGGTGACTACCAGCGACCGCGGTGCACGACCTCGTCGAACGGGCGGCGCAGCGGGCTGCGGACCGGCGCCAGCGGCCGGTCCGCGGGATAGCCGAGCGAGATCAGCAGCAGCCACTCGCGGTCAGCCGGGAACCGGAGCACCTGCCGGGCCAGCTGTACGTCCTGGACGCCCGCGTGGCAGCTGCCGATGCCCAGGCCAGCTGCGGTCAGCATCATCGCCATGGTGGCCTGGCCGATGTCGAACTGGGCGCGGCGGTACTGGCTGTCGCCCGCCGGGGCGACGATCGCGATCGTCGCCGCGGACTGGGCCACGTGCCCGGCCCCCGGCGCGACCCGGGCCAGCTCGCGCAGCTGCCCCGGGTCGGTGACCAGGATGAAGTCCCACGGCTGCCAGTTCTGCGAGGACGGCGCCCGCCGGCCGGCCTCCAGGATCTGGTCCAGGTCGTCGGCGGCGACCGGGCGGTCGGCGAAGGACCGCACATTGCGCCGCGAGGTGATGGCCTCCCATGTCTGCATCCCCGCATTCTCTCGCGCCGCCGCGGCGGACGGTCCGCGCAGCGCCGCGCGCGGAAACACGCTGGGCCGCCTGCTGCCGGCGGTCCGCGCAGCGCCGCGCGCGGAAACACGCTAGACCCCCGCTGCCGGCGGTCCGCGCAGCGCCGCGGGCGGACCCCCTGCGCTGCCGGCCCAGCGAGAGCCCGGCTGGGCTAGCCGGAACCGGGTCGCAGCAGCCCGCGGTTGTAAGCCGCCGCCACCGCGGCGGCGCGGTCGCCGACACCGAGCTTCGCGTACAGGTGCAGCAGATGCGTCTTGACGGTGGCCTCGCTGATGAACAGCCGGGCGGCGGCTTCCTTGTTGGTGCAGCCGGCCGCGACCAGTCCCAGGACCTCCAGCTCGCGCTGGCTGAGCGGCTCAGCCGCGGGCTCCGGCGCCCGGACCCGGCCCATCAGCTTGCTGGCCACCGCCGGCGACAGCACGGACTGGCCCTGCGCGGCGGCCCGGGTGGCGCGCAGCAGCTCGGCCGGCGGCGCGTCCTTCAGCAGGTAGCCGGTAGCCCCGGCCTCGATCGCCGACAGTACGTGGCTGTCGGTGTCGTAGGTGGTCAGGACCAGGACCCGGGCGGTCACGCCGCGCCGGGTGAGCTCGCCGATGGCGGTGGCGCCGTCCATCTCCGGCATCCGCAGGTCCATCAGGATCACGTCGGGCTGCAGCAGGCTGGCCAGCCGGACCGCCTCGGCCCCGTTGGCGGCCTGCCCGACGACCTCGAAGCCGTCCTCGTCGCTGAACATCCCGGTCAGGCCGTCACGGACGATCGGGTGATCGTCAGCGATCAGCAGCCGGATTACCCCGCCGGGCGCCCCGCTGGCCGGCCCGGCGCCAGCGGCCGGCCGCCGGCCGGATCCGGGGGCAGTCACCGGTTCCCCCGGGCTGCGCGCGGGGCCGACGACAGCGATGGCCAGGCCCGCTTGCCGGGCGTTTCCGGCGGTGCGGAATCCGCTGGCGCGGGGACCGGCGCGCCCGTGTCCGGGACGCAGGCGGCCGGCGCTCCCGTGAGCGACTCCGCGGGGACCGGCGCACCCGCCCCCGATCCCGGGGCCGGGTCACCGGCGGCCGGGTCACCGGCGGCCGGGGCTCCGGCGGCCGGGGCTCTTGCGGCCGGGACTCCTGCGGCCGGGACATCCGCGGCCCGGGCTCCCGCGGGCGGGGC
>DASXDJ010000130.1:0-3927 GCA_036490755.1 Streptosporangiaceae bacterium
GGGCCCGGCGCAGGTCGTCATGGTTGTCCACCTCGACCCAGTCGACCTTCCCGATGGGAGCGGCCTTGATGACCCCGCCGCGGTCGGCGAATTCCTGGTAGCCGTCCTCGTAGTACAGCGAGGGATCGCGGCGCCAGGTCGCCTCGAGCGCGTCGGCCAGCGGGGCGGCGGCGGCCGGGTTGATGAGCGTGGCCCCGATGTACTCGCCGTGGGCCTGGGCCGGGTCCATCAGCTTGGTGATCTTGGCCAGGCGGCCGTCCGGGCCGAGGATGACCTTCATCTCCTCGTCGGCGAGGCTCTTGACGTCGTCCAGGGCGAGCACGATGCCGGCCTGGCCGGCCGCGGCGAGCAGCGTCTGCTCCACGGAGACGGGGTGCACCGTGTCCCCGTTGACCAGCAGCGCGCCCGCCGCGAAGTGCTCGCGGGCCAGCCAGAGCGAGTAGGCGTTGTTCCACTCTTCGGCCCGGTCGTTGTCGACCAACCTCAGCCGGACGCCGTGCGCGGCCTCCAGCGCGGGCACCCGGTCCCGGACCTCGCCGGCCGCGTAGCCCACCACGACGGTGACGTCGCGCAGCCCGACCGCGGCCAGGTTGCGCAGGGCGATGTCGAGGATGGTGACATCGCCGTCGACCGGCAGCAGGGCCTTAGGCAGCCCGTCGGTATCGGGCCGCAGCCGCCGGCCAGCGCCTGCGGCGAGGACCATCCCGATCAACGTCGTCTCCATCCCTGGGCCCGGGGTTCGCGGGGGCCAGCCAGCCGCTGAGGAAATCCCAGCTGAACAGCAACCAAAGATATCCCGCGAGGACGGCGTAGGCGAGCGGGACGACGCCGGCGACGGCGGCCGCGCCGGCCACCAGCATCCGGCCCTCCCAGCCGAGGCCGAACTTGTCGTCCAGCAGGCCCCGGCCGGCCCGGGCCCGGCAGGCCAGGTCCAGGTGGCGTGCGATCACCGCGGCGAGCAGCGCGAAGACCAGCCAGGGGGCCACGGACCGGGACAGGCCGAGGGCGGCCAGGTACAGCCCCTCGCCGGTCAGCAGCAGCGCCGGCACCAGCCAGTCCAGCGGTCCGTCGTGCGGATGCCAGGCGCCGAGCGCGGCCAGCATCATCACCTCGATCGGCGTCAGCACCAAGATGCCGGGCAGGTTTCCCAGCCCGAGGGCGGCCAGCATGCCGGTCACCAGCAGGCCGGCCACCAGCGGCGGCAGCGGCGGCAGGCGCCCGTCGACCAGGACGCCGATCCAGCGCGCCAGCACGCCGTCGCCCCGGTAGGCGGCCAGGCCCTCCCCCGCGGGCCAGGCGGCCCCGGGGCCCAGGTCTGCCCGGGCCCCTGGGTCCGCGGACCCGGCGAGCGACCGGGTGATCCGCCCGGCCAGTACGTACCCGGCCGCGAGCACGCCCCAGGCCAGCAGGAGCAAAAAGGTCAGCCGCGGCCCGAAGAAGACCGCGGTCACCGCGATCAGCGCCAGCCGCTCGCCGGCCGGCAAGGTGACGCTCTCCTCGCCCAGGCGCAGCACCGAACGGGGGAACAGGCTGCCGGGGGTGCGGGCGGTGTACTCGTAGCCCAGGCTGCCCAGCTTCCGGACGCCGAGCAGCAGCGCGGCCGCGATGGCCAGCCGCCACACGCCGGTCGGGCCGGCGCCGCCCCAGCTGCCGACGAAGGTGTCCCGCAGTGCGCCGCCGAAGGTGCCGTCCAGGCCCGCCACCCCGGCCCGGGCCGTGACACCGGGGCTGAGGCCCGCGCTGACCGCGAGGGCGGCGTAGATGCCGAGCTCGGTGAGCAGCCCGCAGGCGGTCCCGAGCCAGCCGGTCACCGCCCTGATCCGGCCGCCGACGCTGGTCGCGGCGGACAGCGAGCCGGCCCGGGCGAACAGGAACGAGGCCGCCAGGGCGGCGACGGCCAGCAGCTTGGAGCGCACCGCCAGCTCGGCGAACCACACCGCGGCGATGAGGCCGAGGCCGAGCGAGATGCCGTAGAGCGCCGCCGGGGTGAGCTGGCGCATGGCCGCCCAGGCGGCCAGGTCCCGGGCGGCGGGATCGGCGGCCAGCTGGGTCACGGCGCCCTCGCTGTCCGGCCCGGCGTCCAGGATCCGGACCGCGATGCCGCGCCGGGTGAGCTCACCGGTCAGTGCGCCGACGGCAGCCGACCCGATGTCGGTGGCGGCCAGCGCCTCCGCGGCCACGGCCAGCGCGTCCAGGTCGGGGATGTCCACCACGAGCGCCCCGGGGGCCTGGCCAACAGGGGACTCAGGCCCGGGCAGGTTCCGGGCGGTCACGCCGGTGAAGGCGGCGGTGCCGCCTGCGCCGAGCAGCCGGGCCAGCACCGGCTCGGGGACGGTATCGGCGCCGGCGCAGATAAGGATGCGTTCCCCGGCCGCCCGGGCCGCCGCGGCGACGGTGAGCAAGCCGGGTCCGGTCCCCTCGGCCGCATCGACCCGGTGCACGCCAAGCGCGGCCAGCTGGCCGCGCAGCCGCCACTGGCGGCCTGCGTCGGCCTCGTCCGGCCTCCCCGCCAGGACCAGCGCTACGGTCATGCGTGTCCTCCCAGCGGCCGCAGGCCGCCGTGACTAGCGCCTAGCGTTACTTACTGTAGCCGACGGTTACCCACGCGCCCCGGAACACGCCGGCCCGCCAAGCTGCCACCGCAATACCCGCGTGCACACCGGTGAAACGGCGTGCGCGGCGGCCGGGCGAAGTTGGGGGCGGGGCGGGCGGCCAACCTCGTTCGGCATTCGGTTCTTGGGTATTATCTTCGGTTACGGAGCTGCGGGATCCATTCGGCCGGAACCCGGCGGCAGGACACCGGCGGGCATCCGGCGTAGGGTTCACGGTACGAACTTGCGACCTAGCCGCCAGGCTGGCCTGACGCCTTGCCGCTTAGCAGGAAGGCGTCGCCTCATGTTCAGCTGGCCACCGGGGTGAGCACCAGCCGGCGGGACCGGATCTGGGGCCTCATCGTGAGCCAGGCGGCCGGCCGCGGCGGACCGGTGTCGGCTGGTGACGCGTGCGTGGCGGCGATGGCTGCCACCGGTGCCACCGGTGCCTGGCTGACCGCCGCGCGCGACGCCGAGGCGGGTCACCTGATGCGGGTGACGGACAAGCTCAGCGAGCAGCTGGCCGAGCTCCAGCTGATGCTGGGCGAGGGGCCGTCGCTGGATGCCGCCGCCGCCGGCGGCCCCGTGCTGGCCTCGGATCTGGACGCCGCCGCGGACCGGCGCCGCTGGCCGGCCTTCGCCCCGGCCGCGGGCCGGGCCGGAGCGGCCGCCGTTTTCGCCTTCCCGCTGGTGATCGGGGCGATCCGGACGGGGGTGCTGACCCTGTACCGGAACCAGGCAGGACCGCTGAGCACCTTCCAGCTGGGTGACGCGCTGATCTTCGCCGACGCCGCGACCGTGCTGCTGCTCGGCGCCCAGGACCACGCCGGCGGAAACGGAAACGGGGCCGGCGGAAACGGCGGGCCAGCGGCGGCTCCCGGCGGCCAGCCCGCGGACCTGGCCCGGCACCGGGCCGAGATCGACCAGGCCACCGGGATGCTCACCGAGCAGCTCGGCATCGGCATCGCCGATGCGTTCATCCGGTTGCGCGCCTATGCTTATGCCCGAGACCTTCGGTTGACCGATGTCGCCCACGACGTCGTTGCCCGTCGCCTGCGGTTGAGTTCCGATCCCGGGACGGGTCAGGATGGTGATGCGTGAGCATGGACGGGCAGCTGCTGTCGGAGGCATTTGTCGAGCTCACCGACACCATGGTCGCCGATTTCGACCTGATCGACTTCCTGCACCGGCTGACCGACCGCAGCGTGCAGCTGCTCGATGTGGCCGCGGCCGGACTGCTGCTGGCCGATCCCCGCGGGGAGCTGCGGGTGATCGCGGCGTCCAGTGAGGCCGCCCGGCTGCTCGAGCTGTTCCAGCTGCAGAGCGACCAGGGCCC
>DASXDJ010000131.1:0-65379 GCA_036490755.1 Streptosporangiaceae bacterium
TCTTCGAGTTCAGCTGGCGGTACCAGATCCCGGCCCTGGTCACCCTGCCGCCGGCGGGCGCGCTCGGGATCGCGGCCATCATCCGGTACGCGCGCCGCCGCAAGATCACCCGCTCCGCGGCCGCCGCCCAGCGGGAGCAGCGGGTCACCGCGCGGACTGGATGATCTCCGCGCTGCGCCGTCGCGCCGCCGCCCGGCAGCAGCCGCACGGCGCCTCCCCGGATTCCGCCGCCGGGGAATCCGCAACCGCAGCCGCCAGCCCCGGAGATTCCGCCCCCGCGGCTTCCCGGCCGGAACCTTCTGCAGCCGGGGAATCCGCAACCGGATCCGCCGCGGCCAGTTCTGCCGGGGACTCAGTAACGGGGCCGGGGCCGGACGCGCCCAGACGGCGACTCAGCGCCCTGCTGCGCCGCCACTGGCTGGTGTCGCTGCTTCTGCTCGCCGGCCTGGTGCTCCGCGTCCTGGCCCAGCTCGCCTACCGGCCCGCGCTGTTCTACATCGACACCACCCGGTATCTGTACTCCGCTCAGGGCAACGATCCGGTCGGCTACCGGCTGCCGCTGCGCGTCCTCGCGGAACTGGTCAACCTGAACGCGGTCGCGATCTTCCAGCACCTGCTCGGCCTGGCCATGGCGGTGGCCATCTACGTCCTGCTGCTGCGTCGCGGCTGCGCCCGCTGGCTGGCCGCGCTGGCCACCGCGCCGGTCCTGCTGGATGCCTACCAGCTGCAGGCCGAGCAGACCCTGATGCCCGATGTGCTGTTCGAGGCGCTGATCGTGGCCGGGATCGTGGTCCTGGCCTGGCGGCCGCGCAGCACCGTGTGGCTGGTCCTGGCCGGCGGGCTGATCCTCGGCGCGGCGGCCCCGGTCCGCCAGGTGGGCGAGATCCTGATTCTCCCGGCCCTGGTCTACGTGCTGGTCGCAGCGGGCGGCTGGCGGCGCGCCGTGGGCCACGCCGGGCTGCTGTGCGCGGCGTTCGCGGTGCCGATCCTGGCCTACTGCACGGCCGCCTACGTCACGACCGGGCATTTCTGGCTGTCGCACACCGGCGTGACCACCACCTACGGCCGGATGGCGGCCGCCGCGGACTGCGCGACCCTGCGGCTGCCGGTCAGCCAGCGGGCGCTGTGCCCGACCCCGGCGCAGCGGAAGCTGGGCATCGACGGCCTGGAGCACAGCTCGCGCTCACCGCTGCGGCCCTATTACCTGAATGAGAAGATCCGCTACCTGAACCGGGCCGTCCCCTCGAGCGAGGCCTCCCGGCTGGTGTCGGCCTTCAACAGCGCCGTCCTGCACCAGCAGCCGGCGCGGGTGCTGCGGGCCTACGGCAGCGACGTGGTCAAGCTGTTCGCGCCGGGCCGGGATGGCAGCCCCGGCGATACCCCGATCTCCCGGTGGCAGTTCCAGAGCCGGTACCCGTCCCTGCCGCATGCCGGACCGAAGTTCGTCGCGACCGCCACCGACCGGTTCGGCGGCGGCCGGCCCGCCGTGTGGCGGCCGGTCGCCGGGTTCCTGCGCGGCTACCAGCTGCACGGCGGCTACACGCCCGGTCCGCTGCTGGCGCTGGCGGCGCTGCTGGGACTGGCCGGGTCGCTGACCGTCGCCCGGCGCCGGGCCGGGCCGCTCCAGCGGCAGCTGAGCCACGGCTGCCTGCTGTTCTTCGCCGCCGGAGTGAGCATCCTGCTGGTCTCTGACCTGTTCGAGTTTTCCTGGCGCTACCAGCTGCCGGCCCTGATCACGCTGCCGCCCGCCGCCGCCCTCGGCCTGGCCTGCTGGCTAACCCGGGGGGCCACTACGTGATCCCCCGGTAACTGCCAGTGCTAGCCCGGGGGGCCACCTCCCGGAGCCCCCCGGTAACACCCCATAAATCAGAGCCAGCCGCGGCGGCGGAACAGCACGTAGAGACCGGCCACGGCAAGGACCTCGGTGCCGATCCCGAGGAGCAGGAAGGTGGCCAGGCCGCCCAGGTGACTGACCATCCAGGCAAAGTTCTGGCCGAAGAAGCCGGTCAGGAAGGAAAGCGGCAGGAACACGGTGGCGATGACCGTGAGCTGCTTCATGACCTCGTTCAGCTTGTTCGACACCATGGACAGGTAAGCGTCCATGCCGTTGCTGAGCAGGTCCCGGTAGCTGTCGATCTGATCGCTGATCCGGATCGCATGGTCATACAGGTCGCGCAGGTACGGGTCAGCCGCGTCGGTCTTGCCGGGCAGCACAGTCACGCCCGACATCAGCGCGGCCGCGACGTCGCGCTGCGGCGCGACCACCTTGCGCACGCCTACCAGCCAGCGCTGCATGCCGAGCAGGCTCTCCAGCTCGTCCTGGCTGGGCCGGGCGAAGATCTTCTCCAGCACGGTGTCGATCTGGTCGTCCAGGTCCGACAGCGGGCCGAAGAAGCTGTCGGTCATGCTGTCCGCGATGCGGTGCAGGAGCACCAGCTGGGCCGGCCCGCCGTGGGTAGCGGGCGGCCCGCCGTCGGCGGCCAGTCCCGTCCGGATCTCGTTGAGCGCGTCGCAGCCGTTCCGGGACAAGGTAATCAGGTACTGGCCGGTGTAGCACAGGTGCACCTCGACGAGCCCGCCCAGCATCTTCGTCGCGGCGTACCCCACGATGAAGGCCATGTCGCCGAAATTCTCGGCCTTGGGCCGCAGGCCGAAATCAGCCATGTTCTGCAAGGCCACCGGGTGGAACCCGAAGTCCTCGCGCAGCATGGCCAGGGTGTCTTCCCCGGCGCCGTGCAGGTCCAGCCACAGCAGCGTGCCCGCCTGCAGCGCGCGCATCACCGCGGCCCGATCCGCCGGGACCGCCGAGCCGTCGGTGCTGACGAGGTATCCGTCCACCCCGGTATCGTCCCAGTGCCGGGAGCCCGCGGTCAGGCAGGTCGGGCGATCAGGCGGCGCGGTCTCCGGCCCCGCGGTGGGCCAGCAGGTCCGAGACAGTGCCGACGGTGCCGCTGAGACCGCTCAGGCTCTTGCCCGCCATGGCCCGCCGCACCGCGACGCCGGCGAACCCGACCGCCTCCCCCGCCAGCCGCCGCGCCTCCGGCGACTCCCTGATCGCGGTCAGCGATTCTCGCATCCGCTGCAGTCCGGCCCGCCCGTCCCGGCAGCCGGCCAGATACCCGGCGATGAAGCCCACCATCGTTTCCATTGTTCCGCCTCGCCTCGATTCTTTCGGCGGACGGCGCGCCGCGGACGGCCGCGCCGGCTTACATGTCGCGCAGTTCGAGGTACCGCTTCACATCCGGTACCGACTGCACGATGACCGCGAGCACGGCCGCGACAACGGCCGCCTTGATCAGCCTGGAGATCATCATCGGTTCTCCCCTTCGGTTGGGCCGTTTCCGGTCCCGATCGGCTCGACTTCGTCCGGCGCGAAGTACAAGAATCTGCCGTGGTTGCGCTGCAGGTCAGCAGCCGGGTCATCGACGGGGGTGACGGCCAGGTGGACCTGGCCGTCGACATCGTGCAGGACGGCCTCGACGGTGGCTTCCCGGCCGACCAGGAACAGGTCCTGGGCATCGGCGCGCCGGGCGCCGGGCCGCATGACCACCCGGCTGCCGTGGGCCACCCGGACGCCGTCCACCATCACGTGATCGGTCTCCGGGGAGACCGAGGTGTCCGCGCCGGGGTCCCACCAGGGCGTGTCCGGCCGGCCGCCCGGCACCTCGCCGTCGGGCACCGCATTGCCGTTTAGCTCATCGCCGGGCCCGCCGTCGCCGGCCGGGATGCCATAGGTCGGCACGCCGTCGGTCCACTGCGGGCCGGGCCAGTCGCCGCCCAGCTGGTCCGGGCTCGCCGCCGGCCGCCCGTCAGCGGCCGGGCCGGCCGCGCGCTGAGCCGTTCCGTTCTGGCTGGCGCCATTACGAAGCGATGCGCCGGCGGGCGCCGCGCGCAGGTAGCGGATCGCGCCGTGCATCCGCTCGATCATCTCCGGCGGCATGTCGTCCAGCCGGTCAAGAAGCTGGGCCACCCGGTCATCGGTGGCCCGCGCCTCGCGCTTCTCCGCGTCGGTCAGGGCGAGTGTCCGCAGCGTCAGGATCTCGTCGATCTCGGTGGCGTCGAACAGGTCGCCGGCACTCTCGGCGGCGATCTCAGGGTGGTCGTAGAGGATCACCGGCGAGGACAGCATCAGATCGTGACAGTCGGCCGGGCCGGCCAGCACCGGCCAGGTACCGGTGTTCTGGCACTGGGCGACCGCCGCGCCGGCCCACTCCGGCGGGTCGGTCATGGAGATGAAGGACCCGCCCGGCACGCCGATCAGGGTGTGCGCCGCGATGAGGGCATGGCGCAGCCCGTCGTCCCTGCTCCGCAGCGCGTCCAGCGGCGTCGCGGCGTTCTCCACCCGGATCCGCAGCCGCAGCGCCTGGTAGGGACCCGCGACGCGCTCGGCGTGCAGCCGGATGACCCCGTCCAGCGCGGCCCAGCGCCGGGTCAGCTGCCCGACCGGACGCCCGCCCGAGTCGGCGAGGGCCTCGGCCGACTCGCCCGCGCCGACGTGGAACTCGAGGCACTTGTCGCCCTCGAGCAGCGCGGCGGCCGCCACGGTCACCTGCTGCTCACGCTCGGCAGCCTCATCCCAGGAGGTGTACTCGGTGCCGTCCACGTACAGGGCCCCGACGTCGTGCAGGTCCCCGGTCTCCGGCGAGATGGCCTGGACGATCCGGCGCTGCAGGTGCAGGAAGCGGACCAGCACCCGGATCTGCGCCCCGGCCGGGCAGTCCAGCAGGCACTCGGTCTGGCTGGCGGACGCCTCGTGCGGGTCCAGCTCGGCATAGCCGGGCGGCATCAGCACCCCGAACTGGAACCGGACCTGGTTCTTCTGCGAGGACTGCCGGTAGGGATACAGCAGGTACCCCTCGTACAAGATCGCGTCGGCGACCCCGCGGGCATGCGCCAGGTGCTCCGGGTTGAGTCTCATGGCCCCTGCTCCGCTGCCCGCGCCTCGGTACCAGGGAGCCCGCCGGCCGGCTGCGCCGCCTGCGCCAGCAGCGCGAGCAGCGTGGCCTCCCAGGTCGGCAGGGCGTGCCGGGCCTTGTAGCGCAGCAGCTCATCCAGCGTGTGCATGCTGACCTTGAGCCAGGCACTGTTCGGGAAGTGCGCGTCGATGGCCTCCCGCCACAGGGCCACCGGAAGCCGGTAGGTGGCCTCCTTGCTCCACGGCACCTGCTGCACCGACAGCCGTCCGTCGGCCGTGCCGAACAAGGTGCCGCTGAACAGCAGCAGCAGCGGTACCTCGCCGTCCTCCAGGCCGGCAAAGTAGCGCGTCGCGCCGATCTCCATGTCGTAGGTGAGCGGGACGGGCAGGTCGACATCGGTGCTGCCCGTGAAGCCGGGCACCATGATGGACACATTGGTGAACTGGACCGGGCGCAGTGTCTCGGCCCACCGCTGGGTCTCCCCGAACAGGTCGGTCAGCCGCTCGGCCTCGGCATCGGTGTAGCGCCGCCGGGCCGGCTCGATCCGTATCTGGACGCGCAGCGCGATGGCGTCAACGCGCTGGCCGCTGGTCTCGCTGATCCGCAGCGTCATGATCATGGCGGGGACCACGGCGAATTTGTCGGCGCGCGCGCCGACGCAGTCGAAAACGAGCTCAGCCACCCCGGGTCTCCATCCGGAACGGCCGGGCCCGGGAGCGGACCTTGTCGAGGAAGTCGGCCATGCTGGCCCGGGCCTCCGCCCCGCCGTCGAAGCCCCGCCAGTACAGCCGCATCCGGCCGGCCAGCTCGTAGCAGGCGTCGATCGGCACCACGAACGTCTCGATGCCGCTGTCAGTCCGGCAGATCAGTGCCGCCTCGACATCCTCGGCCGGGGCGGCCAGCAGCGGGTGGTCGGCCGCCAGCTGCTCCCACGCGCCGAGGTCCAGTACGCACTCGGTGACTCCGGCCGGGCTCGGGTAGAAGCCCGCCACCTGGTCTGCCGCTGAGCTGCGGAAGAAGAAGGCCAGCCCGACCGGTATCTCCAGCCGGTCCCATTCCGCGGCGCCCAGCGGCGGGCCCGGGTCGGACAGGTAGCGGTCCGGCACGGTCCGGTACCGGCCGCGGCCTGCCGCAGGCTGGGTGAACAGCAGGTAGCAGGCCCGGCACGCGCACACCAGGGAGGCGTTCTCCAGGTCGGCGACGTGCCCGTGCTCGGCCGGCACCTCAGCCGCGCACAGCTCGCAGGTCTCGACGTCCGGCGCACGACCGCCGCCGCGGGCGCCCAGCACCCCGGCGGGGCCGGGCAGGCCGGCGGGGGCGGGCAGGCCGGGGGCCTGCTCCGGCGGGACACTCTCCAGAAGCTCGGCGACAAGCGGCGGCAGCATATCCGCCGCTGACTGCACCGAGGTCTGGCCGGGGCCCCCGGCCGGGGCGGCCAGCCCGCCGGGTCCCTCGGTGCCGGCGCGGGCACTGTCCGGGCTCGCCGTCTCCGGCCGGGCAGGGTCCGGGCGGACGAAGCGCCGCAGCCCAGAACCGGACGTCATGGCGCCGCTGCCTCGGGGAGAGCCACCCGGACACCCTGGCTGTCGGCCAGCAGCGGCAGCGGGTCCAGGTGCGCGGCGGGGTCGTCGATTCCCTGGCCGGCCAGCCGCACGTTGTAGCGCTGGCCGCACGCCGGGCAGGTGAGCTCCTCCCGGTCCAGCTTCCCCTCGGCCATCGCCGAGCCGCAGGCCGCACAGGCGTCCAGGTAGGCATACAGCGTGCCGCGCACCGAGCACAGCAGGACCTGCGTCCCGCCCGCCGCGGCGCTCACCGGCCGCGAGCTCGGCGGCCCGAGACTGGGCAGGGTGAACCACGCGGGCCCGGACCCGCTCGCGGCCGGCCCGGCGGCCTGGCCGGGCAGGCCGGCCAGCCCGTCAGCATCGGGCGGCCGCAGCCCGATCTGCAGCAGGCCGGGCTCGGGCGCGACGGTCATGCCCTCGACCACGACCTCGGTCACTTCCGGGGCCGCGTCCTCGACCGCGCCCCGGATGGCCAGCTCGACCGTCACCGTGGACGACGCGCAGCCGTTGCAGCTGCCCTCCAGCAGCAGCCGGGCCACGCCGTCGCGCACGCCCAGGTACTGCACGCCGCCGGCGTGCGAGCCCAGGTAGGGCCGGACCCGGTCCAGGGCCCGCTGAATCCGGGCATCGACGTCCAGCGGGTGCAGGTCGTGCAGCAGCAGCAACCCCTCGACCCGCGGGTCATCGCCCAGCCGGGCCAGCAGTTCCTGCCCGGCCGGGCCGCCGTCCGCGAGCACCTCCGTGATCGCGGCCAGGCCGTCGCCGTACAGGCCGACGAGCAGTCCGACCAGCTCCTCGGCGGCCTGCGCGGCGGGGGCCATGCCGCCTGAGCGCAGCGAGTCCAGCAGTTCCTCGACTCGCGCGCCCGTAGTCCGCACGCCGGTCATGCGCCTCGCCTCCGGTGGTAATGGCGATCAGGTTGGCTAGCCGGGCACGGTGCTACCTGGCTGGTAACTCAGCTGGAGAGGGTCACCGCTGACATCGGCGAGTGCACCTTCTGCAGCGCCTTGCCGTTGCCGAGGTACATGTGCACCCCGCACGGCAGGCACGGGTCGAAGCTGCGTACCGCCCGCATGATGTCGATCCCCTTGAACCGGTCCGGCGGGTTCTCCTCGAAGATCGGCGTGTTCTGCACCGCGTCCTCGTAGGGTCCGGGCGTGCCGTAGCTGTCACGCACGCTGGCGTTCCACGGCGTCGGCGGGTACGGATGGTAGTTCGCGATCTTCCCGCCGCGGATCACCATGTGGTGCGACAGGACACCGCGGACGGCCTCGGTGAACCCGCAGCTGTTGGCCTCGTCCGGGACCGAGAACGGCTCCCAGGTCTTGGTCCGCCCGGCCCGGATCTCCGCCAGCGCCTGCTCCATGAAGTACAGCGCGGCGGCGGCCGCGTAGGCCTGGAAGTAGGTCCGGGCCCGGTCCCGCTCGATGGCGTTGGACAGCGGCCGGCCTTCCTTGTCGACCGGGATCGTCCACTCGAAGCTGACCTCGGGCTTGGTCACCGTGCGCGGCAGGTTGATCTGCACGCTGTGCCCCGTCGACTTGACGTAGCCGATGTCCACGAGCCCGCCGAGCGCGGTGGCCCACAGCCGGGCCAGCGGGCCGCCGCCGGTGTCAGCGGCCATGTAGTTCTGGCCGTCGAACCACCGCGGGGACATGACCCAGCTGTACTTGTCGTCGAAGTTGCGCTTCTGCGGCTTGGGGATGGTGTGCTGGTTCCACGGGTGCCGCGAGTCCACCGGGTTGCCTAGCGGGTCGCGGGTGACGAACTGCTCCTGGCCCTCCCAGTCCTCGTAGAACGAGCTGCCCAGCAGGATCCGGATGCCCAGGTTGATCTCGACCAGGTCGTTGGTGATCAGCTGGCCGTCGCGGATGACGCCGGGGGTCACGAACATCTTCCGGCCCCAGTTGGTCATGTGGTCGTAGCGGAAGTCGCAGTGCTCGGGGTCATTGAGGCTGCCCCAGCAGACCATGTCGGCGCGACGGCGGCCGACCTCCTCATAGCCCGGCATGGCCTGGTAGAAGAAGTCGAACAGGTCGTTGTGCATCGGCACCACGCGCTTCATGAACTCCACGTAGCGCATCAGCCGGGTCAGGTAGTCCGTGAACAGCTGGACCGTCGGGGTGGTGCCCACGCCGCCCGGGTAGAGCGTGGAGGGGTGCACGTGCCGCCCCTCCATCAGGCAGAACATCTCCCGCGTGGACCGGGACACCTGCAGCGCCTCGCGGTAGAACTCGCCCTCTAGGGGGTTGAGCGAGCGCATGATGTCGCCGATGGTCTTGTAGCCGTGGTCGCCCGCGTGCGGCGCCTCGGTGCTGTTGGCCATCTCCAGCACGCCGGGGTTGGTCTCGCCGACCATCCGCTCGCAGAAGTCCACGCCGACCAGGTTCTCCTGGAAGATGTTGTGGTCGAACATGTACTCCGCGGCCTCGCCGAGGTTGATGATCCACTCACCCAGGTGCGGCGGGCGGACGCCGTAGGCCATGTTCTGGGCGTAGACCGAGCAGGTGGCGTGATTGTCACCGCAGATGCCGCAGATGCGGCTGGTGATGAAGTGCGCGTCCCGCGGGTCCTTGCCCTTCATGAAGATGCTGTAGCCGCGGAAGATGGAGGAGGTGCTGTGACACTCCACGACCTTCTTCTGCTTGAAGTCGATCTTGGTGTAGATCCCCAGGCTGCCGACGATCCGCGTGATCGGATCCCAGGCCATCTCCACGAGACCGGTGTCTTGGGCCGAAGCCATGCTCAATCCCTTCCCCTCCGGGCGACGTCGCCTGCGGCGCCGACGCCGGTCATGGTCACCAGGTCTTCTTGTAGCCCGTGAGCAGCTCGTCGCCCTTCTTGCGCCACTTCGGCTCCTCGTCGGCCGTCCTGGCCGTGAAGCCGCGCAGCGTGCGGATAACGGTCCCGTACAGGGTGCTCGCGGTCGCCGACACCTTCGAGCCGGGCGGCTCGTCCATGAACGGCATGAACTTGTCCGGGAAGCCGGGCATCGTGCAGGCGATGCAGATGCCGCCGACGTTCGGGCAGCCCCCCACGCCGTTGATCCAGCCGCGCTTGGGCACGTTGCACTTGACCACGGGGCCCCAGCAGCCGAGCTTGACCAGGCACTTGGGCGAGCCGTACTCGCCGGCGAAGTCGCCCTGCTCGTAGTAACCGCCGCGGTCACAGCCCTCGTGAACAGTGGCCCCGAACAGCCAGGTCGGCCGCAGCGCCTCATCCAGCGGGATCATCGGCGCCTGGCCGGCCACCTGGTAGAGGAGATAGAGGATCGTCTCGGACAGGTTGTCGGGGTGGGTCGGGCAGCCCGGCACGCAGACGATGGGCAGGCCCGCCTTCGAGCGCCAGTCCCAGCCCAGGTAGTCGGGCACGCCCATGGCGCCGGTCGGGTTGCCCGCCATGGCGTGGATCCCGCCGTAGGTGGCGCAGGTGCCGGCGGCCAGGATCGCGGTCGCCTTCGGAGCCAGCCGGTCCAGCCACTCGTTGGTCGTCATCGGCTGGCCCGTCGCCGGGTTGTTGCCGAAGCCGCACCAGTAACCCTCGGACTTGATGGCCTCGTTCGGGATCGAGCCCTCAACGACCAGGACGAACGGGTCCAGCTCGCCGCGGTCGGCCTTGTGCCACCACTCGATGAAGTTGTCGGCCCCGGTCTCCGGGCCGCACTCGAAGTCGATCAGCGGCCAGTGCACGGCCACCCTGGGCAGCCCTGGCAGCGCGCCGAGCACGATCTCCTCGATGCTGGGCTGAGTGGCGGCGGTCAGCGCGACGGAGTCGCCGTCGCAGCCCAGGCCGCCGTTCATCCACAGAATGTGTACGAGCGGCTCGGCCGTCTCCGCCTGCGATGTGCCTGCCTGTGTATCAGTGGCCACAGCGAGGCCACCTCCTCGCTACTGGGTCGGCTGAAAAATGGCTGGACTCAGCGCCGGATGCCGTTGCACGACGTGCGCGCAGACGGCCTGAACTGCGACCTCGGCCACCGGCGACTAAGCGTCCGGTGGTCCCCCGGGCCCCGCTAAATGGCGCTGACGCGCCGGAACAAAAGAACAAGACGCACCTCACTTGTGATGCGCAGACGCCCGTCACTCTAGACCCGCTACGGTCCGCCTACAAGGCTCAACGGACAGTTCACCAGACATAAATGTCTTGATCCCTGCGCCGCCTTTCGCCCAGGTCATACCCTCGGACCTGCGGCGCAGTCGCCCGCAGCCGGGCCTGGCGCCGCCCCGCACGACGCCGACCGCGGCAGACCGCGCAGTCCGGTCAAAACTGACCGACGTGGTAACTGAAACCGCAGAGAGGGTTTCCCGGCGTGTCCGTACCACGTACGCTGCTTCCATCCCCGGCGCGTGCTGCGGGGGTGACACGGCTAAGGGAGACGGACCGGTGGCGGAGCCCCTGTACGGTGCCGCGGGGAGCCCGATTGAGGTTGTTCCCGTTGTGGTGCTGTCGCAGGTCTTTACCGCCCGCCCGTCGTCGATCCCGGACATCCGTGACTTCGTGCGGCGCTGCCTGGCGGAGTCGCCGCTGACCGACGAGGGCAACCGCGAGGTGGGCGACACGGTCTTCCGCGCCCTGCTGGACGCGGCGGGTCCGACCGGCTCCATCCAGGTCGCTTTCCGTATCTTCCCGGAGCACGTCGAGGTCGACGTACTGCATTCCGACACGGCGATTCAGTCGCCGACCAGGCCCGGGCCGCCGGTCTCGATGGTGCAGCCGGTGCAGGTCAGCCCCGGGTCGCAGGATGCGCATCAGAACCCGGCCGAGCCGCCCCGGGGCGCGGCTGAGCAGCTCAGCCACGCGAGCAAGCTGGCCCAGGCCGTCCGGTCGGCCGCCGCCAGCCCGGCCGGGCCGGCCCGGCTCGATGGCCCGCACGCCCTGGAGCCGGGCGACCAGGCCGAGACGTTCGCTGAGTGGATGTCCAGCGCGCTGCGCCGTGAGGGCCTGACCCAGGAAGCGGCGGCCCGCCAGCTGGGCGTCTCGGTCAAGACCGTGAGCAGGTGGGTGGGCGGCGCAACCGAGCCCCGGATGCGCGATCTGCGGCGCATTCAGGAGGTCTTCGGTGAGGTGCCGCTTCCCTGACCCGCCGCGGCTGGCGCCACCCGGACCGGGATCTGGCCAGACGTGTCCGGCCAGATCGCTGGACGTCCCCCCACATGTGTCCTACGGTGCTCCTATGGCGATTCTCGCAGGACGCCACCACCTCGGCACAGATCGTGGTCGCATCGTCTTAACTACGGCGCGCGACGGGCTCGCGGCACAGGCGGGGCATGACCTGACGATCGAGGCTGCCCGCTGGTCAGGCGAGCTGGTGGTGGGCGACGACCTGGCGCCCGCCAGCCTGGACGTGCAGGTGGACCTTGGTGCCCTGGTCGTCAAGACGGGCACCGGCGGCGTTAAGCCGCTGAGCGACCGGGATAAGCGCGAGATCGCGGTGACCGCCCGCAAGGTACTCGCCGCCGACCGCCACCCGGAGGCGACGTTCTCCGCGAGTAACTTCGAGGCCGCGGCCGGCGGCGGCGGGATCATCACCGGCACGCTCACCCTGGCCGGCCGTTCCCGGCCGCTGCGCCTGGCCATCAGCCAGCCCCAGCCAGGTGAGTACCGCGCCACGGCATCGGTCACGCAGACGGACTTCGGGATCAAGCCGTACTCCGGCTTCCTGGGTGCGCTGAAAGTCCGCGACAGCATCGGCGTGCAGGTCGAGATATCGCTCCCCGACTCTGACCAGCCCGGCACCGCCGGGACCGGGTCCGCGCCAGCAGAGGCAGCATCGCCTGAGGGGGCCAATCCCGAGGGTGGCGCGGCCGGGGATCCGGAATGACCCACCCCGGCGGCCCGGCCGTGCCCGCGCCGGCGCCGCCTGACAGCGACGCGGCGAGCGCGCTGTTCGGCCGCCGCGAGCAGCCCGTTCAGGAACTGGCCGAGCAGGCTGGCGCGGTCGCCGCCGCCTGCTACGACATGGCCATCCGGTTTCACCGGGGCGGCAAGCTCCTGGTATTCGGCATCGGCGCCGCGAGCACCGACGCCCAGCATGTCGCAGTGGAATTCGTGCACCCGGTGATCGTCGGGAAGCGGGCCCTGCCCGCTATCTCGCTGACCTCGGATGTGGCCACGGTGACCGGCATCGCCGCCCGGGAGGGGATGGCGGCGGTGTTCGCTCACCAGCTCAGTTACCTGGGCCACGCCGAGGACATCGCGCTCGGGATATCCGCGGACGGTGACGGCCCGAGCGTGCTGGCCGGACTGCAGACCGCCCGCGATCTCGGCATGCTCACGGTCGCGCTGGCCGGGGCGGGCGGCGGGACCATCGCGGCCAGTCCGGCGGTGGACCACGCCCTGGTCACCAGCTCCGCCGATCCCCGGATCGTGAAGGAGATGCAGGTGACCACGTACCACGTGCTGTGGGAACTGGTGCACGTGTTCTTCGAGCAGCCGGGCGTGCTGGCGCCGGGGGTGGTCTCGTGACCGCAACCGGGCCCGAGTGCCACGACGATGTCTGCATCACCTGCTCGGACACCGCCGTCGCCGTCACGATCATCGAGCTGCTCGCCGACGAGATGGCCCTCGTCGATACCGGCGCCGGCCAGGAGGAGGTCAGCGTCGCGCTGGTCAGCGCCGGCGTCGGGGACACGATCCTGGTCCATGCGCGGGAGGCCATCGCGGTGGTGACGCCATGAGCCAGCCGGCCGGCGGCCAGCCCGCCGCGGGCTCCGTCGAGTCCCTCTACCCCTTCCTCTATGCCGGGAAGACAGATGTGTCCGCGGTGCTGGCGCAGGTCCGCGAGTCAACGGTGGCCAAGGCGGCCGAGATCCTGGAGCTGCGGCGGGCGGTCCTGGCCGCCGACGGGGCCCGGCTGAGCGCCTGCGCCCGCGAGATGGCCGCCCAGTTCGGGGCGGGCGGGCGGCTGCTGGCGTTCGGCAACGGCGGCAGCGCCACCGACGCGCAGCAGCTCGTCACGCTGTTCCTGCACCCGGAAGGCCCGCTGGCCGGCGCCCCGGACGGCAGCGTGGCGGGCAGTGCCGGGCCGGCCCTCGGTGGCCGGCCGCTGCCGGCCCTCTCGCTGGCCAGCGATCCGTCGGTGCTGACCGCGCTGTCCAACGACATCGGCGTTGACGTGGTCTTCGCCCGGCAGATCGGCGCGTTCGGCGGCAAGGCCGACATTGCCGTCGGGCTGTCCACCAGCGGCAACTCCGACAACCTGCTGCGCGCCTTCGATGAGGCCAGCCGCCGCGGGATGCTCACCATCGGGATCGCCGGCTACGCCGGCGGCAAGATGGCCGAGCTGGACAGCATTGACTACCTGTTCGTCGCCCCGTCCGCGTCGGTGCACCGGATCCAGGAAGCGCAGACAACGATGTACCACGCGCTGTGGGAGCTGTGCCAGGCGGCGCTCGGCCCGGCGCCCGCCGGGCGGGAGACGTCATGACCGGCCAGACACTGATCGCCGGGATCGGCAACATCTTCCTGGGCGACGACGGCTTCGGGGTCGAGGTGGCGAGCCGGCTGGCCGGCACGGACCTGCCGGCCGGGGTCAAGGTCGTCGACTACGGCATCCGCGGGATGCACCTCGCCTATGACCTGTCCAGCGGGTATGACGCGGCGATCCTGGTCGACGCGACGGCCCGCGGCGGCGAGCCGGGCACTATCTACGTCATCGAGCCGGAACTCGGCGTGGCCCCGGCCGGCGGCGCGGCCCCGGCGGCAGAATCAGATCCTGACCCCGCGGCGGCCGCGCTGACGGGCAGCCCGCTGCTGGATGCTCACGGCATGCAGCCCGACGTGGTGTTCAGCATGCTCGACATGCTGGGCGGCGAGCGGCCCGGCCGCGTCCTGATCGTCGGCTGCGAGCCGGCCAGCATCGACTACGGGATGACGCTCAGCGATCCGGTGGCCGCCGCGGTCGACGAGGCGGTCCGGGTTGTCCTGGAACTGGTGACCACGGACAGCGACAGCGACAGCCAGCGGGACGTCATGGCCGCGGGCGCTCCGGGCGCCGACGGCCAGCACTTATTACCAAAGGGGTGGGCGCATGTGCCTCGGCATTCCGGGTGAGGTTATCGAGTTCCTCCCCGATCAGCCGGATCTGGCCAGGGTGGACGTGAGCGGCGTCCGGCGGGTGATCAACGTCGGCCTGCTCACCGACGATCCCCCCAAACCGGGCGAGTGGGTGCTCATCCATGTCGGGTTCGCGCTCTCCAAGATCGACGAGGCCGAGGCCGCGGCCGCGCTGGCCTTCCTGGAGGGCATCGGCCAGGCCTACGAGGAAGAGCTTGCCGCCCTGCAGGACTCACGGATCGAATAGGAGCGACAGCGATGCGATTCGTTGATGAGTTCCGCGACTCCGACAAGGCGCACGCGCTGGCGGCCAAGATCGCCGCGCTGTGCGAGCCGGGCCGCGAGTACAAGCTGATGGAGGTGTGCGGCGGGCACACCCACACCATCTACAAGCACGGGCTCGAGGACTACCTGCCCGAGCAGCTCACCCTGGTGCACGGCCCGGGCTGCCCGGTGTGCGTGATCCCGATGGGCCGGATGGACGACGCCATGGCGCTGGCTGCCCAGCCGGACGTGATCATGACCTCGTTCGGCGACATGATGCGGGTGCCCGGCAGCAATGGCTCCTTCTTTGACGCCAAGGCCCGCGGCACCGACATCCGGATGGTCTACTCCCCGCTCGACTCCCTGAAGATCGCGCGCAGCAATCCGGACAAGCGGGTCGTCTTCATGGCGATCGGCTTCGAGACCACGGCGCCGTCCACCGCCATGACCATCCTGCGGGCCGCCGCGGAGAACCTGGACAACTTCTCCGTGTTCTGCAACCACGTGACCATCATCCCGGCCATCAAGGCCATCCTGGACTCGCCCGACCTGCGACTGGACGGGTTCATCGGTCCCGGCCACGTGTCCACGGTGATCGGCTGCCGCCCCTATGAGTTCATCGCCCGCGACTACGGCAAGCCCGTCGTGGTGGCCGGCTTCGAGCCGCTCGACATCCTGCAGTCCATCTACATGCTGATGCAGCAGCTGGCCGAGGGCCGGTCCGAGGTGGAGAACCAGTACGCGCGGGTCGTGCCCTGGGACGGCAATATGGTCGCGCTGCGGGCGATCGGCGAGACGATGGAACTGCGCCCCTACTTCGAGTGGCGCGGCCTGGGCTTTATCTCGCACTCGGCGCTCAGCGTCCGCGAGCAGTACGCGAAGTTCGACGCCGAGCGGCTGTTCTCGGTCCCCGGTGTCCGCGTCGCCGACCCCAAGGCCTGCCAGTGCGGTGAGGTCCTCAAGGGCGTGCTCAAGCCGTGGGAGTGCAAGGTGTTCGGCACCGCCTGCACGCCGGAGACGCCGATCGGCACCTGCATGGTCTCGCCCGAGGGCGCGTGCGCCGCCTACTACAACTACGGCCGCCTGACCCGTACCCGGGTGAAGGAGGCGACCCGGTCGTGACCGGCAACCAGGCGGCCGGCCACCCGGCGGGCTGGGTGGCGGAGGCTCTGCGCGCCCATGACGAGCAGGACCCGGCCGGCCGGACCGAGCGGCCCGGATCGCCGCAGCCCGCGCCGGGTACCGTCCGCGAGGAGATGGTGCTCGACCGGATTGACCGGGCCCGCCGGGCCCGGCCGCGGGTCAAGGAAGAGCGGATCACCATGTCGCACGGCGCCGGCGGCAAGGCGACCCAGACGCTGATCGAGGCGGTCTTCCTGAACGCCTTCCGCAACCCGCTGCTGGAGCCGCTGGAGGATGCCGCGCGGGTCCACGTCAACGGGGCGAAGGTGGCCCTGACCACGGACTCGTACGTGGTCTCGCCGCTGTTCTTCCCCGGCGGCGACATCGGCGACCTCGCCGTCAACGGGACCGTCAACGACCTGGCCGTGTCCGGGGCCGTGCCGCTGTACCTGTCCGCGGGCTTCATCCTGGAAGAAGGCTTCCCGGTCGAGAGCCTGATCCGGATCACGGCCTCCATGCAGGCCGCGGCGCAGCGGGCCGGGGTGCAGGTCGTCACCGGAGACACCAAGGTGGTGGAGCGGGGCAAGGCGGACGGCTGCTACATCAATACCGCCGGAATCGGCCTGATCGAGTACGCCGGGCCGCTGGGCATCGCCCAGGCCCGGCCCGGCGACGCCATCCTGGTGTCGGGGCCGATCGGCGACCACGGCGTCACCATCATGCTGGCCCGCGGCGAGCTGGACATCGAGGCCGACATCGTCTCCGACACCGCGCCGGTCAACGGCCTGGTGGCCAGCCTCCTGTCGAAGGTTGCCGGCGTGCGGGCCATGCGCGACGCGACCCGCGGCGGCGTCGCCACCATCCTGAACGAGATCGCCACGGCCGCCCGGGCCGGCATCATGGTCATCGAGGACCAGATCCCGGTCCGGCCCGAGGTTCGCGGAGCCTCGGAACTGCTCGGCATCGACCCGATGTACGTGGCCTGCGAGGGCCGGGTGGTCGTGGTCGTGGACGGCGCCGAGGCCGAGCAGGCGCTGGCTGCCCTGCGCGCGCACCCGCAGGGCGAGCAGGCCGCCATCATCGGCAAGGTCACCGCCGACCCGCCGGGCATCGTCCAGCTGAAGACCGCATTCGGCGGCACCCGGATTGTCGACCTGCTGGTCGGCGACCCGCTGCCGCGGATCTGCTGAGCACGAACAGGAAGAGCGAGCAGTGCACGAACTGGCTATCACCGAAGGCGTCGTCGACGCGGTGACCGGGCGGCTGCCTGATGCCCGGATCACCTGCGTGCGGCTGGAGATCGGCGCTCTGTCGGGCGTGGTGGCCGATTCGGTCCGCTTCTGCTTCGACCTGGTAACCGAGGGAACCAACCTGGAAGGCGCACGGCTGGAGATCATCGAGCCGCCGGGCCTGTGCAGCTGCCGCGTCTGCGGCGTCAATTTCGAGCCAGACGGCCCGATCGCCATCTGCCCGTGCGGCAGCGCCGAGGTAACGGTGCTGGCCGGTCAGGACCTCAAGATCACGTCAGTTCAGGTGGGGTGAACATGTGCGCGACATGCGGATGCTCGTCGGGCAGTTCGGTAACACTGCTGCTCGCTGAGCACGACCAGCGGCACGGCCACGGGCTGGGCGGTCCCGGCCATGTCCATGGTCTCGGTGGCCACGGGCACAGCCACGCCGCGTGGGGCCAGGCCGGTCATGAGGACGTCCGGCTGGACGGCCACGAGGCCGCCGGTCACGACCACGACCACGAGGATCCCGGTCACGGTGCTCACCCGGCAGGCAGTCCGCCGCAGGGCGAACTGACCACCCTCGACCCCGTGGACGGCCCGCGGACCATCGAGCTCCAGCAGAAGGTGCTGGCCAAGAACGATGAGATCGCCCAGGAGAACCGCCTGTGGCTGCGCGAGCGCGGCATTCTCGCGGTGAACCTGATGAGCTCGCCGGGCGCCGGGAAGACGACGCTGCTGGAAGCCACCATGCGGGGCATGGCCGGCCGCGTCTCCATCTCGGTCGTCGAGGGCGATCAGGAGACCGCGCTGGACGCCACCCGGGTCCTGGCCGCCGGCAGCAGCGTCGTGCAGATCAATACCGGCGCCGGCTGTCACCTGGACGCGGAGATGGTCGCCCGGGCGCTGCGCTGCCTCGATCCGCCCAGCGGGTCCATCGTGATGATCGAGAACGTCGGCAACCTGGTCTGCCCGGCCCTGTTCGACCTCGGCGAGCAGGCCCGCGTGGTGCTGGCCTCGGTGACCGAGGGCGCGGACAAGCCGCTGAAGTACCCCCACATGTTCCGCCAGGCCGACCTGGTCCTGCTGAACAAGACCGACCTGCTCCCCTACGTCGACTTCGATGTCCGGGAGTACTCAGCCGGGCTGCGGAAGGTCACGCCCGACGCGCTGCTGCTCCAGGTGTCGGCCACCACCGGCGACGGGATGCACGCCTGGTACGACTGGCTGCGCCGCCGCACCCCCGTCCCGCAGGACTAGCGGCAGGAGCCGTCCCCGCGCGAGCCGCGACAGGGACGGGCCCGGGCGTGAACTGATCACGCCCGGGCCGTCCCTGCTGGCATTCCTGGCACTTGCCGGCCTCCCGCCTCCCGCCTCCCGCCGGCCTCCACCTCCCGCCGGCCGGCCTACCGCCGACTTACCTGTCCCTCTCTGCCTCCTTCCTGCCACCTCCTCCCTGCCACCTCCTTCCTGGCCCGGCCTGGCATGCTGCTAGATTTAAGCGAATGCTCAAAGCTTCTGCTCAGATCTCAGGAGGGACGCCATGGCCAAGTCGGGGCCGCGGCCGCCGGATACCGCCGAACGGTCGGCGGACACCCGGGCCGCGCTGATCGCCGGCGCGGTCTCCGCGCTGCGAGATGCCGGGTTCGCCGGCGCGAGCGCCCGGGAGATAGCGCGCCGGGCGGGCTGCAACCAGGCGCTGGTCTTCTATCACTTCGGCTCGGTCAATGACCTGCTGCTGGCTGCCCTGGATGAGGTGAGCCAGCGCCGCCTGACCGCCTACCGCGGCCTGCTGGACCAGGCCGGATCGGTCTCCGGGCTGGTCGAGTCCGCGCGGGCCATCTTCGTCGAGGACCTGGCCGCCGGTCACGTGAGCGTCCTGGTGGAGATGATCACCGGGGCGCAGTCCGTGCCCGGCCTGGGCGAAGATGTCGCCCGGCGCCTGGTGCCCTGGCGGGAACTGGCCGAGACGGCCGTGCGGCAGGCGCTGGCCGGCTCGCCGCTGGCCAGCCTGGTACCCGCGCAGGAGGTGGCGCACGGGATCGTGGCCGGCTTCCTCGGCCTGGAACTGCTGGCCAACCTCGACGGCGACTCCGCGGCTGCGCTGGCGCTGTTCGACCGGGCCCTGCTGCTGGCCGGGCTGATCGATCTGAGCGGCGGGCTGGGCCTGCTGCCGGGACGGGGGCAGTCATGACCGCAGGGCAGACCGACATCGTCACGGGTGCGTTCAGCTACTCCGGGTCCGTGATCACGCGGCACCTGCTGGAGGCCGGCCATCAGGTCCGGACGCTGACCGGGCATCCGGGTCAGGCCCCGGCCGGGACGCCGGTGACGGCCTGGCCGCTGGACTTCACCGACCCGGCCGGGCTAGAGCAGGCGATGCGCGGGGCGCACACGCTCTACAACACCTACTGGGTGCGATTCGCGCACGGTCCGGTCGACCACGGCGCCGCTGTGGCCAACAGCGCGACGCTGTTCCGCGCGGCGGCGGCCGCCGGGGTCCAGCGAATCGTGCATGTCTCGATTACCCACCCCGACCCCGGCTCCCGTTACCCCTATTTCCGGGGCAAGGCTGCCGTCGAGCAGCTGCTCGCCGATTCCGGCGTGCCGCATGCGATTGTCCGCCCAGCGGTGCTGTTCGGCGGGAACGACGTGCTGGTCAACAACATCGCCTGGCTGCTGCGGCGGCTGCCGGTGTTCGGCATCGGGGATGGCGGCGGGTACCGGCTGCGCCCGGTGCACGTCGAGGACCTGGCGGCGCTGTGCGTCCGCCTCGGCGCGGGAACGGAGCGGGCCGTGGTCGACGCGGTAGGCCCGGAGTCGCTGACCTTCCGCGAGATGGTCACCACGATCCGGACCGCGGTCGGCAGCCACGCCGTGCTGGTGCCGGTCCCCGGCCGCGTCCTCCCGGTGCTGTCCCGGGCGCTGGGCCTGGTCCTGCGTGACACGCTGCTGACGGCGGACGAGTACCAGGCGATGGCCGGCGGCCTGGCCGATTCTCCCGCGGCCGCGGCGGGGCCGACCGTGTTCACCGACTGGGTCGCCCGGCATGGTCCCGAGCTCGGCCTGCGCTACGCCAGCGAGCTCAGCCGCCACTTCCGCAGCGGCGGACGGCGCTAGACCGGCGACACGGCGCCGCTCTGGTAGGCGACCACGACCAGCTGGGCGCGGTCGCGGCAGTCCAGCTTGGCGAGCAGGCGGCTGACGTGGGTCTTGACCGTGGCCACGCTCAGGTGCAGGGCCGCGGCGATCTCGGCGTTGGACCGTCCGGCGGCGATCTGCTCCAGAACCTCGCGCTCGCGAGGGGTCAGCTCACCGAGCACGCCGTCCGGCCGCGCCGGCGGCCGGCGGGTGTACTCCGCGATCAGCCGGCGAGTGACGCTCGGGGTCAGCAGCGCGTCGCCGCGCGCCACCACCCGGATGGCGTCGAGCAGCTCCTCGGGCCGGGTGTCCTTGAGCACGAACCCGCTGGCCCCGGCATGCAGCGCGGCGAAGACATGCTCGTCCTGATCGAAGGTGGTCACGATCAGGATCCGGGGCAGCGGCCCGGTGCCGCTGGCACCGTCATTGTCGAGGATGACCTTGGTCGCCTCCAGGCCGTGCATGATCGGCATCCGGATGTCCATCAGCAGCACGTCGGGCTGCAGCGCCCTGGCCTGCCGGACGGCCTCGATGCCGTCGGCCGCCTCGCCGATGACCCGCAGGTCGGCGGCCGAGTCGATGAGCACCCGGAAGCCGGCCCGGATCAGCGCCTCATCGTCGGCGATCAGGACGGTGATCGGCTCGCTCATGCGGCGCTCGCCGGCGCGGGCAGCCGGGCCGACACGGCGAAGCCGCCGCCGGGCCGGGGCTGCGCGGTGAGCTGGCCGCCGAGCAGCGCGGCACGCTCGCGCATCCCGGTGATCCCGAGGCCGGCGCCGCCGGCAGCTGGCCCGGGACCGGCTCCGGCATCGGTGACCGGAGCCGGCGCTGGGCCGGCTCCGGCCGGCGCGGGACCGGCTCCGTCATCGGTGACGCTGATGGCCAGCCCGGCGGGACCGTGGTCGATTTCCACGCTGGCCCGGGCCGCGGGAGCGTGCTTGACCACATTCGTCAGTGCCTCCTGGACAATGCGGTAGGCCGATAGCTCCACCGCGGCCGGGTAGTCACGCGGTCCGCCTTGGCACCGGTAGCTCACGGTCAGCCCTCCGCGGCGCAGCCGGCCGATCAGCGCGGGCAGGTCGGCCAGGGCGGGCAGCGCGGCCTCCGGCTCGGCGGGCTGCTCGCGGATCTGCCGCAGCAGCGCTCGCAGCTCGTCCAGCGCGGACCGGCTGGCGGTCTCAATGGCGCCCAGCGCCTCGGCGGCCTGGTCCGGCTGCTCGCGGATCAGCAGCCGGGCCACGCCGGACCGGACGGCGATCGTGGCCAGGCTGTGCGAGACGACGTCGTGGACCTCACGCGACAGCCGTAGCCGCTCCTCGGCCTGGTTCCGCGCGGCCGCGTCGGCGGTGCGGCCGCGGATCTCGGCGGCCAGGCGCTGCTGGTAGCCGCGGCGGACCCGGACCATGTCCCCGGCGATCCAGGCCGGAATGGCCACCAGGGCCTGCACCGCGTCCTGGTCGACGCCGTGATGGATCCAGATCGCCGGCCCGAGCACGAGCCAGGTGGCGACCGCCGCGGTGATCATGACCGCCAGCGATGACCACCGGTCGCACCGGTCGGCCGCGGTGAAGACCGCGACGGCCAGGGCCGGGCCCGCACTGCTGACCAGGGGCGTGAACTGCACCCCGGCCAGGGCGGAGGCCACGCAGGCGGCCGCCACGATCAGCACGACCGCCAGCGGCCACTTGCGGCGGACGGTCAGCGGGGCAGTGGCCGCGATGCCGAAGGCCGCGATGGCCGGCCGCGGGCCCGCGCCGGCGGCCAGCCCGGCCAGGACCGGCAGCGGGCCGACGGCGAAGCAGGCGGCGGCGACCACGTAGTCAAGGACGTCGGGCACCGGGCGGGTGCCCGGCCGGGGCAGCAGGCGGACGAACCAGGGCGCGGATACTGTCTCCGCCGCCCCGGCGGCCGCCGCTGTCCCCGCGACGGTACGGGGATTCACCATGTCCTCCACGGTAGCCGCGCAGCGGCCGGACGCGGATCAGCCCGCAGACGGGCCCGGCCGTCATCCTCGCGACGGACCCGGCGGCACGGTCCGGCCCCAGGGATGACCCGAAATCCAGCCGTCAGCCCGACGCGGCCGCAGGGCCTCGCGGACCAGCCTGAATGTATGAACACAGCGATTCACCGGATGACCCGGTACCTGTCCCTGCCCCTCTGCACGATCGCCAGCGCGGAATTCGTCCTCGGCATGGCCAACGGCCTGGTCCGGTATCTCGGCCGGTCGCCAGTCCGGGAGACGTTCGTCCCGGGCAGCTCGGCCTGGTGGCAGCAGGGGGTCGTCGCCGCGCTGGCGCTGCTGGCCGTCGCGGTCATCACCTGGCGGCGGCGCCGGCAACCGGCCGGCCAGCGCGGCGGGCCGCTGCTGCTGGCCCCGCTGAGCCGCCGGGCCGCCCGCCGGGTGGCGGCAACCTTCCGGCTGGCGGCCCGGGAGCCCGGTGCCGCCGGACGGCTGCTGCTGGCGCTGCCGCTGGCCGCGCTGCTCTACTACGGGTTCTACCGGGCCGGCCTGCAGGTCACCGGCGGGCTGGACCCCAACTTCACGGTGAACGCGTGGGGCGGCCCCAGCTATGCCGGGGCTATGGCCTGCCACTACCTGGACCTGCTCGTGCTGATGGCTGCCGCGGCCGGGCTGCTGGACAAGCTCCTGGCGCCCGGCCCGGATGGCTCCCGGGCACCGGGCGGCCGGTCAGCCGGCCACCCGCCGGCCGATGCCCGGTCAGCCGGCCACCGGTCAGCCGGCGGCGGACTGGCCGCGGGCCGCGGCCACGGCCGCCTGGCCCAGGCTGATGCCGCCGTCATTGCAGGGCACCCGGTGATGGACCAGGACCCGGAAGCCCCGGCCTGTCAGCCGGGTGACGACCCGGTCGGTCAGCAGCAGGTTCTGGAACACCCCGCCGGACAGCGCCACCACTGACAGGCCGTGCTGATCCCGCAGGGCCAGGCAGGCCTGCTCGATGACCCCGGCGACGCCATTGTGGAACCGGGCCGCCACCACCGGCGGCCCGGTTCCGGCGGCCAGGTCATCGGCCGCGGCCCGGACCAGGTCGGCGCCGGCGACGCGCAGCGGCGTCCCGCCGGAGATCGCCGCCGGATAGGCGCCGGCCTCGGTGACGTCGGCGAGCTGCTCCAGCTCGATGGCCGCCTGGCCCTCATAGCTGACCTCGTCCCGGACGCCCAGCACGGCGGCCACGGCGTCGAACAGGCGCCCCGCGCTGGAGGTGACCGGGGAGTTAATGCCGCGACTGGCCATCGCCAGCATGGCGGGCCACCGCCGGGCCTGCCGGGTCATGACCGCCAGGCCGGGCGGCGGCCCGCCGGGGTAGGCCGCGGCCAGGTAGCTGGCCGCCATCCGCCACGGCTGCCGGATGGCGGCCGCCCCGCCCGGCATCGGCACCGGCTCGAAGTGCCCGGCCCGTTCGAACCCGGCCAGGTCCGCGACGAGGAACTCACCACCCCAGATGGTGGCGTCGGTGCCGTAGCCGGTGCCGTCGAACGCGACGCCGATGACCGGGCCGGTCTCGCCGTTGTCGGCCAGGCAGGACGCGATGTGCGCATGGTGGTGCTGGACGCCGAGCAGCTCGACGTCGTCCAGGGCCAGGGCGTACTTGGTGGACAGGTAGTCCGGGTGCAGGTCGTGCGCGACTACCTCCGGCACGATGTCGAACAACCGCCGGAAATGCTCGATCCCCTCGGTGAACGAGCGCAGTGTCTCGGCGTTCTCCAGGTCGCCGATGTGGTGCGAGACGAAGGCGTGCCCGCGGATGCCCAGGCAGAACGTGCTCTTGAGCTCGGCTCCGCAGGCCAGGACAGGACGGGCGAAGCGGACCGGCAGCCCCAGCGGCTCCGGTGCGTACCCGCGCGACCGGCGCAGCACCGACTCCCGGCCGCCGGCGGGCCGCACCACTGAGTCATCGGTGCGGATGTGGATCGGGCGGTCGTGGGTCAGGAATGCGTCCGCGATGCCGCCGAGCCGCTGCCGGGCGTCAGAGTCGGCGTAAGCGATGGGCTCATCCGACACGTTGCCGCTGGTCAGCACGATCGGGGCGGCCAGCTCACCGAGCAGCAGGTGGTGCAGCGGCGTGTACGGCAGCATGATGCCGAGCTGGCGGTTGCCCGGCGCGACGGACCCGGCGAGCGCGGCGGCTGCCCCGGTCCGGCGCGGCAGCAGGACAATCGGCCGCCGCGGGCTGGTGAGCAGGGCCGCCGCGGTGGCGTCGACCTCGCACAGCTGCCGGGCCGCCGCGAGATCGCCCGCCATGACCGCGAACGGCTTGTCCTCGCGGTGCTTGCGCCCGCGCAGCGCCGCCACCGCGTCCTCGCTGGCCGCGTCGGCAGCCAGGTGGTAGCCGCCCAGCCCCTTGACCGCCAGGACCTGCCCGGCCCGCAGCAGCTCGGCTGCGGCCGCGATCACCCCGGTGCTGGCCCGGGCCGGGGCCAGGCCGGGTGGCGCCGTGGCCGGCGTCGGCCCGGGCGGCGCGGCGGCCGGCGCCGGGCCCGGCGCCGCGGTGGCCGGCGCCTCAGCGGGCCACGGCTCGGCGGCCAGCGAATCGGCGGCTAGCGGCTCTCCGGAGGCGTCCGTCAGGCACAGCCGCGGGCCGCACGCCGGGCAGCAGGCGGGCTGGGCGTGAAACCGGCGGTCCGCCGGGTCGTGATACTCCGCCGCGCACGCCGCGCACATCTCGAACCCGCTCATCGTGGTCTGGGCCCGGTCGTAGGGCACGTCGCGGACGATGGTGAACCGCGGCCCGCAGTTGGTGCAGTTGATGAATGCGTAGCCGAACCGGCGGTCGGCGGGATCGGCCAGCTCGGCCAGGCAGTCTGCGCAGGTCGCGGTGTCGGCGGAGATCAGCGTCCGGCGGACCCGGCCGGGCGCGGCAGACCCGCCCGGGCCGGCCGGCTGGCTGGCGGCGATGACGAACTCCGCCGACCCGGTCGGCCGCAGGTCACGGGTCGTGACCCGCTCGATGCGGGCCAGCGGGGGCGCCTGCTGCTCGAGCAGCACCAGGAACCGCCCGACCGCCGAGGAGTCGCCTTCGACCTCGGCGAACACCCCGTCCGGGTCGTTGCCGACGAGGCCGCCGAGGCCGAGCCCGGTGGCCAGCGAGTAGACAAACGGCCGGAAGCCCACTCCCTGGACGATGCCCTCGACGCGGACTGCCGTCCTGATCCGCCCGGTCACCGTCTCAGTGTCTCGCGCCTGGGCCGGCCTGGCAGCATTCCCGCGGCTCAGCTGCGAGCGGCGCGGCCTTCCGGGACCGCTACCAGCAGCCGGTCCCCGGCCGCCACGACCGGGTCGTCGGCGATGCCGAGGCTGAACCGGCCGCCGTGGACGAGGCCGAGCACCAGGCCGGATCGCTCCTCCCGGATCGCGCTCAGCGGCCGCCCGGCCGCCCCGGGCCCGGCGTCGACTTCGGTCAGCCGGTGCCCGCCCGCCTCGACCAGCTGGGTCATCATCTCGCCGGCGTGCGGCGCCTCCAGGCTGGTCGCCAGCGTGCCCGCGATCAGCTCATGGGCCGACAGCGTCTGGGACACGCCCAGGTCCCGCAGCGCCTCCCGGACGCCCGCAGAGCCGACCAGGGCCGTGATGTTCAGGTCCGGCGCCAGCTTGCGCAGCAGGACGGCGCTGACGAGCACGTCCCCGTCGGACTGACCGGTCACCAGCGCCTGCTCCGCGGCCTGCGGCCGGGCGGCCCGGATCGTGGCTGCCTGCGTCGGGTCGCCGCGCACGACGTGCACCCGGTGCTCGATGGTCGCCGGGTCGACGTCGGCGGCCAGTACCACCGGGATGCCCGCGTGCTCCAGCTCGTCCAGGATGGCGGGCACGGCCGGATGCATCCCGATGACCAGGCGGAATGCCCCGTCGGGCGCCCGGCTGCTGAGGGCCATGATCCTGCGCACTCCTTCCGCTGCCGCCCGCCCGGTGATCAGCGCGAAAACCGCGGCGAGCAGCGGGATCGCGGTCAGCATCACGACCGAGGCAATCACCCGGCCGATGGCGTTCTTCGGCGTCACGTCGCCGTAGCCGACGGTCGTCGCCGTGGTGATCGCCCAGTACCAGCCGCGGGTCACTGGCAGGTGCTGGGTGCTGGCGAACGCTGCGCCGCCGACGAGGACGATCCCGGTGGCGCCGAGCAGCAGCAGCACGATGTTCCGCCGGTGCCGCGCTCCGAACAGCCGGGCCAGGAGGATCACCACGGCCCTATGGTCGCGCAGGCCGCGGGGGCCGGGCAGGCAGATGACCGATCGGTGACCAGGAGTCGTCCCCCGCCGCCTGCCGGGTGCTCCGGCCGGGCTGGCAGACTTCTGCTGTGCCCGGCCCCGCAGCTTCAGGCCCGTCCGCAGCAGGCCTGCCGTCCTCCGGATCCGCCCTGCCCGCTGGCCTGCCCGCCGCCCTGCCTGCCGCGCAGGCCGCTGAGGTGCCGGACGTCGTGGCGTACTGGCAGGACCTGGGCCTGCCCGGCCTCATCGACATGCACACCCATTTCATGCCGGGCAACGTGCTGGCCAAGGTCTGGGCCTTCTTCGAGAACGGGCACGGGGGCGAGCCCTGGCCGATCGCCTACCGGCTGCCGGAACCGGAGCGGCTGGCCCTGCTGCGCGCCTTCGGCCTGCGCCGGTTCACCGCGCTGCTGTACCCGCACAAGCCGGACATGGCCGCGTGGCTGAACTCCTGGGCGGAGCAGTTCGCGGCCCGCGTTCCCGATGCGCTGCACAGCGCGACGTTCTTCCCCGAGCCGGAAGCGGCCGGGTACGTGGCCCGCGCGATCGACAGCGGCGCTCGCGTCTTCAAGGCCCACGTGCAGGTCGGCGCGTATGACCCGCGCGACAAGCTGCTCACTCCCGTATGGGGCCAGCTGGCCGAGGCGGGCCTGCCGGTCGTCGTGCACTGCGGCTCCGGGCCCGCGCCCGGCCGCTACACCGGCCCGGGCCCCTTCGGCGAGGTGCTGGCCCGGCATCCGCAGCTGAGGGCGATCATCGCCCACCTCGGCGCGCCCGAGTACGCCGAGTTCCTGGATCTGGCCGACCGCTACCCGGGCATCTACCTGGACACGACAATCGCGTTCACCGACCTGTTCAGCGCCAGCATGCCGTTCCCGCCGCGGCTGCTGCCCCGGCTGGCCGGCCTGGGCGACCGGATCCTGCTGGGCAGCGACTATCCCAACATCCCGCACACCTACCTGCACCAGCTCCGCGCGCTAGAGCGGGCCGGCCTGGGCCGGGACTGGCTGCGCGCCGTGTGCCATGACAACGCCGCCCGGCTGATCGGGCTGTAGCCCGGGTCAGCCGCGCAGCCCCGCGAACAGGTCGTTTTCCGGGACCGGCGCGCCGGTGGTGTCCTTGACCCGGGTGAAGGACTCCCGGCCGAAGGCCTGGGCCGCGATGTCCGGCGGGATCTTGCTGAACCAGGAGTCGGCGATCTGGCTGGCGTGCGACATCAGCGCGTCGCGCTTCACCGGAAGCACATCACTGATGTCGATGGTGGTGGTGATGCGCGCCTCTTCGTCGGCCATCTTGCGGGCTTCCTCCGGGCTCATCTCGCCCCACTCGCTCACGTCCTCGCCCGCGTCGCGCAGCGCCTCCATGATCTTCTGCCAGTCGCTGCGGCGCATGGCCGTCTGGTAGAACTTCGCGACCGAGCCCGACGAGGCCACGGCGGCGGCGGCCGACCGGGCGGCATGCACGTGGTCGGGGTGCTGGTAGGCGCTCATGTCGTCATAGCTGACCACGACCTGCGGGCGGTAGCGCTCGATCAGCGCGGTGATCCGGGCGGCAACCAGCTCCTGCGGCACATTGCAGAAGGCGTCGGACCGGCTGCGGTAATCCCACTCAGGCATCCCCGAGTCGTGATAGCCCAGCAGTTCCAGGTGGCTGACACCGAGCAGCTTGCACGACTGCCGCAGTTCCGACAGCCGCAGCCGGGCCACTGCTTCCTCGTCATGACCGTCCTGGCCGGGCTTGACCTGGCCCGGCGCATCGCCGAATTCACCATTAGTGCAGGTCACGACGACCGTCCGGACGCCTTCTGCCGAGTATCTGGCCAGCACGCCGCCGGTGCTGGATGCCTCGTCGTCCGGGTGCGCGTGCACGGCCATCAGTGTCAGAGTCTCCGCCATGCCTCCAGCCTGCCTGATGAAGGCACCGTTCGCCCAGTTGATTAGCCCGCAGCTCACTGTGGCCCCACCCGGCACAGGTGCATTTCCCGCACCACGGGTCAGACCGGATCTTTCCCGGCGGTACGGGACGGCCGGGGGTCTGGTATCACGGAGGGCATGACCAGCTCACCCGGCCCGCGCCAGCTGCTCGCGGCGGAACGGGCTCGCACGCTGGACCGGCTCGCCGGGCTGGAGCGGGAACTGGGCGGGATCATCGAGGCCGCGCAGGCGGCCAACGCCGACGATGAGCACGACCCGGAGGGCGCGACCATCGCCTTCGAGCGCGAGCACGCCGCCGCCCTGGCCAGCCAGGCTCGCGAGCAGCTGGCGGTCATCGACGCGGCGCTGGCGAGACTGGCCGCGGGCCGGTACGGGACGTGCACCCGATGCGGCGGGCCCATCGCCGCCGCGCGGCTGGCCGCCCGGCCGGCCGCCGAGACCTGCATCGACTGCGCCGCGCAGGCGCGCTAACCCGCATCAGCGGTGTCCTCGCTAGCCCAGTCCGTGGCCCGTCCGGCACGCAGCTGTCCCGGGCGCACAGCTGTCCCGGCGCACAGCTGTCCCGGGCGCGCGGCTAGCCGGATCCGTCGCCGGCGGGCTGGCCGGGCTGGCCGGGAACCGGGTCCGGCGGGCCGATCCGGCCGGGCCGCCAGAGGGTGCCCAGGGTCCCCTGCGCCGCATGCGTGCCGGCCGTGCCTCCGCCGGGCCCGCGCAGCACGTAGGCAATCCCGACCGCGACAACCGCTCCGGCTAGCGGCCCGGCCAGGTAAGCCCACCAGGAAGTCCACTGGCCCAGCACCAGCGCCGGCCCGAGCGACCGGGCCGGGTTCATCGACGCCCCGCTGACCGGCCCGCCGAACAGGCCGGCCAGCGCAATGTAACTGCCGACTCCGAACGCGGCGATGGGACCGAGCTGCTGGGCCCCGGACGCCGTGCCGAGGATCACGCTGACCAGGCCGGTCGTCAGCAGCGCCTCCCACAGCAGGGCCGCCCCGGTGGAGATGCCCGGACCCGGCAGGGCCAGGCCGGCCGGGCCGTGGCGGCCCACGAACGCCCACAGCGTCAGCGTGGCCAGCACGGCGCCAGCGAGCTGCGCCGCGATGTAGGTGGGCACCCGCCGCCACGGGAAGTTGCCCCGCATCGCGAAGGCCAGGCTGACCGCCGGGTTGAGGTGCGCGCCGGACACGCCGCCCATGAACAAGATGACGGCCATCACCATCAGCGCCGGGGCCACCACCTGGGCAGCGGCGCCGATCACGTGCCCGCCGAACCGCGCGTTGACCATTCCGGCCCCGGCGGCCACCAGGACCAGGAAGAACGTGCCGAGCAGCTCAGCGAACAGCCGCCGCCACTCGTAGCTGTCGTCCCAGAAGTCGAACTGCCGGGCGGCCGCGTTCGGCTGCCCGAACGAGCGCAGCGCCACATCGGCGTGCCGCGGGATCTGCATCGGCACGCCGCCCGGCGAGCCGGCGGCAGTCGTCTCGGGCCGCTCTGATTCCTGCGCCATCGCCGTCAACCCCGCTCTCCGGCCGCCGCCGCCCTGGTCACCGGGTCCTGACCGGCGGCAGCCCGACCGAGCCTATTGCCCGGCCGGGGCCTCGTCCGTCATCCGGTCCAGCACGTCGGCGACCAGGCTGAGCGGCGTGTGCGGGTGCAGGAACGCCAGCCGCGCCACCGTCTCGCCCTCCCAGGAGGTGGGCGGCAGGAACGCCACCTGGTCGGCCAGCAGCTGGTCGGCCCACCGCGTGTAGTCGGCCGCCGCCCAGCCCCGCCGCCGGAACAGGACCACCGACAGGTCGGGCTCGCAGATCAGCTCCAGGTCCGGTCGGCTGCGGATCTCATCCGCCGCTGCCCTGGCCAGGGCGATGGCCGCCTCGATCGCCGCGGTGTAGGCGGCGGTTCCGTGCACCGCGAGCGAGAACCACAGCGGCAGTCCCCGCGCGCGCCGGGTCAGGTGGTAGGCGTAATCCGTCGGGTTCCACTCGGCCGGCTGCTCGTGGATGACGTCCAGGTAGGACGCGTCCTGCCGGTGCACCGACCGGGCCAGGGCCGGCTCGCGGTACAGCAGCGCAGCGCAGTCGTAGGGGGCGAACAGCCACTTGTGCGGGTCTACGACGAAGGAGTCCGCGTGCTCCAGGCCGGCATACCGGTCCCGGACGCTGGGCGCGAACAGGCCGGCACCGCCGTAGGCGCCATCCACGTGAAACCACAGCCCGTACTCCCGCGCGACGCCGGCCAGGCTGGCCAGGTCGTCGATGATGCCGGCATTCGTGGTGCCGGAGGTGGCCACCATCGCGGCCAGCGAGCCGGGATCGGGGTCGGCGGCGATGGCGGCCCGGACTGCCGCGCCGGTCAGCCGGTGGCCGGGCGCGGTCACGACGAGCGGATCCATCTCCAGCAGCCGCAGCGTGCTCGCGACGGAGGAATGCGCATCGGACCCGACGATGACCCGCCACCGCCGCCCGTGCTGGGCGCCATACTGGCCGCCGTCAGGAGCACCACCCTCAGGAGCAGGGCCCGCAGGAGCACCGCCGTCAGGAGCACCGTGGCCGGCGCTCCGGCGCTTGGCCATCTCGCGGGCGACGGCCAGCGCGGACAGGTTCGCGGCTGACCCGCCGGCCACAAAGCACCCGCCCGCCGTCTCGGGCAGGCCCGCCCGCTGCGCGATCAGGTTCAGCACCTGGTTCTCCGCGTGAATCGCGCCCGCCGCCTCCAGCCACGAGATGCCCTGGATGGACGCGCAGGACACGAGCATGTCGAACAGCAGCGCCGCCTTGGTCGGCGCGGCCGGGATGAAGCCGAGGAAGCGCGGGCTGTCAGCCGAGATCACGGCCGGGGCCAGCGTGCTGGCGTAGGCGGCGAGGACCAGGTCGGGGTCATGACCGTGCTCGCCGAGCAGCCAGTGCCCGGGCCCGCCGGTGCCGGGCGTCCCGCCCAGCTGGCTGCTCAGCGCGGCATCCAGGTCAGCCGGATCGCAGGAGCCGCGGTCCAGCGGCACGGGGTCCAGCCGCAGCCGGTCCTCGGCATAAGCAAGCACGGACCGGATCATCTGCTCAGTTGTCGCATCCACGCTATGCATAGGCGAAACCTATCCGGGTGCTCCACGGGTTCTCCCCGGCACTGCAACTCAGCGCCCGGCATCCGACGGGTCCGCGACCCAGGCCGAGAACACCGGTACCCCGTGCCACGGTCCCGGCGGCGCACCGGGCCCGCCCGGATCCAGGGTCACCGCGATGACCGCGTACGGGTGGCCGAATCGCAGTTCCGCCGACCGGTGCACGCCCGGTACCGGCAGGCGCGCCGCGGAGGCCCGGAACACCGCCGTGACCGCCGCCGCCTCGAAGCCGGTGCGGCTGTACCGGGCCATGGCGGCCTGGGCTGCCGTCCACGGACCGTCCCCGCTCAGGGCGCCGATGGCCGTGCCGAAGCCGAGGCCGGCGTCGGTGAGCGGAATCTGGCTCTCGGCTGACCAGGCCGGCAGCACCGCGGTGAAGGTGTCAGGACCGGGCTCGGGCTCCTCCTGCACCCGCCACAGCGGGGCGTCGCCCAGCGGCAGGCCGGCCAGGGCCCGCCGGGGTACCGCAGCGCCGACGGCAGCAGCGCCGGCCAGCCGCTGGGCGGCGGCCAGCACCTCGCCGGCTGGCACCTCGGCGGCGGCGGCCACGCTGGCCACCAGCAGGCCACCGCGGGCCCGGGCCAGGTGCACGGCCACATCGCCGGCCTCCGGGGTGACGGCGATGAACTGCTGGTGCGGCGGGCCCGCGCCTCGCCGGGCCCCGCCGGCCCCTGGCCCGCGGGCCGGCGGGGTCGCATCCGGGTGCGGCGTCCGCAGCACCTGGTCCAGCCGGCCCGCCCACGGGCTGCCGGGGCCCAGCGATGTGGCCGGGGCCAGGCCGAAGGGCACCTCCCAGGACACCCGGGTGCCCAGGGCCGAGGCCAGGATCAGGTAGACGGCGGGGTCGGGCGGCAGCGGGAACCGGTCGATGAGCCCGGCGGTGTGCTCGCGGGCCCAGGCGTCGACGGTGGCCTGGCCGGGCAGCGGGCCGCGCTGCACGGCCGCTGGCAGGCTGTCCTGCCAGCGGCCGAACTCCGGCGGCAGCGGCGCGCCGGGCCGCGTCCACACCGCGGCAGCCGACGGGACCAGCGGGTGCGGAGTGGCCAGCAGCCTGGCGGCGAGCCCCGCGGCGGTGGCGGTGTCGCAGCCCAGCACCTCGGTCAGCGCCTCCCGGCGGCGGCCCGAGGCGGCGGGCGCGCACAGGGCCAGCAGCAGCCAGGCCCCCAGCGGCGAGGCCACCTGATGACCCGGCCGGGCCGCGTGGTGCAGTCGCCGGGCATAGCCGGCCAGGCCGGCGATGAGCGCGGTTGTCACAATCTGGGGCGGGATGGTCACAGGACCATTGTTACTGACGCACGACTGGGGGCAGAGGATGGCAAGATGCGTGCGGGGGGAGCCGGGAGACCCGGTCGCTCGCGCCCCCGGACGCGGCGGAGGGAGCCCGGAGATGAAAACCGCTGACCTGCTGGCTGATGGCTTCGGCCGGGTGCGCTACGAGGTACACGAGTGCGCTGACAGCCTGGCCCCCGACCAGCTGGCCTACCGGCCGGACGGAGCGGCCAACTCCATCGGGTGGCTGGTCTGGCACCTGACCCGGATTCAGGACGATCACGTGGCGCACGTGGCCGGCACCGAGCAGGT
The DNA here is from genome assembly GCA_036490755.1 of Streptosporangiaceae bacterium. Taxonomy (GTDB): domain Bacteria; phylum Actinomycetota; class Actinomycetes; order Streptosporangiales; family Streptosporangiaceae; genus DASUBV01. The sequence continues at coordinate 33,142 of DASXDJ010000131.1, forward strand.
GTGGACGGCTGACGGCTGGGCGGACCGGTTCGGGCTGCCGTTCCTGCCCAGCGCCACGGGCTACGGGCACGGGTCAGCCGAGGTAGCAGCGGTTCAGGTCAGCTCGGGCGAGCTGCTGACCGCCTACCACGATGCCGTCTACCAGCGGACGCTCCGCTACCTGCCGGGGCTGACTGACCAGGACCTGGACCGGGTCGTGGACGAAAGCTGGGACCCGCCCGTCACCCTGGGAGTCCGGCTGATGAGCGTGATCTCCGACGACCTGCAGCACGTCGGCCAGGCGGCGTACCTGCGCGGGCTGATCATCTCGGGGTGACGCCGGCCGCGGCGGGCGGCGGCTCCCGCCGGCTGAGCAGGATCGCCGAGCTGACGCCCGCCAGCAGCACCAGGATCGCCGACAGCAGCAGCGCGGCCCGCAGCCCGCTGGAGAAGGCGCCGTAGGCGGCCTGGATCACCTGCTGGACCAGGGAGGCGTGCCCGGCGCCGGCCGCGCCGCCGGCGCCCTGGGTGTTCCCGCTGGACGGCACCGCGCCGGTCTCAATCGCATGCAGCACGATGGACTGGAAGTTGGCCGGGATGCCCAGCTCCCGGAGCCGGCCGACCAGGCTGTCGTGCAGCTGGGCGTTGACCAGCGCGCCCAGGATCGCCACCCCGGTGACGGCGCCGATCTCCCGGCTGGTGTTCACCGCTGAGGCGGCCATCCCGGACCGCTGCGCCGGCACCGCGGCCAGGGCGGCCGACGTGCTCGGCACCACCGTCGTGCCGATGCCGATGCCGGTCAGGGCGAGCGCGACGGCCAGCGGCAGGTAGCCCGGGTCCGGGCTCAGGCTGGCCGACGTCAGCAGCAGCCCGGCACCGAACAGCAGGCAGCCGGCCAGGATCGACCACCGCGGTCCGGCCAGCGCTGTCCACCGGCCGGCCACCAGCGATGCGGCGATCATCAAGATGGTCATCGGCGCGAACGTCAGCGCGATCTGGTAGCCGTCGTACCCGGCGACCTGCTGCAGGTACAGCGCGGTGAAGAAGAACACCGCGAAGGTCGCGAAGTAGGTGCAGAAGGCCACGACGTTGGCCACCAGGAACCGCGGGACGCGCAGGTACCGCAGGTCCAGCAGCGGATGCGCGGCCCGGCTCTCCCGCCAGAAGAACCCGGCCGCCGCGGCCGCGCTGACGCCCAGCAGGGCGATCACCGCCGGTGACCCGAACCCCGCGCTCTCGGCGTTGATGATCGCGAAGGTGAAGGCGGCCAGCGCGGCGGCGCCGAGCACCGCGCCGCTGATGTCGACCCGGTGCGCATCCGGGTCGGAGCTGCGGGGCAGCACCAGCGCGCCCGCGGCCAGGGCGGCCAGCCCGAAGGTGAGGTTGAACCAGAAGATGCCCCGCCAGTTCCAGGCCCCGACCAGGGCGCCGCCGACGATCGGGCCCGCGGCCAGGGCCAGCCCGCAGACCGCGCTCCATACGCCCAGGGCCCTGGTCCGGGTCCGCTCGTCGGTGTACAGGTGGCGCAGCATGGACAGGGTGCCGGGCTCGCTGGCCGCGGCGCCCAGGCCCATGATCGCGCGGCCGGCGATCAGCGTCTCCGGGTTGCGGGCCAGCGCCGACAGCACGGAGCCGGCGCAGAACACCACGACCCCGGCCAGCATGACTCCCTTGCGCCCGAACTCGTCGCTGACCATCCCGAAGGCCAGCATGGCGCCGGCAAAGGTGAGTGCGTAGGCGCTGACGACCCATTGCAGGTCGCTGACCCCGGCATGCAGGTCAGCCTGGACGCTGCCCAGGGCGACGCTGACGACGGTGTTGTCGAGGAAGGTCAGGAACAAGATGGTGCACAGCACCGCAAGTGCCAGCCAGCGGCCGCCGCGCAGCGCAGCGGGCACTGGCCTGCCGCCAGGCAGGCTCACCGACGTCGCCACGGGCTAGCCTGCTGCTGACTGGCAGGCGGCCGGCAGGCCCGAGGTCTTACCGCCGTTCTCCAGGGCCAGCAACCCGCAGAAGCTGGACACCCCGACCTTCCAGGTGCCGTCCTGCTTCACCGCGGTGCCGGTCTTCCCCGACAGCGCGGTCTGCCCCGCAACCAGGATGTTGTAGGTAACGGTGGCCTGACTCGGCGAGGTGACGGCGACCTTGGTGACCTTCGCTGTCGCGGAGGCGGCCAGGCCCCCGCCGGCCTGTGACTTGATGATCGAGGCGAACTGCTGGCCGTCCTGGAGCAGGCTCACGCGCTTGCTCACCGGCGTCTTGGCACTGAAGAAGGTCGTCCAGTTGGCCGCGATCTGCTTACTGTCCGCTGATCCGCTGCCTGCCGTCGCGGACGCAGCCGGCGAGGAGGCGCTGGCGGCCGGTGGGCTCGATGACCCGCCCGCCGCGGACCCGCCGCTGCTGCCGCAGGCGGCCACGCCCGCTACCAGCGCGGACGCCAGGAGAATCAGGAGTGACCTATGCGTACTCATAGTAAGTATTCTCCAACGCCGGGCCGGCCCGGCGGCGTGCCGGGCTGAACTTTTTCCGCCGGTTTCCTGACTGCCCGAATGGCCCGGATAGCCCGGCGCCGGACGCCGGCGCGGGCCGGTCAGCCCATCGCCACGAGCCGCGGGTTGAGCGCCTGGGCCAGGGCAATCGCCATGGCCAGGGTCGGCGCGCGGTACTCGGCCACCGGGTCGTCGTCGCCGCCCAGCGCCACGTCCACCTGACCCCAGGTGACGTTCCCCTGCGGGGCGGCGGCGAGCGCCGGGTGGCCGGACACCGTCAGCGCGCGGGTGCGCAGCAGCTTGTGGTCCACCGCCTGGGCGCCCGTCCAGCTGATCATCGAGGAGATCCCGACGTACAGCTCGGTGGCGCCGCTCGCCGTGGCGCCCTTGCGGACCCACTGGCAGGTGATGCCCAGGCCGCCCTGATGGGCGTACACCGGCGGCTCGGTGGGCGCGCCGAGCAGCTTCGCCGGCTCGCCCGGCGTCATGCCGCACAGCTCCGGCTTGGTCAGCCGGGTCAGCACCCGCATCCGGGACCTGGCCAGCTCGCCGGCGCCGTGGGCGTTATCGGAAGCCTGGCTCGCCGACCCGCTCGGCAGCGCGGCGATGCTGCTGGAGCCGGCCCCCGGTGCGGCACTATGAGCGGGCTGGCCGGCCGCCGCGCCGGAACTGCCGCACCCGGCCAGGCCCGCCGCTAAGACCGCCAGCGCCGCCGTGATCACTCCCGCGGCCGGCCGGATGCCCGCCAGGTCCCCCCGCATGTGCCGCTCCCCTCGTCATGCCGCGGGCGGCACCGGCCGTGCGCCAGCACGCGGCCATCCCGCGGAAACTCGGACCAGGATGCCGCGCCCCGGGCCGCGCGTCCCCCGGATGCCGCAACGGGGCAGGCCGGGTCGCGACGATCCGGCCCGCCCTGTCGGAAAGGCCCGGAAGATCCAGCACCGATTCCGCCGGGCTGACGGTCAGCTGACGGGTCAGCTGGCGGTCTCGGCCGCCGGGGCGAGGGGCAGCGCCGGGGCGCGCAGCCCGCGCAGTGCCCCGCTGACCTGGACCAGCTCGTCCAGCATCGTGGTGGCCGCGCTCTCCATCACGTCGTTGGCCTGCAGCTGCCCGTCAGCGCCCAGGAACTGCTGCACGAACGGGATGTTGACCGCCTCGAACAACGGGACCATCTTCAGCGTGGTGATGACCTGCTTGAGCATCTGGACCGCGCGGGTCCCGGCCGCCACGCCGCCGTAGCTGACGAATCCGACGGGCTTGTGCTGCCATTCCTTGTTGAGGTAATCGATGGCGTTCTTAATGGCCGCGTTGAATCCGTAGTTGTACTCCGGGATCACGAAGATGAAGGCATCCGCGCGGGAGATCGTCGCGCTCCAGTCCCGGGTGTGCTGATGCACGTACTCCCCGAAACGGGGGTGCTTGGGCTCATCGAACATCGGCAGGTTGACCTCGGCCAGGTCGATCAGTTCCACATCGAAGCCGCCGTGGCTGACCGCCCGGTCGCGGATCCAGGCGGCGACCGACGGGCCAACCCGCCCCGGGCGCGTGCTGGCGATGATGATCTGCAGGACAGGATTACTCACAGGGCGGACTCCAGGTCAGGGGCGCGGGGGGATCGCATTACCCGGCAGTCCTCAACGCCGGGACAGCCCAGATTAAATCCCGGCCGGGCTGTCAGCGTCCCACAGGGACTCCAGCTCATGCCCGATCGTCTCCGCCAGCGGAGCCAGGCGGGGGATCAGCGGTTCCGGCGGCGCCGCGTCAGTCACCTCGCAGTGCGCCAGCTGCACCGGGCCGAGGAACCGGGTCAGCAGGGCATAGCCATGGCGGTCATCGCGGGCCATCCGGAACTGGTGCAGCCGCAGCGGCGCGTACAGGTAGAGCTGATCACGAGCCCGGGTGACCGCGACGTAGAACAGCCGCTGCTCCTCGGCCTCGCCGTCCGGATCCGACAGCGCCATGTCGCTGGGCACCGCCCCGTCGACCAGCTGCGGCAGGTGCACGACCGGCCACTCCAGGCCCTTGGCCGAGTGGATCGTGGAGATGATCAGGAAGTCGTCATCGAGCCGGGGCCGGCCAGCCAGGTCCGACCCGGACTGCGGCGGGTCCAGCGCCAGTTCCACCAGGGCGTCGTGCAGGGACGGCCGCGCGGCGGCCGCGTCCGCCAGCCGCTGCAGGTCAGCCAGCCGGGCGGCCGCGTCGGGATACCGGGCGCTGACCGGATCGTGGACGGCAGCCAGGACGGCGGCCGCCCGGGCGGCCGTCTGCGGCAGCGCGGCGGCGGCGGTCAGCGCCTCGACCGTCGCCGCCAGCGCGGGCCGCGCCCGAGGTGGCAGGCACTGCGCCGCGGCGGCCCAGCGGCCCAGCGGCGCGGGCTCGGTGAGCGCCAGCGCGTCGATGACCCGCCGGGCCAGCACCGGCCCGATGCCCTCATGCAGCCGCAGCAGCCGGAACCAGGCCAGGTCGTCGGCCGGGTTGGCCACGATCCGGGCGGCGGCAATGAAGTCCTTGACGTGCGCGGCCTCGGTGAAGCGCAGCCCGCCGTACTTGATGAACGGAATGCCGCGGGCGGTCAGCTCGATCTCCAGCAGATCGCTGTGCGAGGCCGTCCGGACGAGTACCGCCTGTTCCATGAACGGCACGCCCGCCTCGTGGCACTCCAGGATCCGGGCGCAGATCTCCCGGGCCTGCCCGGCCTCGTCATGACAGCGCATCAGGACCGGCAGCTGGCCCTGCTGGGCACCCGGCCCGCGATGACGCCCGGCCGTCAGCTCCAGTTCCAGCCCGGCGGACTGCGGCCGGACGGCGTTAGCCAGCTGCAGGATCATGTGCCGGGACCGGTAGTTCCGGGCCAGCCGGACGATCGTCAGGTCCGGGTAGCTGCCCGACAGCGCGCGCAGGTGGGCCGGGTCGGCGCCGCGGAAGCCGTAGATGGCCTGGGCGTCGTCCCCGACGCAGGTCAGGCCGTCGCCGCCGGGTCGCAGCAGCCGGACGATGTCGGCCTGCACGGCGTTGACGTCCTGGTACTCATCGACCAGCACCGCGTCGAACAGGCCGCGCAGCACGGGCCCCGCGGCCGGGTCGGCCAGCGCCGCCCGCCACAGCAGCAGCAGGTCGTCAAAGTCGGCCAGGCCGTGGGCCCGCTTGTGCGCGCCGTAAGCCCGGAACAGCCCGCCGAGTTGCGTCACGTACGGCCGGCACCACGGGAAGCTGGCCGCGACGACCTTGGTCAGCGGCGTGCTGGTATTGACGCACCGGGTGTAGATGTCGGCGCAGGTCGCCGCCCGCGGGGCCCGCCGCCGGGTGCCGACCAGGTCGTGGTCGGCCCGGAGCGTATCCATGATGTCGGTCACGTCGGCGGGGTCGATGACGCTGAACTCGGGCGGCAGCGCGAACGACTCGGCGTGCGCGCGGATGATGCGGTGCGCGATGGCGTGGAACGTGCCGCCGGTAATCCGCTCGGCCGGCGGGGCGTCCGGCGGCCGGGCCCGGGCCAGCATGTCGTCAGCCGCCCGCCGGGTGAAGGTCAGCAGCAGGATCCGCGCGGCCGGCACGCCGCCCTCGCGCAGCCAGGCGGCCCGGGCGACCAGCGTCCTGGTCTTCCCCGACCCGGCCCCGGCCAGGATCAGCAGCGGTCCGCCGGCATGCGTGGCGGCGGCGCGCTGCTCGTCGTTCAGGCCCGCCAGCGCCCCGGCCGGTGTCGTCATGGCTGGAGGGTAGCGACCCCCGCCGACAGCCGGCGGTGGCCACCCCGGCTGCCTGCGGGCGACAAACAGGGAATGCACAACTATTTCCCAGTGTCGCCCGGCATGTTATGCCTGCACTGAGGAGCGGGCATGCCCGGCTGCAGCCGGGCATCCAGCCGCGGGAGGCGCCGATGACCGGCGGGTCACTGGGCGGTGCGATGAGCCATATCGGCGAGCTGCAGGCGCACCTGCCCGCCGCCGCCTCGATGCTCGTCGGCGCGGCCGCCCTGGGCGTCGCCGTGCTGCCCGGTCTGGCTGAGCTGACCGGACACGCCAACACGATGGCGCATGAGGGCGCGCACGCGGTGATGGGCTCGGCCATGGGCGGCCGGGTCGTCAGCGTGAGGCTGAACCGCGACCGCACCGGCGTGACGTCGGTGACGTCCTCCGGCAGCGGCGCGTCCGTCCTGGTTTCCCTGGCCGGCTATCTGGGCCCCAGCGCGTTCGGGCTCGGCGCCGCCAAGATCATCCAGGTCGGCCACCCCATCGCCGTGCTGTGGCTGGTGCTGGCGCTGCTGGTCGTGCTGGCGGTGCTGGTCCGCAGCAGCGGCTTCGGAATCCTCGCGGTGGCGACATCGGGCGTGCTGCTGTATCTCATGGCCCGGTATGCGCCGCTCGGCGGACAGGTCGTGCTCGCGTACTGCATCGCCTGGTTCCTGCTCCTGTCGGGGGTGAAGGTCGTGCTGGAGCATGGCCGGGGCGCCAGCGATGCGGGCACGCTGCGCGAGCTGACCCGGCTGCCGCGCGGCCTGTGGGCCGGCCTGTGGCTGGCCGGCTCGGCCGCCGCGCTGATCATCGGGGCGCGCATGCTCGTCTAGCTAGCACTCGGCTGACAATCCCGTGCTGGCCCGCGCGCCGGTAACGCATAGGCCGACAAGATGGGATCTCACAGCTATTTCCCAGTGCGCCCCGGCATGCTAGTCCTGCAACTGACGGGGACGGCGCGCCGCGCGGCAGCGCGGCGCGCCCGAGCAGGCGGGGAGTGCCGAATGACCACCGGGTCGCTGGGCGGTGCGGTCAGCCAGATCGGCGAGTTGCAGGCGCACCTGCCCGCGGCGGCGTCGGTCCTGGTCGGCGCCGCCGCGCTCGGCGCCGCCGTGCTGCCCGGCTTCGCCCAGCTCACCCGGCACGTCAACACGATGGCGCACGAGGGCGCGCATGCTGTCATGGGCTCGGCGATGGGCCGCCGGGTGACCGGCGTGACGCTGCGCGGCAACGGCGATGGCCGGACCGTGCTGGCGCCCTCCAGCGGCGGCGGCTTCATCCTGGCCGGGGTGGTCGGCTACCTGGGCCCCAGCGCGTTCGGGCTGGGCGCGGCCAAGCTCATTCAGACCGGTCACATCATCGCCGTGCTGTGGCTGACGCTGATCCTGCTCGCGGTGCTGGCCATCGCGGTCCGCCGCAGCGGATTCGGCATCACGGCGGTGGCCCTGGCCGGCGTGCTGGTGTACCTGATGGCCCGCTACGCCCCCGTCGGCGGCCAGGTGGCCCTGGCCTACGGCATCGCCTGGTTCCTGCTGCTGTCGGGTGTGCAGGTGGTGCTGGCGCACGGCCGGAACGCCGGCGACGCCATCGCGCTGCGCGAGATAACCCGGCTGCCGCGCGGGCTGTGGGCCGCCCTGTGGTTCGCCGGCTCGGCCGCCGCGCTGATCATCGGCGCGCGCATGCTCGTCTAGCATTCGCCCTATGACGAGCCCGGAGGAGCACGCCGCGCGACTGGCCGCGCAGTCCATCGCCGCCGACGACCCGACCGGCTGGTTCGAGCAGGTCTACGCCGCAGCCGAGACCGGGCAGGCCATCGTGCCCTGGGACCGGGAGGCGCCGAGCCGCTGGCTCACCCAGTGGGCGGAGCGCCAGCACCTGTCCGGCGGCGGCCGCTCCGCGGTCGTGGTGGGCTGCGGGCTGGGCGACGACGCGGCGTACTTCGCCGGCCTCGGCTTCGTCACCACGGCCTTCGACATCTCGCCGAGCGCGGTGCGGGCGGCGCAGCGGCGCTTTCCCGGCTCCCCGGCCCGGTTCATCACGGCCGACCTGCTGAACCTGCCCGCCGGCTGGCACCGGGCATTTGACCTGGTCATCGAGAGCATGACGCTGCAGGCGCTGCCCGACCCGCCGCGCGATGCAGCCATCGCGAGCGTGGGCGAGCTGGTCGCGCCCGGCGGGACGCTGATCGTGATGGCCCGCGCCCGCGAGCCCGACGAGCCCGTCTCCGGCCCGCCGTGGGCGCTGACCCGCGCCGAGATCGACGCGCTGGCCCAGTCCGGGCTGCATCCGGCCCGGGTCGAGGATCTGCGTGACACCGAGCCGCCGCTGGCGCGGCGCTGGCGGGCCGAGTTCCGGCGTCCCGCCGATGGCGCCGCCGCCTCCTGAGCTGACTCGCCACGAGCCCCGTTATGGATAACTCCCCGCCAGCCGCCGGCGCCGGGCGTCGCGCGACTGCGCCGCCCGCAACCGAGGTGTCCGGAACTGCCCGCCCCGGCCCGGCTGACCTGGCCGCGGCGCGGGACCGCACCATCCCGGACGTGATCGCGCCCGGCCTGCGGGTGCTGTTCTGCGGCATCAACCCCGGCCTGTACTCGGCCGCGACCGGCTGGCATTTTGCCCGGCCGGGCAACCGGTTCTGGCCGGCCCTGCACCGGTCCGGCTTCACCCCGCGGCAGCTGCACCCCAGCGAGCAGGACGAGCTGCCGGGCCTCGGGCTGGGCATCACCAACGTCGCTGCGCGGGCCACGGCGCGCGCGGACGAGCTCACCGCCGCCGAGCTGCGCGCGGGCGGGGGGCTGCTGGCGGACCGCACGGCGCAGCTCGCCCCGCGGTGGCTGGCCGTTCTTGGCGTGACCGCGTTCCGGACGGCGTTTGGCCGCAAGGACGCGCAGGTGGGACCGCAGGAAGCGGGCCTGGGAGAGACCCGGGTCTGGGTGCTGCCCAACCCCAGCGGATTGAATGCGCACTGGAGCCCCGCTCAGCTGGCTGGGGCGTTCCGGGAGCTGAGGCTACGCGTCGAGGACTAGGCGACGCGAATGGCGAGGGAGCCCTGGGGGGCCGGCGCGGACCGATTCGACCCGCTCCGACGGCCTCGCACTGACACCGGCCCGTACCTGGTGACCGGGCCGGCGCCCGCCCCGCGCGCCGGCCCGGAAATGTCCCCCGTTCTGGTTACGATTCGCTGGCCGGTTGGCGGCAAATGGCAGGCGAGGGGGGCTTCGGCCGGAATGCTCGGTCACTCACACGCGCTCTCAGGCGGCGTTACCGGCCTGGCGACCGGGATCCTGCTGCACATGTCGGTGCCTGCCACGGCCGCGCTGGCCGGCTTCACGGCCGGCATGGCGCTGCTGCCCGACATGGACAAGTGCGGGTCCTCCCCGGCCCGGTCGCTGGGCTTCCTGTCGGAGGCGGTGGCCTGGACGATCGCCAAGCTCAGCGGCGGCCACCGGCACCTGACGCACTCGGTGCTGGGCGTCGCCATCTTCACCGGACTGGCCTGGGTGGCGTGCTACTTCCGGGCTGACATCGCGGGGAAGGCCGGCCTGGCGCTGCTGATGACGCTCACCGTGTCCGGCGCGCTGGAGGCGCTGCGCCTGGCCCGCAGCCACGTCGCTGACCTGATCGGGATCGGCGTCGCCGCCACGGAGATCTGGTACGGCTACGGCCTGCGGCTGATCCCGCTGGCGGTGCTGGTCGGCTGCTGCACGCACATCATCGGTGACATGCTGACGGACTCGGGCTGCATGCTGGCCTACCCGGTCTCCCGGCACCGGTTCCACCTGCTGCCCGAGCCGCTGGCCTTCACCACCGGGACCCGCCCGGAACTGCTGTTCGTGGACCCGCTGCTGACCGCGACCGTGGTCATCCTGGCCGGCTGGGCCGCCGATCCGGCATTTGTCGCCGCGCAGTGGCACGCGCTTACTGTCTCGCCGGGTTAGCCGGGGCGCTGTCACTTCCGGCCCGCTGGCGTTGTCTACTACTCAGGCAACGCCGACCAGGAAGGTGACCGGTGACCGAGCAGGACGAGCTAGCTGACCGCTTCGAGGCTCAGCGCGGGCACCTGCAGTCGGTGGCCTACCGGATGCTCGGCTCGCTGAGTGAGGCGGAGGACGCCGTCCAGGACGCCTGGCTCCGGCTGCAGCGAGCCGACGTCAGCGACGTGGCCAACCTGCCTGGCTGGCTGACGACGGTCGTGTCGCGGGTCTGCCTGGACATGCTGCGCTCGCGGGCGGCCCGGCGCGAGGACCTGGCCGGGCAGCAGGTGCCCGATGGCGGCGCGGATCCGGGCCGGGTGGGTGACCCGGAGCGGGAGGCGCTGCTGGCCGACTCGGTGGGCCGCGCGCTGCTGGTCGTGCTGGACCGGCTCGGTCCGGCCGAGCGCATCGCCTTCGTGCTGCATGATGTGCTGGCCGTGCCGTTTGACGAGATCGCGCCGATCGTGGACCGGTCGCCGGTCACGACCAAGAAGCTGGCCAGCCGGGCCCGGAGCCGGGTGCGCGGCGTCCCGGCGGCGGACGGGACGCTGCTGGCCCGGCACCGGCAGGTGGCGGAGGCGTTCCTGGCTGCGTCCCGGGCCGGTGACGTGGCTGCGGTGCTGGCCGTGCTGGCTCCCGATGTGGTGCGGCGGGCGGACGCCGCGGCGCTGCCCGCGGGCCGGCCGCTGGAAGCGCGCGGGGCACGGACCGTGGCCGGGGAGATCGCGGCGTTCGGACGCAACTCCCGGTTCGCCGACGTCGCGCTGGTCGACGGCGCGATCGGCATCGTGGTGGCGCCGCGCGGGCGGCTGGCCCTGGTGCTGGCGGTCGAGTTCAGCGCGGACGGCCAGATCGCGGGCTACGAGCTGATCGCCGACCCGGCCCGGCTGCGCGACCTCAACCTGCGGGTCCTGAACTGACACGAGCGTCAGGCGCGGGCCCAGAACCACTGGGTAGCCAGGCCCTGGCCCTGATGCCAGAGCTCGAAGCCGGCCATGATCCGCAGGAGCCACCACCGGGGCAGGACCAGGTGCCGGCGCTCCGCGGCGCGGATGAACGGCATTAGCCGCAGGCTGGTCCTGGTCACGTTGCCGATCCGGCGGAACTGGATGTAGTTCCAGCACGGCGTGCCCGTGGTGCGCTCGCAGGTGCGCCAGTGCAGCAGGTACCAGCGGGCGCCGTCGATCCGCAGGATCGGCCAGCCGCGCGCCGGTCCCCCGGCACCGCCGTGGGTGCTGATCCAGATCATCAGCTCGGCTCCGTTGGCCTGCTTCATGTAGTCGGCGGTCGTGCTGAACCAGATGTCGTAGGACGCATTCCAGGTGCCCGGCACGTGCTGCCGGGTCTGCCACTTCGTGGCGGGCCGCGTGGGGGCGAGCGTCCGGACCCGCCGGGGCAGGATGCTGTGCGCGGTGCAGCCCGCGAAGCCGCAGCCGGTGAAGATGTCCGGGAAGGCCTCGGTCCGTCCGCCGATGGTGTTGTGACCGAGGCGGCTGATCGTGAAGTTGGGCCGCAGCTTATGGATGGACACGCACTCGATGCTGTTGCCCCACACGTCGTTGCGGACGAAGTAGGTCCACCGGCCGGTTCCGTTCATGACGGTGGCGCGCTCGGCCGGCTGGCACATCTTCGTGGTGGTGGGCGGTCCGGCCACGGGATCAGCCGGGGACTGGTCGGCCCGGACCGCGGAACTGCCCGGCAGGCCCGCAGCGAGCACCCCGGCCAGGGCGAGCGCGAGCCCGGCGGCTCGCAGCCGGCGCGGGAGCGGCTGGCTGGCACCTGTCCTGGCGGGGCGTCGTCGGATTCTGCGCACGCGGTCCTCCCGACCCGAGCTGCTGACCGGACACGACCAGTAACTAATCAGGCTCAGGCGAAGGGCGGCTGAACGGCGCGGAAAGGGCGCGGGTCGGCAGCCCATCCGGATCTCGCGTAACGGGGCCCGGTGCTGACGCGGCGCCGCGCGGCCCGGCGGCTGACCGGACTGGTCAGCGCCCTTTCAGGCTGCCGATGCCCAGCGATCCGTCGGCCGGGCCGTCAGCTGGCTCGAATTCGGCGACATACGCCGCCGGATCCTTGTCCACGCCCGGAACGCCGGCGTAGTTCCGCGCCTCGAACGCGGCGAACCGCACCGCCAGGTCATGCCGGAGCTGGAGGCTGGCCAGGCGCCGGAAGTCGGTCAGCCCCTCGCGCTCCTCTTCCGCCATGTGATCGCCGTTCGCCACGTTGGCCGCGGCCACGGCATCGAACCACTTGGTGCTGCCGACCTCCTGCTGGCTGGCTGCCGCCACCGCGTCCCGGATCTCGTTGTGGTCACCGATCGCGTCCAGGGTCTCGTCCTCGGCGCTCCGGCGGCCGACCTGGAGCAGGGCCGGGTAGAAGATCTCTTCCTCGGCCTCGGCGTGCAGGTCGAGAAAGGCCGCCAGCCGTCCCCACACAGCGCTGAGCGTGCTGATGTCAGCGCGGTCTACCTGCTCCAGGATCGAGAACAGCCGCCGCTGCTCGTGGTGATCGTCGAGGATCAGCTGGGTGATGTCCACGTTCCTATTCTGGCAGGGCGGCCCGGTTCTACCGGCCGATCTGCGACAGGTCGAGGCGGGCCAGCCGGTCGGGGTCGTTCAGGGCGGTGATTTCCGTGATCCGGCCGTCCGCGACGGTGAAGCTCATCACCGAGATGGGCTCGCCGGCGGTCAGGATGACCACGCCGGGGCCGCCGTTGATGAGCACCGGCACCAGCTGCGCCTCGGGCCGGCGGAACATCATGGCCCGGCTCGCCACCGCGGCCGCTCCCCGCACCAGCGCGGTGGCGGCGGGGCGCCGCGGGCCGCCCTGGGAGCGCAGCACGACGTCGGGGTCCAGCAGGCTGATGAGCTGGTTCAGGTCGCCGCCGTGGGCGGCGCTGAAGAACGCGGTAACCACCTCGCGGCTCAGGCCGGGATCTGACTCCTGCGGCGGCGTGACATCCCGTACCCGGTGCCGGGCCCGGCTGGCCAGCTGCCGCGTCGCCACCGCGGTCCTGCCCAGCATCGGCGCGATGTCGTCGTAGGGGACGTCGAACATGTCGTGCAGCACCAGGGCCAGCCGCTCCGCGGGCTGCAGCGTGTCCAGGATGACGTCCAGGGCGATCCCGACCGCATCGGCCAGCAGGAGCTCCTGCTCGGGGTCGATGCCGTCCAGGCTGCTGATGACCGGATCAGGCACAAAGACCTCCAGCGGTTCCTCGTGGCGGCGCCGGCGGGCGCGCAGGGCGTTGAGGCTCAGCCGCGCCACGATCGTGGTCAGCCAGGCACCGATGTTGTCGACTCTCTCGGTTCCGGCGGTGCTGAACCGGAGCCAGGCGTCCTGGACGACGTCCTCGGCCTCGGCGAGCGAGCCGAGCATCCGGTAGGCGACGGCGGTCAGCCGGGTCCGGTGCTGCTCGAACTCCCTGGCCAGCGCCTCGGTGTCTGCCACGTGCATTCCTCCCTGTCACGCCGCCGCCGCGGGCGGTGTCAATCAGGTGACACCACGTAGATCGCACTTGTGACAGGAGCACATCATGGAAGCACGCATGCCCAACCCGGTGGCCTTGATTCCGGGCGCCCTCAGCAGCCTTCAGGCCTTGTCCGCCGCCGCGAGCAAGAGCGGCCTGGCCAAGTCGACCATCGACCTGGTCCACCTGCGCGCCAGCCAGATCAACGGCTGCGGCGTCTGCGTGCAGATGCACGCGAGCGACCTGCGCACGAGCGGGCAGGGCGATGACCGGATCTTCAGCGTGGCCGCCTGGCGGGACGCCCCCTACTTCACCGAGGAGGAGCGCGCCGCGCTGGAGCTGACTGAGTACGCGACCCGGCTGGCCGACACCTCCGATCCGGTCCCGGCCGAGGTGTTCGACGCGGCGGCCAAGCATTTCAGCCAGGAGCAGCTGGCCAGCCTGGTCCTGCAGATCGCGGCCATCAACGCGTGGAACCGGATCAACGTCGTCACCGGCCAGATCGCCGGAGCCTGGGGCTGACCGGCCCCGTGCAGGAACAGGCCCGCGCGGGAACAGGCCCGTGCGGGAACAGGCCCGTACGGGAAGAGGACTGAGGGCTCCGGACACGTGCCGGGGCCCTCAGCGGGAAGGGACTACCGCAGAACCCGCAGCAGCTCCGCCAGGCGCACGGCCCGCAGTCCCGGGGCGCCTGCCGGAGCGGAAGGAGCAGCGATATGTCCGTTCAGCTCAACCACACCATCGTGCACGCCCGCGACAAGAGCGAGACGGCCCGGCATCTCACCGAGATCCTGGGCCTGCCCGACCCGTCGGCCTACGGCCCGTTCCTCGTGGTCCAGGTCACCAACGAGGTCTCGCTGGATGTCGCCGATGACCACGGCGAGCCGCATCCCCAGCACTACGCGTTCCTGGTGTCGGAGCTGGAGTTCGACCAGATCCACGGCCGGATCCGGGAGCGCGGGCTGCAGTGGTGGGCCGACCCGGCGCACCGGCAGCCGGGCGAGATCAACCACGGCGACGGCGGCCGCGGCCTGTACTGGAACGACCCGAGCGGCCACAGCCTGGAGATCCTGACCGTCCCCTACGGCGGCTGGAGCTGACCCCGCCACCCTGGCCCGCAGTCGTTGCCCGGTGCCCGGTGCCCGGTGCCTTACAGGACGGTAATCCCGAGCATCCGCGCTCCCGTCTCGGTCCGGGGCCGGTGGGTGCTGCCCGGCGCGAACACCACGTACGTGCCGGCCGGATGGCGCTCGCCGCCGTCGATCACTTCCCCGCTCAGCACGTAGTAGCGCTCCTCGGTGGCATGGTGATCGACCTCGGGCCACTCGGTCCCGGGCGCGAAGTCGATCAGCCAGGCGCGGGCGTACTCGGTCTGCTGCAGCCGGCGCCGCACGATCCCGGGGATGACTTCGATCGGCGCGACGTCGTCGACCTGGACGGTGGTTTTCAGCCCGCTGGCGGTACCGGTTTCGCTCATGAACCCAATCCTGGCCACGGCGGCAGCCGGGCCCAAGAGTCTGGAAAGACGCCTAAGGGCATAATCTTGCCATGCGCCGTCACCGGGTTGTGGCCCTGCTGAACCCGCCCCAGTCGCCGTTCGAGCTGGCGTGTGCCGCGGAGGTTTTCGGCACCATCCGGCCCGAGGTGCCGGCGTATTACGACTTCACCGTGTGCGCGGAGCGTCCGGGCCCGCTGCCGACCACCCTGGGCTACGCGCTGGTCGTCGATGCCGGGCTGGCCGCCCTGCAGGAGGCGGACACGGTCGTGGTCCCCGGCTGGGAGCCGCCGGGCGGACCGGTGCCGCCGGGCGTCCTCGACGCCCTGCGGGCCGCCCACCGCCGCCGGGCGCGGATCGTCTCCATCTGCACCGGGGCGTTCGTCCTGGCCCGGGCGGGACTGCTCGACGGCCGCCGCGCGACCACCCACTGGCGCCGGGTCGGCGAGCTGGCCGCGGCATTCCCCGCGGTGCAGGTGGATCCCGACGTGCTGTACGTCGACCACGGCGACGTGGCCACCAGCGCCGGCACCGGGGCCGGCATCGACCTGTGCCTGCACCTGGTGCGCACCGACCACGGCTCGGCGTACGCCAGCCAGATCGCGCGCAGCATGGTGCTGCCGCCGCACCGGGAGGGCAGCCAGCGGCAGTACGCGATCGAGCCCGCCCCGGCCCGGCCCGACGATTCGCTGGCGGCGCTGCTGGAGTGGGCCACCGCACGGCTCGGCACGCCGCTGACGCTGGCCATGCTCGCCCGGCGCGCCGGCCTGTCGAGCCGGACCCTGGCCCGCCGGTTCGCGGGGCAGCTCGGCATCAGTCCCGGCCAGTGGCTGCTGCGCCAGCGACTCGACGCGGCCCGGGCCCTGCTGGAAGAGACGGACCTGCCGGTGGACGCCATCGCCAGCCGCACCGGGCTCACCTCCGCGGCCAACCTGCGGCGCCGCTTCCGCACCGCCTACGGCACGACTCCCGGCGCCTACCGGCGGGCGTTCGGCGAGCCCGCGCCGTGACGCTGGGCCCTAGACCCGGGCCGTGCGGGGACATCGTCATCGGCACAGCCCGGGCGGCCCGGGCTCCGCAGTTGTGCAGCTCCGCGGTCGCCCACCTCCGCAGAAGCAGTGCAGCCCCGCGCGGCGATCCCGGAGGACGCCGCACGGGGCTGCTGTCAGAGCGCGTCCGCTAGCCGGTGATGTCGCCAGCCGTCAGTGACTGCCCGCCGCCGTTCGTGTCCGCGTCCACCCACTCCTGAGCGCCGTGGTGGTAGGTGTAGCTGAACGTGGTCTCGGTCAGCCCGTAGAACTGCGTCCCCGCCGGGAACGCCAGCTCTGGCCACGTCGTGGACGGGTTCGCCGCGCCGTCGTTCGTCGCCGGCACCTTGTGCGCGTCCGGCAGCTCCGTCGCGTAGAACTCGGGGAACTCGCCGTTGCCCGACATCTTCCCGCTGACGACACTGGCGATGTGCTGGCCGGGGTGGAGGCCCTGGTTGGGCGTGAACGCGCCGCTGATGGTCGTGAACGTGCCGGCCGTGTCCTTCAGCTTCGCGCCCGCGACCAGGAAACACTCGCCGGAGGTCGAGCCCGGGCAGTTGGACAGACTGGCCGAGGTCTGCGCCTCGATCGTGACCGTCCGGGTGAAGTTGTCGTTCGCCCAGTCGCCGTTCCCGCCGCTGTCCGGGCGGTTGGTCATCGCCGTCTCGGCCGACACTTTCGGATGGTGCGCCACGGCCGGCTTCGCTGAGGCAAGGGCCGGCGCGGTGCCGACCAGGACGAAGGCTGAGGCTGCTAAGGCTGCCGCGAGTGGGCGATTCATTCGGTACCTTCTCTCTCGTTGACGGCTCAGGCCGTCGCCATTGCCGCACTCGGCATTGCGACGGTCAGTCACCATACTGCCACGCTTAGTGATCAGATGGCCTCTGGAACGCCGACCTGACTCAGGGCTCATTGAGCTCTTGCCAGCGAAATCACCAGGCCCTCTCCGGTCGCGTCCGCACACCGGCAGCTGCGCCACTCCTGTCCCCTGTTCCACCCCCCTGACCTGGTGCAATCCCGGGTACTCACCTGCTAGGACGCGGGCCCCGGCCGACCCGCCGAGAAGAGCTGCACGCACGGCCGATTCGCGCCTGAGACCGGCCGGACGACGGCCTAGTGCGAGAAGAATCTGCGGGCGCATAAGGGGGCTGACGCCCGTCTGACTGTCTGCGGAATAGCCCGAGCCGCTGGGCACGCTGCGTGACGATGAATACCCCACTGCCCCGTCTTTATCTGGCCGGGGATTCCGGGCCGGATCTCGCCGAGGATTTCGGGCCGAGGCCGGTCGGGATCTGGTGCCCACAACCGCCACCGCCCGACGGCACGCCAGGGCGCTGAGCCGGGCCCGGCCGTCAGCAACCGGCTGACGGCGCGCCCGCACGAGCCGAGGACGCCCCGGCAGGCCTCGCCGGCTGCTGGATGTTAGCTTGGCCCCGATGGCAGAGCAGATCACGGCCGGGCAGTTCCACGCGGCGGACGGTGTCGGTGACTGGCGCGTCCTGTACCACGTGGTCGCGGCCTGCTTCCGGACCGGGTCGCTCGCGAAGGGCATCGCGCTCGTCGACGAAATCGGCCGGCTGGCGGGCGCCGATCAGGAGTATCTCAACGTTAACCTGCGGTACTCGGGCGTAACAGTGACCCTGAAGACGCGCAATATCGAGCTGGCCCGGCGGATCTCGGGCGCCGCGCAGGCGCTAGGCCTCCCGGCCGACCCGGCCGCCGTTCAGGTCATCAATGTCGCGATCGACGCGCTCGTCATCGCGGACGTGCTGCCGTTCTGGCGCGCGGTACTCAGCTACCGGCAGATCGGCGACGATTACCTGCTCGACCCCTCGGGCCGGGGCCCGGGCTTTGAGTTCCAGCGGATGGACGCACCGCGCCCGAAGCGCAACCGCATCCATGTCGACATCGCCGTCCCGCATGAGCAGGCCGAGGCCAGGATCGCCGCCGCCCTGGCCGCGGGCGGGCGCCTGGTCTCCGGCGTGCACGCACCGATGTGGTGGGTCCTGGCCGATCCCGAGGGCAACGAGGCGTGCGTGGCCACCTGGATGGGACGCTAGTCAGAGTGTCGTTTCGGCGATGGTCACTTCGTAGTGGAAGTGAGGACCGGGCTGACCCGGTCCCGGATGACCGGCGAGGTGATACGTCATGATCCAGTACCTGCTCGTGATCCACCACGGTGGCGCCGTCAAGGACCTGGCGCCAGCGGACTGGACGCCGCCCCGGGGTGGGCCCGGCGCGCCACAGTCGCGTGCTCTCGGCCGATCGAGGCCCGCCCGTTCGAGGCCGGACGAGCCTGAGCGGATCCAGGCCACGGTCCCGGCCGCGGCCCAGCCCGATCTGCCGCCGGACGGCACGTCCGCGTGACCATCCCCGCGCCATGACCAGCTCAGCACCGTGACTGTCGAGGCTGTCTTCCGCCGGGAGTACGGCCGGTGCGTCGCCACGCTGATCCGCTTCCTCGGCGATATCGACGCCGCCGAGGAAGCGGTCCAGGACGCGTTCACCGTGGCGACCGCCAGGTGGCCGGCGGACGGCCAGCCGCCTAATCCCGGCGCGTGGATCGTCACGACCGCCCGCAACCGGGCCATCGACCGGCTGCGCCGCGAGTCGGTCCGCGGCGAGCGGCACGCGCAGGCCCACCACCTGTACGGCGCGGACACCGCGGACCGTGCCCCGCCACCAGAGGAGGGGGCTGTGCCCGACGACCGGCTCCGGCTGATCTTCACCTGCTGCCACCCGGCGCTCAACCAGGCCGCCCAGGTCGCGATGACCCTCCGGCTGCTCGGCGGGCTCGAGACACCAGAGATCGCGCGGGCCTTCCTCGTCCCCGAGGCGACCATGGCCCAGCGGATCGTCCGGGCCAAGCGCAAGATCAGGAACGCCCGCATTCCCTACCGCGTGCCGCCCGAAGCCGAGCTTCCCGGCCGTCTCGCGCCCGTGCTCGCCGTCGTCTACCTGATCTTCACCGAGGGCCATGCGGCGTCCGCCGGTCCGCTGCTGCGGCTTGACTTGTGCGCGGAGGCGATCCGGCTCGCCCGCGTCCTCGCTGAGCTCATGCCCGACGAGCCGGAGCCGCAAGGACTCCTGGCGCTGCTCCTGCTCGTGCACGCGCGCCGCGCCGCCCGCGTCGCGGCCGACGGGTCGCTGGCCCGCCTGGCCGACCAGGACCGGCGCCTGTGGGACCGGGACCTGATCACCGAAGGCCAGGCCATCGTGCGCGCCTGCGTGCAGCGCGAGCACCCCGGCCCGTACCAGGTCCAGGCCGCGATCAACGCCGTTCACTCCATCGCGCCCAGCTGTGACGGCACCGACTGGCGCGCCATCCTGACGCTCTACGACCAGTTGTACGCGCTCACGCCGACTCCCGTCGTCGCGCTCAACCGCGCCGTCGCGCTCGCCGAAGTCCGCGGCCCCGAGGCCGGCCTGGCCGCCGTGGACGAGCTGCGAACCTCAGGCGGCAGGCTCGGCGGCTACTACCTGTTCCACGCGGCACGCGCCGACTTGCTGCGCCGCCTCGGCCGCGGCGCGGAGGCCGCCGCGGCCTACGACGCCGCCCGCGCGCTCACTGCCAACCCAGTCGAGCAGGCATTCCTCGACGCGCAGCGAGCCGCAGTCTCCGGGTAGCCCGCCGCTGCGTCTCCTCGGCCCCAGCTGCGCAGCTGCCTTCGGCCAGGCTCCCTTGCCGCCTGAGGCCCCTCGAATAGAGCGTTCCGCTAGTCGTGAACGCCTCGCGACCTTGTCCAATACCTGATCTATCCCCGGTCACGAGACCTAGGAGGGCGGCGTCCGGAGAGCGGCCACGGATGCTACGAGGCCGTTGTTCTCGTGTTCCGCGAGTATGTCGGCTGTTGTCCGGGGGGCCTTCCGGCGGCTGTTCGCAATCTCCTGGACGCAGGAGAAGACGATCCGGTCATCAATGCTGATCTGATCGAGCACGAAATCGTCGGGAGATTTCGCCTCGATGTTCCACTCCGTCAGTCTGCCCGCTGGGAAGTCCTTCAGGTTCCTGCGTAGCCGCGCCCGGCGGACTTCGTCGAGGATGTGATCAGTCCACTTTGCCTGAAAGAGACCCTGCTGGGCGAGGCGGATCAGCAGGTCCCGCTGGGCGTTGGGATAAAGCGCGGCTGCGTCGTAGGCAGCGATGAAGGGCACCTTCAGTCCTCACCCAGTTCCTCGCCCAGCGCTGTCAGCTCGTCAGCCGCCGCCCGGCGCTGCTGATCGTCCTGCCGCTTGTACTCCAGCAGGTCAGCAAATGCGATCCGCCTATGGGTACCAACCATCTCGAATGGGATCTTGCCGCGTTCCAGGAGTCCGATCAGGTAAGGCCGTGAGACATTCAGCGCGTCGGCGGCCTGCTGGCTAGTGAGCATCGCCCTGTCGGGCATGATCTGGACGCCCTGCCCGTTTGCCAGCAGCTGCAGCACCTGGGCCAGCATCACCGCCGCCGCCCGTGGCACAACCAGGGCGTCGTCGCCGCCGACCTCTACATTGACGGTGATCGGCTCGTCGTCAGGGTGGGTTGCCAGGTAATCCCTGATGCGCCTCGCGGCGCGATCGGCCACCTGGACGTCGACTGCGCCTGGCCTGATCGCACTCACTGCGTCCGTGCTCATGGTGCACCCTCTCCCGGTCTCCAGTGTATCCGCAGTATCCGCAACAATCGAAGTAACCGCAACGTTCCTCGGCCGGGTGACCGGCAAACCAGGTAGCGTCCGGGCAGATCTCAACACGGGACATAGATGTCAGTTGGACGCGCGCGTCCCTCAACGCACACGTCGAGCTGCAGGAGGAGCGCAGTAAGCCGGGAGCCCGTGTTTGTCGTTAGCGCAGCATCGGGGTAGCCACGAGGTGCCAGGCCCCGTGGCGCCAGTGCTCCGCCACCGGCTCCGTCTCGGCGCCGAGGCCGGCATGATTCCCGATCGACCACGCATTCGTGCCAGAGACTGCGGCGACTGCGGTCAGCTCGTTCGAGCCGAGCTTGCTCGCTTGATTCGGGCTGCCCACCCGATGCCAGCCCGTGCCGTTCCAGCGCAGGATCAGGGTTCGGTTCCCCGTGCCGACGTCGAATGGCTTGCCGCCTGAGGAGTAGGTACCGACAGCCCAGGCGCTACGGGCGGATACAGCCGAAACACCGAGCAGAGTTACGTGCTTCTGCCCCGGGCCAGCGCCAGGAACGCGTGTCCAGGCGGTGCCATCCCAGTGCTCGATGAGCGGACGGGCCCGCGCGCCAGGCTCGCGGCTGTAGCCGACTGCCCAGGCATTGCTCGATGACAATGCAGACACCGCCAGCAGCCGGTTATCACCGCGCCCGGCGGGGCTGGGACTCGGAACGAGACTCCAGGAAGCGCCATTCCACCGCTCGATCAGCGTCCTGACCCGTGGCCGGGGGCTGGCGGCCGGCGCAAAGCTGTACCCGACGGCCCATGCATTGTCGGCCGACGTGGCGGCGATTCCCGTCAGGTACGAGCCGGCCGCGCTCGGGTTCGGGCTGGGAACGTGGGCCCAGGACTTCCCGTTCCAGTGCTCGATCAGTGTCATGTCGGAACTCGTGCTCGCGTGCCAGCCTGCGGCCCAGTCATCAGCGGAGGTGTCAGCGGCTACGGCGCTGAGACGGGCTCTGCCGCCGGGGGTCGGGCTGGGGGTCCGCCTCCAGGCCGTGCCGTCCCAGTGCTCGATCAGCGTCCGCGGGGCTGAGGCAGGCCTTGCTTCTCCCGAGCCGACAGCCCAGGCATTGCGGGATGAGGTAGCAGCGACGCCAGCCAGCTCATTGTCCCCGTGCGGCCGGTAAGGGCTGGGACTTGGCACCTGCTTCCAGTTCTTGCCGTTCCAGTGCTCGATCAGGGTCCGGGTCAGGGGGCCAGTGAAGTTCCAGCCCACCGCCCATACATTGCACCAGTTGGTGGCGGCTACCCCGGTCAGGCTGCTGTCCTTGGTCACGCGACTGGACTGCGTCGGCACCGTCCGGCACGGGGCGCTGGCGTCCGGCCGGTCCGCACGGGCAGCCGCGTCCTGGGCGGCGATGCCTGCGAGCGGCACTGCCAGGGCAAACGCCATGACAGTCTTCAGCACAACTGAATTTCGGCAAGGATTACGCACGAGAAGGCCCCGTTCTACCAGCCCGAGCACAATTCTCGGCACGCCCGAAATGAACCCGAAGGAAGGGTAGCTCTTTTAGCCCGACTTGGATAGATGCAGAGCTGTCGCCCCGGGCGCGCTCATGGGCGACAGCTCGGACTTATCGCTTCTGCCGCTCTGCACTGCGGCTAGAGCCATCCGGATTCGGGCCAACGCCTACGGATGCTCGATTCTTTGATAGATTTATCTAATCATAGCTAGGGTAGGGTGACTAGATGAATGTATCAACGCATCAGGAGCTGCTCTACATTCCGCCGTCGCTCAAGAGCGAGGACGAGGCCGTCCTGAGCGAGATCCACCAGATGCGCAAGCAACTCCGGCACCTGCTGCGGACACCCCGGCGCTGGGAAGGCGTCCTGCGCCGCTCGGCGCTGGCGAGGGCCATCCAGGGGTCTAACAGTATCGAGGGCTACGTCGTCGACGAGGACGACGCCGCCGCCGCCGTCGACGGCGAGGAACCCATCAGCGCCGATGAGAAGACGTTCCTGGAGATCCAGGGCCACCGGCAGGCCCTCGGCTACGTCCTGGCCATGGGCGACGCCGACTACGCCACCTTTGACACCGCCGAGATCCGCGCTATGCACTACATGCTCCTGGCGCACGACTACTCCAAGTCCCCCGGCCGGTACCGCAAAGGCCCGGTCTACGTCCACGACGAGCGCAACGACCGCGTCGTCTACGAGGGGCCCGACGCTGAGCGCCTCCCGGCCCTGATGGACGCCCTCGTGAGCAGCCTGCACGCTGGCGCCGGCCACGATCCCGTCGTGCGCTCCGCCATGGCCCACCTCAACCTCGTGATGATTCACCCGTTCCGCGACGGGAACGGCCGCATGGCCCGTGCCCTGGCCACCCTCGTGCTCACCCGCTCCGACATCGGCGAGCCCGAGTTCTCCAGCATCGAGGAATGGCTCGGCGCCAACACCGACGACTACTACGCGGTCCTGTCCCGCACTGGCCACGGCTCCTGGCAGCCTCGCGCCGACGCCCACCTGTGGCTCAGCTTCAACCTCCGCGCCCACCACATGCAGGCCCAGACCGTCGCCCGTCGGGTCGGGGAAGCTAGCGCCACATGGGAGGAACTGGACCAGCTAGTCAAGGCGCACGGCCTGCCGGAGCGCACGATGGAGGCCATGTTCGACGGCGTCCAGGGCTGGCGCGTCCGCCGGGCCGGCTACATCAACCGAGCTGAGGTTGGCGAGCAGACCGCCACCCGCGACCTGACGGCACTCACCTCAGCCGGGATCCTGGCCGCCCGAGGCAACGGCCGCGGCCGCTACTACGTCGCGGGCCAGCCACTGCGTGACATCCAGGACTACCGGCGTGCCAGGCGCGTGCCGCTTCGCGACCCGTACCCGTGGATGCGGGCGAAGCTCAGCGAATCCGGATAGCGCGGCGACCTGCGTGCTGGCGAAGAACCGGGCGGCGCGCTCGCCTGGGAACGTTGCCCGCGGAATGGCCTGCCTGCGGGTGCGGGGCCTGCCGACCGGCGGCGCGCCGCGACCGGAGGGCGATAGCACACAAGACCAATCACGAGGGCACCACCGTGCGCCAGGCCGCCTCGCCGGTGGCTACGTCAGCGCGGCGGACTTCGACCGCTCGTCGACCCGGCCAGCATGGTCTTATCGAGCTAGGAGGATGGATGCCACATGGCAATAATGGGGTGAGCGTCAGCCGACCGAAGGGAAATGTGGATCATGCCGACGACGAGTGCCCCGATCAACGCCGTAAGCTACGTCCTTAGCCTTAGCGGTGTTGCGGTGGTCAAGTACTCCGAGTTGCTCGAGCTCAGTTCCGAAGTCGATCCGACTACACCCGCAGCAAGCACCCCGACGCTAACAAAGACATACGGGACGGTCATGCCGTCGACCATACGGCTGCGCCGCGGCCTCGACGGAAACGCCACGATCTGGGCCTGGCACATGGCCGTGCTTCAAGGGGATCCCATGGCGCGCAAGACGTGCACGCTGCAGCTCATGGGCTCCGCCGGGCAGATCCTGCTGACCTTCGTCCTGGAGAACGCCTGGCTGGGCACGGTGCAGATCACCGGACCAGAGCCACCCCCACAGCCGCCGGTCAGCACGCAGACCGACACCTTCTTCTGCGAACAGATAATCATGCAGCCAGTCTGAGCCCGGTCAGCGCCAGTCAATAGGAAGAGAAAGCGAAGCCGCCGCTGACAGATGCGCGGCGAACATCAGGGGCGTCTCGGCGGGCCTGCCACCCGGACGGCCGACCGTCACCATGCGCCAGGTCTTCCCAGGTCAGGGACGTTGACCTGGTGTCCTGGTTGAGCCGCCTATCGGAATCGAACCGATGACCTATTCATTACGAGTGAATCGCTCTGCCGACTGAGCTAAGGCGGCCTGCCGCCGGTCATCCCGGCAGCGTGAGGAGTCTACCGGTCCGTCGGGGTCTCGCGCGCATCACCGTGCATGGCCTCGTAGGCCTGCCGTGATCCGCACACACTGGCCTTCGGGCAGGAGGTGCGGCGGCCGTCCTCGCTGAGCTTGACCACCACCTTGTCGCCCGGCACATTGTGCCCCACGACCGTCCCGGCGCCCTCGGGAGTCTCCACGCTCTCCCCGACCTTGGGGGCCTCCCGGCGGAAGTTCTGGTACAGCGGGTGCTCGTACTTCAGGCAGCACATCAGCCGTCCGCAGGCACCGGCGATCCGCAGCGGGTTCACCGGCAGGTCCTGGTCCTTGGCCATCCGGACCGAGACCGGCTCGAAGTCCTTCAGGAACGTGGCGCAGCACAGGTCACGCCCGCACGGCCCGATCCCGCCCTGCAGCCGGGCTTCGTCGCGGGGCCCGATCTGGCGCAGTTCCACCCGGGCCCGCAGCCGCCCGGCCAGGCTGCGCACCAGTTCCCGGAAGTCCACCCGGTGCGGGGCGCCGAAGTAGATGGTGAACACGTTGGGCTCATCGAGGTAATCGACGGCGATGACCTTCATCGGCAGGTCGTGCTCGCGGACCAGTCGCCGCGCCGTGACCCTGGCCTCGGCCCGCCGCTGCCGGTTGGCCTCGTCGCGGGTCAGGTGCTGATCCTCCGCGAGCCCGGCGCAGACGGGCAGCCCGCCGATCTCGTCATCGACCCACTGCGGCGCCCAGATGCACTCCGCGACCTCGGGTCCGGTGTCGGTCGGCACCAGCACCTTGGTCCCGACCGAGGGCCGGTGCGGCCCCGGATCCAGGTAATAGAGCCGACCGCTGCGCTGGAAGCTCACTGCCATCATCATTGCCACCGCCCCAGGTTACGGTGTGATCACGGTGCACGTCTGTACCGAGTTGCGGAATGCGCACCACAACGGGGCAGTCCGCACCGCTCCCGGACGCCGGCGCAGCAACGGGGTGGATTGCACGCGTGCCAGCCCTCCCGATCCACCGCGATCACGGGCAGGTCCGGGTCGTGCTCCTACGGGAGCTGGTCGCCGACCAGGGCGATGGTCATCTCCTCGACGGCCAGCAGCGGCGCCACGGCGGCGGCGAGCCGCTCACGGCACTTCATGATGGCCTCGATGCGGTGCACGGTGACCCCAGGCGAGGTATCGGCCGCCAGCCGGGAGATGCCCGCCTGCTGCCCGGCGTTGGCCAGCTCGACGTCGGCGCCGAACTGGACGGCAAGCACGTCGCGGTAGAAGCTCGCCAGGTCGAGCAGGGCCCGGTCCAGGGAGTCCCGCTGAACCCGGGTGGCGCGCGACTTCTGCCGGCCTTCCAGGTCCTTGAGCGCCCCGGCCGCGCCGCGGACGGCGGTGGCCACGCCCTTTCCGGTGGAACCCTCACCGAAGGCCCGGCGCATGGCCTCACGCTCGGGCTCATCCAGCTCGCCGGTCACGGCGTCGGCGTCCGCCTTGGCTGCCTTGACCAGCGCGTCGGCTGCAGCCAGGGCCTCCCCGAGCTTGCTGACCTGATACGGCACGGTCAGCACGTCGGCACGGCGCTGAGCCGCCGCGGGATCCGTGGCCAGCCGCCGGGCCCGGCCGATGTGCCCCCGCGCGGCGCGGGCTGCCTCGAGGGCCTGCTCCGAGTCTACGCCCTCGGCGCGCAGCACCGCGGCGACGGCCTCGGTGGGCGGGGTGCGCAGGTTCACCAGGCGGCACCGGGACCGGATGGTGGTGGGCAGGTCATCGGCATACGGAGCGCACAGCAGCCAGACCGTCCGCGGCGCGGGCTCCTCGATGGCCTTGAGCAGCGCGTTGGCGGCCTGCTCGGTGGCCCGGTCGGCGTCCTCGAACAAGACGATCCGCCAGGGACTGGCGACCGGGGCGGTGGCCGCCTTGAGCACCAGGTCCCTGGTCTGCTTCACGCCGTAGGACAGCCCGTCCGGCCGGACCAGCAGCAGGTCCGCATGCGAGCCAACCTCCACCTGCCGGCAGCACGGGCAGCGCCCGCAGCCCTGCTGATCGCACAGCAGCGCGGCGGCGAAGGCGCGGGCCGCCACCGACCGGCCCGATCCGGGCGGCCCGGTGAACAGCCAGGCGTGGGTCATGGCGCCCGGCGGGGCGTCCGGGTCGCGCGCCGCGCGGACGGCCCGGCTGAGCTGCTCGACGACAGCCTCCTGACCGACCAGCTGGGCGAACGCGGCGCTCGCTGCGGCATCGGGCGGGGCCGGCGTCATTCGCGGATCGCCGGGAAGCTGCCGGTGGTCTCCTCGGCCGTCACCGGCACCGGGTCCGGGAGCAGCTCGCGGACCCGCACCTGGATCTCCCGGCTCAGGTCACCGGGCTGGCGGGTCGCGTCGAGCACCAGGTACTTGCCGGGCTCGGCCTGGGCGCGAGCCAGGAAGCCCGCCCGCACGCGCTGGTGGAAGGCAGCGGGCTCGGCCTCCAGCCGGTCGCCCGAGCGGGCCCGGCGGCCCAGCCCGTCGGCCGGCGGCAGGTCGAGCAGGATCGTCAGGTCGGGCAGCAGGCCGCCGGTGGCCCAGGTGTTGAGGTCGGCGACCTCGGCCACCGGGAGCTGGCGGCCGGCGCCCTGATAGGCCAGCGTCGAGTCCACGTAGCGGTCGGTCACCACGATCATGCCGCGCTCCAGCGCCGGGATGATCACCGCGGCAACGTGCTCGGCCCGGTCCGCCGCGTACATCAGGGTCTCCGCGCGAGCAGACAGCCCGGCATGGGTGTTGTCCAGCAGCAGCGCCCGCAGCCGCATCCCGACCTTGGTCGCCCCCGGCTCGTGCGTGGCGACGACGTCGTAGCCCTGGTCACGCAGCCAGATGGCCAGCAGCCGGGCCTGAGTGGACTTCCCGGCGCCCTCGCCGCCCTCCAGGGCGAGCAGTCGGCCGCGCCGCTCCCGCGGGGCCTCTTCCGCAACGGCGGACGGGGGCTGGGGGGTCTCATCGCCGCGCAGCGCGGCCACCAGGTCCCCGGTCAGCGGCATGCCGCGCCGGTCGTCCATCTGCCGGTACGACAGCCGGCCCAGGGCCAGCGCGACAATGGCGGCCAGCAGCAGGACCAGGTTGTAGCCGACGCTGCCGTAGCTGACGTCGGCGACTGTGACCTGCTGGTTCCCGGTTGCGGTGTGCACCAGCGCGCTGAAGGCCGCCGCCAGCGACGGGGCGATGGCAATAACGGCGAACAGGATGACCCGGATCGCGGACTGCAGGAAGGCAAAGGTCCGGCCCCGGGTCTCGTCGTCCACCTCCAGGCCGATGACGGTGTAGCCGGTGACGTAGGCCACGCCGGCGCTGGCGCCCAGGATCAGCACCAGGACGGTGACGATGGCCAGGTTCGGGATGACCGCGATCAGGGCCAGCGGCAGCGCCGCGAACGCGATCGACAGGCCGAACAAGCGCCGGCGGGAGAAGCCGCGCAGGATGCGCAGGCCCAGGAACATGCCGGCGGCCAGGCCGAAGAAGATCGCGGAGAATACCGCGCCCCAGCCCGCGCTGCCGCCCTTGAGCGTGCCCTCGACGTAGGACGGGCCGAGCCCGACCACCACCCCGCCCGCCGCGAAGGCGCCGGTCATCCCCACGATGATGCCGCGCACCACCCGGGTCTGGCCGAGGAATTTCCAGCCCTCCCACATGGACCGCAGTACCGAAGGCGTCGACGTCCGGCCGCTGCCGAGGCGGCGCTGCGGCAGGCTGCGCAGCGACACGATGGTCAGTGCCGAGATGATGAACGTCAGCGCGTTGAAGTACAGGGCCAGATTTTCTGGATTGGTCGTGAAATAGGTCGAGAAATTTCCCAGTCCGCGGCTGACGAGTGCGACCAGGGAGAACAGCACGCCGGCGATCGGCGCGGTCCCGTACGTGGTGACCAGGCTGAACTGATTGGCCTGCTCCAGCTTGTCAGCCGGTACCAGATTGGGGACCGAGGCGTCCTTGGCTGGCATCCAGAACACGGACGCGGCCGAGGCCAGGAACTGCGCGACGTACAGCCAGGTCAGCTTGTCGACGACGCCCACGACGAGGTTGAGCGGGATCGAGACGTACAGCACGGCCCGCAGTACGTCGCCGATGATCATGTTCATCCGGCGGTCGAACCGGTCGGCCACCACGCCGGCCAGCGGGCCGAAGATGAGGGCCGGCAGCAGGGAGGTCAGCCAGACCCCGCTGACCGCGACCGCCCCGTTGGACTTGGCCAGGTTATTGGCCAGGATCGACAGGGCAAGCAGGCTGAGCCAATCCCCGAGGCTGGACAGCGACAGGGCTATCCAGAGCCGCCGGAACGGCTTTATGGACAAGACGCCGCCCCGGCGCCCGCCCAAAGGGGATCTAAGGTTCACGCCGCCAGCGTAGCGGCCCGGCGCCCCGCGGACGGCTTTGCTCAGCTATCCCCGGCCCGCTTGGCGGACGACTTCGGCTTGGCCTTGGCGGTGCGCCCGGATCCGCTGCTCCGGGAGGAGCTGGCGGCCCGGCGCTTCGGTGCGGGGGCCGCCGCGCGGCGCTCGGCCAGCAGCTCAATGGCCCGCTGCGTGGTGATGTCCTCGACCGCGTCGCCCTTGCGCAGCGAGGCGTTGGTCTCGCCGTCGGTCACGTACGGCCCGAACCGGCCTTCCTTGAGCACAATCGGCTTGCCGGACGCGGTGTCCTCGCCGAGCTCGCGCAGCGGCGGCGCCGCCGCCCGTGCCTGCCGGCCTCGGGTCTTGGGCTGGGCGAACAGCGCCTGGGCCTCATCCAGGGTCACCGTGAACATCTGCTCCTCGGACTCCAGGGAGCGGCTGTCGGTGCCCTTCTTGACGTACGGGCCGTACCGCCCGTTCTGGACCGTGACCGGCTCGCCGTCCAGCTCGCCGAGCGTGCGCGGCAGCGTCAGCAGGCGCACCGCGTCCTCCAGCGTGATGCTGTCCAGGTCCATCGACTTCAGCAGCGAGGCGGTCCGCGGCTTGGCCGAGGCCGGCGCGCCTTCCTCGAGCTGCTCGGTGACATAAGGACCGAACCGGCCGGCCTTGGCCACGATCGTCTTACCGGTCTGCGGGTCGGTACCGAGGATCTTCTCCCC
This sequence comes from Streptosporangiaceae bacterium, assembly GCA_036490755.1. Lineage (GTDB taxonomy): Bacteria > Actinomycetota > Actinomycetes > Streptosporangiales > Streptosporangiaceae > DASUBV01. The sequence goes on from DASXDJ010000131.1 coordinate 62,886, forward strand.
GCTGGGCCGCGACAGCAGCTCATCGGCCAGCTCGGGGGTCAGCTCGTCGGGCGCGGTGCCCTCGGGGACGTTGGCGCGCTGGCCGTCACGCTCCAGGTAGGGGCCGTACCGGCCGACTCGGACCACGATGTCCGTGCCGTCCAGCGGGAACGAGCTGACGTCCCGGGCGTCGATCTCGCTCAGGTCGCTGACCAGCTCCTTGAGCCCCTCCTCGCCGTCGGCGCCGAAGTAGAACCGGCGCAGCCACGGCACCCGCTGCGCGTCGCCGTTGGCGATGTCGTCGAGGGCATCCTCCATCCGGGCCGTGAAGTCGTAGTCCACCAGCTGGGTGAAGTGCCGCTCCAGCAGGGTCGACACGGCGAACGCCACGAACGAGGGGACCAGGGCCGTGCCCTTCTTGAACACGTAGCCGCGGTCCAGGATCGTCCCGATGATGGTGGCGTAGGTGGACGGGCGGCCGATGGCCCGGTCCTCCAGCTCCGAGATCAGCGAGGCCTCGGTGTAGCGGGCCGGCGGCCGGGTGGCGTGCTCGGCCGGCTGCAGGTTCCGGGCGTCCAGCGGGTCGCGCTCAGTCAGCGGCGGCAGGCGGCGCTGGTTGTCGTCCAGGTCGGCGTTCGGGTCATCAGAACCCTCGACGTAGGCCTTCATGAACCCGTAGAAGCTGATGATCTTGCCCGAGGCGGCGAACTCGGCCTCCCGGCCGGGGATCGCCTGCGCCGCGCTGCCCGCATCGGCAGCGGCCGGGCTGGCCAGCGTGATCGGCTCAGCGGCACCGGACTGGCCCAGCACGCGGACGGCGACGGACTCGCCCGTCGCATCCTTCATCTGGGAGGCGACGGTCCGCTTCCACACCAGCTCATAGAGCCGGAGCTGGTCGCCGGACAGGCCCGTCTGGGCCGGCGTGCGGAACGAGTCACCGGCCGGGCGGATCGCCTCATGCGCCTCCTGGGCGCTCTTGACCTTGCTGGTGTACGTCCGCGGGGCGTCGGGCACGTACTCCGGGCCGTACAGCTCGCTGGCCTGCCGCCGCGCGGCGGTGATCGCGGTCTGCGACAGCGTGATGGAGTCGGTCCGCATATAGGTGATGAAGCCGTTCTCATACAGCCGCTGCGCCGTTGACATCGTGTACTTGGCCGAGAAGCCCAGCTTGCGCGAGGCCTCCTGCTGCATCGTGGTGGTGCGGAACGGCGCGTACGGCTGGCGCCGGTACGGCTTGCGCTCGACCGACTTGACCGAGAACTGCGCCCCGTCATTCAGCCGGGCGGCCAGGGCGGCAGCCGCGGCATGATCCAGGTGCAGCAGCGCCTGGCCCGCGTGCTTGGCGTCGGGCTCGCGCAGTGTCCCGGCCGGGGAGAAGTCCCGGCCCTGCGCGACCCGCCGGCCGTCCACCGTGGCCAGCGTGGCGGAGAACAAGGTGCCGTCATCCTCGGTCGTGATGACCTGCTTGACGAAGTCAGCTTCCAGGTCCCAGTACTGCGCGGGCCTGAAGGCGATCCGCTCCCGCTCCCGGTCCACCACCAGCCGGACCGCGACCGACTGCACGCGGCCGGCCGACAGCTGCGGCATGACCTTCTTCCACAGCACCGGCGAGACCTCGTACCCGTACAGCCGGTCCAGCACGCGGCGGGTCTGGTAGGCCTCCACCATGCCCAGGTCGACGTCGCGGGGGCTGGCCACGGCGCGGGCGATCGCCTCCCGGGTGATCTCGTGGAAGACCATCCGGTGCGTCGGGACCTTCGGCTTCAGCTCTTCCAGCAGGTGCCAGGCGATGGCCTCGCCCTCGCGGTCCTCATCAGTAGCCAGCAGGAGTTCGTCGGCGTCCTTGAGCAGCGACTTGAGCTTGGATACCTGCTGCTTCTTGTCAGAGTTGACGACATAAAGAGGCTCGAAGTCGTGGTCGACGTTCACGCCCAGGCGCGCCCACGGCTCTTTGCGGTATTTAGTCGGGATCTCGGCTGCTCGGTCCGGCATGTCGCGGATATGGCCAATGCTGGACTCGACGACATAGCCGTCGCCCAGGAACCCGGCGATGGTCCGCGCCTTGCTCGGCGACTCAACAATGACCAGCCGCCGGGCACCATCACCGCGGGCGCCGCCGTTGGCCGCCCCCCGGCCAGCGCCGGCACGGCCCTTGGCACTACCGCCCTTGGCGGAACTGCCACTGGCGGGCGTTCCCGTCCTAGCTGCCACGATCTCCCTCACATCCCCGGTCGCCTGGAGGCTACCGCAGGCGGCCGGCCAGCACTGGCGCTCCAGTCACACTATGGCCCTGCGGCCAGCCCCCTGGGTCAGCGGGCTCGCAGCCGGGCCGGCGCAACCGGCGCCGGCCTATCCGCTTACCTAACTCGCTGTCCCAGGGTGAGTGTTCCCTACCCGCGCGCAGCAGGTTTCCTCAAGCTGATTGAACCACCGCTGCGGGCGTGCACAAGAAAGGTAAGGAGCGCGAGGCTGCTCCCTGGTGCTCGCATTGCCCTGGCACCACCGCTCATGCGGT
>DASXDJ010000132.1:0-193488 GCA_036490755.1 Streptosporangiaceae bacterium
TGGGCGATCTGCTGGATCAGGTAGTACGACATCGACTTCTGCAGCGACGGCCCGCGGACCAGGATCGTCACCGACTTGGCGTGCTTCGCCAGGTACACCGCGGCCTGGCCGGCCGAGTTGGCGCCGCCCACGATGAACACGTCCCGGCCGGTGCAGCCCTTGGCCTCGGTGAGCGCGGACCCGTAGAACACCCCGCGCCCGGTCAGGTCGGTGATACCCGGCGCGGACAGCTGCCGGTAGGCGACCCCGGTGGCCAGGATGACGGTGTGCCCGCCGATGGTGGTGCCGTCGGCGAACCTGACGGTGCGCGCGGAGCCCTTCACCTCCAGGCCCACCACCTCGCGGGTGGTCAGCAGCTCGGCCCCGAACTTGGTGGCCTGCATCCGGGCCCGCCCGGTCAGCTGCGACCCAGACACTCCATCAGGAAAGCCCAGGTAGTTCTCAATCCGGGAGCTCTGCCCGGCCTGCCCGCCGGTAGCGGTCCGCTCCACCAGGACGGTCTGCAGGCCCTCCGACGCGCCGTACAGCGCGGCCCCGAGCCCGGCCGGCCCGCCGCCGATGACGATCAGGTCGTAGAACCCCGTCGACGGCGTCGTCGCCAGCCCGACCCGGTCGGCCAGCTCCGCATCCGACGGCTCGACCAGCACCTGGCCATCGGGGGTGATCACGATCGGCAGCCGCAGCGCATCAGCGGCCGGCCCGCGGCCGATGGCCAGCGCAGCATCCAGCCCGGCCCCGTCCGCGGGCGGGCTGGCGGTCCCGGTCAGCCGCTCCCCGGCAATCGCGGCCAGCCGGCGGCCCACCGGGTCCTCGGCCGAGTACCAGCGGTAGGGCACCTGGTTGCGGGCCAGGAACTCGCGGACCTCCGAGGACCGGGCCGACCACCGGTGCCCGATGACCTTGGTCTCCGGGACCGGCTGGTAGTCGGCGGCCCGCCAGGCGTCCAGCATGGCGTCGATGGCCGGGTAGAGCTTCTCCTCCGGCGGATCCCACGGCTTGAGCAGGTAGCTGTCGACATCGACGAGGTTGATCGCGTCGATGGCGGCATTGGTATCGGCGTAGGCGGTCAGCAGCGCCCGCCGGGCCCCGGAGTACAGGTCCATGGCCTGCTCGAGGAACTCGATCCCGTTCATCTGCGGCATCCGGTAGTCGGCCAGCAGCAGCGCCACCTGGTCGCCGCGGAGCTTCATCTCGCGCAGCGCCTCCAGGGCGGCCTCGCCAGATTCCGCCCGGACGATGCGGTACTGCTCGCCGTAACGCCGTCGCAGGTCCCTCGCCACCGCCCGGGACACGCCAGGGTCATCGTCCACGGTCAGGATTGCCGTCCGCGGGGTACCGCCAGCTGCCGTTACCGGCATCGGTGCTCCACCTGCCTCCTCGCGCCCCGCCTCCGGCACCTCGCGGTTCCGGAAGCCCTTGTTCCCCATCGTAAAGACCGTGTCCAGCCGGGCCCGCACCCGGAAATTTGCCGCATATTTACCCCGTGCCCGGCCGCCGTATATCCCAGGGAGCCACCCCCTGGAACCCCCAGCAGTACTGCTGTGTATCCCAGGGGGCCACCCCCTGGAACCCCCAGCTGTACTGCCGGGAGCGGCGCGCGGAAACATGGAACGATGTCATCGACAGAGGACTGCATCAGGGAGGCGACATGCCAGGGACCCCGCGCACGCCGCTGCGCAAGCGCGCGGCGTGGCAGGCGCTCGAGCGGCACCACGAGCAGATCGCCGGGCGGCACCTGCGGGATCTGTTCGCCGCCGATCCGGGCCGCGGGGAGCGGCTGACCGCGACCGCGGCGGGCATCTACCTCGACTACTCCAAGCACCGCGTCACCGACGAGACGATGGCGCTGCTGACCGACCTGGCCAGGGAAGCAGGCGTGCCGGAGCGGCGCGACGCGATGTTCGCCGGCGAGCACATCAACACCTCCGAGGACCGGGCCGTGCTGCACGTCGCGCTGCGGATGCCGCGCACCGACCGCCTGGTCGCAGACGGCCAGGACGTCGTGGCCGAGGTTCATGAGGTGCTGGACCGGATGGGCGCCTTCGCCGAGCGGGTCCGCTCCGGGGAATGGAAAGGCTTTACCGGCAAGCCCATCCGCAACATCATCAACGTCGGCATCGGCGGCTCCGACCTGGGCCCGGTGATGGCTTACGAGGCGCTGCGGCACTATACGCGGCGCGACCTGACCTTCCGGTTTGTCTCCAATGTCGACTCCACCGACTTCGTCGAGGCGACCCGGGACCTGGCCGCCGAGGAAACCCTGTTCATCATCTCGTCCAAGACCTTCGGGACGCTGGAGACGCTGACCAACGCCACGTCCGCGCGCGACTGGGTGGTCGGCGAGCTGGGCGACAAGGCCGCCGTGGCCCGGCACTTCGTGGCCGTGTCGACGAACGCCGAGCGGGTCTCCGGCTTCGGCATCGACACCGCGAACATGTTCGGGTTCTGGGACTGGGTGGGCGGCCGCTACTCGATGGACTCGGCGATCGGCCTGTCCACGATGCTGGCCATCGGCCCGGAGAACTTCGGCGAGCTGCTGGCCGGGTTCCACGAGATGGACGAGCATTTCCGCACCGCCCCACTGGAGGCCAACCTGCCGGTCCTGATGGGCCTGCTGGCGGTCTGGTACAGCGGCTTCTTCGACGTCCAGGCCATCGGCGTCATGCCGTATGAGCAGTACCTGAAGCGGTTCCCGGCCTACCTGCAGCAGCTGACCATGGAGTCCAACGGCAAGAGCGTGACAACCGGGGGTGATCCAGTCGATTACCCGACCGGAACGGTGTACTGGGGCGAGCCGGGCACCAACGGCCAGCACAGCTTCTACCAGCTGCTGCACCAGGGCACCCGGCTCATCCCGGTCGACCTCATCGGGTTCGGCCAGTCGCTCAACCCGCTGCGCGATCACCACGACATCCTGTCGTCCAACGTGTTCGCCCAGGCCCAGGCCCTGGCCTTCGGCAAGACCGAGGAGGAGGTGCGGGCCGAGGGCACCCCCGAGCACGTGATCCCGCACCGGGTCATGCCCGGCAACCGGCCGACCAGCGTGCTGCTGGCCGAGCTGCTCACCCCCCGGCTGCTCGGCTCGCTAGTCGCCCTGTACGAGCACAGCGTGTTTACCCAGGGCGCCATCTGGGACATCGACTCGTTTGACCAGTGGGGGGTAGAACTCGGCAAGGTGCTAGCCCAGCAGATCGTCCCGGAACTGGAGAGCGAGCAGGAGCCCGAGCTCAGCCACGACTCGTCTACCAATGCGCTCATCCGCCGGTACCGGTCGCTGAAGTCCGGCGCGTAGCAGCGCCGGCCAGGGCGCAGACGTACACAGATAACGACATATCGAGAGGCTGACGGATGCCAACAGACAAGCCGATGCAGCTGGGGATGATCGGGCTCGGCCGGATGGGGGCCAACCTCGTCCGCCGGCTCATGCGCGATGGCCACCGCTGCGTCGCCTACGACGTCAGTGCCGACGCGGTCAAGGCGCTGGCCGCCGAGGGCGCGCAGGGCGCCACCAGCCTGGCCGAGTTCGTCAGCCAGCTGGAGCAGCCCCGGGCCATCTGGATCATGGTCCCGGCCGCCGTCGTGCAGCCGACGCTCGATGAGCTGGTGCCGCTGCTCGATGCCGGCGACATCATCATCGACGGCGGCAACTCCTACTACCGCGACGACATCACCCGGGCCAAGCAGCTGATCACCCGCGGCATCCACTTCGTGGACTGCGGTACCAGCGGCGGCGTCTGGGGGCTGGATCGCGGCTACTGCCTGATGATCGGCGGCGAGACCGAGCAGGTCGAGCACCTCGACCCGCTGTTCAAGACGATCGCCCCCGGCCAGGGCAGCGCCGAGCCCACTCCGTCCCGGAGCCAGGGCGGCACGGCTCCGCAGGGGTACCTGCACTGCGGCCCGAGCGGAGCCGGCCACTTCGTGAAGATGATCCACAACGGGATCGAGTACGGGATGATGGCCGCCATCGCCGAGGGGCTGAGCATCATCAAGCACGCCGATGCCGGCCAGCACACCGAGGAGGTGGACGCGGAGACGACGCCGCTGCGCACCCCGGAGGCCTACCAGTACACCATCGACGTGGGCGACGTGGCCGAGGTGTGGCGGCGCGGCTCGGTGGTGGGCTCCTGGCTGGTCGACCTGACCGCCGAGGCGTTCGCCCGCTCCCCCGGCCTCGATGACTTCGCGGGGCACGTCTCGGACTCGGGCGAGGGCCGGTGGACGGTGCTGGCCGCCGTCGACACCGGGGTACCCGCCCCGGCCATCACGGCCGCGCTGTACGAGCGGTTCGAGTCGCGCGACAACGGCGAGTTCACCGGCAAGATCCTGTCGGCGATGCGCTCGGAGTTCGGCGGCCACGCCGAGAAGAAAAAGAAGGCGTAGCCACCCGCCTGCCTCAGCTAGCCGAAAGATCCCGGCCGCCGCCGCGACCGGGATCTTTCGTTCTGGCAAGCTGGAGGCCAGCCCGGGAGGTCGGGGAACCGTCCCGCCCACCCGCGCGCTGCCGGGGCGCGGCGCCGCCTGGACCGAGGAGCGTAGCAACGAGGGAAGGCGGTGCCATCTGGCGCCCGCCTGCGCGCGGAAAGAAATAATTGCCAGCCAGCGAGGACAGTAAGGCAGGGATCGGCCAGATGCGCTACCGCCCCGTTGATGAGCGCGAGCCCGACGGCCAGTACCGCGCCCTGCTCGGGCGCATCGCCGCGGACGGGATCCCGGTGCCGACCCGGCAGGGTCCCAAGGCGCTGACGCTGATGCAGCAGACGATGCACTTCGAGCTGGCCAACGGCTTCCCGGTGATCACCGAGCGCAGCATGAAGTCGTTCTGGCGCAAGCCGATCGGCGAGCTGTGCGCGTTCATCAACGGCGCCACGACGCTGGCGGAGTTCGCCGCATTCGGCTGCGACTGGTGGGGTGCCTGGGCCACACCGGAGAAGACGGCTAAGCGCGGCCTGCCCGCTGGCGACATCGGCCCCGGCTCCTACGGCGGGGCGTTCCGCCGCTTCCCCACCGCGGAGGGCGGCGGGTTCGACCAGTTCCGGCATCTGGTGGAGCAGCTCACCGAGCTGCCGGGCGACCGCACGCACTTCGTCTCGCCGTGGATCCCGCAGTACCAGGTCCGGGGCGCCGGCAAGACACCGCAGACCACAATCGCGCCGTGCCACGGCTGGGTGCACGTCCGCGTCCTGGACGGCGGCCTGCACCTGCACATGTTCCAGCGATCCGGGGACGTGCCCGTCGGGGTCCCGGCCAACATGGTGCAGTACGCCGCGCTGGCACTGATGCTGGAGCAGCTCACCGGGATCGAGGCGGTGGCGTACTACCACACGATCTCCGACGCCCACATCTACGACGACCAGCTGGATCAGGTCAGGGTGATGCTGGCTCGCGAAGAGCGGCGGCTGCCGACGGTCACCCTCACCGACGCCGGGCGCCAGGTCACCGACATCCACGACTTCCGCGCGGAGCACTTCGAGATCGCTGACTACGAGCCGCACCCCTACATCGGCGGAATCCCGGTCTCGCCTTGACCGTCGCGCTGATCGTCGCCGCGTCGGCCAACGACGTCATCGGCCGCGGCCGGACGCTGCCCTGGCACCTTCCCGATGACCTGCGCCGGTTCAAGCGGCTCACCGCCGGTCACCCGATCGTGCTGGGCCGGCTGACGCACGAGTCGATCGTGGCCCGGCTCGGCCGTCCCCTGCCGGGCCGCACCTCGGTGGTGGTCAGCTCGCAGCCGCCCGCGACAGCGGAGGACGGGGTCATCTGGGCCACGTCAGTGGCCGCCGCCCTGGCCGCCGCGCGGGCCGGCTCGCTGAACGGCGGGGAGGTCTTCGTCGGCGGCGGTACCTCGGTCTACGAGCAGGCGCTGCCGCATGCCGACCGGATCTACCTGACCCGGCTGCACCGCGACGTGGACGGCGATACGGCGATGCCGCCGGGCTGGCTGGACGGCTTCACCCTGGTGGCCCGCGAGGACCGGGACATCGAGACGCCCGGCGGCGGGTACTCGTGGCTGGACTACGAGCGGGAGCCGGGGTCGTGACCCTGTACTGCATGGAGAACGTCCGGACGGCCGAGCAGCTGGCCGAGATGCAGCGGCTGGAGGCGGCCGGGGTGTGCCTGTTCTGCCCGGGCGGCCTGGCCGCGCAGAACCGGCAGGAGGTGCTGCTGCGCACCCGGCACTGGTCGGTCACGCCGAACGCGTTCCCCTACGCCGGCACGAAGCTGCACCTGCTGCTGGTGCCCGACCAGCACGCCGGCGACCTGCTCGACCTGGACCCCGAAGTGCAGGCCGATTTCTGGACAGTGCTGGGGCAGGTCCGCGAGCGTCACGGGCTGGACTACTACGGGCTGGGCGTACGCAACGGGGACTGCCGGTATACCGGCGCGACCATCGTCCACGTGCACGCGCACGTGCTGGCCGGGCCTAAGGTGGCCGGCCCGGCCGACCCGGTGCGGATGCGGTTCAGCTCCCGGCCGGAGTAGGTGAGCAGGACGAGCGCGGGAGCCAGGATGGCGGGCGGGCGGGTGGCGATCGAGCCGATGACCGATGAGCACGCAGCGGCGGTGCTCGCCATCTACCAGGCCGGGATCGACACCGGCAACGCCACCTTCGAGACGCGCGTCCCGGCCTGGGAGCAGTTCAGCGCCGCCCGGCTGCCGGAGCACCGGCTGGTGGCGGTCAGCGGCGGGGCGGTCGCGGGCTGGGCGGCGGCATCAGCGGTGTCCAGCCGCTGCGTGTACGCCGGGGTGGTCGAGCACTCGGTCTACGTCCACCCGGACGCACGTGGCCTCGGCACCGGCCGGTCGCTGCTGGATGCGCTGATCGCCTCGACGGAGGCGGCCGGGATCTGGACCATCCAGTCCGGGATCTTCCCGGAGAACGCCGCCAGCCTGGCTCTGCACCAGGCGGCCGGCTTTCGCGTGATCGGGGTTCAGGAGCGTGTCGGCCAGCATCATGGCCGGTGGCGCGATGTCATCCTGGTTGAGCGCCGCAGCCCCGTCGTGTAGCTAGCTTCCCGCCCGCGGCGCGGCCGCAGCCCGCACTGGCGAGGCAGTCCCGGGCTGCGGCCGCGCGCGGCGACTGGGGTCGCGCCCAGTCGCCGCGCGCGGTCCGGCGCTAGTCCTCGCAGAGCACGAGTTCGGCGGGAACGCGCTCGCCGGGGACATGGTCGTCGCGGAGGTGCTCGCCGGGCACGTGCTGGCCGGGCACGGGCACAGCCGGCGCCTGGCGACGCGCGGGCCAGAAGGCGGTGAGAGCCGCGATGGCCCCGATCGCCGCGACCCCGGTGATCACGGCCAGGGCTGGCCGGTAGGCGCCCAGCGTCGCCGACGCCGAGAGCGTCCGGTTAGCGCCGCCGGCGTCGACCACCGCCGTCACGACCGCGAGCACGATCGCGCCGCCGACCTGGAAGGAGGTCTGGAACAGGCTGGCGGCCAGGCCCTGCTCGTGGTCGGCCACGCCGGCCGTCGCCGACAGGTTCATCGCGGAGAAGCCGAGGCCGAACGCGAGGCCGATTAGCAGCACGGCCGGCAAGATGACCGCGGGGTAGTCGGGGCGCACGCCAACCCGCAGGAAGACGGCATACCCGGCGACCAGGCAGACGAAGGCGGTGACCGTGATCCTGGCCGGCCCGAACCGGTCGATGATCGAGGCCATCCGGATGGACAGGACCGCGACCACCACGCCGGCCGGCAAGAAGGCCAGCGCGGTGGCCAGCGCCGACCAGCCGACCAGGCTCTGCAAGTACTGGGTGACCAGGAACTGGAAGGCGACGTAAGAGCCGAACAGGGTGATGGCGCCGATGTTCGCGCGGGTCAGCGCGCCCAGCCGGAACATGCCCAGGCGCACCAGCGGGTCCCGGCTGCGCAGCTCGATGCGGACGAAGCCGGCCAGCAGGGCGGCCACGGCCGCGAACGAGCCGATGGTCCTGGCCGACGCCCACCCGGCCTGCTGGGCCGACACGACCGTGTAGACCAGCAGCAGCATCGCGGCGCTGGCCGTGAGGGCACCGGGGATGTCGAAGCGCCGGCCCCGGTTGTCGGCCGGCGCGGAGCGCGGGATCACCAGCACCCCCGCGACGAGCGTGATCAGCGCCACCGGGGCGGGCACCAGCAGCGTCAGCCGCCAGCTCACCTCGGTGAGCAGGCCCGAGAGCACCAGCCCGAGCGAGAAGCCGCTGGCCCCGAAGGCGGAGTACACGCTGATCGCGCGGTTGCGCATGGGGCCTTCACGGAAGGTGGTGGTCAGCAGGGACAGCCCGGCCGGCGCGGTGAACGCTGCGGCGATGCCCTTGATGAACCGTGCGGCGATCAGCAGTTCCGGGCTGCTGACCAGGCCGCCGAACAGCGACGCGACTGCGAACACGGCCAGCGCAGCGAGGAAGACGCGGCGGCGGCCCAGCAGGTCAGCGGCTCGCCCGCCGAACAGCAGGAAGCCTCCGTAGCCGAGCACGTAGCCGCTGATGATCCACTGCAGCGACGTGGTAGTCAGGCCGAGGCTGGAGCGGATGTCAGGAAGCGCGACGCCCACCATCGACACGTCGAGCGCGTCGAGGAACAGCGCTCCGCACAGCACGATGAGCGTGGCCCACAGCCGAGGGCTCCATCGGTGATCTGCGGCAGCGGGCGCTGGACGCTGGACGGACTGGCGGGGCGCGTCGTGAAGAACGCTGGGGAAATCCATGTCCAGAAATATATGCATGTACAAGCACTAGGTGCAACAACAATTAGTGTACTTGCATCTAAAGCTCTGCGGCGGCTAGGATGCGGGCGTGAGCGTGACGCAGCGCGTGGGACGTATGGCCCCCGCCGGGGATGCGGATCCGGTGGTGACGGCCTGGCGGACGATCACGGCGAGTCATGCCGTGGCATTCGCCGCCCTGGAGCGCGTGCTAGGCGACCGGCACGGCCTCGGAGTCAGTGAGTTCGAGGTCCTGGAGCGACTCGCCGAGCACCCCGCGCACAAGTTCCGCGCCCAGGAACTGGCTGGTGTCGTCCATCTCAGCCAGAGTGCGCTGTCCCGGCTGATCGACCGGCTGGCCAACCATGGCCTGGTTGAGCGCTGCCTGTGCGACCAGGACCGGCGCGGCATCTACGTAACCATCACCGGGGCAGGACTGCAGCGGCATGCCGAGGCGGCTCCCACCCACCGCGACGTGCTGACTCAGGTCCTGCCAGCGGAGCTACTCGAACCGCTGTGCGCCTGCCCGCCAGCCGGCTAGTCCTGTAACACTAAGCGCCGCCTGTCCCGGGACCACCCGTCCCGGGCTCGCTCGTCTCGCCGGTGTCGACCCAGAAAATCTGCACCCCAGCGGCGCGCAGCACGTCCTCACCGTCCAGCACCGAGTACGGCCCGGCGAAAAAGCACCGGCGCAGCCCGGCCTCGGCGATCAGCCGGGCGCAGGCCGGGCACGGGAAGGTCGTCACGTACAGGTCGGCACCCGCCAGCGATCTGCCCTGCCGGGCCGCCGCCGCGATGATGGCCGCCTCGGCGTGCAGCGCGGTCGTCAGGTCGGTGCGCACTCCCCGGCTGAACCCGTCGCGCGGGTCGCCGTCGAGGTAGGGCGCGTACTCGGTCGGGTAGTGCCGGTTCCAGGCCGAGCCGAGCAGCTCGTCACCGCGGACCGCGATGGCGCCGACCTGGCGCCACCAGTCCGAGCTGTGCCCGGCCAGCTCCCGGGCCCGGGCGATCAGGCCGCGCGGCAGGTCGCCGGCGGTGACCTGGCCGTCAAAACTGGCTGGCCGCTGGGCCCGGCTCCAGGCCCGGTCCCAGCGCAGGAACGCCGGGTCGAAGATCAGCTCCCGGCCGCGGCCGAGGTCATGCCGGGCCACCAGGTCCCGGGTGACCTCCTCGTCCGGGAGCACCAGCGGGTCGCCGGTGACGGCGGCAGGCAGGTCGCCCGGCTCGACGACCGTGACGGCGGCCTGCGGCAGTGCCAGTCGCAGGTACTGCGCGGCACGCTCGGGCGGCAGCGCGCGGATGTCCTTGCCCAGGCTCGGGTAGCTGGCCCGGAACCCGGTGCCGAGCACCAGCACGCTGGCCGTGTCGGGGTGCCGGGCGAACAGGGCCTCGTATCCGCTGTGGATGACGGGCAGGTACAGCAGGATCTGCTTCAACTCACCGGCCGGCCGGCGCGCGCCAGCTCATCCCCCGCCGCGTCGGCGGGTCCGGGCGCATCCGGCGCATCCGGCGCATCCGGCTCGGGAATGCCCAGCTGGATCCGGCGCAGCCGGGCCGAGGTACTGACGGTGGCCATCCGGTCCAGGACCTCCACCCGCCCGCAGTACCGCGCCTCCAGCTCGCTGATCTCCGCCGCACTGTAGGTGTCGGCGGTGGCGACCAGGACATCCGGGCCGACGGTCTTGATCAGCTCCCACCGCGGGTGGTGGGCGTGCTTGAGCGTCACCAGGCCCACTCCGCGCTGGTGGGTGACCATCCGCAGCCGCTCCATCTGCGGGACGGCCGGCCGTCCCTCGCCCTTGCGGGCCCGGATCTTGTCGTCACTGTCCAGGCCCACGATGAGGAAGTCGCCGAAGCGCCGCGCGGCCTCCAGGTACATCGAGTGGCCCTCGTGGATGATGTCGAACGAGCCGCTGGTCAGCACGACCCGCAGGCCGAGGGTCTTCAGGGCACCGACGACAGTCTCGATCTGGTCGTAGCTCTCCACGAAGCGCAGCTCGAAGTTCGAGGCATCAGCGAACAGGCTGCTGGTCAGTTCCTGCGAGCCCAGCAGCGGACGACCCGGCGCAGCGTAGTGCCCGGCTCGCGGCGGCGCCGTCCCGTTCCGGCTGCTGCCGCCGCGGCGGATCAGCTGTCGTACCCGGCTCACGCGCCTGCTCCGCTCATGTGTCCTGCCCTGCGGGTGTCCGCTAAGACGGCATCAGACTCAGCGGTACCGGTGAGGCTCACCGATCCGGTTAGCCTACCCGCCGGGCGCCCCGCGGCCGGGCAGACGCGGCCAATGGCCGGGGCGGCCGGCCGCTACCGGCCGGCGCTGCCAGCCCGCCCGCCGGGCGCCAGCGCCCGGGCATGCTCGGCCGCCCAGGCGGCGGCGACGGCCGCGAAGCCCGGAACGTCGGATTCCAGCACGAACAGGCCGCGCGCGGGGACGCTGGCCCCCAGCTCCAGCAGCAGCGGGGTGAAATGAACGTCGACCGCGAGCTGATGATTCGGTGCCCCGCCCAGCAGCACCGGGACCGCTGCCTGGCCGGCCAGGCTGCCGGTCCCGAGCCGGTCCAGGAAGGCCTTGAGCAGCCCGGAGTAGGTCGCCTTGTAGGTCGGGCTGGCCAGCACGAGCACGTCCGCGTCCAGCACTTCCTTGACAGCCGCGGCGGCCGCTGCGTCGGCCTGGTCAAGAACCCGCGGGCCCAGCTCCGCCAGGTCGATGTCGCTGACCGCCGCGCCGGGCAGCACGGCGGCCAGGGCGCCGCCCAGCGTCCGGGCGAGCAGGTGGGTGCGCGAGTCCGGGCGCGGGTTGCCCGTCACGGTCACGATCTGCAGCGCGGGCACGGCATCTCCTCCGGAGCGGGAGCGGAATCGGGAACTGCCACGATGGTGGCGAGCCTATGTCTCGTCCAGGGCGGCGTATCCGCCGCGCCAGAACAGCAGCGGGGTGGTCGCGGTCGCGCTGGTCTCCACGTCCTGGACCCGGCCCACGATGATCTCGTGGTCGCCGCCGGCCAGCCGGTCCTCCACCGTGCACTCCAGGGCCGCCAGCACGCCCGCCAGCCGCGGACTGCCCGTCGGCCCGCGCCGGTGCCGCACGCCGTCCCAGGCCGCCGCCAGTCCCCGGTGCGCGAAGTTGGCCGACAGGTGCTGCTGCCGGGCGGCCAGCACGTTGATGACGAAGGCACCGTGCGCGCTGATCGCCTCCAGCGTCGCGCTGGAGCGGTCGAAGCAGACCAGGATCAGCGGCGGGTCCAGCGACAGCGAGCTGACCGCGTTGGCCGTGGTGCCGACCGGCTCGCCTGAGCTGCCGACGGAAGTCACCACGGTGACGCCGGTCGCGAAGTGACCCATCGCGTGCCGGAAGTCCGCGGCCGCCACGCCGGCCGGCGCCAGGTCCATGGTGGTCATCGGCGATCCAGGAATGAGCAGAAGTCGCGAGCGGTGCGGGGCATGGAACTCCCTCCGGTCGGCGGGTCACGCGGCGGGCGGCGCGAGGCCGCCCGAGATCCAGCATGGGTGGCCCCGTGCGAGCCGTCCAATACAGATCGGCGGGGGCGTGATACGTTATTCCTATCAAAACGATCGAGAGTCTAGACTTGACGGCAGTACCGGGCGGAGCCGGGTAGGCGAGAGGCGTTCCAGAGTGCGGATCGAGCAGCTGGAATACGTGGCGGCGGTGGCCCGGCTGGGTTCCTTCCGGCGAGCCGCGCAGGACCTGCATATCTCCCAGCCGGCGCTCAGCACCTCCGTCCGCAGCCTGGAACGGGAGCTCGGCGTCGTTATCCTGCAGCGCGGCCGGCACGGCGCCCGGGTCAGCGAGGCAGGACGCGACCTGCTGCCGTGCATCCGGGGCGTCCTGGACGCGCACGACCGGCTGCGCGAGGCAGCGAGCACGGCGCACCGCAGCACCCGGCTGGTCCGCGTCGCCACCGCCAGCACGGCGACGGTCCCGCTGCTGGCCCCCGCCATTGCCCGGCTGCGCGAGCTGCATCCGGCCACCCAGGCGGAGATCGTCGCGGCGCAGCGCGAGGACATCCGGCGCGGGATCAGCGAGGGCAGCTACGACCTGGGCCTGGCCAATTACCTGGAGGGTGATGACCTGCCGCCGGAACTGGCCGCCACCGTGCTGCTGCGCGGCCGCCCGGTGGTCTGCCTGCGGCCCGACAGCCCGCTGGCCGCCCGCCCGGCCGTGCGCGTGGCCGACCTGCGCGCCGAGGCGCTCATCCTGCTGCGGCCGGGCTACCTCATGCACCGGCTCGTGCACCGGCTGCTCGCCGGTGACGTGCCCGCAGCCTGCTCCACCGCGGACGGCGCCGAGATGGCCAAGCTGCTGGTCGCCGAGGGCCTGGGGGTCACGGTGCTGCCGGATTTCAGCGTCGCCGGGGACCCGCTGGACCGCCGCGGGGCAATCACCTGGCGGCCGCTGGCCGACGGCGGGCCGGCCATTCTCCTGACGCTGCTGTGCGGCCGGGCAGGAGCGCCACCGCGGGCCGTGCGGGACCTGCTGCAGATCCTGGCCGACCAGGCGCGCCGCTATCCGGGCGCGCCGGGCTCCGGGCAGCTCCCGGCCTGACCGTCGCTCAGCTCGCCGCCAGGCCGCCGGCCGGTTCCCCGCCAGCCCGGCCGGTCCACCGCCAGCCCGCCCGGTTCCTCGCCAGCCCGCCCGTCTGCCCGGCGGCCCGGCGGCGCGGCCGCGGCCAGGCCGCCGGGCGGTTACCTGGTTGCCCCGCCCGGCGGCGGGCCCGTAGCATCGGGCACGTCGTCGGCTCGCGGCGAACCGGACCCGGAAGGAGGTGTGCGATGCTCACCCGTCGCCAGGCGCCTCCAGGGTCAGCCCGCTAGCGCTCCCGCGCCAGCCGCTGCCCGGTCGCGCCTCTGCTCAAGCAGAGGAAATGACATGACCCCCGATACACCAGCCGTCCCCGCGGACGGCTCCGCACCCAGCTCCGCCACCCGGATCGACGACATCCCGCAACGCTGGGATGAGCGGACCGTGCTGACCACGATGCTGGACTACACGCGCGACACCGTGCACGCCAAGTGCGCCGGAGTCAGCGAGGAAAGCGCCCGGCGCGCACCGCTGCCGGGGTCGCCGCTGATGACCATCTCCGGCATCATCAGCCACCTGCGGTGGGTGGAGTACTCCTGGATCGAGCTGACGATGCTCGGCGAGACCGAGGACCGCGCTCCGTGGACCGAGGAAGATCCCGACCGCGAGATGCGCATCGCGACGCAGATCCCGGTCGGGACGCTGCTCGCCGACTACTCCGCTGCCTGCGCCCGGCACCGCCGCCTGGTCGAGCCGCTGGACCTGGACGCGCCCTCGCGCGGCGAGCTGGACTGGCGGGATGAGCCGGTTACGCTGCGGTGGATCCTGCAGCACCTGATTGAGGAAACCGCCCGGCACAACGGCCATCTCGACATCCTGCGGGAAATGGCCGACGGAGCAACGGGGCGATAAGGGGCTGACGGCTCCATTTCACCTGCCGGATTACGCCGTCATGACCCCCGAGAAGGGGTCATGACGGCATCCGTCCGGGCTCATAAGGTTGAGTCCGTAAACGAGAGGTCGAGGGCGGGTATCTCCTGCGGCCCCTGCACCGGGAGGGGGGATCCGCGGCTAGGGGGGAGGGGGAAGCGGGAGATATCCGTCCTCGACGGCTCGATGGTACAGCTCGATTTTCGTCGGTGCCGCGCGGCCAGCCCGCGCGTATTTCTCGCGAACGCGAGCAACGTACTGCTTGACCGTTTCCTCACTTAATGTCATCCGGCGCGCCACTGATTTCATGGGCATGCCCGTCGCGTACAGGCGCAGCGCCCGGGCCTCCTGCGGGCTGAGCGCCGGACGGTCGGGGTCATCGTCGGTCGCGAAGATGTAGGCCAGCCGCGGCGAGATCCAGTCCAGCCCGGCGGCGACTGCCGCGATAGCCGCGCGAACCTTCGCACTCGGCTCGCTCTTGAGCACGTAGCCGCCCGCCCCGGCCCGGATCGCCGCCCGGACCGCGCGCGGCTTATCCGAGGCCGCGAGCACCAGCACAGCCGGCCCGGCGGCCCGGATCGCCGCCACGTTCCGCTCCGCCGCCGTGCCGTCGCGCAGGTCAAGGTCCAGCAGCACCACGTCCGCGTGCCGCCCCGGCCCGGCTAGCAGGTCCGCCACGGTAGCCGCCGTCCCGACGACGTCGATGCCATCCGGCCCGCAGCCGCCGGCGCGGCCGGCGCCCGGGGGGTCAGCGCCCACCTGGTCAGCGCCGCCGCGGCCGGCGCTCAGCCAGGCGGCGATGCCATCCAGGACGATGGGATGATCGTCCACCGCCGCCACCGTGATGACCCCCGTCATGCGGCCGCCTGCTTCCGCCACCGGATCTCCAGGCAGCTCGCGCCGTCCTGGCCGGCGTCGACCGCGGCGGACCAGCGCGCCGCCTCGGGAACGGCCCGCGCCAGGTCAGCTACGTCAGCCCCCTCAGGCAGGCCGGCGGGCGGTCGGTCGAAGGCCATATACAGCTCCACATCGTCACCGGAGGCGAGCATGGTCAGCAGGACCGGCTGCGGCGCCAGCACCCCCAGCAGCCGGTCCACCGCGGCGACCGTCGCCGCTGCTACCGCTGGCGGGACGGGATCAGGGTCGCCGATCACCTGCACCTCGGCGGCGACCCCGCGGCTGCGTGCCGCGGCCAGGGCCGGCTCCAGCCGGGCCAGCAGCCCGCCCGCCGCAGGCCGGTCCGACAGCGCCCGGCGCAGCGCGGCCGCATGCCGCGCGCAGCGCTCGCGCACGGTCGCGTCGGCGATGTCGAGCCGCTCCTCGGCAATCCCGCGCAGCAGCGGCAGCGCCTCGGCCTCAAGCAGGGCCAGCCGGGCACGGCGGTCCGCACGCACCGCGGCGGCCGCCGCCCCCTCAGCCGCCGAGCGGCTCAGCAGCGCCGCGCGCCGCGCCGCCAGCCGCGCGTAGGCCAGCAGCGCCGGCCGCAGCGCCCCGAAGATGACCAGGATCACCACCAGCGTGTACGCGGTGGCCGCGAGCCGGGCCAGGCTGAGCGACGTGGTGCCCAGCAGGCGCACCGCGAACACGGCGTGCGCGGTGAAGACCAGCAGCGCCCCGGTGATCCAGGCCCGGGTCGGGCGCGACAGCGCGACCAGCGCGAGCAGCCAGCCAGTGCCGACGACCGACCAGTCCACCGACCCGTGCGCCTGCCGCTCCCAGCCGACCACGGCCACCGCCACGACGGCGACCGCGACCGCCGCCGCGGCCTGCCAGCTGGTCAGCCCGCCGGCCCGGGCCTGCGGCACCAGCCACGCGGCGGCGGCCAGCATGCCTAGCCACACGCCGGTGACCACCGCGGGCTGCCGGTAGTCGGGCAGGTAGGCCACCACCTGGATCAGCAGCGTGATCTGCCAGACGGCCGCCAGCATCGCCGCCATCCGCGGCAACTCGGAATCGTAGGCATCGCTGACGACGGCAGCCCGGCTTACCACTGCGGCCCCGGCTCCCCGGCCGCGGCAGCGGGCCAGTACAGGCTGATGATCGTCCCGGCGCCCGGCGCCGAGCTGACCGACGCCCGGCCGCCCCAGTCGGCGGCCCGCTCCAGGACCGACCGGCGCAGGCCCAGCCGGTCGGGACTGACGCTGGCCGGGTCGAACCCGGTACCGGCATCCCGGACCGTCACCTGGAGGGTGCCCGGCGGGTGGCCGACGAGGCTCACCCGCACCCACGCTTCCCCGGTGCCGGCATGACAGGCCACGTTGGCCAGCGCCTCGCGCACCGCCCGGGCCATCGCCACTGCCACCTTCCCCGGGATCAGCGGCAGCGGGTCCTCGCCGTCGGGCAGGCCGGGCTCGCCGTCGAGGTGCACCGTCAGGCCGCGGGCCCGCATCTCGGCGGCAACGGCGTCCAGGCCGGCCTGCAGGCCGCCGTCGCCCTGCCGGGCCGGGTCATCCAGGTCAGCGGCGTTGCCGAGCATGGACTCCATGAGCGCGACGTCGTGCCGGCAGCGGGCCAGCACCAGGTCGGTGCCGCCGCCCTCCTGGCGCGCTAAGGCCGTCAGCGTGTTGAGCACCGTGTCGTGCAGCAGCCGCTCATGCTCGCGCCGCTCGGTGCTGCGGGACAGCGCGATGAACTGAGCGCGGGCCTCGCTGTCCGCCCGGGCCAGGCCCGCGTCGGCCGAGATGGCCCGGCGCGACATCATCCGCAGGCCCCACCAGGCGATGAGGTACAGGCCGGCCAGCATCGCGGCCGTTGCCGCCGGCGAGCTGGCCGCGGGCAGCCGGGCCGCGCCCGCCCAGTACGCCCCGGCCGTCGCCAGCACCAGCGGCGCGGACACGGCGGTCGGCGCGAACCAGGCCGTCACCGGAACCTGGCTGGCCAGCGCGACGAACAGCCAGCTGGCCGAGTCGCCGTGCATCAGCGGGGGCAGGCACCAGGTCAGGCCCAGCGCCAGGACCACCAGGACGGCCGAGTCCGCGACCGCCAGCCCCCACCCGGCCCGATGCCACCGCAGGCCGGCCAGCGCCATCCCGATGCCGGCCGCCGCCAGCGCCGGACCGGCCAGCCGCCGCGGCTCGGCGGCGTAGAACGAGTGCCAGATGATGACCTGGACCGCGATATAGGCCAGCGCGACGCAGCTGATCGCCGACGCGGTGCGGGCGGCCACCGCGGTCAGCGTCGTCGCCGCCGGCCCGGCAGGCCCTCTCGCGCAGGTGGCGGGAACCGGCCGCAGCGTCAGGTATCCGGCCGCCAGCATGGCCCGATGATAGGACTTAACGGGTTCGGGCGGGCCTGGCCCGCACTGTCCGGCGGGCAGCTGCTGATCACGGCAGGCAGGTGCTGGTCATCACGGGCGGCCAATCGGGGTAGGCCAGGACTCGGGGAACGGGGTCAGGGCGGCGGGCCGCGGCACGCGGACGTGTCCTGGCCGACCACGGGCGAGGGGGATGCCATGGCGGGGGCGGCGGATTTCGTGATCGGGATGCCTGCCCGGTGCACCGACGGAGCCTGCGGCCACGTCAGCCGCATCGTCGTCGACCCGGTCGCGCAGAAGGTCACGCACCTGGTGGTCGAGCCCCGGCACCGGCCGGGGCTGGGCCGGCTAGTCCCGGTTGACCTGGTTGCCGGCTCAGCGGGCGGGATTGCCCTGGACTGCACCACGGCGCAGTTTCAGACCCTGGACTCGGCCGAGGAGACCCAGTTCATCCCGGACGAAGGCGGCTACTACTCCGCTTACGGCCCGGGGCAGGTGCTGGCCTGGCCCTACTACGGCCTGGGCGGCGGCATCGGGACAGGCCTCGGAACCGCCATGGACGGGGTGCCACCAACGGTCCGCTACGACGCCGTCCCGCCCGGCGAGGTCGACGTGCGGCGCGGCGATCACGTGTTTGCCAGCGACGGCGCCATCGGGCGGGTGCAGGGCCTGGTCGTCGACCCGGCCAGCCATCACGTCACGCACGTGCTGCTTCAGGAGGGGCACCTGTGGGACCGCAAGGAGGTGGCCATCCCGGTCACCGTCGTCACCCGCACGGACGCCGGGATCATGCTGAGCATCACCAAGGCCGAGGTGGAGGACCTGCCTCCGGTCGACATCGCGCACTGACCGCGGCTAGCCGGCGATCGCGAGGCTGAACGGCAGCACGGCGGGGGCGCCGGCCTCGCGCAGCTGGCGGGCCGCGACGGTCATCGTCCAGCCGGTGTCGACCTGGTCATCGACCAGCAGGACTGGTCCGCCCCCGGCGGTCATGGCGGCCTGCACCGGGCCGGGCACCGCCAGCTGCGCCCAGACGGCCTGCAGCCGCTGGGCGCTGTTACGCGGGCGGGCCGCGGGCGTGGTGGCCGGCACCCCGGCGGCGTACTCCAGCGATCCGGCGTAGGGCAGCCGGCCGATGCGGGCGATCTCCTCGCCCAGGCTCGCGATCAGCCGCGGCCGGGTCCGGGACGGCATCGTGACCACGACCGCGGGCCGCTCATCCCAGGTCCAGCCGGCCAGGACCTGCACCACGGCGGCCACGACATCGGGCGGCACCGGCGGGTCGGTGCTGCCCGGGTCGGTGCTGCCCGGGTCCGGGCTGGCCAGCAGCTCCCGCAGCCGGGCGCCCCAGCCCAGGTCGGTCAGCCGCGCCAGCGCGCGGCCGGGCTGGGCACGGGACTGCTCCGGGATCCGCCCGGACACCGGGATATCCAGCTCGCTCATGCCTGATGGCCACATCTGCCGGGGCGCCAGCTCGGTACCGGGGCGCAGCAGCCGGTCGCGCGCGGCGGCCGTCGCGGCGTCAGACACGGTGGCGGACCAGGACCGGCCGGTGCAGTTGTCACAGCGGCCGCAGGGCTCGGCGCCCGGGTCGTCCAGCTCCCGGCGCAGGTACTCCATGCGGCAGCCGCCGGCCGCGATGTAGCCGAGCATGGCCTGCTGCTCCCGGCCGCGCTCGGCCGTGACCCTGGCATACCGCTCGGCGTCGTAGGACCAGTCCTGGCCGGTGGCCGTCCAGCCGCCGCTGACCCGCCGGACGGCCCCGTCCACGTCCAGGACCTTGAGCATCATCTCCAGCCGGGACCTGGTCAGGTCGACCCTGGTCTCCAGGGCCGCCGTGGACAGCGGGCGGCCGGCTCGCTCCAGGGCCGCGAGCGTGGCCCGGACCACCGGCTCGGGCGGGAAGGCCAGGGAGGCGAAGTAAGCCCAGATGTCGGCGTCTTCCCGGCCCGGCAGCAGGATGACGTCGGCCCGCTCCACGCCGCGGCCGGCCCGGCCGATCTGCTGGTAGTAGGCGATCGGCGACTGCGGCGCGCCGAGATGGGCGATGAAGGCGAGATCGGGCTTGTCGAAGCCCATGCCCAGCGCGCTGGTCGCGACCAGCGCCTTGATCTCGTTGGCCAGCAGCGCGTTCTCGGCCGCCACCCGGCTGGCGTGGTCATCGCGCCCGGTGTAGGCGGCGACGAGATGGCCGCGCTCGCGCAGGAAGCCCGCGACCTCATGGGCGCCGTCCACGGTCAGGGTGTAGATGATGCCCGAGCCGCTCAGCTCGGCCAGCCGCTCGGCGAGCCAGCCCACCCGCTGCTGCGCCGTGGGCAGCTGCACGACGGCCAGGTGCAGGCTCTCGCGGTCCAGCGAGCCGCGCAGCACCAGCGTCCCCGCGCTGTCGCCCGCGCCGAGCTGCTCAGCCACGTCGCGGGTGACCCGCGCGTTGGCCGTCGCCGTGGTGGCCAGCACCGGAATTTCCGGCGGCAGGCCCGCCAGCAGCGTGCGCAGCCGGCGGTAGTCCGGGCGGAAGTCGTGCCCCCAGTCGGAGATGCAGTGCGCCTCGTCGACCACCAGCATCCCGGCCGCCGCCATGAGCCCGGGCAGCACGGCGTCGCGGAAGCCGGGATTGTTCAGTCGCTCCGGGCTGACCAGCAGGACGTCAACCTGGCCCGCCGCCACCTCGGCGTAGATCTCCGCCCAGTCCCCGGCATTGGCCGAGTTGACGGTCCGGGCTGTGATCCCGGCGCGCTGCGCAGCCTCGATCTGGTTGCGCATCAGGGCGATCAGCGGCGACACGATCACCGAAGGCCCGGCACCCCGGGCCCGCAGCAGGGCCGTCGCGGTGAAGTACACCGCCGACTTTCCCCAGCCGGTGCGCTGCACGACCAGCGCCCGGCGCCGCCCGCTGACCAGTGCCTCGATGGCGGTCCACTGATCCTCGCGCAGCCGGGCGCCCGGCCCGGCCAGGGCCGCCAGCCGCTCCTGCGCCTCGCGGCGCAGGTCAGCGGTCATCGTGCCGCCCGGCGGCGCGGTCCCCGGTTCCTCAGCCATAGGTCCCTTGGTATCACCCGCCGGCGACGGCCGCCGGGCCGGCGGCGGTGACGGCTCCGCCGCGGCCGTGGGTAAAGATAACGACATGACCGGCACGCCGGAGCATTACCGCCTGTACTCCGACCTGGCGTCGTGGTGGCCGCTGATCTCGCCGCCGGGCGAGTATGCGCACGAGGCTGCCTACCTGGCCGGGGTACTCAGCGCGGCCCCCGAAGCAGTGCGCGAGGTGCTGGATCTCGGCAGCGGCGGCGGCCACGTAGCCGTGCACCTGAAGGACCGGATGGCCCTGACGCTGCTGGACCTGTCCGCCGAGATGCTGGCCGTGTCCCGTCAGCTCAACCCGGAGTGCGCGCACGAGCAGGGCGACATGCGCACCGCCCGGCTCGGCCGGACCTTCGACGCGGTTCTGGTGCACGACGCCCTTGACTACATCACCAGCGAGGACGACCTGCGGCAGGTGATCGAGACGGCATTCGCGCACTGCCGGCCGGGCGGCATCGCGCTGTTCGTGCCGGACTACACCGCCGAGACGTTCCGCGCCTCTGACGGTCATGGCGGCGGCGGCCGCGATCCGGCCGGCCGCCAGGCCAGCTTCCGCGAGCGGGCCTGGGACCCGGATCCGGCCGACGCCTGCATCCAGGTCGAGTACGAGTTCGTCCTGCACGAGGCGGACGGCCAGGTCGCGGTGGTCCGCGAGTCGCACCGGCTGAGCGCCTTCCCTGCCGTGACCTGGCAGCGGCAGCTTGCCGGAGCCGGGTTCGAGCGAGTGCCCGACCACAGCCGCCGGGCCGCCGGCCGGCCACGCCCCGGCCGGCGGCCACGGAACCTCTTCGTCACCCGGCGGCCGGCGTTAGCCAGCAGCGCTCCCGCGGCCGCCGGCCGCTGGCTGACCGTTCAGTAAGCCCGGTCCGGGCATTTCCGGCGCTCCGGTGGAAGACCGGCAAAATCCGGGTCCAAAGCAAACAGGAAATGACCGCCCGGCGCTGACAAGGGCGCAGGCCAGGCCGTTGCTGGCCGGCCCACCTGGGCCTCAGTGACCCCAGCGGAAGCCCGCATAACTAATCGTCGTAACAGTCCGGCGACTTTTACCAAGCGCCAGGACAATTGATCCGTAATAGCGCAGGATGTTGGACTGGCGGCGTCGCCGGGGCGGCTAACGGTGCCAGGACTGCGCGCACGGGATCGATCCAGGAGTGGCCACATGGGCGTACCCAGCTCGGCAGGACCCGACCTCGGACACACCCCGCACCGGCCCCTTCGGTCTACCTTCCTGGTGATGGTCATCGCCCCGGCCATTTTCCTGACTGCGGCATGGCTGGCCGCGGCCAGCCTGGCTATCGGCGGGGTGCTGGGCGGGCACCGGCTCTCCTCGCTCAGCCACAGCCAGCTGGCCGAGATAGCGGCCCTGGCCGCCGGCGGCGGCGTGGTCATCCTGATCACGCTCCTGCTGGCCGGCTCTTTCGCGCGCCGCGTCGCGCGGGATCTGACCAGCCTGACCATGGCCGCCCGGCAGCTCGCCGCCGGCCAGCCGGTCCAGGCCAGCGAGGCCGGCCTGGCGGCCGGCAGCCCGCCCGAGGGCATCGCGCGCCGCGGTTCCAAGACCACCGAGATCGCCCAGGCCACGGACGCTATCGCCGGGCTGCAGGACACTGCGGCAGCAGCAGCGGCCAGCGAGGCCGGCATGCGGGACGGACTGCGGCAGGTGATCGTCAGCCTGGCCCGGCGGAACCAGTCCCTGCTGCAGCGCCAGCTCCGGCTCATCGACGCGCTGGAGCAGAAGGCCGCCGACCCGGGAGCCCTGGCCGACCTGTTCGCCCTCGACCACCTCACCACCCGGATGCGGCGGCATGCGGAAAGCCTGGCCATCCTGGCCGGCGCGGCGCCCGGCCGGTCCTGGCGCGAGCCGGTGCCCGTCATCGACGTCATCCGCGGCGCGATGGCCGAGGTCGAGGACTACCAGCGGGTCGCCGTCCTGACCCAGGCCGAGGATGCGATCTCGGGATCGGCCGCCGCTGACATGATCCACCTGCTGGCCGAGCTCATCGAGAACGCAACCCTGTTCTCCCCGTCCGGGACACCGGTCGAGGTCCGGGCCGGCCGAGTGGCTAATGGCTTCGCCATTGAGGTGGACGACCGGGGCCTGGGCATCGAGCCTGACCAGCTCACGGCTATCAACCGGGAGCTGGAGAAGCCGCCCGACTTCGACCTGGCCAATTCCGACCGGCTGGGGCTATTTGTCGGCGGCAAGCTCGCCGCCAGGTACGGTGTGCGGGTGTCGCTGCGGGCATCTCCTTATGGCGGGACCACGGCCATCGTGCTGCTGCCCACCAACATCGTCGTGCCGGCCGGCGGCGTGGGGATCGCCTTGCAGCCCGCCATCGTCCACCCGGCCATTGCCGGAACCTCAGCCTCAGATGTGCGCACCGTCGAACCGCTGGCCCTGGTCGGCCCGCGGCGGGTGCCATCGGGCCCGCGGGCGGCGGAGCCCTCGATCGGGGCAGCGCCAGGTGGCGTCCCGGCGTCCGTCGCACCGGTGCAGGCCGTCCCGCCGGTGCAGGCCGTCCCCCCCACCCCCCTCACCGCACCGCGCAGGTCTGCCGACCCGGCTGTCCCGGCCGCCAGGGAGGCACTGCCAGACAAGCCGGTCCTGCCGAGCCGGACCCGCCGGATGACCTCGACTGCGCCGCCCGCCGCCCGGGCCCCTGGCGCGGCCCCGCGGACCCCGTGGGGAGGCCCGGATTCCGCCACCAGGCCGGCATCGGCGGCCGCCTGGGGAGACTCGGACTCCGCCACCGGATCAGCCTCTCCGACCGGATGGGGAAGCGCCGGCTCAGCGTCCGGGCCAGCGCCGGCGACCAGTCCCCCGGCCCAGCCTGCAGCCTGGCCGGGCGCGACGATTGCTGGCTCCGCCATTCCCGAGCCGACCATTCCGGGACCCACGGTGACCGGCTCCGCTGCACCGGCCAGGACCGATGCTGGCCCGGCGGCAACCGGTCCGACCATTGCCGGCTCCGTCATCCGGGACACCACCGCCCCGGACACCACCGCCCCGGACACCACCGCCCCGGACAGCGATGGCCCGGGCACCGCGGCCCCGAACGCGACCGCTCCAGGGTCGGCGGCCACGGGATCGGCCATGCCGCGGCGCATCCCGGCCAGCGCGCCCGCCGACCCAGTCCGGCGCGCGGCGCCTTCCCTCGCATCGGTCTGGTCGGTGCCGCCCGGACGGTCAGTATTCACGCCGGCCGAGACGCCCCCGGTCACATCTCCCCGCCCTGCCCCGGACGCTGGCGCGGCAGCCTCGCCCGGCCCGGCGGCAGGTCCGGCGAGTACCACCGCCGCAGGCCCGGCCCCGGCTGCTGCAGCCCCGGCTGCTGAGGCCGCGGCCGGAGCGACGGCGGCCCGGACGACCGGCCAGCCGGGCCCCGGTGGCCAGGACGGTTCCCCCGGCGTAGGTTCCCCCGGCGAGGGCACCTACCGCGGGCTCCCGCGGCGGACGCGGCAGGCCAGCCTGTCCCCGCACCTGCGTGACGCGCCGAGGACGGCCGACCGCTCCTCAGCGTCCGGCCCGCTGCCGGCACCAGTAGAAGACCGCGCCCCCGAGGAGGCGCGGAACCTCGCGGCCTCCCTGCAGAGCGGATGGCAGCGGGGCCGCGCAGCTGGCCTGCCGGACGAGTCCGGGTCGTCCGCAGCCGGCGGCGATCAGGCGGGGCGTGACTCCGCATCTGGCTCAGGCGAGGAGAAGTGATGACGGAGCAGGGCGCAGACGGCTCGGGGCGGGATCTGAGCTGGCTGCTCGATGACCTTGCCGACCGGGTTGAGGATTTTCGTAAGGCGGTAATCCTGTCCAGGGACGGCCTGGTGATCGCCGCAACCAGGCACCTGGACCGGGAAGATGCCGAGCATCTGGCGGCGCTGGCCTCCGGGCTGCAGAGCCTGGCCAGGGGCGCCGGTGAGCGCTTCGGAGTGGGCGAGGTCCGGCAGAGCATCATCGAACTGCAGCAGGCGCTGCTGTTCGTGACTGCGGCCGGCCAGGGCAGCTGCCTGGCCGTGCTCTCGCCCGCCAGCGCCGACGCCGGGCTGGTCGCCTACGAGATGGCCATGCTGGTGAAGCGCGCCGGACCGCACCTGGCCTCGCATCCTCGGGTGCCCTCCGTCCAGCTTCCGGTGGAGTGACGGAGCGGTGGACCCCGGCGACAAGTGGATGGACCGCAACTCGGGGCCCGTTGTACGCCCTTATGCACTGACCGGCGGCCGGACCGAGCCTGCCGACGGCGAGGTGCTGGACCTGGTCGCCGTGGTCGTCGCCGTAGATCCGCCTGAGCGAGCAGAGGGCGCAGTGCCGGTCATGGTCACGCCCGAGCACCGCAAGATCCTCGGCCTGTGCCACAACCCGGCTACCGTCGCGGATGTGGCCTCGGATATGGGCCTGCCGCTGGGCGTGGTCCGTGTCCTGCTGGCCGATCTCCTGCAGAACGAGCGCCTGAGCGTCCTGCCCCAGCGGCGGGCCGAAGATCAGCCGAGTGCGACCCTGCTGAAGGAGGTCCTGCGTGGACTCCGCGCCCTCTGATGGCTCGGGCCCCGTCCCGCTGACCATCTTCAAGCTCCTGATCGCCGGCGGCTTCGGCGCGGGCAAGACGACACTGGTCGGCGCGATCAGCGAGGTCCGGCCGCTGCGCACCGAAGAGGATCTGACCAGCGCCGGTATCGGGCACGATGATCTGCACGGCGTGGCCGCCAAGCGCACGACGACCGTGGCCATGGACTTCGGCCGCATCACCATGGGCCGCCACCTGGTGCTGTACCTGTTCGGCACACCCGGCCAGGAACGATTCTGGTTCATGTGGGACGAGCTGTCCTACGGCGCGCTCGGCGCCGTAGTCCTGGCCGACACTCGCCGCCTGGATGACTGCTTCCCGTCCGTCGACTATTTCGAGCGGCGCCGGGTGCCGTTCCTGGTCGCCATCAACTGCTTCGACGACGCGCAGCACTATGACCCCGAGGACGTGCGCATTGCGCTGGACCTGGATCCGCGGGTTCCGGTGGTGCTGTGCGATGCACGCGACCGGAACTCCGTGAAGCAGTTGCTCATCACCCTGGTGGAGCATGTGCTGTCGGGCCGGGCCAACGCCGCGCCGAGCGTCGCCCCGGCCGGCAGCGTACCCGCCAGCTAGGCACCCGGCGCATGTGGAATTCATGTGGGTAAACAAGACTCGACCAGACAGGTCCGCGGATTGGCTGGCCAGAGCCCCGAAGTTGTAGGTATACAGGCAAGATGATCGCTTCGCGCAGGCAGGGGTAGCTGGCCGTGGAAAGCCGGGTGCCGACCGTGGAGTCGGCGCAGTCGCAGGGCGGGCCAGTGATGTGGCCAGTACGGTCAGGGTCGATGCCTGCCCTGGCAGAGGGGTTCAGTGCCAGGCCCGAGACAGCGCCGGGCGTCGGGGCGACATTAATACAGGGAACGTCGGTCGTCCTGGTACCGGGGCGACCCGGCGGCGACGGGGCGCGCGACTGGCCCGCCTCGTGCGGCATGACGCAGATCGCGGTGCATCTGGCCGAGACGGTGTGGCATTCCCGCGAGGTGGACCTGCTGGTGTGGGTGACAGCCTCCAGTCGTGCGTCAGTGCTGGCCGGCTACGTGGAGGCGGCCGCTGCCGCGCTGGGCGCCGATCCGGCCGGGGACGCCGAGTCGGTGGCCTCCCGGCTGACTGGCTGGCTCACCGAGACCACCCGGCCCTGGCTGGTGGTCCTCGACGACCTGACCGACCCGGCGGATCTGGAAGGACTGTGGCCGGGCGGCCCGACGGGCCGGGTACTCATCACGACTCCTAGCCAGACCACCCTGCCGGCGGAGAGCCTGCTCAGTGTGCTGCCCGTCGGGCCATTCAGCCCGCGCGAGTCACTGGGCTACCTGATGGGGCGGCTCACTGCCGACCCGGACCAGCGGCTCGGGGCCATCGACCTGGTCAAGGACCTGAACTGCGAGCCGCTGGCGCTGGCTCAGGCCAGCTCGGTCATCGCCAGCTCGGCGCTGTCCTGCCGGGACTACCGCGACTACTTCGTGCGGCGCCGGGATCACCTGGCCGACGCGAGCGGCAACGAGCCCGCTGCTGCGTCGGTGACCTGGACTTTCTCTGTGGAACAGGCCGACCGGCTATCGCCGGACGGAGCCGCCAGGTCGGCGCTGGCGCTGGGCGCCGTGCTGGACGGCAATGCCATCCCCGGAGCCGTCTTCGCCACCCCGGCCGCGTGCGGTTACCTGCCCGGCGGCGGTATCGGAACGCCTGCCGATCAGGAGCGAGTCCGCGCGGCATTGCTCGTCCTGGAGCGCGCGGGCCTGCTGACCATCGAGCCGGGTGACACCTGGCCCACCATCCGGATGAGCCAGGCCGTGCTGGCCGCGACCCGTTCGGCCATGCCCGCGGAGATGATGGAGCAGGCGGTCCGCGTGGCAGCGGACGCCCTGCTGGAAGCCTGGCCCGAGGAGGAAGGGCTGCCCTGGCTCGCCAGCGATCTGCGGTCCTGCGCCGCCGCGCTCCAGCGGACCGCCGGTGACCTGCTGTGGACGGGCGGCTGCCATCCCCTGCTGTTGCGGGCCGGCCGGAGCCTGGACGCCGCTCACATGGCCGGGCCTGCGGTCATGCACTGGCGCGAGCTGGTCGCCGCCAGTGACCGGATCCTGGGCCCGGGCCACCAGGACACCCTGGTGGCCGGCGAGCAGCTGGCTAATGCATGCCTGGCGGCCGGCCGGGCGCCAGAAGCGGTTCCGTGGTTCCAGTGGGTGCTGACCCGGCGGCTGCGGGCGCTCGGGCCCGAGCATTCCGGCACGCTGGCCGCGCGGCGCAGTCTGGGGCATGCCCTGGTGGCCGCCAACCAGCACGGCGACGCGGTCACGGCGCTGGACACGGCCGTCGGCGACTATGAGCGCGTCCACGGCACCGATCATCTGGAGACGCTCGACGCCCGCGACGAGCTGGCCGCGGCCTACTATGCGGCCGGCCAGGCCAAGGCCGCGATCCAGCTGGGCCAGCGCACGCTGGCCGGCCGGGAGCGGATCCAGGGCGCGCAGCATCCCGACACCATGACCACGCGGCAGAAGCTGGCCGATGCCTACCTGGCGGCCGGCCGTCGCAAGGAGGCGCTGGCGGGCTACAAGCGGGTCCTGGCCGACCGGGAACGGGTCCTGGGACCAGACCACCTGGACACCATCGCGGCCCGCGGCGCTCTCGGCTCGGCCTATCACTCGGCCGGGCGGATGGCCTCAGCGCTGCAGTTGTATGAGGAGACCCGCGATGGCTACGAGCGCGTGCTGGGCGCCGATCACGCTGACACGCTGGCCTACCGGGCCAATCTGGCGAACGCGTACTACGCCGCCGGGCGCCTGACCGATGCCACGACGCTGCTGCGCGATACTGCCGCGCGCTGCGAGCGCGCGCTGCCGGCCGGCGACCCGCTGACCCAGTCGGTCAAGGAAAGCCTGACCAACATCGCCGGCTAACCCGGCCCGGGCACCTGCGTGCCGGGGCCGGGCCGGCCAGCCGGGCTACCCGGCCGGCGTGGCCTGACCGTCGCTTTCCCGCTCCACCTGGAAGGACGGCGAGCGCAGGACCAGCCGGGCGATCAGCATCAGCACGATCCCGACGACGACCACGCCGGCTAGCGACCAGATCTGCGCCGGGGGCGCCACCTTGACCGACTTGACGACGATCCAGCCCAGGAACACGGCGGCGGCGACCGGCAGGATGCCCGGCGTCACGGCGTCCCAGACGCTGGTGAACACCCGCCGCCGGTAGTACGTGATCGTGGCCAGCGCGGTCAGGATGTAGAAGATCGCGAACAGCAGGCCGGTCACGGCCACGACGTCATCGAAGGCGTTCTGCACGGTCGTCGTGAGCAGGTACACCCAGGTCAGGCCGACGATCAGCACGCCCACGATGATGCTGGCCGCGACCGGCGTGGCGAACCGGCGCGAGACGTTGGCCAGGAACTGCGGCAGCACCCGGTAGCTGGCCATCCCGTAGAAGATCCGCGCGGTGAGCACGATGCCCGTGCCGGTCGTGGCGACTACCGACAGGGCCAGGGACAGGGCCATCGCCTTCGCCCAGCCGCCGCCACCCAGCGCCTGCGCCACGTAGACCAGCACCGAGGCCGAGTTGGCCTGCAGCTTGCCCGGCGACACCACGCCCTGCAGGCCGACGATCGAGACGGTGTAGATGATGGCCAGGAAGAACACGGCGAGCATGCCCGCCTTGCCGGGGTTGGACCGGCGGTGCCTGACCTCCTCGTTGACGTACAGGTGCCGTCCCACCCGGTGAACGCGAACACGGCGACCAGGAACCCGGCCGCCGCGCTGCCCTTGCCCCCGATGCCGCCCGGGCTGAGCCAGCCGCTGGTGATCGGGAACGTTCCGTGATGGTGGCCGATGACCGCGACCAGCCCGGCAATCGCCAGGCCGACGAGGATCACGTACTCCACGACGGCCATGCCGACCTGGGCCCGGGCCGTGATCTTGATGCCCACGACCGCGATGACGAGCATGATGACGCCGACCGTAGGGGTTGATGGCCCGGCCGACCCACTCAAACGAGGCACCGCAGTTGGCGTTCCACAGGTTCAGCCGCCGGTAGGAGTTGGCAATGATCAGCATCGGGATCGCCGTCAGCAGGATGACCGGCCCGCTGCCGTAGGCGGTGGCGGCCGCTAATGCGGCTAAGGTCAGCCCGACCGAGGCCGCCGGGGCGGACGAGGCCATGCCGATGACCGTGTCCTGGGCGACTCCGATGGCATTGAGCTCCAGGCGGGCCACGGGTGCCGGCGCCGTCCCCGCGCCGGCCGCCGCAGATTGATCCGTCATCTCATCTCGCGGTATCTCGGCCCGCATGGGGCAGCATCCGAGGGCAGCCGGAAATGCACGGAGAACATCCGTGCGGAGCGTCTTATCGAGGCGGGCTAAGGAAAATCCGGGGCGTTACGGGACGCCTATTCACGGAAATACGCTGGCGTTCTCAGTGCCGGGTATGGCCGCCATCGGCGAGGATCATCGCGCCGGTGATCCAGGCGGCTTCTTCTGACGCCAGGAACGAGACTGCGGGTGCTATGTCGGCGGGTACGGCGCGCCGCGGGATGGCCTGCAGGGAGACCACGAAGTCGAAGGCCTCGGCGTGCGGTCCGCCGAGCACCCCCTCGCTGGCCGTCAGGCCCGGCGCGACCGCGTTGACCGTGATGCCGGAGCCGCCTAGCTCCGTCGCCAGGGCCCGGGTGAAGGCCATCACCCCGCCCTTGGCCGCCACGTAGTGGGCCATGTTCGGGGTGCCGGCCAGGACGACGTTCGAGGCAATGTTGACGATCCGGCCGTAGCCCGCCGCCTGCATGTGCGGGTAAACCGCGTGGCAGGTGAGGAACACGCCATCCAGGTTCACCGACATGATCGAGCGCCACTGCGCGAAGTCCAGCTCGGTCCACGGCACGAACGGGACGATCGCGGCGTTGTTCACCAGCACGTCGATCTTGCCGTGCCGGCTGAGCACGGCCCGGGTGAGCTGATCCACCTGCTCGGGGCTGCTCACGTCGGTGGTGACCGCCATGCCGCCGAGGTCGGCGGCAGCCTTGCGCGCCGTGTCCTCGTTAACGTCGGCGATGACGACTTCGGCGCCTTCGCTGCTCAGCTTCTCGGCGATGGCCCGCCCGATGCCCTGGCCGCTACCGGTCACAATCGCGACCCGGCCCCTTAACTTCATCATCTGGTCCTTTCTGCAGGTGAGCCGGCTGGTGCCGGGATCCCGTCCGTCGTCAGCAGGCGCGCGGCCCGTCAGCCAGCCGGGCCAGTGCGGCATCCACGCCGGCGCCGATCGCCACCTTCGCGCCAAGATCGGCGAGCGACCGGCCGAGGGCCCATCGCCGTGACGCCCGCGCGGCAGGCCGCCGCGGCCGCCTCATGCCGGGCGATCGATGCCGGGATTCCCTCCTCCAGCACCTGGTCGCAGGCCGCCTCCACGCCGTGCAGGTCGCTCACCGACGGGGTGTAGGGGAACTGACCCTGGCCATGCCACTGGTCCCGCCGGTCCAGCAGGGACAGGAAGGATGCGCGCGGGGCCGCCGGGTTGCGCTCGATGGCCGCCCACGCCCGGGGGCTGACCGCCAGCAGCGACATGCCCGGCGGGCCGCCCAGGCACTTCTGCGGCCCGGCAACGCAGACATCGAGCTGCCAGGTGTCGGGCTCGAAGGTCATGCCGCCCAGCGAGGACACGCAGTCGATCAGCGTGAGCACCCCGCGCGATCGCGCGGCCGGGCCGATCCGGGAGCAGTCCTGGAAGGTCCCCGACGGGGTCTCGGAGTGCACCGCGCACAGCAGCTCGATCTCCGGATGAGCGTCCAGGAACTCCTCGACGGCCTCCGGCGTGACCGCCTCGTTGTAGGGGACCTCCAGCTCGTGCAGTTCGGCGCCGAAGCCCTTCAGCCAGTAGCCCATGCCCTTGCCGAAGACCCCGGAGACCAGGTTCAGCACCGGCATCCCCGGCCGGACCAGGGAACGCGCCGCCGCCTCGAGGCCGAGCACGGCCTCTCCCTGCAGGAGGATGATCTCGTTCCGGGTGCCGAACACAGGGCCCACCTTGGCCTCGGTACGCCGGAAGGCCGCCAGGAATACCGGGTCGTAGTGATAGGTAACCGGGCTGCCCAGCGCGGCCAGTGTCCGCGCGCTTAACGTGGTCGGCCCGGCGGCGAGGTTGAAGTCCGGCTCGCGCAAGGCCCTCTCCTAACTGGCCGCGGCTCCTAGCGCACCAATATTGACACGCATAGCACCGGATTTCACAGCAAGAACTGGTTCAAGTTTTGGTCCATAGCGCATGCAGTTGCACGAAGGAGACGTCAGCCGGGAATAAACCGTCAACCGGTAAAGGCCTTAAAAGGCTTCCTCAGCCAGCGCCTGTCTGCGTCCGAAATACAGAAAGGCCAGGGGGCCCCCGGCGGGGACCCCCTGGCGCGATCATGCCCGCGGCCCGGACAGCCGGGCCGGGATGCTGCTAGGCGCGGCTCCCGCCGTGCCTGCCGCCGGCCGGCGCGTAGCTCTCCCGCTGAACCTGGAAGAACGGCGACCGGAAGGCGAACCGGGCGATCAGCATGAGGACCACGCCCGCGGCGAGGATCGCGACGCACGACCACAGCTCCGCCGCCCCGGCGGTCAGCAGCGACTTGACCAGGATCCAGCCGAGGAAGCCGGCCGCGCCCAGCGGGAGCAGGCCGAGGATCAGGAAGTCCCACGGGCCGCTGAAGATCCGGCGCCGGTAGTACACCATCGTGGCCAGCGCCGTGAGGATGTAGAACACCGAGAACAGCAGCCCGGTGACGTCGATGACGTCATAGAACGCGTTCTGCACCGAGGTGGCCAGGAAGTAGACGGCGCTCAGGATGATCAGCAGGATGCCCACGACGATGCTGGCCGGGGCCGGGGTGGAGTACCGCTGCGAGATGTTAGCCAGGAACCCGGGCAGCACCCGGTAGCTGGCCATGCCGTACACGATCCGGGAGCTGAGCACGATGCCGGTGCCCGTGGTGGCGATGACCGATAGTGCGATGGCCAGTGCCATCGCCTTGGCCCAGCCGCCGCCGCCCAGGGCGTTCGCGACGTAGACCAGGGTGGTGCCGTTCTCCGCCGAGGCCGCCAGCTTGGCCGGCGACACCACGCCCTGGAAGCCGACCTGGGCGAGGGTGTAAATGATGGCCAGCAACGCCACGGCCATGATGGCGGCCCGGCCGGGATTGGTGCGCCGGTGCTTCACTTCCTCGTTGACATACAGCGTGCCGTCCCAGCCGCCGTAGACGAATACCGCGACCAGGAAGCCGGCCACGGCGCTGCCCTTGCCGCCGATGCCGGACACGCTCAGCCAGCCGCTGCTGAACGGCACCGAGCCGGCGTGGTGATTCAGCACCCAGACAATGCCCGCGATGGCCAGCCCGATCAGGATCAGGTACTCCACCAGGGCCATGCCGACCTGGGCCCGGGCCGTGATCCGGATGCCCACCACGGAGATCACCAGCATGACCACGCCCACGGCCGTGCCGATGCCGACGTAGGCCCAGGTGCTGGTGGAACTGGAGCCGAACACGGCGAGGACGGACGGGCCGAGCAGCAGGACCTCGGCCACCGTCCCGATGATGTAGGCGGCGACCATCAGCCAGCCGGTGAGGAACCCGAGGTAGGGGTTGATGGCCCGGCCGACCCACTCAAACGAGGCACCGCAGTTGGCGTTCCACAGGTTCAGCCGCCGGTAGGAGTTGGCAATGATCAGCATCGGGATCGCCGTCAGGATGAGGATCGGCCCGGCCCCGTACGCGGTGGCCGCGGCCAGCGCGGCGACCGACAGGCCGACCGTCGCCGCCGGGGCGGACGAGGCCATGCCGATGACCGTGTCCTGGGCGACTCCGATGGCATTAGGTTCGAGGCGCGCTTTAGGCGCCGACCTTGTCCCGGCGACGGGTACCGCAGATTGATCCGTCATCTCTGTTCTCCTGTGTGTCGGCCCGCGGTCCCTAGGTGCGTAAGCGGGCAGCCAGAAACTCCCGGTTCCCGGCCGGGAGGCAGTACTGGGGGGTGATCAGCGGCTGTGGTCGGTCGGCCCGCCGCCGGGTGAAATGCAGGCATAGCAAGCTGATCCCGGGCCGCGGCAGGCTCACGGGATCCGGGCCAGGCTCTGGTCACGAGAGGGACAGGCCGTCAGCCGTAAGGCCGGCTGGCACGTGCGCGAGCAGATGACAAGAGAGATATCTGGCTCACGCACGGGGCCAACTCCTTCTGTGGTACCGGCCGCAGCTATCCCAGGAGGAGACTGACACTCCGCTTCGACGCGCGGCTCTACCCGGTACCCGCCGATGGCACCACGTACCACCAGGCCCCTCCCGCGGGCCAATTTTGGCATGATTGAAACCGGATTTCAGGGTTATGACAATTCCTCCTATGGTGTACCACTGGACCGCTGGCCCGGCGGGTGCGGCGGGCTCGGCGGCCACCGCCGGCAGCTGCTCCCGCAGGCCGCAAGGAGGCCCCGCTGTTCACTCCCGCCGGCCGGCAGCAGCTGCGTGACGTGCTGATTCAGGCCGCTCGCGACGACGGGCGCATCATCGGGGCGGCGCTGACCGGCTCGGCCGCCCGCGGCGCCGAGGACCGCTGGTCCGACATCGACCTGGCCTTCGGCCTCGGTGCCGGCGCTGACCGTGATCAGGTGGCGGCGGACTGGACGGACCGCATGTACGCCGGCCACGGCGCGGTGCATCACCTGGACGTGATCAGGGGTGCCGTCCTGTACCGGGTCTTCTTCCTGGCCAGCACCCTGCAAGTCGATCTCGCGTTCGCCCCGGCAGCGGAGTTCCGGGCCACCGCCCCGAGTTTCCGGCTGATATTCGGCACCGCCGCCGAGCCGGCCCTGCACCCCGGCCCGGCGGCGCGCGACCTCATCGGCCTGGGCTGGCTGTACGCGCTGCACGCCCGGTCCTGCATCAAGCGCGGCCGGGCCTGGCAGGCCGAGTACATGATCAGCGGCGTCCGTGACTACACCCTGGCCCTGGCCTGCCTGCGCCACGGCCTGCCGGCCGTTCAGGGACGAGGGCTGGACGGCCTGCCCGATGCCGTGACCGGCCCGGTCCTGCAGACGCTGGTCCGCTCGCTGGACCAGCCGGAGCTGTCCCGTGCCTTCAGCGCGGCCGCCGAGTGCCTGCGCTCGGAGATCGCGCACGCCGACCAGGTTCTCGCGGCCCGGCTGGCCGGCCCGCTGCGCGAGCTGGCCGCGGGCGATGCCCCCGGGCCGCAGGACCCGGCTCGCGACTAGCCACTCAGCCCGGGTTCTGGCCCGGCGACGCTGCCGGGCCAGAACCCGGCGATCAGATGTTGCCGAAGATCGGGCCGACCGCGGCGCACGACGGCCGGAACCCCGGCGCATCCGGGCCCAGCGCGTTGACCATGTCCTGCAGGGCGTTGGAATCGTAGGCGATCGAGAGGTGGTCGCTGGCGTCCTGGCCGCACTGGTTCTGCAGCGTCATGTTCTGCACGTTGGCCGCGGCCGGCAAGAACGCGTTGGTGTACGGCGTGACCACGTCATCGTCGGCTGTCTCGATAACCACGTACTTCACGCCGGGCACGGTCGGCGCCTGGTTCAGCGCGCCCAGGAACGACGAGCCCTGCAGCTGCTGACTGCAGGCCGCGCAGGTGATCGACAGCAGCCTGGTCACGACCCCGGCCAGGCCGATATCGCTGACCAGCTGCTGCAGCCCGTCGACCGTGGTGCCGTAGTTCGAGGGCGCGAAGCCGACCAGCATGTTCACCCTGGCCGCGCCGCCCAGGCTGTCGATGTAGTAGCGCGGCATCATCCCGCCCTGCGACCAGCCCACCAGGTCGACCTTGCTGGCGCCGGTGACGGCCAGCACGTGATTGACCTCCGCGGACAGCTGCGCCGCCGAGGTCCGGATGTCGCCCATCGCGTGGAACATCGACAGCGGGATGGTCTGGCCGTAGTTGAAGGCGTAGACGCAGTAGCCGTTGTTGACGAGGTCCGGGGAGATCGCCTCGAAGCTGTTGTACATGCTGGAGAAGGTGCCCTCCACCAGCACGACCGGGTAAGGGTGCGCGGCCGACGGGTGGCAGCCGACGTTCGCGCCCGCCGGCGAGGCCTCGTAGAACAGCGGGTTAGCGGAGGTCAGGAACGCTGCCGCCTCGCCGCCGAGCGGCAGCCGGGCGGTCGTAGCCGCCTGCGCCGGCACCACTGCGGCGGCCAGCATGACCGCCGCGCCGGCCGCCACCGCGGACATGCCGAAAAACCTGCGCCAGGGCCGTCGCAGCCGCGGGCATTGCATTGTTCTGCTCCTATCTTTTATTCACAACGAGCAGGATAGAACGCACCCTAGAATGGGAAGGCTGAACCCGCTATCTGGCGCAGCAATACATGCTCGCGGCCACGCTGCCAGGCATGACACCATTCACGCAACCGAGGTTACCGACGAGTATTATACCGGTGACTTTGCCTGTCAATAGCCCGGCTAATAGCCGCCCTCCGGCTAGCGGACGGCGACCCTGTCGTTACCGGACCGGGCCAGGCTCTCGCCACATCGGGTACATGCAGGGTCCGTCGTCGCCCAGCCGGATGGGCGGGCCGTGGCCGGCGTAGCCGTGCCGCAGGTAGATCGCCCGGGTGCGCGGGCTGGCCGCCTCCAGGTAGGAGGGCATCGCGGCCCGGTCGAGGTCCTCCAGGTAGGCACGCAGCAAGGCGGTCCCGGTGCCCTGGCCCTGCCGGTCCGGCCGGACCGCCATCATGGCCAGGTGATGGTGGGCGACGCCGCCGGGATGCTGGCCGTCCAGGGACTCGTCGAACGCCTGAAACCGGGCCAGGAACGGCCCGGTGGCCGCGGCCAGCCGGGCGTCATAGTCCGCCGGCGGGCCCGCGTCCGCGGTGCCGGCCGGCAGCCACAGCGCCGCCGCCGCGCGGTCCGGCGTGGTGTGCACCGTGCCGGCCGCCAGGACGTGCGCCACGAAGATGGCAAAGTAGCCGGGGAAGATCTCCCGGCGGATGCCGGGATCCGGGATCAGCCACCGGGACGGCGCCAGGCCGTGAAAGGCCGCGGCGACGACGCGGCTGAGCGTGTCCACGTCGGCCGGGACGGCGGTGACCGGGCCGGCCGCCCGTCCGGGTGCTGTCGCGTCCGGTCCGGTCATGCCTGCTCGCCGGGCCGGCCGCCGCGGCCGATCGCCGCGTACACGGCCGGGCGGCCCGATCGCAGCAGCAGCCCCCAGCCCGCCCCGATGACCGCGACGACGGCGTAGCTGGCCGGCAGGGCCCAGGCGGCGGTGTCGCCGGGCGCGACGCCCAGCAGGCCGGCGTAATTCTGCACGGCCAGCACGATAATGCCCGCGAGCGCCAGCAGGGCCAGCGCGGGCGCGATCAGCCGCCGCCACGCGTTCTCGCCGCGAGCGTCCCGGCTGAAGAAGACGATGACCCCGGCCGAGGTGCAGGCGAGCAGGATGAGGATGCCGAAGCCGCCGGTGGTGCCCAGCCAGAAGAACAGGTGGGTCATCGGGTCCCAGCCGCCGGCCGCGTACGCCGCGATGACGATCAGGGCGGTGGCACTCTGGGTCAGTGAGGCAGCCTGGGAGACGTGGTTAGCGCCGGTGCGGCCGAGGACGGTCGGCAGCACGTTCTCGCGGCCCAGCGCGTA
Source organism: Streptosporangiaceae bacterium (assembly GCA_036490755.1). Lineage (GTDB taxonomy): Bacteria > Actinomycetota > Actinomycetes > Streptosporangiales > Streptosporangiaceae > DASUBV01. Next base: position 36,640 of record DASXDJ010000132.1, read on the forward strand.
GATGTACCGCCAGACGACGTTGTGGAAGGCCAGCGCCGCCGCGAACAGCGAGGTCAGGAACAGCAGCTGGGCCGCGTCTGACAGGCCGCTGCTGCCCAGCCCGAACAGCAGGCCGGGGCCCTGCTGCCCGGCGGCGGCCACCACGTGCGACTTTCCGGCGTGCGCGGCCATGGCCCAGCTCACTCCCGCGTACACCACGGCGATCATGCCCAGCGCCAGGTAGGTGGCGACCGGGATGGTGCGCCGGGCACTCCGGGCCTCCTCGGCCAGGACCGGCGCCTGCTCGAAGCCGATGAACCCGAGCACGGCGACGACGGCCAGCACCCCGAACGTGCCGAAGCCGGCCGAGGTCAGGTCGGCCGGGGACAGGGTGGCGAAGCTGAGCTGGCCGCCCGCCGGATGCGCCAGCCCGGACACGGCCTCGGCCACGACGACCACGACCTCGGCGCACAGCAGGACCCCGAGCACCCAGCCGGTGATGTCCACGCGCAGCAGGCCGAGTACCGCGACGATGGCCCACGCGATCAGCGCCCAGACCCACCAGCTGACATGCACGCCCAGGTGCTCAGCCGCCTCCGCGGAAGCTGTCGGCCCGAGCGCGCCGTACAGGCCGACCTGCAGGAAGGTATAGGCCAGCAGCGCCACCAGGGCGGCCGGGACCCCGGCGACCCGGCCCAGGCCGCGCGCGATGAAGGCATAGAACGCGCCGCTGTTGGTAACGTGCCGGGCCATGGCCACGTAGCCGGCGGCGAAGACGGCCAGGATGATCCCCACCGCAATGAAGGCGGCCGGGAGCCCGGTCAGCCCGGTGGTCTGGAAGGCGGTCGGGATGACGCCGGCCGCCACGGTCAGCGGCGCGACGCCGGCTAGCACGAAGTAGAGCACGGACGGCACGCCCAGCCGGTTGGCGGCCAGGGTCGCGCGGGGGCTGTCCGTAGTGGCTGGTGCCGGGGGCGATGCGGGCATGGCGCGCTCCTGGGTAGGCCGTGGGCAACGGGCGGCACAGTTCGGGGTGGCATCCGGTGATATGCCCGATAGCGCCAGTTTTTACCGTCTCGTGAACCTTTCAGCCAGTCATTTGGCTCGCGCTCGGCCGCCATTTCGCCGCCATTCCCGGCCGGCCCGGACAGCCATGCGATAGCGACCGGCTCGGCGCCTGCTCAGGCGACCAGCCGCCGGGCGGGATCAGCGAGAATCCGGGCCACGGCAGACGGCGTGCGGAAATGCCGGAGCGTCTCAGTGCCGGCGAGCACGCCGAAGAAGCGGCTGATCTCGGCCGGACGGCCGGCCAGCCAGGCGTAGAGCAGGCGCTCGGCGGCGCCCGACGGGGCAAGCCGGGCGATGCTCGCGGTCAGCCGGTAGACGGGCAGGGCGGCCCGGTCGCGGGCCCGGTGGTAGCCGGGCAGCGTCGCCGCCAGCCCGCCCCGGCCGCCGAAGCCGCCGATGATCGCGTTGGCCAGCAGCTGGGCGTCGCCGAGAGCGCGGGTGATGCCGTGCGCGCTGCATGGGTCCAGGACCAGCCCGGCGTCACCGGCCAGCGCCCAGCCCGGCCCGTACGGCACGTGCATCCGGGCCGCGATGCCCGGCGTGGTCCGCAGCCGCTCGGCCTGCCGTCCGGCGCGGACGCGATCGGCCAGATCCCCGCAGCCGTCCAGCCCGGCCAGGTAGTGCCCGGTCAGATCGCGACGGGCCTGGCCGAAGCCGGCGGCCGGCGAGCCGACATAGATCATCGTCAGGTCATCGTTGGTCGGGAAGGCGGCCACCGCCCGGCCGGCCCGCCGGTAGACCTCCCCGCCGCCCCCGACCGTCGGGACGCCGCTCCAGTACGCATAGCTGGCCATCGTTCGCACCGGCTGCACGCGGTAGCGGGCGGCACCGGCGCAGCGGGCTACGACCGATCGCTTGCCATCCGCCCCGACGACCAGGCGGGCTAGCTCGCTGGCGGCCCGTCCGCGGCGCTCGCGGCCGCAGATGCCCGTCACCCGGCCGTCGTCGGTGGTCAGCTGACCCACCTCGAAGCCCAGCCGGACCGCGGCGCCAGCCTGCCGCGCGGCGTCCAGCACGACCTCGTCCAGGACCGTGCGCCGCGGGCTGTACAGCGCGCCGGCGCCGTCGATGGCCGGGTACTCACCATCGAGTGGTACCGGCCCGGCATCGAACCGGAGCCGGCGGGTCGCCGGCGTGCCCGCCGCCGTGATCGCGCTGAGCAGGCCCCAGCGGTGCAGGGCGGCGATGCCCGGCAGCTGGACCTGGTGCGTCGACAGGGTGTCGGCCGGCAGCCGGGCCCGGTCCACGAGCAGCACGGACAATCCCGCCCTGGCCAGCAGCATCGCCGTGGCCGCCCCCGCCACCCGGGCGCCGACCACGATCACGTCATAGGCCACCGCCGGCACCTCCCGCTGACCGCTCACCATACGCATCCGTATGGTATTCCGTACGGTAGCGTATGGCCATGGCGACGCGTCCGGCAACATCCCGGCGGCGGCTCACCCCGGGTGACTGGACCGGGGCCGCGCTGGCCGCCATCGCCGACGGCGGGCTGGCCGCCGTAGCGATCGAGCCGCTGGCCGCCGGCCTGGGCGCGACCAAGGGCAGCTTCTACTGGCATTTCGCCAGCCGCGAGGACCTGGTGACGGCGGCCCTGGCGCGCTGGGAACAGGAGACGACCACCGAGATCGCGAGCCGGGCGCGCACCGCGGCGGGCGACCCGGCCGGGCAGCTGCGGACACTGATCACCGAGACGGCCCGGCTGGCGAGTGCCGACCGGGTCGGCCTGGCGCTGCTGGCCGGGGCCGCCCGCCCTGAGGTGAGACAGGTCCTGGACCGGGTCACCCGTCGGCGGCTCGATATTCTCGGGGCGTTCTTCGCCGGGCTGGGCTTCGCGCCGCCAGCGGCCCGGCACCGGGCCCTGCTCGCCTACAGCGTGTACCTCGGGCATGCCCAGCTCAGCCACACCACGCCGCAGCTGCTTCCGCAGCCGGACGCGGAGCGGCAGGCGTACCTGGAGGCTGCGATCGCGCTGCTGGGCAGCGCGCCGGGGAACGGCTGAGCAGGGCCTGGCCGTGCGGCCGTCCTAGCCGGCCAGCTCAGCGCGGCCGGGATTGCGGTAGTCGGGGTCGGGCTCCAGGAACGTGTCGATCAGGCCCAGGTAACTCAGCGCCACCAGGGTCCAGGCCGCTGGCTGGCCATCCAGGCCCGGGCCCGGCAGGGGGCAGTCCAGGAGCTGGGCCGAGGTCAGGGCGGCACCGCCGCTGTCGGACGCCGCATCCGGTCTCGTGGCCTGCTCGTCCGGCCCGGCCTGCTCGCTGCTCGCCGCCTCGGCCAGGATCTGCCGCAGGGCCATTCCCTGGATCAGGACACCGCCGGCCATCACCAGGTGATCAAGCCCGGCACCAGGATCGCGCAGGCGCAGCCCGAGGGCAGGCATGACGAGCTCGCGGAACAGCGCAATGATCGAGCGGCGGGAAGCGGTCTCAGCCTCGTCGAGAGCACGGGCGATCTCCGGCCGCACTTTACTGCTGCCCGTCGAGCTGACCGTGGCGATCATGGCGCTGTGCATGCGGGCCAGTGCGCTGGCGCCCAGCGCCTGGGCGTTGCGCCGGACCGCGAGCCGGACCGCCTCGCACAGCACTTCGCGCCGGCCTTCCGGCGTGACCAGCCGCCACCGGTTTTCCTCGATAGCCCCGGCCACGATCTCGAAGGTCTGCGGATCGAACACGTCGCGCCCGGCAAAGTACGCCTCCCGGCCGGCCATGTAGCACAGCAGGTCGTCCAGGAACATCTCCTTGACCGGCCAGATCCGGTAGACAGAGCTGCGCGGGACGCGGGCGTTCTGGATGACTTCCTCGACGCTCAGCGACTCCAGGCCGATGCCGATCCCCGCCTCCACCGCCATCTTCACCGCGGCCTTCAGCATCGCCAGCCGGACAGCTTCCCTGCTCAGGCGCCGCCCGTGCGAGCGGGGCTCGATCCCGGTCACCGTCCCGCCGACCCCCTTTAGACATGAATCTTCATACTTAAAGTTCAACGTACCAATAGCGGGTACTATCCCGTTGAGGCAGACCCTGGCGTGTCGCCCGCGACCTGTGCAAGCGGTCCGGGCCCTGGGGGGGCGGCACGCCCGGGTTCCTGCTTCTCCCGGCGCCGCGCGCTGGTCATAGCGCGGCCGTTCTCAGGGCGGCCACCCGGTCAGCGACGGCCAGCATCTGGCCCGCTACCGGCTGCACCCCGAGCCGGGTGAGCAGCAGCCCGCACGAGACGCGCTGGACCGCGCCCCACTCCCAGGTCGCCCAGGCGTCCAGCCCGCACCGGGCGGCCAGCCAGCGGGCCCGGTCACGCGGGTCCCCGGTGAGCAGTTCGGCCGGGTCCTCCCGCATCAGCACGCCGAGGTCGTACTCGGGCTCGGCGAGCACGCCGTCGGGATCTACCAGCGCGAAGCCGTCCCCGGCCTGCAGCGCGTTCCACTCATGCACATCGCCGTGCACCAGCACCGCCCGCCGCTGGCCGTGCGCCGCGATGCGGCGATCCGCGCACGTCAGGGCGTAGGCCACGGCCGCCTCGGTGCAGGGCCGGCCGAGTTCCTCCCAGGCCCGGGTGATGTAGCCGGCCTGCTCCCGGCCCTGGTCGGCCCCCGAGGGCAGGCCGCTTTCCGGCGCGGGGCGCCACAGCCGCATCGCCGCGGTGCAGAGCACCTCCAGCCGGGCAGCCAGCGGCATCCCCAGCTCATGCAGCGGGCGGCCGAGGCGCTCCAGCAGCAGGGCGCCGCGCGCCGCATCGGCATCCAGCAGCCGGGCGCAGCCCTGCCCCGCGGCCAGGCGCAGCACGGCAATCTCGCGCTCCGCGGCCCCGGCCGGCCGCGGGCTGTCCAGGCGCGGGACGTGCAGCTTGAGCACGGCCATCCCGCCGCCGGCCAGCGCGGCCTCGGCCACCAGGCCCTCGGTGGCGTCGGCATACGGGCGGCCGACGCTGATCGACCAGTCTCGTTCGAGGTCCGCGACGAGCGCGGGAAGCTCACGCAGCCACTGGTCCGCGCCTTCCGCGCGTGCCTTGCCGCGGACCGGCTCGGGCACTCCGTCCATCAGGCCCGGCCAGCGGCGGGCGGGCGGGCGGCGCCGCCGGGCGGAACTGCGCATCACGCCACGATAATGGCCCTATGGCTCACCGGCAGCGCGACGGCGGTCGTCCGGCCGTGCGGCGTGCGGCTGAGCAGGGCGCCGTCGAGCTGATCGCCGATCCGGACCGGCCGGGCGGGTGGCTCCTGCTGGTCGACGGCACGCCGCAGTCGCACGTGGACCTCGATGACCCGCGGCACCTGGAGTTCGCCTACATCCGCCGCCTGGCGCACCTGGCTGACCTCGTGGCACCAGCCGGGCAGCCGGCCAGCGTGCTGCACCTGGGCGGCGGCGGGCTGACGCTGGCCCGGTACGTGGCGGCTACCCGGCCCGGCTCTGGCCAGCTGGCCGTCGAGTCGCATGCCGTGCTGGCCGAGGTGGTCCGGGAGCATCTTCCGCTGATGGCCGGCCGCCGCCGGTCCGGCGCTGGCCAGCGGCCGGAGGTGCGGGTCCGGGTCGGCGATGCCCGGGCCGTCCTGGCGCAGGTCCGGGCCGGGTCCTTCGACCTGGTGGTAGCCGACCTGTTCGCCGGGGCGCGGACCCCGGCTCACCTGACGTCCGGCGAGTTCCTGGCGGCCGCGGGCCAGGCGCTCAGCCCCGACGGGATCCTCGCCGTCAACGTCGGCGATGGCCCGCCCCTGGATCATGCTCGCGGGCAGGTCGCTACGCTGCGCGCGATCTTCCCGCAGGCCTGCCTGATGGCCGACACCGCCGTGCTGCGCCGCCGGCGGTTCGGCAACCTCGTCCTGGCCGGCTCGCGGGTCAGCCTGCCGCTGGCCGGGCTGGCCCGGCGCGCGGCGACTGACCCGCAGCCCTGGCGGCTGGTTCATGGCGCCGAGCTGGACCGGTTCGAGGCCGGGGCCCGCCCGGTCACCGACGCCAGCGCTCACCCCTCGCCCGCTCCGCCCCCCGAGGTCCTGACGCTGCACCGCCCGGCCAGCTAGGCGCCCGGCCAGCTCCTCTCCCGCCGCCCGGCGGGCGCTCCCCCAGCGGACGCTCCTCCGGCGGGCACTCCCGGGCTGGCCTCCCCCCGGGCGCTCCGACCGCCTTCAGACTTGTGCCAAGTAGTTTGTTATGCAAAGCTGGTGGCCATCCAGTGGAGGTGGCATGAGCGAGGACACGAACGGCCCCGGAGCGGCCGCCGATCCGGCCGGCGGCGCCCGGCAGGACGCCGGGACATCAGCCGACCCGGATGCGCAGCCCGGCGAGCTGCTGAGCGAGCTGGCCGTGCTGCGGCGCCGGGTCCGGGCAGCCCGGCACGCGTACTGGTTCCCGCTGGCCCTGTTCGGGCTGATCGGCTGCGGGACCATCCCCTTCTACCTGGCGGGCAGCCAGCGGGCTCCGACGTCGGGCGTGTTCATCGCCCGGGGCGACATCCCGGCCCTGCCGGTGGTCACGCCCGGCGCGGCGGGCCTGGCGGGAGCGCCGGTCAGCAGCGTCCTGCTCGGCTTCTACTGGCTGCTGGCACTGGTCGGCGGCTTCCTGGTGATGACGGCCTGGTACCGGCGGCATGCTCGCCGGGCCGGGGTAACCAGCGCGGCTCGCGGCGCCGCCAGCACCGGGATCATCCTGACCACGCTGGTCCTGGTCTTGTGGCCGGTGAGCCGGCTGCAGCCGGGCTGGCCGGGGGTGCTGTTCCCCTGGTTCCTGACCATCCACGGGATGTTCCCGTTCCTGATCGTCGGGGTCAGCCTGTTCGTGCTGGCGCGCGCCGAGCGCAGCTGGGGCCTGGCGGGGATCGCGGTGCTATTCCTGGCCGCGGCGCTGGTCGCCTGCTCCTACGACGTGGAGAACGTGATAGGCCGGCTCGGTTACTTCTCCGGCGCCCCGTGGTTCAGCGTGCTGCCCAACCTGGCCCTGCCGGTCGGCGTCCTGCTGCTGTCTGCCGCTGCCGTGCTCGGCGGCCGGCGCTGGCAGGCGGCCCGATGAGCGCAGCCGCCGGAGCCGCGAGCCCGGGCTCCGCGTCGCCCGCCCATCCGACCAGCGGCCTGGATGACCGGGTCCACCAGCGGCACCGGCTCGGCGTGCTGACCATCACCGCCGAGGCCGAGCGGGCCGACTTCGGCTACCTGCGCGAGGCCCTCGGCCTGACGCCGGGCAACCTGTCCCGGCACCTGACTGTCCTGGAAGAGGCCGGGCTGGTGCAGGTCGAGAAGGGCTACGAGGGCCGCCGGCCGCGCACCTGGGTCCGGATCACCCGGCCGGGCCGCTCCGCCCTGGCCGCCGAGATCGCAACCCTCAGCGAGCTGGTCCGGCGGCTGGACTCGGGCTGACCGCCGGACGGCGGCACGGGCCGCCGCCCGGCAGCAGGTCAGGACGGCGGCATCCGGTAGGAGCCGATGGGGGTAGCGTCAGCCGGCGCCGGGCCCTGCGTGCAGCGGCCGGCGATGCCGGCCTGGAACCGGGCGAACGCCGGGGACCGCGCCAGCGGGTTGTCCTCGCCGTCAAGCTCGGCCACGTGCAGGAAGCTGACGCCGTCGTCGAGCCGGTAAGAGGCATAGCGGATCCCCTCCGGCTGCTCGGCGGCGAGCTCGGCGAACACCTCGCGGACCAGCCGCTCGTTCTCCGCCGCGCTCTCGGGCCTGGTGGTGTACCGGACCACTTTGGTAACGGTCATGGGCTCTCCTCAGTCGGGCAGGGCCCGGCCGGCCAGACGGCCCGCCGGGACAGGCAAGGCCGCGGTCAGGACGGCGGGATGGCCCGCATCCGGTTGTTGCGCGCATCGTGGGTCACCTCGGCCAGGCCGAGCTCCTCCAGGAGCGGCGGCAGGTACATCCCGACCCGGCCGCGATACCCCTTGCGCAGGCCGTACCAGCCGCCCACGGGGTTATCCGCGGCCCGGCCCCAGGCCTCCACCGTCCCCGGCGCGGCTTCCTTCTTCTCGTCGGCGGCGCCCAGCACGACCCAGTCCCCCTGGCCGGCCAGCCACGCGTGCAGGTCCTCGATCACCCGCAGGTGGTACTTCAGCGTGGTCGAGCCGACCTGGCAGACCAGGGCCGGCGGGCCGGCTGCCTTGTCGGCATACATCGTGTACGCGGAACTGCCCGGCGGGGTCGTCAGCTCCCAAGGGTCTTCCCGGGTCCCAGCAGCCATGAGTCCTCCCCTCTCTCGGCTGCGGCCAGGTAGTGCGGCAGCAGTGACTGCCACCCGGCCTGATTCTGATGGCGCCACTGCTCCGCAGCGCGGCCCAGCCGCTCCCAGCCGCGGTGCTCGATCTCGACCCGCGTGGCCGTGGCACCGCGCGGCACGAAGCGGATCTCTACCTCAGTCGCGTCGGACCGGTCCCGGCGCAGGTGCCACAGGTAGGCGAGGCGGCCAGGCGGATTCCACACCGTGACCTCGCCCCAGTCATGCTCGGTGCCATCGGCGGTCCGCTCGTAGATCCGGCCGCCGACCCCGCCCTGCATGACCACCGACAGGCCCGCCTGCCCGGTGACGGTGTGATCGGCCGGCCACCAGGCGCCGATGCCGGCGGTCCACACCCGGAAGGCATGCTCCGCCGAGCAGGCCACGTCGAAGGACATCCGCAGCGGCGGGGTCATGGACGCACCGGCTGCCCGGCGCCGTCCGGCGACCCGCCGGTGTTCTCGGCCAGCAGCCGGAACCGCGCGGCGCTCTCGCCCCAGACCCGCTCCAGGTACTCGCGAACCGCCTCGATCCCCTGTTCCTGGAGGTGATAGACGCGGCGGGTGCCCCGGGCCTGCTCGGTCACCATCCCGGCGTCCTTCAGCAGCCGCAGGTGCCGGGACACGGCGGGCCGGCTGATCGGCATGGCGGCAGCGATCTCGTGAACTGGCATGTCACCGGTGCTGAGCAGCCGCAGTATCTCCCGCCGGTTCGGGTCACCCAGTGCCTCGAAGGGATCCCCGGCCGCCGCCGCGGCCACTGTGCCCGGGCCGGTCACCGGCCCGGGCCGGGCCGTGTCACGCAGCCGGCCGCCGCCAGGTGCCGGACCACCGGCCCAGCGTGATCGTCCGGCATGGCGGATGCCCCCTCCGGCCTCGCGGTAACAACTGAGTTACCGTAACACGTCGGTTACCGATACCTCTACGGACCCGTGGCAATGAACGCCGGACCGGGCCGGGCGGGCCGGACCAGCCGGCCGGGGCGCGGGGACGAGGCGGGCCGGACCAGCCGGCCAGGGCGCGGGGACGAGGCGGGCCGGACCGGCCGGCGGGGTGACGGACGACAGGACACCGGACGGGGAGCCGGCCGCCGGGGGTACGGCCGGCTCCCTCGCCGTGAGCCCGTCCGGGGGCCGGGGAGCGGTCCTGCCGGGCCGCCGGACGGGCGGGGAACCGGATCGCCGGGGGAAGGATCCGGTCCCGCCGCGCACCCGGCTGGCAAGCCCGCCGGGTGCGGGACTGAGTGCCGCGCTACCGGCGCGACGGCGGGCTGGTCGGGGAACGTGACACGGACTGACGTGCGGGAGGTGAGTGGCTCGGCGGGGCGGGCTTGCTGCTAGCTGGCGGTCCGTCCCTGGAGCCGCTGCCCGGCTGCGGGCTGGGCGTGCCGGAATACGGCCCGGGCCCGCTGGTCGGGCGGGGCTGCGGGCTCCGGTCCCGGTGGCCTGCGCCGTACGGCCAGTGACCCGGCTGGTCATGCGATCGCCGCCGGGACGCGGCACAGGACCAGAACGGGCGCGGGCTGGCAGCAGCCTGGCGGGCCCGTGTGGTGCGCGCCGGGCGGCCCGACGCCCCGGACCCGCCCGGATACTGCGCCGGTCGCCCGGACTGCCCCGGCTGCGGACCTGCCGTCCGGGACCAGCCTGGCTCCGGGACTGACGTCCGGGACCAGCCGAAGCCCGCGGCGGACGTACGGGACGGCCACGCCGCCGGCCAGCATCCGGCCCGGGCGGTCAGCCGGCGGGCCGGGCGCCGGATCGGACCGCAGGGCGTACCCGGGTGCCTGACGCCGGCGCTCGCTACGGACTCGCTTGCCCCGGCCGTGCTCGCCGGCCTCGTGCCCGCGGCCCGAGCCGGTGCTGTCGTGCCGCCCCGCGTCGCGGGGCACGGGGCAGCCGCCGGATGACCGGCATCCGGTGCGGCGGCCTGATGCACGCGACCGCGAGTCGCGGCAGGCGCCCAGATGGTTGCGTGCGCGAGGCGCTGGATCGGCGTGGGCAGCGCGCCGACGTAGGCCGCGCTGGCCAGGCTGCCGATGCCGACCGCGGCGACGGCGGCCGCCGCAGTGACCCGGACCGGAATGCGCGTCGCCCGCCGGGCGGGCCGCTGCCCGCGGCGCGCCCGGCTGGCCGGGCGCGCGGCGCGGGCCCGGCCGTTGCGGAACTCGGCCAGCGCCGCGGCCTCGCCGCCCAGCTCGTCCCGGGCCGGGCCGGCCCGCAGCGCGGCGACCACGTCCGCGGCAGGCTGCACCGCCGCGGACTGATCGGGCGGCGGTGTCCCGGCCAGCAGGGCGGCGAGCGAGGCGTCCGGGATCGCAGGCGCTTCCCGGCGGCCCGGCCAGGGCAGGTTCGGCATGTCGTTGTCCGAAACGCCGCGGCCCGTCACAGCGTTACACCTGCCTGCGTGACGATCTGCGCCAGCCGCCGCAGGCCGCGATGCGCGGCCACCCGGACTGCGCCCGGGCTGCGGCCCACCATCCGGGCCACGGTCTCGGTATCCAGGCCCGCGACCACGCGCAGCAAGATCACCTCCGCTTGCAGCGGCGGCAGGCCGACCAGCAGGGTCAGCACCGCCCGGGTGCTGAGATGCTCGAGGGCCAGGTCGGCGGCATCGCTGACGTTCGGCAGCCGGGTGTCCGGCACCTCGGCCAGCGGGATCGCAGGGCGGCGGGCCCGGCGCCGCCGCTCATCCAGCAGCCGCCGGCGGCTGGTCGTGAACAGCCAGGCCCGCCAGGCCTGCTCGTCGCCGCGGAATGCGGGCAGCCCGCGTACCACCTGAACCCAGGTCTCGGCCGCGATGTCGTCGGCGGCCTCGGGGGCCAGCACCCGCAGGTACCGCAGCAGCGCCGGGTTGCCGTCCCGCCACAGCTGCGAGAAAGCAGCCTCGCTGCCGTCCTGCGCGGCCGCCAGCAGGGCCGCGAAGCCGTCGCCGATCACAGCGCCGAGTATCGGCATACGGGTGCGCTCGCCCGCAGCAGAATTGCCATTTTGCGGCTATTCGGCGTGTCCTGTCGCAAGCCTGGCACCGGCCCGGCGGGCCGGGTCACCGGCGGCTGCCGGCGAGTCCTCAGCGCGCGAAATGCCCGTAGCCATCCTCGGGCTCAGCGCTGCTGACCTGCCCCATCAGCGCGATCGCCTCGCCGGCCTTGGCCGCCACCAGGGGGTCCGCATCGCCCTGCAGCCGGAGCGCGAGTTCCGCGGCGACCGCATCGGGCCGGATGCCCGCAATCTCGAGCAGGGCCTGAGCGACCGCGTGCCGATCTTGTGCCGCCGCGCTGTCACTCAGCGACTCGAAGATCACGTAAGCCTCCCGCCTGGTCAGCACCAGTTCCTTGGCCGCCGCCAGCGCCGGCGACCAGACATACCAGTCCTCGGCGCCGGGCAGGACCAGCTGGCCCAGGACCTCGACCGGGACGTCCAGCGGAGCCACCACGGCCCGGTCGTGCAGCAGGTTCGCCGCGCACGAGCGCGGCAGGTATCCCGCGCAGGTGGCCAGCGTCTCGATCATCTCGGCCGGGACCAGCGAGGCATCCAGCCGGCCGACGGCCTGCAGCAGCGCGGCCGCGGCCGCCGGCCGGGCCGCGGGCCCGGCCGGGCCGGCTACGCCGTTGCCCGGATGTTCCGCACCGGCCAGGACCGCCTGGCACAGCACGCCCGCGATCTCGCGGCGGCTCGCCGTGTCCCGGCCGCGGAGCAGGCCGTAGGCGCCGCGCCGCGCCGCGTCCTGATCGCCGGGCCGCAGGGCGGCCAGCAGCGCCTCCAGGTCGCTGGCTCCGCCGCCCGCGGTCGGCGCGGCGGCGGGCTGCCCGGCCTGGCCGGGCAGCTCACCCCAGCTCGCCAGCTGCTGCACGATGATCTCGGCCGCGCCGACGGGCCGGGTGACGTCCAGTGCGTCGTAGGTCGGCGTGATGCTGCTGGGCAGCTGGACCCCCGGCGCCCTCAGCACCTGGCACCGGTCGCGCAGCCGGGGGCGGGTCACGGCCCGCTGGATCTCGTCGATGATGCTGGCCCGCGGGTAGCTCGTCCCGTCGCTCAGCCCGTAGTCCGGCGTGCACAGCGCCACGAACGCCGATGAGGCATCCAGGTAGGCCCTGACCCGGGCCTCGTGATCGTCCCCGGTGCTGGGCAGTGCGGGCTCGTCCCCGACGATGATGCCCCGCATGCCATGCTCACCGAGCACCTCGCGGACCGGCCACGCCACCGCCTGCTTGAACTTGTCGGAGCAGGACAAGAAGATGGCGACTTGCCCTCCCAGCATGCCGATCACCCCCTGGGCGACAGTCTGGCAGGATCAATGCGCCAAATGAACCCATAAGCAGCCACCAGCGCAGCCGAGGGGACATGCCATGACCGAGCCGGATGGAGCTGGCATGCCGATTCCTGATGATGGTCCCGCCGGGCGGCCGGACCGCCTGACCCCGGAATCCCTGCCGGTGCTGGACGCCCTGCACTCGACGCCGGCCCGGCGGTACCTGTCGGCCGAGCCGGTGCCTGAGGAGGTCATCTGGGCCATCCTGGATGCCGCCGTGCGCGGGCCGACGGGCGGCAACCAGCAGGGCTGGGGCTGGGTCGTCGTCACTGACCCGCAGGTCAAGAACCAGGTCGCGCAGTGGTACCGCGAGGGCTGGGAGCAGGCTTACGGCCGTCGCCGCGAGGAGATCCTGGCCGCGCCACCGTCACCAGGCGAGGCCGGGCTGAACCGCGCCTCGTTCCTGGCCGCCGAGCACCTGGCCAACCACCTGGAGGAGGCGCCGGCCTGGATCATCCCCGTGCTGCGCGACGCGGCTGCCGCCCGCAGTCCCCGGCTCGGGGCCTCGATCTACGGCGCCGTGCAGCAGCTCATGCTGGCCGCCCGCGCCTACGGCATCGGCACCACGCTGACCACCCTGTACGCCGGACACGAAGACGAGCTCCGCGAACTGCTCGGCCTTCCGGCCGACGCGCTGACCATGGCGCTGGTCCCGCTGGGCTACCCCGCTCGCGGCCGCTGGGCCCAGCCGCGGCGGCGGCCCGTCGGCGAGGTCACGCACTGGAACCGCTGGGGAGACCAGCGCGACCACCGCTAACCGCCCGCCGCGGCTGACGGCCCGCCGCCACTAGCGCCAGCCCGGCACGCGGCGGCGGCCGGCACGGAGCCGCTCGTGGCGGCCGCGCGGAGACGCCGGCCGGGCACCGCTGGCGCAGCCGCCGGTTAGCCGCCGGGCCGGCCCCGGCTGCCCATGGCTCGCGACAGCACCGTCACGCGGTCCCGGGCGCCGGTCTTGGCGAAGATCGACTTGAGGTGATCCTGGACCGTGTGCTCCGACAGCCGCAGCTGCCGGGCTATCGCCCGGGTGTCGCCGCCTGCGGCCAGCACGCCAAGCAGCTCACGCTCCCGCGCGGTCAGCCCCCAGGCCCGGCCGAACACCTCCAGCCGCTCGCTGCCGGACGCCTCCTCGATCGTCACCACGATCGGCGCCGGGGTGCCCGCCCGGCCCGGTGGCTCGACGGCCAGGCGGGCCGCCCGCAGCGTCAGCCAGAACCCCCCGGCCAGGTGCGTGCGAGCGGCTGCCGGGTGGTCGTCCAGGCCGGCCTCGGCCGCCAGCAGCTGGGCCGCGACGTTGTAGACGCTGGCCGGCACCGCCCGCTCATCGGGCCGCGGCGGCAGCAGCACGTCGAGCCAGGCCTGCGACGCGGCGGTGCGGAACATGATCCGCAGGTCATCGCCGAGGGTCAGCGCCACCGGGCCGGTATCTCCGCGATGCGCCACGGCCGGGCCGGTGAACGTGCGCGCCTGGCACCGCCGCAGGCCTGCCGCCAGCGGCGCGGCCAGGCTGGCCAGGAAGCCGGCATCCGCAGCGGCGAACGGGCCGCGGCCGGCGGCCCGCCACAGATCCAGGAAGCCCCAGCAGCCGAACTGGTCCGCGAACACCACGGAGGCGACATCGCCGATGCCGTGCCGGCGCAGTACCTCGCCCCAGGCGGAGCTGGCCGCCGGGCTGTCCGCGGCAACGGCGCTCCACAGCGCGGCCGGCGTGCCCTGCGCGGCCAGCTTCGTCCAGCGGTTGGCAGCCGTCGCGTACTTGGCCGCGATGATCGCGGGCAGCTGCGCCATGTCGGCCAGCCCGGGCAGGTGGGCGAGCGGCGCGGCGCCCACCGTCGTGACCGGGTCGGTCAGCAGCCATACGTAGCCGTCAAAGTCCAGCTGGCCGCTCAGCACGTCCAGGGCCTGCTGCCGCAGCTCCCGGCTGTCGCCCGCGGCCGCGGCGAGGGCCGCGATGCGCTCGCGGGCCGCGGTCTGCGCCCAGATGCCGGCCACGGGACTGAGGCTACCGCGCGGCACCCGGCCGGACAGATGTCCGGCCTGGTCGGCGGTCAGCCCTGGCGCCCGCCCCCCATATTGCTGGGATACCGGGCCCCGGACGGCCGCTTTAGCGTGCTGGTAAAGATCAGGGCGCCCGCGGGGCGGCCTGCGGGCAGGGACGGAGAACGACCATGGCGACGCTGCGCATCGAGCATCCGATTCACGACTATCAGGTCTGGCAGGCGGCCTTCGACAGCTTCGCTCAGGCCCGCGAGCAGGCCGGCGTGCGCAGCTACGTCATCCGGCAGCCGGCCGGCGACCCCGGCTACCTGATGCTTGACCTGGAATTCGGGTCCGGCGACGAGGCCACGGCCTTTGCCGAGTTCCTGCGGACGCGCGTATGGGCCTCCCCGGGCGACTCCCCGGCGCTGGCCGGGCCGCCCGTGACCCGGGTCCTGGACGTGGTGACAAGCGGGACGTCCTGATCGCCGGCCTCGTGTCCGAGGGCCGGCCCGGCAGCCCGCCAGGGGCGGTAGCTAGCCGATGATGGTCGCCAGCACAGCCGGCCGCCTGCCCTGGATGCACTGGCTTCGGGGGCGGGCGGCGGCTAGCGCTGACCGCCGAGCTGGTCCGCCAGCCGGGCCCAGGCGGCCTCGTAGCGCTGGACGGCCGCCAGCTTGATCTCCTCGTAACCGCGGATCGCCAGCGGCAGCCGGGCCAGCTCGGCCAGGGCGGCGGCCTGGCCCGCACCAGGCGCGGTCGCGGCGCGATCCAGCAGCGGCCGCAGCTGCGCCTCGTAGTCCGCGGCCAGCCGCCGCTCGGTGCGCCGGACCCGGCTGTAGCCGAAGATGTCCGCCTTGCTGCCGCGCACCTTCCGCGTCGCGCGCAGGGCCCGGAAGGCCGGGCGGGCCAGCGGCGCCGGGATGCCGATCTTGCTGTGCAGGCCCAGCGCCCGCAGCACCGGCGGATGCAGCTGGTAGCGGACGCCCCGGCCGCCGGGTACCGCAGCGGCCAGGGCCGCCTCGAACTCCGGCAGCAGGTGCAGCCGTGCTACCTCGTACTCATCCTTGTAGGCGAGCAGGTGGAAGAAGCCGTCCGTCACCGCCTCGGTCAGCGCGCCCGCCGCAGCACTGGCCGCGTCGGCCCGCGCCGCGGCGCTGACCAGGTCGAGGTAGCGGCCGGCCAGCCGGGCGTCCTGGTAGTCGATCAGCTCGGCCGCGCGGCGGACGGCCCGCCCGGCATCAGGTCCGGTCAGGCCGCGCCCGGCCGCCAGGTCCCGCGCCGCGGCCAGCCGCGCGGCGTCGTCGCGACGGCGCAGCTCACCCGCGCGGCCGGCGGACGGCAGCGCGGCGGGGTCATGCACGGCCAGCCGCCCGGCCCGGAAGGCCGCCTTGTTGCGCGGCACGGCCACCCCGTTGAGCTCGATGGCCCGCTCAATCGAGGCGGCGCTCACCGGCACCGCGCCGGCCTGATAGGCAGCGCCCAGCGCGATCACGTTCGACGCGACCCCGTCGCCGAACAGCGCCATCGCCACCGCCTCGGTGTCGACCGTGGTCAGTCCGCCGGGCCGGCTGCGGTCCCGCAGCGCAGCCACGATCGGGCCCGGGTCCGGAGCCTCGTCGACCCCGCGCACCATGCCCGATGTCGGCACCACCGACGTGCAGGCCACGGTGATGGTGCGGCCGGGACTCAGCCGGGCCAGGTGCCGCGGCTCGGCGGCTACCAGGAGGTCCAGGGCCAGCATCAGGTCGGCCGATCCCTCGCCGACCGCGCTGCCCGCCTCCGGGTGGCGGGCCTGCGCGTTGCGCAGGTCCCCCGGCGGATCGGCCACGGCCGCCGGCTCCGGCGCGTCGGCCGCCGCCGCGCCCGGCTCGCCCGCGGCGCCGTTCTCCCCGGCGGAAGGCACGGGGCCGCGCCACAGCCGCAGATGCGATACGACCGGCCCGGCCTTCTGGCTCAGCCCGGTCTGGTCCACTCCGGTGACGCCCAGCCCGTCCAGGAAGGCTGCCGTGGCCAGCACCTGGTTGAGCATGACCACGCCCGTCCCGCCGATGCCCGTGGCCACGATCCCGTAGCCGCCGATGTCCGCGATGGCGGCCTTGCTGGCCGGCTCAGGCAGGTCCCCGGCCAGCTCGGGCAGGCCTCGCCCGGCTGCGGGCGGGGCCGCAGCTGCCCGCTTCGCCGCAGCGTCCCGTGCCGACGGGGCCCGCACCGTCACGAATGACGGGCAGTCGCCGTCCAGGCAGCTGTAGTCGGTGTTGCAGGACGCCTGGTCGATCTGCGTCTTGCGGCCCAGCTCGGTGGACACCGGCCGGACCGACAGGCAGTTGCTCTTGGTCCCGCAGTCCCCGCAGCCCTCGCAGACGGCCTCGTTGATCACCACGCGCTGGGTGCGCTCGGGGGCCCGGCCGCGCTTGCGCAGCCGGCGCAGCTCGTTCGCGCAGGCCTGGTCGTAGACGAGCACGGTCACACCGGGCACAGCAGCCAGCATCCGCTCGGCCTCCGCCAGCCGGTCCCGGCCGAAAACCCTGGTCCCGGCCGGCAGCCCCGCCGAGCGGCGCAGGCCGGCCCAGCTCCGGTACCGGGCCGGGTCATCGGACACCACGATGATCCGCGCGGTGCCCTCCGCGGCCAGCGCCTGGCACAGCCGGGGTACGTCGAGCTGGCCCGCCGGGTCCTGGCCGCCGGTCATGGCGACCACCCCGTTATAGAGGATCTTGAAGGTCATCGTGACGCCCGCCGACACCGCCGCGCGGACCGCCAGGCTGCCGGAATGGAAGAACGTCCCGTCGCCCACGTTCTGCACGTAGTGCGGCACGTCGGTGAACGGCGCGCGGCCCAGCCACTGCGCGCCCTCGCCGCCCATCTGCGAGTACGACACCGCGCCGCGGTCCAGCCACATCACCATGGCGTGGCAGCCGACGCCGCCGCCGACCGGCGACCCGGCGCCGGCGATGGTGGACCGGTTGTGCGGGCAGCCGCTGCAGAACGCCGCGGTGCGGGTCGTCTCCAGGGGGATGATCGGAAACGAGCTGGCGCGGGCCGGGCCGTCCAGGGGCGCGAACTGCGGCCCCGCCAGGCGCTGCGCGAGGCGGCGGGCCAGCACCGGGCGCAGCCGGTCAGCGTTCAGCTCACCGTCGACCGGGATCAGCGGCCGGTCCCGCTCATCCCGCTTGCCCGTCACCCGCGGCCGCTCGCTGCGCTCGTACAGCTGCTCGCGGATGAAGCGCTCCACGAACGGCCGCTTCTCCTCGACGACCAGGATCTCCTGCACGCCGCGGGCCGCGGCCTGCACGATCCCCGGCTCCAGCGGGTAGATCATCCCGAGCCGGACCAGCCGGATCCCGGCGCCGGCAATCTCGGCGTCCCGGGCCAGGCCCAGCCCGGCCAGCGCCTGCCGGACCTCGCGGTAAACGCGGCCCGAGCTGACAATCGTGAACCACGCGTCCGGCGGGTCCACCTCGGCCACGTTCAGGCTGTTCTCCGCGGCGTACGCACTGGCCGCGATGAGCCGCCGGTCATACAGCTCGGCTTCCAGGTCGATCGTGACCGGCAGGAAGAACCGGGGCGCCTGGGTGAACCGCCACGGCTGGCCGTCGAAGGTTAGTTCCGGCAGCCGGGCAACGATCCGCTCGGTGGCCACATCCGCGGAGCCGAATCCGTCGCACACCGCGGTGACCATCTTCAGGCCGGCCCAGCAGCCAGTGAAGCGGGATAGCTCATAGCCGTGCCGGCCCAGGTCCAGCACCTCCTGCGGGGTGCCGGGGACCAGCACCGGCATCCCCGCGTCGTACAGCGCGACCTCGCTGGCCCCCGGCAGGGTCGAGGACTTCGACGCCGGGTCGTCGCCCGCCGCGCAGATCACCCCGCCGCTGGCGCCAGTGCCGTGCAGGTTGGCGTGCCGGAAGACATCGCCGCAGCGGTCCACGCCGGGTGCCTTGCCGTACCACATGCCGATGATGCCGTCATGACGGCGCAGCGGGGCCAGGTTGTCCTGCTGGCTGCCCCACACCGCGGTCGCGGCCAGGTCCTCATTGACGCCCGGCATCCAGTGGATGTCGTGCTCGCCCAGCAGCGCACCGGTGCGCTGCAGCGTCTGGTCGAACCCGCCCAGCGGCGAGCCGGGATAGCCGCTGACGAACGCGGCGGTATTCAGCCCGCGGCGCCGGTCGGCCCGGATCTGGTCAAACAGCACCCGGGCGAGCGCCTGGACCCCGGTAATGAGGACACCGCCCTCGGTGACCCGGTACTTGGCGTCGAGATCGAAGCCAGCTGCGGTAACGGTCATGGGGGCAACGTTGCACAGATGCCCCCAATGACGTCAAGGCGGCCTCAGCCCGGGCCGGCGTCGCCCGGCGGCTGGCCCGGAGGTTTCCCGGTGATCGGGATGCCGCGCAGCGACAGCAGAATGGCCAGCACGGCCCCGCACGTCAGGCAGCTGTCGGCGATGTTGAACGTGGCGAAATGCTGCAGGTAGATGAAATCGACCACGGCTCCGCGGCCGAAGCCGGGCGCGCGGGCCAGCCGGTCGCACAGGTTCCCGATCGAGCCGGCCAGCAGCAGGCCCAGGGCGACCGACCAGCCGACCGAGCGCAGCTGCGGCGCCTTGATCACGATCAGCGCGGAGATGGCCACCGCCAGGCAGCTGAAGAAGATCGTCCCGGCCGGGGCAAAGGAGAAAGCGGCGCCCGCGTTCCGGGACACGTCGATCATCAGCACCTGGCCGATAAGCCGGACTGGCGGCTTGCCTTCCGCGATCGCGACGACCAGCGCCTTGCTCGCCTGGTCCGCGGCAATCCCGGCCAGTGCCGTCCCGGCGAGCACCCGGACGCAGCGCTTGTTCACCACCGGCATCGGGACAGTATGGCAACCCGCCGGCCGGCCGCCGGCGGCACGGCCGGCCGGGGCGCCCGGCGGGTCAGTCATGTTCGTGGCCGCGGACCCTGGGGGGTGAGGTCCGCGGCCACGAAAGGCGCGGATTGCGGGTCCGCGCCGGGGGTGAACGTCAGGCGACGGCGGTCGCTGCGGCCGCGTCGGCGGCGTCAATGTCCTTGAAGAACCGGCGGTGCACCCGCAGCTTCTCGCTGCCGGCCGGGATCTGGTGCCAGATACCCGACCCGGGGCCGAGCCGGGTCGACCGCGGCAGTTCCGTGACCACGCCACGGGCCTTCTTCATACTGGTCTTGCCCGCGTCCAGAACGACGATACGGGTCGGCGTGACCGCCAGGATCCGGTACCGGTTCAGGCCGAGGAAGACGAAGATGCCGGTCAGCGCGGCCAGCCACTGGCTGGCCGTCTGCGCGCCGATCACCGCCTGCACGGTCTCCCCCGGCTGCAGGTACTGAGCCGCTGATTCACGCATGGAGTCACGAAGTGCCACGAGCTGCCTCCCGAGCAGTAATGGAATGCGGCGCAGCACCGGCCGGACCGGGCGCACACGGCGCCACCCCCGAGTCCCTGGTCCTGCCTGCGCCAGCTAGCTGCCTACACCACTGAGGCGGTCCATTCCGTGCCATCCCGTTCCATCCGGGGATGTGTTGCCTAGCCCGCCTGCGGGGACTGTGTCGCCTGGCCTTGCTGTGTTGCCTGGCCCGGCTAGCCGGGCCAGTACGAGCAGCGGCTGCCGGTATGCACCGCCTGGCGCAGGTGCTCGCCGATAACCGGATCGGCCTCCACGATCCGGGCCAGCGCCCGGCGGATGGCCTTGCCGGCCGCGACCCGGGCGCGCTCGCCCTGATCGGGAAAGGCGCGCGGCCGGCCGCCCAGCCCCGCGGTGCTGGACAGCTCCGCCACGAGCCAGTCCCGCTCGGCCCGGGCCCGCGCGGCGCGGTCGGGATCGCCGGCCGGGTCCAGGTCGTCGAGCTCGTCGCCCAGATGGTCCAGCCGCGCGCGGTACTCACGGATAGCGGCGTGATCCAGGACGGGCTGCGGGGCCCGGCCGTCGACCGCCGCAGTACCCAGGACGGCCAGCCCGGCGACCAGGTCAGCGGCCGGGATCTCCTGCCGCGGGTTGGCGATCAGCACCGCCAGGTGCAGCATGCCGACGCTGGGCTCGACCAGCACGCTGCGGCCGCGGAAGCTCACCCGCCAGTGCCGCCCCGAGCGAGCCAGCTCCGCGGTCAGGCCGCCGGTCACCGGCGGGGCCAGGCCGGGCGCCGGGATGCCCAGCGCGGCTGCCGCGCCGCCCGCCGCCTCCCGCTCGAGCCGGGCTGCGGCGATGTCGGCGGCCTGGCCACGGCGTTCCAGCGCCTCGGCCAGGCGCCGCCGCGAGGTCACCACGGCGGGCCCGTGGCCGAGGGCCAGGTTGTGCTGGACAGCAGCGCGAAGATGCTCGATGGCCCGGTCCGCCTGCCCGCAGGTCAGGGCGGCGACGCCGAGCGCCTGCTGCGCCGAGCCGAAGCAGGCGACGCCGAGGCTGCCGATCATCGGCAGCTGGGCGTGCGGCCGGAGCAGCTCGTAGGCCTGGGCCGCGACGGCCGTGTCCTGCAGCAGGCAGGCCGCCTCCACGATGCCGTTCATCGTCGCGAGCCAGCTGCTGGACCGCGGCAGCCCGGCCAGGTCGCTGCCCCGCAGGGCGGCCAGCGAGCTGGCCGCCGTGTGCCGGTCGCCGGCCAGCGCCGCGGCCACGGCCAGCGCCGCGTGCGCCGAGTTGTCCACCTCGCTCTGACCCGTCGCGGTGGTCTGCTCTCGCAGCATCGGCAGTAGCTCGGCCAGACGGCCCTGGTACCAGCGGATCGCCACCAGCTGGGCGCCGTGCCACCAGTCGGCGTCCGCGTCGCCGGCCTGCCGGCCACTGGCAGCGCAGCTGGCGGCCAGGGTCTCGGCGTCGCCGAGCCGCCCGGCGCGAATGGCCAGCATCACCTCGATGGCGCTGACGACGTAGCCGACAGCCAGGTGAGCGCGCTGGGCGAGGTGGCCGCGCAGCTCGCCGAGCAGCCGCCCGGCATGCGGGTCACCCGCCAGGTAGGCGTCCCCCGTCTGGTACAGCAGGCCCATCAGCAGGTCGCTTCGCCGTCCGGTGCGAAAGCTCGCCTTGATCAGCTCCGCGGCCAGCTCCCGGCGCTGGACCTGGCAGCCGGGGTCGAGCAGGCAGTGATGGGCCATGCTGAGTGCCTCGGCCAGGCCGGCCGGGTCGCCCGCCGCCCGGGCCGCGGCCAGCACGCTCAGGATCGCCTCGTGCTGGCCGCGGTAGTAGTCGGCCTCGCCCGCCAGCCGGGCCCGCACCCGCAGCGCCAGGCCCGAGCCCGGGTCGAGCTGCTGCAGGACGCGCTGCAGGCGGGCCTCCAGCAGCGCCGCGCCGGTGACGGTGCGCTGCTCGTGCACCCACAGCCCGGCCAGCCCCAGCGCGGCCGTGGCCATGGCCGACGGGTCGCTGGCCTGCTCGGCCAGCTGAAAGGCCTGCTCGAAGTGCTCCCGGCTGGCCTGCAGGTCACCGTCGGCATACAGCGCCCGGGCCCCGCGGCCGAGCACGGCGGCCAGCTCGCCTGCCTGGTCAGCGACCAGCTCCAGCCGGCGTTGCGTGTTGCTCACGAGAACTCCCGCTCCGTTCGCCGCTGTGCACCGAGTCTGGCCCTGGCGCGGACGCGCCGACGACCGGACGGCATCCGCGGGGCTGGGCCGGGCCAGGAACGCCCCCGCGCCGCGGAAACCCGTAACCGCCGGCCAGAAATCCGGCCCGCCAGGAGGCGGGTAAAGAGCAGCCTGCCAGGACGCCGCACGGCGTGTCCCTGTCCTGGCATGGCCAGCTAACCCCCCTTTTCAGGCTGCTGACTCGTCCAAATGTATTGCCGCCAGATAAATTGAGGCAATGCCGGAAGCTCTCAGCATGATTGACCAGCTCATGAAGGATCTGCGTGATGCCGGGTACCTGGCCGAGCGGCCGACCGCGACCATCGTCCACCTGGCCGCCGTCCTGCCCAAGCCGGTCCTCATCGAGGGCCCGGCCGGGACGGGCAAGACCGAGCTGGCCAAGTGCGTGGCGGCGGCCGCCGGGCGGCGCCTGATCCGGCTGCAGTGCTACGAGGGACTGGATGCTTCCCAGGCCATCTACGAGTGGGACTACCGCAAGCAGCTGCTGCAACTGCAGCTGCACCGGGGCGATGGCTCGGCCAGCCTCGGCGATGCCGGCGTGTTCGGCGAGGATTTCCTGCTGAGCCGCCCGCTGCTGGCTGCCATCCGGTCGCCGGAGCCGGTCGTGCTGCTGATCGACGAGGTAGACCGGCTGGATATCGAGGCCGAGGCGCTGCTGCTGGAAGTGCTGTCGGAGTATCAGGTCTCGATCCCGGAGCTGGGCACGGTCACCGCCCGGCACATCCCGCAGGTCTTCCTGACCTCTAACAACACCCGCGACCTGTCGGAGGCGCTCAAGCGCCGCTGCCTGTACCTGCACCTGGGCTATCCGGGCCCGGAGCGCGAGGCCGAGATCATCCAGCTGCGGGTGCCCGGCCTCAGCGAGCACCTCGCCGCGGAGATCGCGGCCCTGGTCGCGCTGCTGCGGGCCGCGGACCTGCGCAAGCCGCCGTCGATCGCCGAGTCCCTGGACTGGGCCAGGACGCTGCTCGCGCTGGGGGCCGGCGAGCTGACCGACGACATCACCCGGCAGACGCTGTCGGTGCTGCTGAAGTACGAGCGCGACATCGAGACGGCCCGCGAGGAGCTGTCGATTGCCTGACTGCCCCCGGCCCCGGCGCCGGTCCTGAGATGCGCGCCATGCTGGCCGGCCTGGTCGACGAGCTGCGGACGGTGGGGATCCCGGTGTCGGTCGGCGAGCACCTGGACGCGGCGCGGGCCGTCAGCGAGATTCCGCTGCGGGACCGGGAGGTGCTGCGCGCCGCCCTGCAGTGCGCCCTGGTCAAGGACGCTGATCAGCTGGCCGCGTTCAACCTGATCTTCGACCTGTACACCGCCGGGGCGCCGGCCGGCGCGGACGGGCCGCTCGCCGGGCTGTCCGACGACGAGCTGCAGGCCGCGCTGCGGGAGGCGATCGCCGCGGGCTCGGGCCACCTGGAGTCGCTGCTCGCGGCGGAGTACGTGCGGCGGTTCGCGGGCTTCGAGCCCGGCCGCCCGGTGGCCGGGGTGATGTACGCCCGGGCGGTCAACGAGGCCGCGGACCTGGACAGTATCCGGGCCAGCCTGCTGGCCGACGGCCTGGCCGGAGCCGGAGCCGGCGGCAGCGGCGGCGGGGGCGGCGGGGGCGGGGGCGGCGACGCGGACAGCGCCGGCCCGGCCGCCGGCGGGCCGTCCGCGCAGGCGTCGTGGCGGGACCGGATCGCCCGGGCCGAGACGGACCGGGCCATCGCCCGGTTCCGCGCCGAGGTCCAGGCCGCTATCCAGCGCACCCTGGTCGCCGACCGCGGCGCCCGGGCCGTCCGCGCCACCCTGCGGGTCCGCCTCGCGCAGGACGCCGACATCGCCACCGCATCGGCCGCTGAGCTGGCCGACATGACGACCGCCGTCGGACCGCTGTCGCAGCAGCTCAGCCGCGTCCTGAGCCGGCAGGCCGCCTACCGCAAGCGGCGGCTCAGCATCCGCGGCACGCTGCGCCGGGCGATGGGCAGCGGCGGAGTGCCGTTCCGGCTGGTGACCGAGCCCGCCCGGCCGCCCCGGCCGGAGATCGTCGTGCTCTGCGATGTCTCCGGGTCGGTGGCGGCCTTCTCGCGGTTCACCCTCGACCTGCTGCTCGCGCTGGACAGCCGGCTGAGCCGGCTGCGGGTGTTCAGCTTCATCGACGGGCTGGCCGAGATCACCGGCCTGGTCCAGCAGACCCGGGCCGACGGCCGGCGGCTGGATGTCCGGCAGGTGGCCCGCGACTCCGTCCGCTTCAGCGGCAGCTCGGACTACGGCTGGGTGATGCGGGAGTTCGCCGCCCAGCACGCCGCCCAGCTCACCCGCCGGTCAGTGGTCCTGGTCATCGGCGACGCGCGCACCAACTATCTCGACCCGGCGGTGACCGCGTTCGCTCAGATCGGCGAGCGGGCCGGGCGGGTCTACTGGCTGAATCCCGAGCCGCGCCGGTCCTGGAACGACGGCGACTCGGTCATCGGCCAGTACGCGCCGTTCTGCGCCGAGGTGCAGGAGTGCCGCACCCTGCGCCAGATCGCTGAGTTCATCCAGAACCTGACGGCCGTCTAGGTCCGGGCCCCGGCGGCCGGCCAGGGGCGGCCGCGATCCCGGGCTGCTAGCTGATCCAGTCCAGGATGCGGGCGTTCACCTCGGCAGGCCTTTCCAGGTGCAGGAAGTGGCCGGCGTCCTCGACGATGGTGACGCGCGAGCCGGGCGCGAGGAACGGCCCGGCCGCGCGAGCCAGGTCCGCCCCGATGCAGCCATCCCTGGCGCCGTGCATATACAGCGTGGGCTGCGGATTCTGCTGACTGGCCGCCCGCTGCTCGGCCGCGTACCGCCCGGCTGGATCGGTGCCGCCCGCGGCCCGGTAATAGCCGATGGCGGCAGCCAGGCGGCCCGGTCCGGCCAGGCTCTGCTTGACCCGGGCCAGGTGCTCGCCGGCCTCGAAGCCGGGCGACCAGTCCTGCCATAGCCGGTCCAGGAACGCCATGTTGTCGCTGGCCACCACTCCCTCGGCGAAGCCGAGCGGGTCCCGGAACATGAACAGGTAGAAGAACCGGCGGAGCTGGTCGTAGTCGCTGAACAGTGCGAAGTCCGCGGCGGCGGGCGGCACGCCGAGGGTGACCACGCGCCGCCAGCGGTCCGGTGCGTGGGCCGCGGCGCCGTAGGCCGCCTCGGCTCCCCAGTCATGCCCGATCAGGACCGCGTCGGACCCGCCGCCCAGCACCTCGTGCAGCGCGATCGCATCGGCGGCCAGCGCGCCGACCTGGTAGGAACCGTCCGCCGGGATCCCCGTCGGAGCGTAGCCGCGCATGAACGGCGCCACCGCGCGAAACCCGGCCGCGGCCAGCTCGGGCAGCAGCCCCGCCCAGGTGTGCGCGGTATCGGGGAAGCCGTGCAGGCACAGTGCCAGCGGGCCGGTGCCGGCCTCCAGCACCCCGAACTCCAGGTCGCCGGCCTGAACAGTGATGGCCCGCACCGGGACCGAGGCACCCATGCCGTCACGCTACCCGGTCCGGGTGGCCGGGCCCATTTCGTTATTGCCGATGTCGGTACGGTCTGCCAGGTTGGCTGGCATGCCTACTCGCCTGGTCCATCTCGTGGTGGACGCCAACGATCCCCCGGCTCTGGCCAGATTCTGGGCCGGCACCCTCGGCTGGGAGATCGCCAGCGCCGACGACGACGAGATCGACGTATCGCCGGCCGGGTTCAGCTATCCGGGCACAGACGCCGTCCCGCTGCTGTTCGTCCCGGTCCCGGAGCGCAAGACCACCAAGAACCGCGTGCACATCGACCTGGCCAGCACCTCGGCCGCGCATCAGGCCGAACTGGTCAGCCGGGCCCGCGACCTGGGTGCCCGCCCTGTCGACGTCGGCCAGGGCGACGTGCCGTGGGTGGTCCTGGCCGATCCCGAGGGCAACGAGTTCTGCGTGCTGGAGCCGCGTGAGGTCTACGCCGATACCGGCCCGGTGGCGGCGATCATCATCGACAGTGCCGACCCAGCCGCCCAGGCGACGTTCTGGGCCCAGGCGGCCGGCTGGCCGGTAGCCAATGCTGACGATGGCATCGTGGGGCTCCGCTCGCCGACCGGATCCGGGCCGTACCTGGAACTGCTCCACGTCCCGGATGCCAAGGCGGTCAAGGACCGGCTGCATCCCGACGTGGCGCCCTTCCGCGGCGAGACCATCGCCGCGGAGGTGACCCGGTTGCGCGGCGCGGGTGCCCGCCTGGCCGATGTCGGCCAGGGTGAGGTGACCTGGACGGTGCTGACTGATCCCGAGGGCAACGAGTTCTGCGTCCTGTCTCCCCGCTGAGCCCGGGCCGGCCACACGCCAGGCCCGGCCCGCGCACCGCCGCAGGCTCTGACCCAAGAGGAGCACGCCATGCCCGCTGACCGCCAGCCCGGCCCGCTGATCGGCGTCGGCCGCGCGGCCGACGTCTATGCGCTGGACGCCGACCGGGTGCTGCGCCGCTACCGGGCCGGCCACAGCGCCGAGCCGGAGGCCGCGGTCATGACCTACCTGGCGCAGGCCGGGTACCCCGTGCCCAAGGTCTACGACGCGAGCGGGCCGGACCTGATCCTGGAGCGCCTGACCGGGCGGGACATGCTGGCCGACCTGCTCACCCGGCCCTGGCTGGCCCGCCAGCATGCCGCGACCCTGGCCCGGCTGCACGACCGGCTGCACGCCATCCCCGCGCCGCCGTCGCTGCGGGTGGCCTTCCCGCCCGGTGACCGCGTGCTGCACCTGGACCTGCATCCGGCCAACGTGATGCTCACTGGCGTCGGCCCGGTCGTCATCGACTGGAACAACGTGGCCGCCGGGACGCCGGCCGCCGACGTGGCGATGGCCTGGCTGATCATGGCTACCTCTGACATGGACCCGCCACCACCGCTGCTGCTGCGGCCGGTCATCGTGGCGATCCGCGGCACATTCGTGCGGCGGTTCCGCGCGCTGGCGGGCGATGACCCCGGCCCCGAGCTGGCCCGGGTGGCCCGGATCCGGATAAGCGACCCGAACATCCGCCCGGCTGAGGTGACGCGCCTGCGGGCCTTCGCCGGGGCGTCCGGACAGCCGGACGCCAGCTAGCGCCAGGCACTCACCGCGGCCGGCGGACGGCACCGGCCCGCCGCGAGCGGCAGCCGATCCCGGGCGCCTGCGGGCCTTGACGATGACCAGGTGCCGGATTAGCCTCCCCAGTCAAATAGGAAACTTTCCTATTTGATTGGGCTTATCCCGCTCCCGAGGGGACCGCGCATGAGACGACATGTTCCTGGCCTGGCGGCGCTGGCCGTCGCCGCCGTCACAGCGGCCACGATCGGGCTGGCCGCGCCCGCGGCCAGCGCCAGCACCTGGCCCGCGCGCACGCTGCCGCAGCACGTCTTCGCCCCCTACTTCGAGACCTATGACACCAGCGCCAGCCCGGCCGCCCTGTCCCGCGCGTCCGGGGCTAAGTACCTGACCTTCGCCTTCCTGCAGACCGAGCAGGCCGGCTCGTGCACGGCGTACTGGGACGGTGACACCACCCAGCCGGTCGCCCCGGCCTCCTTCGGCGCCGACATCGCCGCGATCCAGAAGTCGGGCGGCGATGTCGTCCCCTCGTTCGGCGGCTACAGCGCCGATACCACCAGCACCGACATCGCCGACAGCTGCACCAGCGTCGGCGCCATCGCCCGGGTCTACGAGAACGTCCTCACCACCTACCACGTCTCGCGCATCGACCTGGACGTCGAGGCGGACTCGCTGACCAACACGGCCGGGATCAACCGGCGCAACGAGGCCATCGCGCGGGTCGAGGCGTGGGCCTCCGCACGGCACCAGCCCGTCCAGTTCGTCTACACGCTGCCCACCTTCCCCACTGGCCTGACCGCCAGCGGCCTGGCGGTCCTGCAGAACGCGGTGGCCGACGGCGCCCGGATCAGCGTCGTGAACATCATGACGTTTGATTACTACCTGGGCCCCGCCCAGCAGATGGCCACCGACACCGAGACGGCCGGCGCGGCCGTGGTCGGCCAGCTCCGCAGCCTCTACCCGGCGACGCCGGCCGCGCGGTTGTGGCGCATGATCGGCGTCACCGAGATGCCCGGCATCGACGACTTCGGCACGGGCGAGACATTCACCCAGGCCGACGCCGTGACGGTGCTGCGGTGGGCCCGCAGTCACCAGATCGCGGCGCTGTCCTTCTGGGCGCTGCAGCGCGATAACGGCGCCTGCCCCGGCACGCAGGGCGCGGGCAGCTGCTCGGGGATCAGTCAGCCCGACTGGTACTTCAGTCACGTCTTCGAGCCGTTCACCAGCGCGCGGGGAGGCCGCCGGTAACCCTCGTTCCGCCTGCCGGCGGTCTAGCGCGCCGGCGCTAGGCCGCCGTCCAGGTCGGCCTCGGCCAGCAGCCGGGGGGCCGCGCCGGAATCCTGAAGCAGCGCGGCGAGCAGGTGCCGGGACGGCCACTGGCCCGCCGCCCAGGCCAGGCCGCGAGCCAGCCCGTCCGGCCCGGCGGCGTGCACCGCGCCAGCCATGCAGCGCCAGGGCAGCTCAGTGCCGTCCACGACCAGCGGGTCGTGGGCCTGATACTCAGCCGGGGCGTCCGGCAGCACGGCGGTTACGATCGCCGGAACCGGGCGGCGCTGCCCTGCGGACTCGACCCGGCCGGGTACCTCTTCCGACACCAGCGGCAGGTCCAGCAGGTCGGCGAGCCGCTCCGCCTGGTCGTAGGGCGCCAGCACCAGCGGCCGCGCGGCCACCAGCGGCCACCGGTCGGGGACATCGAGCACCAGCACGTCGGCGGCGGCGGCGACGACCACCTGGTCGCCGACGACCGCCCGGATCCGGCCGGGCGGGTCCGGCTCAGCGGCGCCCGCCGCATCAGCGGCTGCCACCGCTGCCCACACCGCGCGCAGCTGCCCGCGCGTCACCGGCCGGGCCGGGTCGGCCAGCCTGCTCAGCAGGTCCGCGATGCCGCCGGGCTCGGCCAGCAGCCCGGCCAGCGTGGTGCGCGCGCCGAGCGCGCGGGCGACGGCCGGGTCTCCCGGCCAGTCGAAGTCGTCCCACAGGCCGGCCAGCAGCGGATCACCGCCGGCGATCCGGACGTCGGCGCCGCGGCGGCCGCCAAGCACCGGATGCTGGCGCAGCCACCAGGCGGTGTAGGACGGCACGTCGGAGTGGTGGCCATCAGCCAGCAGCAGCCGGGTCGGCTCGGTCAGTGCCGCGCGCAGCGGCGGCACCGCCAGCAACTCCAGGGCGGCCGGCCAGCGGTCCGGGTCGACGAGCTCCAGGTCGCGGACAGCCAGCAGCTCAGGCGCCACCGGCGGCAGGTCGCCGGGCAGCCGGTCGCAGGTGTCAGCGATCCACTCGTCCTCACCGTCCAGGTTCAGGCCGGGCTCGTCGAGTGGGACGTCCCGGGCGGCCAGCAGGGCAAACGACGCCAGCACGCCCGCCGCCTCCAGCGCCGCGGCACCGTAGCGGTCCGCCAGCTCCGGGCTCGCGGTGCCGAACGGCGTGTCCGGTGCCACGACCCCGGCCAGCGCGCCGCCGGGCAGCAGCAGTTCCCCGGCCGGGTACCACTCGCCGTCGGCCCCCGGCAGCGCCAGCTCGGCCAGCCAGGGCAGCTCTCCCGGCTGCAGGCCGGCGGCCGCGACCAGGCTGAGGACGGCATCCGCGACCGGGCCGGGGTCTTCCTCGTCGTAGGAGGCCTCGACCCGGGCGCGCACTTCCGGACTGCCCAGCACGCTGCGCGGCGTGGCCTCGATCGCGCCCAGCCGGGTGAGCAGCGGGTGGGCCGCACCGGGATGGACGACCCGCAGGCCCAGCAGCTCCAGCCGCTGCGGGTCGGCCAGCTCCGGCGCGGGCAGCAGCAGCCCGCGCGGGCCGGTCACCTGCCGCCCGCTGGCCAGCGGCACCGGCAGCGCGCCCAGCTCGCCCAGCTCGGCGGGCTCGGCGGGGGCCAGCGCCGCGTACAGCTCCCGCCACCAGGCCGGCTCGCGGTGGAGCGCGGCGAGAGCGTCGGCCAGCCCGGCCAGCGACATCCGCTGCACACCCAGCACGGCGTAGGCCTGGTGCCGGGGCGGCCCGGAGATCAGTCCCGGCAGCACGGCAGCCAGCACGGCGGGCAGGCCCGGCAGCCGCGTCTCCAGGATGAGCGCGTCCCGGGGCCGCACCCGGAGGCCCGGCGGGCTGCCCGGCCCGCGGCCAGTCAGCTGGCCCGGGCCGAGCCCGGCGGTTTCCAGGCGAGCCAGGTCCTCGGCACCGGCCAGGTCCCCGGTACCGGACGAGTCCCCGGCGCCGGCCGGGTCCTCGGTACCGCCCGGGTCCAGCTCTCGATTGCGCTCGCCGGGCCGGGTCGCTGCGGCCGGGACGGCCACGGCCGGCAGGAACGGCGTCTCCGGCAAGCGCGCCAGGATCGCGCGGCCGAGCTGCCCGTCGAGCTCACCGCGGGGCACCGGCGGCGGCACCAGGCTGAGCAGCCCGTTACCGCCAGCGAGGCCGGGCAGCAGCCCGGCATACACTTCCGCGGCGCGGTCGACGAGGAAGTCGGTGAGCGGGCCCGGTGCGACGTGGCGGCGGTCCGGGCTGAGCGGGAACGACGCCAGCAGCAGGGCAGGCAGGCTGAGCACCTCGTCCGTCGGCGTCGGTGCGTGCACCACGCCGGCGGTCCCGTCCGGCAGCCGGCCGGCCGGCTCGCTGCCCAAGCGGCCCGCCAGCTCGCCGCTGGCCGGACGGCCTGCCAGCTCGCCGCTGGTGCTGCCGCGGGTGCTGTCGCCGGCCAGCTCGGCGGCGGCCAGCTCACCGCTGACCAGCTCGGCGCTGGCGTCGCCTGCGACCGGAACGGCCCAGCGCACGGACCAGGCCGGGCGGGCCCGCTCCTCGGCGGGCCGGTCGGCCAGCAGCTGCGGGGCGGCCCGGCCACCAGCCGCGGCCGTCCGCCACCGGCTTACCGTGCCATCGTCAGTGATGGTGACGCCGTCGCCGTCATGCACGGCGGTCAGCATCCGGGTCACCCCGCCGGCCTCGATCTCGATCGTGGCCAGGGCTGGCAGCGCCAGCAGCAGCGCCGGCCCGGCCTCAGCCAGCAGCCGGGCGGTCAGCGCGGCCGCCGCCTCGTCGCGCAGCGGCAGGGTGACCGCGGTCGTGAAGCCCGCCGGCGGCGCGCCGTCCGCGGCGAACGGCAGCCGCAGCACCGGCAGCTGCCCCGCCCGGCCGGCCAGCTCGGCGGCCACCGCCGGGATCTGCCCGGCCAGGTCGCGGGCGGCGCTGCGGGACCAGGCCACCGTGCCCGTCAGCGAGCTGATGCGCGGCTCATCGCTGACCGCGACGGCGGCGGCGAAGCCCACGCCGAACCGGCCCGCCGTCGCCGCAGGCTCGTCCGCTCCGCGCTTGCTGGAGGCCCGCAGCGTGCTCAGCGCCTCGACGCCCGCCGCATCCAGCGGCGCCCCCGTATTCGCTGCCACCAGCGTCCCGGCGGCTGGCGTCCCCCCGCCCGGCGTCCCGGCGGCCGGCGTCCCCCCGCCCGGCGTCCCGGCGGCCGGCGGCCCGGCGGCCGCCGGCCCGGCAGTCAGCGTCAGCCGGAGCCGGCCGGGCACGCCAGCCCGTGCGGCGGCGTCGGCCGCGTTCTGGGCCAGCTCCACGATGACCCGGTCGCGGTATCCGCCCAGCGCGTAGTCCTCTTCGGCGTTCGCGTCCTCGCGGAACCGCGCGGGCGAGGCGGTCCATGCCTCGAGTACCCGGCGGCGTAGCTCCGCGGTGCCGAACGGGTCGTCCTGGCTGCCCTGCACGCCGTGACCCCGCCTCCGGTCGCTCCCCCTGCTGCTGACCGGTCTAGGGTACGGCCGCACAGGAGGGCGGCTGCGCCAGGCTCGGCCGGCCCGGCCGTGCAGGTGCCAGGGCAGCCTCGCGCTCAGCTGGCTAGAGCAGCGCGGCGGCCCGGCGCCCGGTGTCGGGGGCGTACTGGAATCCATGTCCGCTGCACGCCGACACCACGATGACCCGGCCATGGCGCGTGATCTGGAACCGCTCATCCGCCGTCGTGGTGTACCTGCAGGTCGCCAGGCGCGGCCGGGCTGACCCGGCGCTGCGACCGAACCGCTCGCCGACCCACTGAGCAACGAGTTTCCCGGCCCGGGCATCCGGCGCGAGCTGGTCATCCGGTTCCGCCTGGGGCCCGGGGGCGTGCAGCGCCGCCTTGAGGCCGTGATCAGGGCTCCACAGGGAATAGGGATCCGGATCCCCGTACTCGATCAGGCCGGGTGGCGGAGGACCAGAACGCGGGAAATAGCAGATGGTCTGGCTGGTCGTGGTGACCGCGATGGTGATCCCGGCCGTGGCCAGCAGGCGGCGGGACCACGGCCCGGCGCAGACCACAGCCTGGCCGCAGGCCCATTCGCCCGCGCTGGTCGCGACCCGCACCAGGTGCTCCCCGGGGTCGATCGAGGTAACGGTGATCCCCTCCTGCAGGACCGCCCCGCGCGCCTGAGCCTGCCGGGCAAAGGCCTCAACCGCCCGGGCGGCGTGGATCACGGCCCCGTCGGCCTGGTGGATGGCAGCGACTCCGGCGGGCAGGCGCACCCCTGGGTAGGCGCGATCCACATCGCGCTGGGTCCAGGTCTCATGGGCCAGCCCGGGCCGCTCCAGCCCGCGCCGCAGATCCTCCTGACCATCGCCCCACGACAGGCAGCCCGTCACAGTCAGGAGCGGGAGCCCGCAGGCCTGGCCGGCCGCCGCCCAGTCATCGCCGGCGGCCAGCCCCCTCTCGATGTAGCTGTCGTCCGGGTAGGCGGCCAGCACCCGCATCCGGGCATCGCCGCTGCTGGAGCCGCGGTCATGGCCGACCCGCGCCTGCTCCAGGACCGCCACGGAGTGCGCCGGCGCCGCCGCCCAGGCCACGCACAGGCCCACGATCCCGCCCCCGATGACCAGGACGTCGGCCTGGCGGCTGACGCTCACGCGAGCGCCGCACCGCCGGCTGGCGATGGCTCGAACACATCCCGCGCCAGGAGGTCATCGAGCGTCTCCCGCCGCTTGATCAGGCGTGCTTGCCCGCCGGAGACCAGCGCGGTGGCCGGGCGGGCCATCGCGTTGAAGTTGTTGGCCGTCGCATCCTGATAGGCACCCGTATCCAGGACGGCGAGGACCTCGCCCGGCGCGGCTACCGGGCGGAGCATCTCCGGGACCAGGAGATCGAACCCGCACGAGATGCCGGTGACCGCAGCGGGCATGCACTGCTCCCGGTCGGGCTCGTCGGCCAGGATCATGGTCCACAGATTCCGCTCGATGAGGGTGTCTCCGAGAAAAGCCTCAGACGTGTCGGTCTCGATCCAGGTACGCGGCAGCGGCTGATCCTGGTGCTTGATATGCAGCACCGTCGTGAGGTGCACGCCCGCGTTTCCGTAGACCGCCCGGCCCGGCTCGACCTGCAGCGCGATTCCGCCGGGACTCAGCCCGCCGGCGGCCAGGCCGTCAGCCAGGGCCCCGGCGAGCGCCGACATGTAGTCGGCGGGCCCGGGTGCGGTCGGGCCGTTCGCGAGTTCCCGCCGCGCGGTCGGATCGCGCGGCACCGCGAAGCCCCCGCCCAGATCGATCTCGCGCGGCTGCCAGCCGGGACTCACGCTCGACAGCTCGGCGCATGTCCGGCCGACGTATCGCGCATGAGCGGACCAGAAAGACAGGTCCGTTGTCTGCCGGCTGGCATGGGCATGGATCCCGGCCACGTCGACATGATCGTCACCGGCGGCCGCCCGCAGGCAGGCTGCGACCTCCCGAGCCGGCATGCCAGCCCGGTACTCCTGGACCGCCAGGTACGCCGCCCCGCCTTCCGGATCGAAATCGGAGGGCGCAGTCGTGCCGGGCAGCCAGGGCCGGATCCGGAACCGCAGCAGCGCCCGGCGGCCTGCCTCCCGCGCGATCCTCCGCGCGCGCTCGAACTCATCAGCTGAGTCGAGCGTCACCCGGACTCCCGTGCTGATCGCCCGGCGCAGCAGTTCGTCGGACTTCGTCGCCCCGTTCAGCGAGACCCGCTCCGCCGGGACGCCGCAGCGCAGCGCGATCTCCAGCTCTCCGGCGCCGAACACGTCACATCCGGCGCCCTCCTCATTCAGGATCGCCCGGAGCGCGGGCGAGGTGTTGGCCTTCAGGGACGGCATCACCAGGGCGGGCCCATGCCCCCACGCCTCCGCAGCGGCGGCCGCCCACCGGCGCGCATTCGTGCGCAGCTGCTGCTCGGAGACCACGTACAACGGGGTGCCATGGGCCAGAGCGAGGTCGCGAAGGCTGACGTCTTCCATGTACAGCCGCCCGGCGCGTACCGACAGCACGTCGTCACCGGCAGGCAGTCCCGGATGCTGGCTCACGAGAAGACCAGCCCGCCGTCAACGTTCAGCGCCTGACCAGTGATGATCTGCGAGCTGGCCAGGAAGACGGCCGCATCGCCGATTTCCTCGGGCCGGACCGGCCTCTTGATCACCTGATCTCGCTCGGCCAGGCCGGCCAGGGTCATGCCCCACTCCGCCGCCAGCCGCCGCCCCATCTCGGTATCGACGGTGCCGGGGCAGATGGCGTTGGCCCGGATGCCGCGCGAGCCGAACTCCCGGGCAAACGACTGCGTGAAGCCGATGACGGCGAACTTGGAGGCGCAGTAATGCGCCAGGGTGGGATCGCCCTGGCGGCCCGATACCGAGGAGATCGTGATCAGGCAGCCCGAGCCGCGCTCAGCCATGGCTCCCGCGAATGCCTGAGCGCAGAAGAACATGCCGCGGACGTTGATCTCCAGCGTCCGGTCCCATTCGTCCTGCGTGAGGTCGAGCAGCGGAGCGCTGGTGCAGACCCCGGCGTTGCACACCAGGATGTCCACTGCCCCCAGCCTGCTCGCGGCAGCAGCCGCCAGGTCCCGCACGGAGTCGCGGGAGCGCACGTCGGCCAGCGCCCACTCAGCGCCGATCCCGGCCGCGCTGGCCGCGAGCCGCTCCTCGTCAATATCGGTCGCCAGCACCCGGGCACCCGCTGCGGTCAGCCGCGCCGCGACCGCCTGGCCGATTCCGGTGGCAGCGCCCGTGACCACCGCTGTCTGCCCGGCCAGCGGACCCTGGCTCGCGGCCGTGGTCACGTCTCCGCCCGGGCGAGGATGGCAGCTGGCGTGCTCGTGGTCATGGTGATGATGTCTTTCTCCTTTACGCCCAGCTCCCGCAGCAACGGGAGAATGGTGCCGGTGAGATGCCGGTAGCCCAGGCCTCCGCCGCGCCGGGTCAGCAGCTTGAAGCAGATGTCGGTGCCCAGCACGATCTGGGCCGCGTACCCCGCCTCGACCAGGGCGACCAGGCCGGCCAGCCGGTCGACATCGGTCTCGATGACCCAGTGATCCGGCGCGATGTTCCAGCGATGACCAAAGCAGTCGACCGAGATGTTCGCCCCGGCGTCGAGAACCTCCCGGTGATAGTCCGTGCGAAGCTGCCGCGCGGCCGGGTCGGCGATCAGCCGGCGCCGGTCATGCTCGACGAAGAATGCGTCAGCGTGGGCCAGGACTACCCGATCCGGCGACAGCCCTTCAGCGGTCAGCAGGGGAAGGATGGCCCGGCCGTCGCTGCCGCGCTCCCAGCCAGGGTGCACGGTCACCGAGACGCCGGTCCGGACCGCAGCCCGGCCCGCGGCCCGCAGCAGGCCGGACTGGCGCGGGCCCAGGTCGGTGATGCCGATCTCGCCAATGTGCCCCGCGCGGACGCCGGTCTGGCCAATGCCCTCCTGGATCTCGGCCACCATGAAGGCTTCCCAGCCCTCCTCGCCCAGCCCGGCCAGTTCCGGCGGCCAGGACGGCTCGATGTACATGCCGGTGGAGACCACCGCGCGGAGCCCGGCTGCGGCGGCCAGGCGGGCCACGCTCGTCACGTCGGTCCGCAGGCCCGGGCAGCTCAGTTCCAGGACTGTCGATGCGCCGGTGGCCGCCAGCTCGGCCAGTTCGCCGGCCATGACCGCATGGTCGTCAAGGCGGCAGTTAGCCGACGACAGGAAGAAACCGTGCTCCTCCAGGAAACCCCGCTGGCTGATGTCAAAGCTCAGGTCGATGCCCCCCATGCGGGCGACCGCATCGGCCTCCTCGATCCGGTAGGCACTCACGTCGCACAGGATGTGCTCGTGCATGGAGGTAAGGCCCAGGGAATCAGCAGCCGCCGGCCCGGCCGTCGTCATGACCATGCCCGCCGGCCAGGGCCCGGTCACGCCGGCGCCCGGCGGCGCAGGCGCGGGTCGGCGGCGACCTGCGCGACATCGATGATCGCATTCATGATCACGTAGCCGGCCCCGATGACCAGGGTCACGCCCGCGATAGCGGCGAAGTCGCTGGTAGTGATCGCATGGACGGTGTACAGGCCAAGTCCCGGCCAGGAGAACACGTCCTCGACTACGGCGATCCCCGCGAGCATGCCGCAGATCTCCAGCCCGGTCAGGCTGAGCGGTGCGTTGAGGGCATTGCGCAGCGCATGCCGCAGGAGCACGGCCCAGCCGGGCAGGGCCTTGGCCCGCGCGGTGCGGATGTAATCCTGGCCGCTGACGGTCCGCAGCGAGCTTTGCAGTGTCCGGCCGAT
This sequence comes from Streptosporangiaceae bacterium, assembly GCA_036490755.1. Taxonomy (GTDB): domain Bacteria; phylum Actinomycetota; class Actinomycetes; order Streptosporangiales; family Streptosporangiaceae; genus DASUBV01. The sequence continues at coordinate 73,281 of DASXDJ010000132.1, forward strand.
GATCAGCGCGGGTCCGATGCCCAGCACGAAAGCAGGAAGGGCCAGGTGCCACAGGCCGTCGGTCACCACGTCCAGGCGGCCGGCCAGCAGTCCGTCCAGGATCACGATGCCGGTCGGTCCGGTGGGTGCACCGATGGTTCCGGACACCTCACCGCCGGGCGGGGCTATGTGCAGCCTGCCGTACAGCAGCAGCAGGCCCAGCAGCCCGAGCAGGAACGTCGGCACTGACGCCCCGCTCACCATGACCACGCGCAGCACGCCCGACCCGCGGACGGCCGACCCGCCCAGCAGGCCGAGCGCCAGGCCCAGGACAATCATGACCACGACCGCTCCGGCAAGCAGCTCAACCGACGCAGGAATCGCGCGGGCCAGGTCCGCCGACACCGGATTGCGGGTGTAGACCGAGATGCCCAGGTTGCCGCGCACGGCGCCGGACAGGTAGTTCGCGTACTGGACCGCCAGCGGCTTATCGAGTCCGAGGCGGGCTCGCTCCACAGCGATCAGGGCGGGGGTGGCGCCCGGTCCCGCCATAGTCCGGGCCGGGTTGGACGGGATGACTGTCCGGAGCACGAACACGATGGTCAGCAGTGCCCACAGGATGCCGACCATGGCCAGCACCCGGTGCACGGCGAATCGCAGCATCGCTACCTCCGGGCCAGCGCGGCGAAGCTGACCATCCAGATGTAGGTCGGCACGTGAGAAAAGCCGGTCAGGCTAGAGCTGGCGACTGCGCTGTCGTCCGCATCATCGACCGGGATGACATACGCGTCCCGGCTGGCCCGCTCGCCCGCGGCTGCGTACCACTTGCGTTCCAGGACCTGAGTCGGCGCCTGAGCGCCGGCATCGAGCAGCTGGTCGACCTTCTTGTCCTTGGAATCGAAGAGGTTGACGCCACCGCCGGCACCCCAGACCGGGCGGCCCCAGGTGTCGGGATGCGCAGCATCGGGGTTGAAGGTGCTGATAGTCGCATTCGGCGCCGCACCGGGGTTGGAGATATACCCGAACTCCTGGGAGACCGTGTCGCCCTTGAGGGTGACCTTGAAGCCGGCCTTGTCCAGGGCCTGCTGGTAGTACTGCGCGAGCTGCAGCAGGTCCGGCTCGCTGGAGGTGTACGACAGCGTGATCTTCGTGCCGGCGGCGACCCGGGTGGCCGGCTGCGGCGAGAGCGGTGCCAGTTCCCCGGCTACCGACATGACCTGGGGGTAAGCCGACCGGGCGACGGTGGCGTAGCTCCCGAAGACGGCCGGGACCGCCCGCTGGTCGGCGGCCATGATGGCGGCGGCAGCAGCCTGCCTGACCGGCAGGCTGTCAAAGGGCGCCTTGTTCTGGTTGAGCAGCACAACCTGCCGGATCGCTGCCGGGAACTTGATCACGTGCAGGCCGGCCGCCTGCATGCTCTGCAGCTCGGAGTTGGCGATGCCGTGCACCAGCAGATCCAGGCTGCCCGAGCGCAACTGCAGCTCAGCGGTAGACACGTCGGGGATCACCGAGATGACCACCCGCTTGAAGTAAGGCTGCTTGCCCCAGTACCCGTCAAAGCGGTTCAGCACGTACTGGCTGCCGGGATGGTAGGTGGCCAGCTGGTAGGCGCCGGTGCCGTCCTCGTGCGTGGACAGCCACTTCTGGGCGTGGTCGCTCCCCGCATGCTCGGTCAGGGCCTGGGGGCTGACGATCTTGGGTCCGTACATCGAGGCCATGTAATCCAGGAAGGCGTTATTGCGCTTCTTGAGGTGCACCACGAACTGATACGGGCTGGGCGTCTGCATGCTGGCGATTCCCGCTGTCATGTAGGACACAGCCTGCTTCACGATCATGCGGCGCCTGAAGTTGATTTCCACGGCGCGCGCATTGAACGCAGTCCCGTCGTGGAACCGGACGCCATGGCGGAGATTGAAGGAATAGGTCAGCCCGCTGGCGCTCTCGTGCCAGGACGTAGCCAGGTCAGGGGCGAGCCGCGTGGTGCCGGGCCGGTAGGTGAGCAGGGTGTCGTACAGGGCCAGCATCATCGAGTCGCCCTCGACGTCATAGAACACGTCCGGGTCAATGCCGCCCGAGGGGTCACCGTAGTAAGCGGTGTTGAGAGTGGTGCTGGAGTTTTGCTGGCTCGCGGGGGTCGTGCCCGACGAGGTGCAGCTAGCGAGGGCGAGCGCCGCGCAGACGGCGCCCGCGGCGATGATCCGCGGGTGTATTCGTGACCACATCAGACGTCCTCCAGGAGGTTGCGGAGCCCGTCACCAGCGAGGTTGGCGAAGAAGGCGAGTGCTGCCACGGCCACCGCCGGGGCAATCGGAATCAGCGGATGCCCGAACAGGTACACCAGGCCATCGGAGGACATCGCGCCGAGCTCGGGCGCGGGCGGCGGGGCTCCGAGGCCGATGAACGAGAGCCCGGCCAGCGTCAGCACCAGTGCGCCCAGATCGACGCTGGCGGCCACCAGCACAGGCGGCAGCACGCCCGGCATGACGTGCCGGACAGCCAGCCGCGGCAGGCTCAGCCCGATCACGCGGGCGGCGTCGACATGCGGTCGCACGGCCAGGGCTCGCGCCTCACCCCGGACGATGCGCGCGTAATACGGCCACCAGACGATCAGGACAGCGATGAGCACGTGCCCCAGGCCCGGCCCGATGGCCACGATGACGGCGATGGCCAGAACCGGTCCGGGCAGAGCCAGGGCCAGGTCAGTCAGCCGCATCAGGATCGCGTCGGTCCGTCCGCCGGCGACCCCGGCCAGCAGTCCGATCGCTCCGCCGATCACGACGGAAACCGCCACCACCAGCAGGGCGGAGAACCAGGACGTGCGCATGCCGTACAACACCCGCGACAGCAGGTCGCGGCCAAGGTCGTCGGTGCCGAGGAGGCCGCCGTGGCCGGCGCCCAGGAACGGGACGCCGACCTGGGCCGTCGGGCCGTGCGGCGCGATCCACGGCACTGCCAGAGCAACCAGGGTCAGCAGGGCGATCCCGGCCAGCCCGGCCCGGTCGATGACCGACAGCCTGCTCAGCCGCGCGAACCGGCCTGGCCGCAGTAGCTCTGCGGGCTCAGCGAACGCCATCGCAGCCTCCCTTCGCGGGATCTGTCACCGCCGGCACCGCTGCCAGCAGCCGCCGGGTATAGGCCGTCGCCGGCGAGGTGAGTACCTGGCTGATCTCGCCGTGCTCGACGATCTCGCCGTCCTGCATGACGGCGATGTGCTCGGAGGTCGCGCGCGCGACGGCCAGGTCGTGGGTCACGATGAGGACGGCCATCCCGAGTTCCCGGCGCAGGCTGTTGAGCAGGTTGAGTGCCGTCGAGGCGAGCGATACGTCCAGCGCCGAGGTCGGCTCGTCGCAGACCAGCAGCGGCGGGGTCACGATGACGGCCCGGGCCAGGGCGACCCGCTGACGCTGTCCGCCAGACAGCCGGCCGGGCCGGCGGTCGCGCGTGTCGGGCAGCAGCCCGGTGAGGGCGAGCACGGCGTCGATGCGCTCTGTCCACTGCACGCGCGGGACGCTCTCGGCCCGCAGCCGCTCCTGGAGGAGCTGACCGACAGTCATCCAGGGCGTCAGCGAGGCACCGACGTCCTGGAAGATCATCTGAGGGCGGGGGCCGGGCGCCACGACGGCCTGCCCGCCATCCTGACGCTCGAGGCCCACCACCATGCGCAACGTCGTGGTCTTCCCGCAGCCGCTCTCGCCGACCAGGGCCATGGCCCGGCCCGCCGCGATGCTGAAGGAGACGCCGCGAACCGCCTGATGGCCGCCGAACGCCTTGGCCAGGTTCTGGACCCTCAGCACGGCGGCTGGCTCGCCCGCCGCGGAGCCGCGGCTGGTGACGGCGCCTGACGACACTCTCGGCCGCCGCGGCCAGCGCCGGGCCCGCATCCCGGCCGCTGCGCCATGCTGGCTGACAACCGATGCGAGCACGTGGCTGGCGGCCGGCGGCCGGCCACCCGCCGGCCGGGACGGCGGGCCGGCCAGGTCGTCACCGGGGGCGGCGGTCGCCGCCATGACATTGATCTGATCCACCCGGCGGCAGGCAACCTGGTGACCTGACCCGGCCACCGGAGACAGGTCAGGAAGACCGTCGCGGCATTCCCCGGCTGCGAACCGGCAGCGGGGCACGAACGGGCACTCCGCAGCCAGCCGGCGCGGGTCGGGTGGTTCACCGGGCAGCGTCGGCAGTGGCGTGGCGGTGTCGACATCCAGGGTCAGCCGGGTCTGCAGCAGCGCGGCGGAGTAGGGGTGCCGGGGCTGGCCGAGGATCTGCCGGGTGGGCCCGGCCTCCGCGACGCGGCCCCCGTACATCACCACGACCCGGTCGGAGATCTGCGCGGCGAGAGCCAGGTCATGGGTGATGAACAAGAAGGCGACGCGCAGGTCATCGCGCAGTCGGCGGAAGAGGCTGGCTATCTCGGCCTGGACCACGACATCCAGTGCCGTGGTCGGCTCATCAGCGATCACCAGAGTAGGCCGGCGCGCTACCGCCATGGCGATCATGACCCGCTGGCGCAGTCCGCCCGACAGCTCGTGCGGGAACTGCCCGAGCCGGCGCGCGGGCTCAGGGACATTGACTTCCGCCAGCAACTCCACGGCGTGCTCACGGGACGCGCACACCTCCAGCAGCTGAGCCCCGATGCGCTTCGTCGGGTTCAGGGATGTCATCGGGTCCTGGAACACCGCTCCGGCGTGCCGGCGTCGCGCCTGCCGGCGCTGCTGCGGGGACGCCGCCACCATGTCCGCTCCGGCCAGGCAGGCCCGCCCGCTCACGGCGGCATCGGCGGGCAGCAGACCTAGTGCAGCAAGTCCCAGGACGCTCTTGCCCGACCCGGACTCGCCGACGACGCCCACGATCTCGCCCGCGGACACCGTCAGGTCCACGCCCCGGAGCGCGCGCACACCGCCAGGGAAGCTGACCGTCAGGCGGCTGGCCTCGAACGCCGGGCCGGCGGCCGCGGGCTCACGCCCGGCCTGAGCCTCCGCGGTCCGGAGCCCGGGCATGTCAGGACCCGCTCCCGGTGAGCGCCCGGGTGAATACCCGGCGCAGGGCGGGGCGCAGGACCGCGGCCAGGAAATCAGGATCCGGAGCCGCCAGCTGCTCCACCAGGAATCCGTCCAGCATGGCCAGGAGCATCCGGGCTTCCAGCACCGGGTCGGGCGCGCGCAGCGCCCGGAACAGTTCCTCGAGCACGGCCCACCAGGCCTGGTTCCACTCGCGGGCGACCAGCTCCAGCTCCGGACGGCGCGCGGCCTCGCACAGCAGGGTGTACTGGGCCACCGTGCGCCAGTGGTCGTCGCCGAGCTGCGGAGCCAGGAAGTCAACCAGGCCGTCGATGTACCGCTTGCGAGAGGGCCGCCGGGCGGGCAGTTCCGCCAGCCGTTCCTGAAGCGCCGCGACCTCCTGCCGGCCGAAGGTCTTGAGCGCCTCGACGAGCATTTCCTCGCGGGAGGCGAAGTAGTAGGTCGTGGACCCGAGCGGGACCCGGGCCAGCTCGGCGACCCGGCGGTGCGTGACCGCGTCGATCCCCTCGCGCGCGACCAGCTCGATGGTGACCTCGAGCAGATGCTCGCGGCGCGGGCGCGGACGGGGCCGCCTCCGGCGCCCCATCCCAGACTGCCGGACGCCAGATGATGTGTGCGCGTCAGGAGCGGCTGGAGTTTCCCCAGGTCCAGCTGCTGCCGTCACGCTATTCATGTACGTCTGTTGTGTACGTTTGCACTGTACAAACGTACATATACGTTCTTGACGGGGTCAATAGGGCCAGTGAGAATGCTGTGACTAGCGGCGCCGTGGCGGCTGCCGGACAGGACCGGACAGGGGACAGGAGGGTGCGCGGCATGGACCAGCGCGCGATCGGTCAGGACGGGGCCGGGTCTGGCCCGCGGTGGGTCACCGGGATCGACCACGCCGGCATCACCGTCGCCAGCCTCGACCGCTCCCTGGCGTTCTACCGGGACCTGCTGGGGCTGCGGGTCATCGAGATCAGCGGTCCGGAGGGCGAGGACGCCGGCGGGGTCACCGGGATCCGCGGGGCCCGGATCCGGGCTGCCGACCTCGACGCCGGCGACGGCCGCATCATCGAGCTGCTGGAGTACGTTCAGGCCGCCGCCGACCCCGTCGCGCAGCAGCCGAACGCCCCCGGCTGCCCGCACGTGGCCCTGCGCGTCCCCGATCTCACCGGCCTGCTGCGCCGGCTGGCCGCGGCCGGCTACGAGCCCGCCGGACAGCCCGTCACCATCACGGGCGCGCTGGCCTGGGAGGGCGCGGTCGTTGTCTACCTGCGGGATCCCGATGGCGCGCTGATCGAGCTCATCCAGCGGCCCGGCGACTCCGCCGCCTAGCCGGTCCTGGGCCGGTACTGCAGGCGCTGGCGGGCGGCGTCGCAGATGCCGCGCCGCTCGTTGTCGGCGACGGCGCGCCGGGCCTCCTCCAGGTCGGCCGGGGTCAGCAGCGCGTTCGACAGCAGGAAGTCGGCCAGGTCCCGGGCGTGGCCGCGCTCCTTCCAGATCAGCCCCTGCAGGAGCTTCTTGAAATCAGAGACGGCGCCCTCGCCGCTGAGGTCCAGGCCGATGACCACATCCATCATCGGCACCGCCTGCGGGGCGGCCCGGCCCAGGATGTACTCCTGGTAGTAGTACGCCATCGCCAGCCGGGCGGCCGCGCTGCGGTCGAAGTAGCCGCGCACCCGGGCCACGGCGTCCGGCCGCGGCGGCGTGACCCGGCGGGCCGCGGCGGCCGCCCCGGCACTGACGTCCTGGGTCGGGGGCTGCTTCTCCGCGGTCGTAGCCGGCGGGCTGGCCGACGGCCTGCGGGACGGCTCCAGCCGCAGCCCCAGCACCCAGGGACCGATGCTGACCAGCCACGATCCTTCCTCCAGAACGACCGGGAGGGCCTCGTACTGCGCGGGAGCAACGGGCAGCACATGCCGGGCCGCGCGCTGCACGGCGGCCGCGGTGACGGGCCCGCCATCCGGCTGCGGTGCCAGGTAGACCCGGTAGGTGGTGTCGCGGCTGAACAGCTCCCACCGGTGCTGCACATAGCGCAGTCCCGCGCACCGCGGCGCCCGGTGCAAGGTGAGGTCCTTGTTGCTGCTGAGCAGGCTCCGGTCCAGCCAGGTGACCTCGTCAGGCGGGCATGCCGCCCATGCGCCGCGCGCCGCAGACCACAGGAAGAGCGGGCCCATCGCCTCTCAGCCGCAGCAACCGAGGGACAGCGGCGCTGGCGCGGCCAGCCAGTCCCGCCATGTCCGGTGAGGCAATTGTGGCACCCAGGCTGACCGGGTCGCCCAGCCGTACCCGGCCGCCCGCTGGCCGCGGCCGCACCTCAGCTGATCTCGACCCAGGATTGCAGCGCCGCCGCCCGGCTGCCCCAGCGGATCACGTCGCCGGTGCTGAGCGGCCGGTCGCCGTCCAGCGGGACGCCGTTCACCGACAGGCCGTTACGGCCCAGGTTGGTAATCCACCACTGGCCGCTGGCGTACACGAACCGGGCGTGCTCCCGCGACACGGTGGGGACCTGAGGCAGCGCCAGCTCCACCGGCCCGCGCCCGGCCCGGGCGCCGGACACCCGGGTCTCGGCCACCGCGTCGCCGGTAACCAGCCGCAGCAGCGGCGCCGGCGCGGGCCGGCGGTGCAGCTCGATGGCGGTGGGCATGCCGTCGGTGGCCGGGTCGAGCGCGAGCTCCGCGCGGGTCCCGCCATCATGCGCGGAGAAGCCCGGGTGGCGCGGCCCTTCGCCGGCCGCCGCCCGGTCACCAGCCGGCGCGCTGTCAGCAGCCGGGACCCGGTGGCCGGCCCGCGCGCTATCGTCGGCCAGCACCTGGCCAGCGCCCGGAGCCAGCCCGGCCGGAGCCAGCGCGGCCGGAACGGGACCGGCCGGAACGGGACCGGCGGCCGCGGGCTCGTACCAGGGGCGGGCACCGCGCTCCGGCTGAGCGCCGGCATACGCCAGCTGGCGATCGGCGCGGACGGGGCCGGCGGGCGGCTCGGCGGCCCAGCCCGGTCCGGCCGGGGCCGCCATCACCGGCACGGGCTGGCCCTGCCGCAGCCGGAACCGGCCCGGCGGCACTGACTCGCTGGCCATGACGTGGACCTGGACGGGGCCCGCCCCGGCGAACCGGGCGCCATGCGCCGTGACCTGCTCGGAGTAGACCTCAGCGGTGCTGCTGGCGATGAGGTCCAGGTCCATCCGCTGGCTCAGCGCCTGCAGGTCCGCGGGACTGAGCTGCAGCTCGATGGCATTGGGCGCGATCAGGGCGCCGCTGGGAGTGATCACGAACAGTTCCGGGAGATGCCGCAGGGCCAGCCGCAGCACGTCCTGCCCGTCCCGCCACGGCCGCGCTGCCAGCTGCTGGACCCACGGGTGGTCGCGGGTGACACCCAGCGCCCGCAGGCCCAGCACGCCGAGGGCCGCAACCGCCGCCAGGAGCACCAGAAGCAGCGTCGCGGTGACCACCGATCCCGCCAGGGCCAGCAGGATCAGCCAGCCCGCCGCGACCCCGATGGCCGCGGCCCGGCGCCGGCGGCTCTGCGGTGACCGCGGAACCGCCGGCCTGCGCGCCGCCTTGCTGCCCTGTGCCATCCCCCACCATCCCTGCTGCATCGGCCGGCCGGGACGGGCCCGGCCAGACGCTGCGGGCCCGCCGCTGGCCGACGTGCCCCGAGAGTTGAGGATGCGAGGCCGCTGTGCCCCGCGTCAACGAATCGGCCGGATCTTCCAGACATCTGGAAGTTGCCCGCGAGCAGGGCGGCAGCCGCCGGCCCGACCCTGGCCAGCCCCGGCAGCGGCCAGGCCGGCGCCCGGCCTGGCGGTCCGGCAGCCAGAGCCGCCCGTCCCGCCCGGACGGTAGCCTGCAGGACAAAACGCCCCCGGGCCGCCGGCCGGGTCGCCCGACAGGAGGACCATGCCCAGGGCCGCTGAGCCGACCGCAGACCAGCCCATCACCCGCGACGTGTTGCTGAATGCGGTGCTGGGCGAGGCGCGGCAGACCACGCGGGTCGAGATCCGCGAGATCCGGATCCGGCCCGGCCACGCCGCCGGCCTGCATGTGCACAACGGGCCCGTTGTCGGGAGCATCCTGAGCGGCTCGGCGATCTTCCAGATTGACGGTCAGCCCGCCACGGAGCTCGGGCCCGGCGACGTTTTCTTCGAGCCCGAGGGCGAGCGCATCGCGCGCTTCGACGGCGGCGCGGGGGGCGTGACGTTCGTGGCCTACTGCCTGCTGACGGCCGGCCAGGAGGCACAGATCGAGTGGGTGCAGCCCTGATCCAGCCCCGCCGGGCCAGCGGCGGGGATCAGCGGATCGGCGACGGGGTCAGTGCTGGCGCAGCGCGCCGAGGAACCGGGCGACGACCGGGCCGTCGGTCGGGCCGCCCTCGCCGCCGTTGACCGTGACCATCGCGAAGGCGATGTTGCCGCGGAAGCCGATCAGCCAGGCATCGGTGGGCAGCGGGTGCCCGGAGCCGTACTCGGCCGTGCCTGTCTTGGCGTAAGTGCCGGGCGGCAGGCCCTTGCCCGACGCGGTACCCGTCGCCACCACCTGCTTCATCATCTGGTGCAGGTCGGAGACGACATCGCCGGGCAGCCGGACGGCCGGCACGTGGTCGTCCGGCGCCCCGTCGACCAGCCGGGCCGCGTGCACGGTCCCGGTATCGACGCTCGCCGCGACCATGGCCATCGCCAGCGGTGACACCAGCACCCGGCCCTGGCCGATGGCGGTCGCCGCCAGGTCAGCCGGGCTGGCCGGCTGCGGTACCTTGCCGCCGAACGCGGCCAGCCCCATCCGCGGGTTCAGGCCGAGCCCGAACCGGGCCGCGGTCCGCGGGAAATCCGCCGCGCTCAGGTGCCGCAGCGCCAGCTGGATGAAGGCGGTGTTGCACGACTCGGCGAAGGCATGCAGCAGGTCGCTGACCGGGCCGGTGCCCTCCGCGTTGTGAAACACCTTGCCGTTGACGGTCACCGTGGGCGGGCAGCTGGCCGCCGATGCCGGGGTGAGCCCGTGACCGATCAGCGCCGTGGACGTGATCACCTTGAACGAGGAGCCTGGCGGGTACGCGCCGCCGAGCGCCTGGTCGAAGCCGTCGGACCCGGGAACGCTGACCGCGGCCAGCACTTTGCCGGTAGAGGCGCTGACAGCGACCAGCGCCGCGTGCTTGTGCACCCGGGCCAGGGCCGCCTCGGCGGCGCGCTGCACCGGCGGGCTGATCGTGGTGCGGACTGGCTGGCCCGGCCGGGGCGCGACCCGGGCAATGGTTGCCGCCGTCGTGCCGTCCGGGTACACGGCGGTGATCGTGACCCCCGGCAGGCCGGCCAGCTGGCGCTCATCGGCCTGCTCCAGCCCGGTCTGGCCGACGATGCTGGCGGCGGTGTACGGAGCGCCCAGCGTCTTCAGCTGCTCGGCCGTGACCGGGCCCACGGTCCCGATCACGTGCGCGCCGAGCCCGGTCGTGACCGCCGTCCGGGCGCTGGTGTTCTGGAAGACCGTGCCCGGGATCGGGTACAGGGTCGGGTTCAGGACCCAGTACCGGGCCCGGCTGACCGTGAACACCGGCGCGAACCAGGCCGGGTGCGCCTTCGCCGTCTGCAGTGCGGACTGCACCCGGGCCGCGGGGGCGCCGGCGGCCACCAGCGCCCGGCGCAGCGCGGCGGCATGCTTGACCCGCTGTCCCTCGATCCCGATGGTGACCTGCCGGGCCTGCCGGGTCAGCGGCGCACCGCCGGCCCCGAGGACCGGTGCCCGGGCCGGCCAGCTGACGTCCAGCGCCAGCCGCCCGCCCGGCCGCAGCTGCGGCGCGACGGTGGCCGGCGACCAGCTGACTCGCCACGCACCTGACTGCCTGACCAGCCGCAGCGTGGTGCGGATCGTGATCGCGGCGATGCCGGGGATCTGCAGCCGCTCAGTGACCGGTACCGAAGCGCGCGTACCGCTGACCTTCATCCGGCCTGCTGCCGTGTAGCTGGCCTGATGTACGCCCAGGTCGCTCAGGGCGGCGGCATTCACCGCGCGGAAGCTGGCCGGCGGCGAGGCGACCAGCTCGCGCATCGCCGCCCAGTCCTGGCGAGTCCAGGCCGCCAGGTAACTGCGTGCCACCGGCTGCGGCTGCGCCGGGCTGCTGCACGCGCTGAGCAGCGTCCCGGCCGCGAGCGATGCGGCCAGCAGCCCGCCGGTCCGGGCACGCCGGAACCCGCCGCGCGCCCGCGGCTCCTGGCCATCCATGCTGATGAGGCTACGCACCGCGCGATGCCCGCGCGGGCCAGGGCCTGCCCGACGCGACAGGCACATGCCTACAATCCGGTCATGTCATCCGCTGACCAGGTCCGGGTGTACAAGCCGACCGGAGCGCGAAACTGGGCTGTACCCATTGCCGCCGGGCTCGTCTTCAGCATCGTCGCGATCGTCATGATGGCCAACTACCGGGAGGCTGGCTGGTCGGGCGTGGTCCTCGGTGCTGCGATCATCCCGGTGTGGGCAGCCTTGATGGCCATCGTGCGGGCGTCGAGTGTCACCGTTCACGAGCAGGGCATCGTGGTCCGGCAGCATCTCCGCCGGGAGTTCATTCCCTGGCAGGCAGTCGTGGCCATCAGCCCGCCAGAGACCTTCGCAGGAGCCTCCGGGCCGGCCCCCAAGGGACCCGGCACCCTGGTCACGGAGGTCTGCGTCTGTGTCGATACCGGCGTCAAGTACATGGAGAAATGGAAGCGGCTGGACCCCACGAGCGGCAGCCCGGCCCACGTCGAGAAGATCGCCGCCGAGATGCAGGAGTTCCGCCGCCGCGAGCGCGAGTCCCGGATCGCCGCCGCGGCGGACAGCCCCCCGTCCCGGCTGCAGCCGCCGGTCACGCCGGTCCCCCCGGCCAGCGACGGCGATGACCGGGACTACGGTCCGCCCCCGGGCAAGGCCCTGTGGTAGCCGAGCTCCGCCGGGACATCGCGGCCCGGCTCGGTAAGTTCCGGCGGGTGCCCGCGGCCGGGACCGGGCTGACGGCCGCCGCCGTGGCGGTCTGCGTCGTGTTCCGGGATGAGGTTCCCGGCCTGCTGATCACCCGCCGGGCCCCGCGGCTGCGCAGCCACGCCGGGCAGTGGGCGCTGCCCGGCGGCCGCCAGGACCCGGGCGAGCTGGCTCCGGATGCGGCCCGGCGTGAGCTGCGCGAGGAGACCGGCCTGGATGTTCCGCCGGACGCGGTCCTCGGGCTGCTCGATGACTACGTCACCCGCTCGGGCTACCTGATGACCCCGGTCGTGATCTGGGGCGGGCCTGTCGGCACCGGCCTGGCCGGCCCGGAGTCGGAGGTGGCCGCGATCCACGTGATTCCGCTGGCCGACCTCGACGTCGCACCACGGCTGGTGAGCATCCCGGAGTCCGCCGCGCCGGTGATCCAGCTGCCGCTGCTGGGCCGGTACCTGCACGCCCCGACGGCGGCGATCGTCTACCAGTTCTGCCAGGTGGCGCTGCACGCGAACATGATCAGGGTCGCGCACTTCGAGCAGCCGGTTTTTGCCTGGAGATAACGGTATTGCGGCAGTAGTGGCCCGCCGGGCGCAGCCGGGCCGATGCTGGTCCCATGCGCAGTGCCGCGATGCGCGCCGGCCACCCCCGGCGCCCGGTTATCCGCGCCGGCCTGCTCGCGGCAGCGCTGGCCAGCGTCACGGCGGGCTGCTCGGGCCTGGCGCCGCAGCCGGGCCCCGGGCCGCGCCTGCCGGGCCTGGGAGCGACCGTCCCGTGCCCGGGGCAGCCCGGCTTCCGCTGCGGGCACCTTACTGTGCGGCTGGACCCGTCCGGCGCCGCGCCGGGCTGGCTGTCCCTGCCGGTCGCGCTGTCGGACGCGGCCGCCGCGCCGCGCGGTGTGCTAGTGGCGCTGAGCGGCGGCCCCGGGGAACCGGGAGTGCCGTTCGCGACGCGGCTGGCCAGCCGGCTCGGGCCGGCGCTGCGCGGCTACCGGCTGGTCCTGCTCGATCAGCGCGGTACCGGGGCCGCGGCGCTGAACTGCCCGGCCCTGCAGCACGAGATGGGCGCCTCGGACCTGACCGTGCCCACGGCGGCCACGGTCCGCAGGTGCGCCACCGCCATCGGGCCGAACCGGCGGTTCTTCGGCACCGCGGACACGGTCGCCGACCTGGATGCGCTGCGCCGGGCGCTCGGGGTATCCCGGCTGGCCCTGGACGGGATCTCCTACGGCAGCTATGTCGCCGAGCAGTTCGCGCTGGCCCACCCCCGCCGGGTGAGCCGGCTGATCCTGGACTCGGTCGTGCCGGCCCGGAACGTGGATCCGCTGCAGCTGGCCGGGCTGCGCCGGACGGCAACGGTGCTGCGCGCGGTGTGCGCGCAGCAGGGCTGCTCCGCCGACCCGGCCCGGGACCTGGCCGCCGTGGTCCGCCGCTACCACGACGGGCCGCAGTTGTTCGACACGCTGGTGGCGATGAGCGTGGGCGCGCCGTCGTTCCCCGGCGTCCCGGCTGCCCTGCACGCCGCCGCGGACGGCCAGCCGGCGGCGCTGCGAGCGCTGATCGGCCGGGTCCACGCGGCGGACGCCGCCACCGCCGCCGAGCTGAGCCAGGGGCTGCATGCCGCCACCTTGTGTGCGGACCTGCGGATGCCCTGGGGCGGGCCGGACACTCCGCTGGCCCGCCGTCGCGCGGCGCTGGACCGGGCGACGGCCCGGCTGACCCCGGCGCAGGTCTGGCCGTTCGACCGGGCCACCGCGGCCGGCAATGGCTTCGTGCAGACCTGCCTGTACTGGCCGCCGGCTCCGGCGCTGCCCGCAGCACCAGCGCCGCGGGCCCGGCTGCCGCGCGTTCCGGTGCTGCTGCTGGCCGGCGGCCGGGATCTGTCGACCCCGCTGTCCGGCGCCCGCGCGCAGGCGGCACTGGCCCCGGACGGCCGGCTGCTGATTGTCCCGGCCGCCGGGCACTCGGTGCAGAACCGGGCGGCCGGCAACCCGGCCCGGGCCGCGGTCGGCCAGTTCCTGGCCAGCCGGTAACCGGCCGCTGCTCGGGCCGGTGGAAGCCTGGGACGGCGACCGGAAGCCAGCACGAGCCCTGCGACGATCCTGAGGAATCGTCCGCCCGGCAACAGATCCCGTCCGATGACCACGCGCGCAGTACCGGGCACCGGCATGCCACTTGCCGGATCGCCGCCCGCTGCCGCCCTCGATCGGTTCGGACCAGCGAGGCCGGTCTGCAGCCCGGCCCCGTTCGGCCCCAGAAGCCCGGTGATACGGCCAGGTTCGACGCTGAACGTCAACCGCTGCACCGCAGTCATAGGCCCGTACCGTTTGCTCAGCTCGTGGACCTCGATCACTGGCCGAACCTCACACAGCTGCCCGTCGGGCCGTCTCCGACGAGCCGAGTGATCGAGCGTCGCCGCTGCCCCGAAAACAACTGGGATGTTTCACCGTGCCGTGGTCACAGGCGGCCGGTCGTCGCCGGTGACAGGGTGGAGCAAAGCGCCGAACGCTGCGTGGGCATACTCGATCGCGGGGTGCTGGGCGAGGAGTAGCTCGCCGGTGAGTTCGGGGTGGTGGGCCAGGTAGGCCCGGGCGTGGTCCGGGCTGGTGTGGAAGTTGACGTGTGGGCAGGCGCATAGTGCCGAGGCATCGCCGGTGTCGGCCAGGGCGACGAGCACCGAGGTGCTCGGCGGGCTCCACCGCCATTCGCCGGCGGTGACCTCGACGCGCACCGGCTCGCCGCTGTGCGGGTCGGTGGCGGTGATGGTGGCGTCGCGGCCGGCCATCTGTGGGATGCCGAGCGCGTCGATGGCGCACATCGCCCACACCGATGGGCCGTCGGCGAGCTGCACTCGGTGTCCGCTGGGGACGGCGGAGAACGGGTCGGCCACCGACACGCTACCGGCCTGGTCGAGGTGCACCAGATCTGCTTCAGCCAGTTCGGCGCATGCCGATCGCGGGTCGAGGCCGAGCGCTTCGGCAGGGCGCCTGACCTGCCGGCAGCGACCTTCGGCGATCAGCGGGGCCGCCTGCGGCGCATCGGCCCGATCGGCACCTGGAGTCGCACGGTGGTCGGCGTAGGCCTGGTCGTGATCGGCGTCCTCGGCACCCTGCGGCCTATCCGGTATCGCCTGGTACGAACTCGTCATAGGGCTGGTAGCACTGCCGCTGCTCCTGGTCGTCCTGGCCGTCATCGTCGGGCACTACCGCCCGCGGGCCAGGCGGATCCTGGGGATCCTGGGCCGGGGGAACGAACTCAGCCCGCCCGGCGATTCCGCACCGGCGCCGGCCCGCCCGCAGTAGGTCCCGCGCCGGGCGCCACCGCACTGGCCAGCAGCAGCAGCGCTCCTGCTGCGGCCGTGCCGGGGACGGCGGTGTAGGTCAGGATCCGGTGACCCGAGTCGTCCGGCAGGTGCAGGACCTCGAATTCCAGCTCGAAGTCACCGACGACCGGATGGCGGAACTGCTTGGTCCCGGCGAAGCAGTTCAGGACAGGCTGCCGGGACCACAGCCGCGCGAAGTCGTCGCTCTGCACGGTCAGCTCGCCGACCAGGTCGGTGAGCCCGCGGTCGTCGCGATACCGGCCGGCAACCATGCGCAGCGACGCGACGGCGCGGGCGGCCTCCTCGGCCCACCTCGGGTACAGCTCGCGGGTACGCGGGTCCAGGAACAGCATGCGGGTCAGGTTGGGCCGCCCGGCGGCGTGCTCCGGCGCGCTGACATCAAGATGGCCGGCCAGCAGCGCGTGGCCGAGCCAGTTCCAGGCGAGTACCTCGCTGCGCCGGTCCATGACCAGGGCGGGCACGTCGGTCATGGCGGCAATCAGCCGGGCCGTGCCCGCGCGGGCCGCGGCAGGCGGGGCCGGACGGCGGCGGCGCGGCCGGACCGGGCGGGCCAGGTCCCGCAGGTGGGCCCGCTCGTCGTCATCGAGCCGCAAGGCGGCGGCGATCGCGGCGATGACCTCGGCTGAGGCATGGCCGCTCTGCCCTTGCTCCAGGCGGGTGTAGTAGGTAGAGCTCACCCCGGCCAGCTGCGCCAGTTCCTCGCGGCGCAGTCCCGGTACCCGGCGAGCGCCGTAGGAGGTGATCCCGGCCTCGGCCGGGCTGAGCCGGGCACGCCGGCTGCGCAGGAACTCGCCCAGGCGGCCGGCCTCCGGCGGGGTCTCGGAGCTCATGCTCGCCAGTATGCCCCGCGGCCCAGCGGGCTGCCTGTCCCTGTCAGTGCTAGGCAGCGCGGTACCAGCTCCTGGCAGGGGCGGCTGAGCAGGGCGTGGCTGCCCCGCGGGATCGGCCGCACAGTCGTCAGGGCGGACGGATGCGCCGCCGCGGCGATGCGGAAGGAACCTCAGATGACCATCACCAGCCAGCAGGACCGGGCGGCCGGGCCGGCCAGGCCAGACCGGATGGGGCGGCAGCAGCGGCTGATCCTGGCTGTCCTGCTGACGGCCAGCTTCACCCTGGCCGTCGACTTCTCCATCCTCAACGTGGCGCTACCGAGGATTGGCGCCGATACCGGGTTCTCGCTGGGCAGCCTGCAGTGGATCGCCACGTCGTTCGCCCTGTCCGCGGCCGGGTTCACCTTGTTCTTCGGCCGGCTGGCCGACCTGGCCGGCCGCCGCCGGGTCTTCCTGGCCGGCATGGCCGTGCTCGGCATCGCCTCCCTGGCCGGCGGCCTGGCCGGGACACCGTGGGTGCTGCTCGCCGCCCGGGTCGCCCAGGGCCTGGCCACCGCGGCGGTGACCCCGGCGGCCCTGTCCCTGCTGACGACGTCGTTCCCGGAGGGGCCGGTCCGCGACCGGGCCCTGGGGCTGAACGGAGCGCTGATGGCCGCGGGCTTCACCGCCGGGGCGGTTCTCGGCGGCGTGCTGACCGACCTGCTCAGCTGGCGGTGGGCGTTCTTCATCAACGTGGCGGTCGCGGCCGCGGTGCTGGCGGTCAGCCCGGTCGTGCTCGCCGAGAGCAGGCCGGCCCGCCGGCCGCGGCTGGACCTGCCGGGCGCGGTGCTGGTCACCCTCGGGCTGCTGGCCGTGGTGTTCGGGCTGACGGAGGCCGGGCAGCGATCCTGGGCGAGCCCGCTGTGCTACGGCGCGGTGCTGGCCGGCGTGGTGGCCCTGGCCGGGTTCTGGGCCGTCGAGCGGACAGCGGCCCAGCCGCTGGTCCCGCTGGCGGTGCTCCGGCGGCGCACGGTCGCCTGGGGCAACTCGGCCGGCCTGGTCGCCTTCGCCACCGAGACGTCCGTGGTCTTCCTGCTGACTCTCTACCTGCAGCAGGTTCGCGGCTACTCGCCCTTGCAGGCTGGCCTGTCCTTCGCCGTGCTCGGTGCCGGGACCGTGCTCGGCGGCCTGCTGGGGCCGCGGCTGATCGGCGCGATCGGCAGCAGGAGCGCCGTCGTGCTCGGCCTCAGCGTCCAGGCCGGGGCGACCGTGCCGCTGGTCTTCCTCGGCCCGCAGGCGGGCTGGACAACGGTGCTGCTGGCGGCCACCTTCGCCGGCGGCGTGGCCAATCTCGCGGCCATCGTCGGCTTCATGGTCACCGCGACCTCGGGGCTGCCGGATGCCGAGCAGGGCCTGGCCACCGGGCTGGCCACGATGAGCCAGCAGGTCGGGATCACCATGGGCATCCCGGTCATGTCAGCGATCGTCACCGCGCGGGTGCACGCGCTCGGCCCGGCAACGGCCGGGCATGTCCTGGGCGGCATCAGCACCGCCCTGGCCGTCAATGCCGGCCTCGCCGCCGCCACGGCCATCGCGCTGGCTGTCACCCGCGGACGGGCGGGCGTCACGTCGCCTGCACCGGCCGCACACTCCGGATCCGCGACCGCGGGCTAGGCAGAAGACTCGCGAGGTGCGAGCTACTTCACCCGGAAGGAGCGCTGGCCTCTGGCTAACTGGATGCGAGGCGACCGCGGGCAGGCCGCAGTGCGCGGACCCGGCTGGCGCCGGGCCGCCCTCGCGGTGGGCGCGGGGGCGCTGTCCAGCGCGTGCGGCGCGAGCACCGGCCTGACCCCCGGTGCCAGCCCGCCGCCGCCTGCGGCCAGCCCGCCCGCGGCGCAGCCCGGCCAGCCGCGGGTGCTGGCCAGCGGGCTGGCCGTGCCGTGGGCCATCCCTTTCCTGCCGGGCGGCGCCGCGCTCGTGACCGAGCGGGATACCGCCCGCCTGCTGCGGGTGACCCCGCAGGGCCAGGTAGCGGTCGCGGGCACGATCCCCGGCGTGGCGCCCGGCGGTGAGGGCGGCCTGCTCGGGGTCGCGGTGCCGCCATCGTTCCGCCAGGACCGGCTGGTCTACGTGTACTTCAGCACCGCCGGGGACAACCGCATCGCGCGATTCCGGTATGCCGGCGGCCGCATCGGCCCGCTGCACACCCTGGTCACCGGGATCCCGCACGCCGCCATTCACAACGGGGGCCGCCTGGCGTTCGGGCCGGACGGCATGCTGTACGCCGGGACCGGCGAGCACGGCGAGTCCGCGCTGCTCAGGACAAGGCCTCGCTGGGCGGCAAGATCCTGCGGATGACCCCGGACGGCAGGCCCGCGCCGGGCAACCCGTACGGGACGCTGGTGTGGAGCTACGGGCACCGCAACGTCCAGGGCCTGGCCTGGGACCGGGCCGGCCGGAGGTACGCGGCCGAGCTCGGCCAGGACTCGCCCGACGAGGTCAACCGCATTCAGCCGGGCCAGAACTACGGCTGGCCCGTCGTCGAGGGCACAGGCGGTGAGCCCCGCTACACCGATCCCGAGGTCACCTGGTCCCCGGATCAGGCGTCACCGTCCGGTGCGGCGATCTCGGGCGGCAGCCTGTGGGTGGCGACCCTCCGCGGGGAACGGCTGTGGCAGGTGCCGCTGGCAGCCGACGGGGCAGCGGGGAACCCTGTCTCGCACCTCAGCGGCGACTTCGGCCGGCTGCGGGCCGTCGCCCGGGCCCCCGACTGCTCACTGTGGCTCACGACCGGCAACCGCGACGGGCGCGGCGCGCCGCGGCCGGGCGATGACAAGATCCTGGTCATCCCGCTCCGCTGACCGCCCGGTCCGGCAGCCGCCGGAGAGCCTCAGGCCGGGCTCCGCCGGCGACGCCGCCGTCACGCCGGGTTACTGTTGGTGTCAGAGTTGACGGGGCACGCGGGACCAGGGGAGCTGCCAGCGGGGGGTGCTCAGCGATGCTGTCTGCCAGCGCAATATTCGATGAGATATTCGAAAATGATGACGCTTTCCGGCTCTTCTGCTCCATAGCGGCCAGCGGCGAGGCGCAGGGCGGCTGGGAAAACAGGCGGATTGCTGCCCTCGTACCCGAGTCCTATCAGGACCTGGCGCCGAAGATTGCCCGGCACGGCGCCGATGAGGATAAGCACGGCCGGATCTTCAACGCGCTGCTCCGCAAGCGGGGCCTGGAGCCAGCGCCCGTGCCGGATGACACCAACTACACGATGCTCCTGGAGGAGCACGGCGTCGGCCTGGCGCACAGCCAGCTCGGGCGCGACCGGCAGCTGTCCGAGCGGGACATCGTCACTTACCTGGCGCACAGCCGGGTCACCGAGCAGCGCGCTGCGGAGCAGATGCAGCTGCTGCGCAAGTCCTCGGGGCGCAACGCGGACGTGGCACGCGCCGTGCGGGTGATCTCCAACGACGAGGACAATCACCTGGCCTACTGCCATGAGGAACTCCTCGGCCTGGCCGGCGACGGATACGACGACTACATCCAGCAGACGCTGCGCACCACGGCGCTGGCCGAGATCAGCATCTACCGCGAGGTCAGCAAGGCCGTCATGGCTCACCTCGGGCGCATCCTGCACTGGTCCCGGCCGAAGTCGGCCACCCTGGCGGCAGGCATCGACTCCGTCTACACCTACGAGCGGGCCTGGGGCTGGCGGCGGATGGTCTCGCTCCGCCCGCCGGCCCGGCGCAACGCCCTCGGCGAACCTGCGGCAGCCAGCAGGTCCCGGCCCGCCGCGCGCTCCTGAGCGCCGCGCTCATCACAACGGCCGCGGGGCGGTGCAGCGGATGATCAGCCGCTGCACCGCCTCGTGCCGGGCTAAGCGCCCCTGGCCCGGCTAGCAGGCCAGACCGGTGCAGTTGTTCGGCCGGTTCAGCAGGACCAGCACGCCATGCGTCAGGCTCACCGTGCCCCCGGTCCGGTTGATACCGCCGCCCGTGCCGCCCGCGGTGTTGCTCGCTCCGCTGAGCGTCAGGTCACCACCGAAGTTGCCGATGGCGCCACCGGTCCCGTCACCAGGCGCCTGCTCAGCCGGCGCCGCCGACCGCGCCCGCGGCAGCGGCGGCACGAGAGGGTCATAGATCGCGGTGTTGCTGCTGAAGGTAGATCCGCTGATCGTCATCGTGCCGAAGTTGGCGATCGCGCCACCCCCGGCATCGTAGGCGTCATTGTCGGTGAAGCTGCTGTTGCTGACGGCCATGGTGGCGCCAGGAAGGTTGATAAGTGAGCCGCCTGCGCCACCCAGGTTCTGGGTGAAGATGCAGTCGGTGATCGTCACGTTGCCGCCGGGATCGTTCTGGATTGCTCCCGCTCGGATACGGTCGCCGATTCCGTGGCGAACAGTCAGATGCTCAACCGTGAAATCGAAACCCTTGTTCCAGATGGCCGTAAAGGCCAGGGCAGTGGCATCGACGGTGTCGCCATTACCGTCGATCGTCATGTTCTGGTTGATCGGCAGCAGCTCCGAGATCCGGTAGGTGCAGCCTTTCTGCAGGACCAGGATCGCGTTAGGCGGGGCGAGCAGAACCGCCCGGGGAGGGCATCTGCACTGCAGGCTACGACCATTGTCGTGGCCGGCTGCGCCATCGCCGTCGGGGCACCGGGCATGCTGGCCGCCACCGCCGCCGAGCTCGCGACCCCGGTGGCGGCCCAGCGCGCAGCGCGCCTCCCCGGGCGTTCTGCCGCGTCGCAATGATGCGCCGCCGTATCCGGACGTAACCGAATCATTTATCTCCCCTTCGCGTTGGGCAGGACAGCTCGCCCGGCCTGATCTTGGCCTGGCGCATAACCGTCCAGCTGTTCAGGTTAATTCGCCAGTACTTTAGCTGCGCTAAATCTTGTACATTTGAGGTTAGCTGCAATATCAGCGAGCCAGCCGGGAACCGTCACCAGTCATTAAGGCGTTTCTGCCCAGCAGAATGCGCCTCTGATAATGTCGGCAATATAGCAAATGAATGCTATCGGCGATTTCGGCGGCCTGGCGGGCCGGTCACGCGCTGCCTTAGGCTCTGTCTGCCGTGTCCGGACGCGATGGGAGCCTGGACGCTGCCGCGCCGCCAGCGCTGGGACGCCGCAGACCGGCACCGTTACCGATACGAAGCTCCTATAACCGGCAGAAACAGCGCCAGACCGGTAATCTATCCGCGCCCTGCGGTGAGCAGAGCCGACTGCATGGTCCTGCGCCAGGCTCACCCATGTGCACCTGCGCAGGCTTAGATGGCCAGCGCCCCGGCGGTAAGGAGAGGAACGTACCCATGGCAGCCACGCTCCAGCAGATGCTGCTCACGCCGGACGCCCGGCCGCAGGTGATCACCGACTGCTGCACCCTGGTCGACCAGGAAGTCTCCGGCATGTCCGGGATCTCCGGGGCCGCTGTGAAGCTCGCCCATAAGACCATCACCACCTTCCTGCCCGGGCACGTCCGCCACGTTGTGGGCCTGCTGCTCCCGGACATCGCCGATGCGCTGCAGCCATTCTGGGCGGATTTCACCACCTCCGGCGGCGCGGAGTTCGGTGACTACCTGGCCAAGCACGTCGAGGAGGTCTCCGGAGTCCTGCTGGCGATCACCGACGCCAAGGCAGCTTCCTCGGGACGGCCCGTCGTCGTCAAGGCCTACAACGCCGTGCGCAGCCACGCCGGCAAGCACGTTGAGGCGGCGCTGCCCCGCGTCGGCGACCTGGTGCTGAAGTACGCCGCCTGACCACCCGGCCGCGCCAGCGACCCGGATGATCCACTTCCGGTTCGGTGACAGGTACGCTGGCCTGGCCAGATGATGCCCTGGCGCGGAGGCCGCTGCCTCCCGAACCGCCGCAGCCGCGGATGATGGCTTCTCCGCAGATCCTGTGACGGAAGGGAGCCATCCGGCATTGAGTGACCACTATCCGTCGGTCTCGCCGACGGTCGGACTGAGGGCTGACCGCGACCTGGCCCCCAGCGGCAGCCCGGGCCGCCCTCGCCTCCCGCTGCCCCGGGCAGACCGGCGGGAGATCGCCGCGATCTTCGCTGGCGGCGCGCTCGGGACCCTGGCCCGCGCCGCGCTGGCCGAGAGCTTCCCGCACGCCGCGACTGCGTGGCCGTGGCCCACGTTCTCGGTCAATATCGTGGCCGCGTTCCTGCTCGGCTACTTCGTCACCCGGCTGCAGGAACGGCTGCCGCTGTCGGCCTGGCGGCGCCCGCTGCTGGGCACCGGCTTGTGCGGGGGCCTGTCCACGTTCTCCACCATGCAGGTGGAGATCCTGAACATGCTGGACGGTCATGCCTGGGCGCTGGCGGCCGGCTACGCCGCCGCGAGCCTGGCGGCCGGCTATGCGGCCGTCCGGCTCGCCGCGGCGCTGGCCCGGCGCGTGCGGGTCCGGGCATGACCGCGGCCAGCCGGCGGCAGCCGCGCCGGGGCCGGCCATGAACCTGCTGATCTGGCCGGGCGTCGTGCTCATCGGCGGAGCCGGCTCGGTACTGCGCTTCCTGGTCGACGGCGCGGTGTCGGCCCGGTCGCCGGCCCGGTTCCCGCTGGGCACGCTGGTCATCAACCTGTCCGGCGCGGTGATCCTGGGGCTGCTGTCCGGACTGGCCCTGAGCCCCGGTGCGGCGCTGCTCGGCGGCACCGCCGCGGTGGGTTCCTACACCACGTTCTCCACGTGGATGTTCGAGACGGAGCGACTGGCCGAGGAGCGGGAGCGCCGCCGGGCGGCGGCCAACATCATCGTCAGCCTCGTGCTCGGGGTCGCTGCGGCCGCGCTCGGCCGGCTGATCGGGGCGGCGCTGTGACCACCGACTACCTGAAGCTGACCAGCTACTTCGGAGAGCGGCACCGGGCCGGCGGCCGGTTCACGGCCGACGCGCTGGCGGACCTGTACGGGCAGACCGGGATAGCAGCGAGCATCCTGCTGCGCGGCGCAGAGGGGTTCGGCCTGCGCCAGCACCTGCGCTCGGACCGGTCGCTGACCCTGTCCGAGGACCTGCCGCTGGTCACCGTCGCGGTGGACACCCGGTCGCGGATCGAGGCCGTCATTGACCAGACCGCGCAGCTGTGCCGACCCGGCCTGGTCACCGTGGAGCGTGCCGTCCTGATGGACGGCACCGCGGCGGCCGGCCGGCTGCCCGGCGACCTGCGGGAGCAGGCCAAGCTGACGGTGTACCTGGGCCGTTACGAGCGGGCCTGGCGGGTGCCTGCTTATGTCGCCATCTGCGATCTGCTGTACCGGCGCGGGATCGCCGGGGCCACCGCGCTGCTGGGGGTGGATGGCACCATCCGCGGACAGCGCGAGCGGGCTCGGTTCTTCGGCCGCAACTCCGCAGTGCCGATGATGGTCATCGCCGTCGGCTCCGGAGAGCGGATCGCGCAGGTCATCCCGGAGCTGGGCGGGCTGCTGGACCGCCCGCTGATGACCCTGGAGCGGGTCACGGTATGCAAGCGCGACGGCCAGCTGATCACCCCGCCCGAGACACTGCCCGGAGCCGGTGCCCGCGGCATGGCGCGATGGCAGAAGCTGACGATCTTCACTTCCGAGGCGGCCAGTTATCAGGGCCAGCCGGTGCACCGGGCCATCACCCGGCGGCTGCGCGCGGCCGGGATCAGCGGCGCGACCACGCTGCGCGGTGTCTGGGGATTTCACGGCGACCACCGGCCGCACGGCGACCGGCTGCTCAGTGCCGCCCGGCGGGTCCCGGCCGTCACCATCGTCATCGACAGCCCGGAGCGGGCGGCTGCCGCGTTCACCATCATCGACGAGCTCACGGCCGCGGGCGGCCTGGTGACCGCCGAGACCGTGCCGGCCATGCGGGCGGCCGTGGCCGGCCGGGAGGCAGGCGGCCTGCGGCTCGCTCCCCGGCGGGACTGACCCACGGCAGGCGGCCTGCGACTCGCGCCCGGCGGGACTGACCCCGCGGTCTTCCGTCGCGGCCTGGCTCCGGTGCGCGCTGCGCACGCCAGCGAGCCGGGCACCTCAGGCGGATGCGCCGGCCGCGCGGGGCCGGGCCTGGATGACGTAGGCGGTCATCGCGGCGGTGACCGGGCCGTCGCCCAGGAGCGCCGTCATCTCCGCGCTGATATCGGCCGTGGCGGTCGCGAGATCACCGCGGCTCTCGATGGCCATCCGCAGCGGAGTTCCGGTGCAGAACCCGGTCGCCACCCCGGCCGCCGAGTCAGCGTGCCCGGTGAGGGTGACGGACTCGGCCGACACGCACTCCAGGCCGCCCCGGGCCAGGTCGGCAATCGCCTGATCCGGGTCGGCGTAGCCGTGCGGCACGGCCGTGACAAAGTCCGGCGGGTCCTCGGGGAAGACACGCTGGACAGCGGTGGTCAGGGCCGCCGCGAACCCGTGCGTCTCGACTCGGTCCCAGGTGCTGACAATCAGCTGTCCGCCGGGGGCCAGGACCCGGCGCGCCTCGCTGAAGGCGGCAGGCTTGTCCGGGAAGAACATGACGCCGAACTGGCACGCGACAACGTCGAACTGCCCGGCGGGGAACGGCAGGTCCAGGGCGTCGGCCTGGCGCCAGTCCGCAGCTGGCACCTGACGCGCCCCGTACTCGGTCATCGCCGTGTTCAGGTCCGTCGCGGTCACCTGCGCGGCCGGGCCGGCCACCAGCAGCTCCCGGGTCAGCACCCCGGTGCCGGCCGCGAGCTCCAGCACCTGCCGCGGATCCAGCCGCGCCGCCCGCCGGGCCAGGTCGCGCGCGAAAGGCCGGAACACGGCAGGCGCGAGCCACTGATCGTAGGCCTGCGGCATCGATCCGGCCCACAGGCGGTCGCTCTCCACGGCCACGCCAGGAGCGTAGGCCCGCGAGATGGCGAGCAGATGGACGGCCGGGCGTTACGTTCAGGAAAACTAACTACGCTTATGCCGCATAGCCGGATAACTTCGGGAATGCGCCGATGTCCCGCTGGTTGCTGACGGGGTGCAAGCAGACGGTTCCGCGTGAGCAGTAATGTCCATCCCCCGGCACCAGCAGCAGATCCCGAGTGGCCAGCAGCCGACACCGCCCGCCGGGCGGCTAGCGGCCGGCCCGGGCGAGACGCAGGCCCGGCCGCGGCCCGGCCGCCCGGGCGCCGGATGCCGGCCCGCAGCCGGCCGGTCCCCAGCGGGTGGCGCCTGGTCGCCCTGATCGGCACCATGTCGATCTTCGGGCCACTGTGCATCGATATGTACCTGCCGGCGCTGCCCGACATCGGCCAGCAGCTGCACGCGACCGCCTCGGCCGTTCAGCTGACGCTGACCGCGTGCGTGATCGGGATCGCCGCCGGCCAGCTTCTCCTCGGTCCGGTCAGCGACCACTTCGGCCGCCGGCTGCCGCTGCTGGGCGGGCTGGCCGCCTTCGTCATCTCCTCGCTGGCGTGTGCGGTAGCGCCGAACATCTACCTGCTCACCGGGGGCCGGCTGATCCAGGGCGCCGGCGGCGCCGCGGGCATCGTCATCTCGCGGTCCATCGTCCGGGACCTGCACTCCGGCGTCGCCCTGGCCCGGTTCTTCGCCACGCTGATGCTGGCCACCGGGCTCGGTCCCATGCTCGCCCCGCAGTTCGGCAGCTGGATCCTGACCGTCACCAGCTGGCGGGGCGTGTTCATCGTGCTCGCCGTCATGGGGTCGGTCCTGCTGGTCACGGCCTGGTGGCGGGTCCCGGAGACGCTGCCCCCCGGCAGCCGCTCGGCTGGCGGGGTGCTGACCGCGCTGAGCGAGGTGATCTCGGTAAGCCGTGATCGCATCTACCTCGGGTATGCCGCCGCCTGCGCCCTCGCCATGGGAGCGACGTTCGCCTATATCGCCGGATCCTCGTTTGTGCTGCAGGACGTCTATGGTCTGTCGCCGCAGGTCTACGGCCTGGTCTTCGCGCTGAACGGCTGCGCCATGGTGGCCGGCGCTCAGCTGAGCGGCCGCCTCGCCGCCCGGTGCGGCCCGGCCGCCCTGCTGGCCACCGGGCTGATCACCATGACCGCCGGCGGCGGGCTCTTCCTCGTCGCGACCCTTGCTCGCGGCACGGGCCTGGCCGGCGTCATCCCGGCGCTGATCGTCGTCATGGCCGGGTGGGGCCTGGTCGGCCCCAACGCGCTGGCCCTGGCCATGCACCGGCGCCCCCGGTCGGCTGGCGTCGCGGCAGCGGTCCTGGGCTGCCTGCAATTCGTCATGGCCGCGGTTGTCGCGCCGCTGCCCGGCCTGGGCGGCGCCCACGACCCGCTGCCGATGGCCGTGCTACTGGTCACGCTGCCGGCGGCGGCGATGTGCGCCTGGCTCGGGCTGAGTCACGAAGGCCGGGCCGGGCCAGTACCCCGGCCCGCCGGGCAGCCAGAGTGCCCGGAGGCCGTTACCTGACCGCCGGGGGCTGCATGCGCGAGTCGAACCGCGGGCCCGCGTGCCAGGCCAGCGCGGCGCACAGCGCCCTGGCCTCGGCCAAGCGCACGCGCTGCGACCGCCACGGCGCGACCCGCTGCAAGCGGTAACCGCCGTGGTAGACGCGGTACGCGCCGCGCAGCACGCGGTCGCCATCCGCCGACCCCGGCCAGGCCACCAGCCAGGGCCGCGGTCCGCTTCCGACACCGATCCGCGCGATGTCTGGCCACGGCAGCGCCAGCTGCCGCCGCCGCCGGGTGATGACCACTCCGGCCGGGCCGATTTCGACGCGGGTCGGCAGCCGCACCGCGCTGGCCAGCACACCTACGCCGGCGACCAGCGCCCACACGAACAGCGCGAAGCCGAGCAGCCGCTCTCCCGGACCGCCGTACGACAGTCCCTCGGACACCACCAGGCCCGCCGCGCACAGGCCGCCGCGCGCGGCGGCCCAGCCGCGGCCGGCCACGAACACCGCGGCCCCGGCGGCGCCGGAGGGAGTCCCCGCAGCCGCGCCGGAGGGGTACCGGACCGCGACGCCCGGCACCGGAGCGGCCGCTGGCTGCGGGCGGCGTGCCAGTCCGCTCGGGGCTCCCCCCGCCACGGCCGGGCCGCCTGCGGCCAGGCCCGGCCCGGCGGAGGCCGGCCCGGCGGAGGCCGGCCCGGCGGGCCGGGCACCGGGCGGCGGGCCACGCCGGCCGGCCATGGCCGCCGGAGCCGGAGCCGGAGCCGGCTGAGCGTACGCCGCGGCGGACAGGGTCTCGGCCATGGTCCGAACCGGGGCGGGCAGCCAGGCGCTGCCGGGCGTCAATCCGCCGGCCGTCACCGCGGCGATGATGTCCCGGGGACGGGGCCGGGCCGCCGGGTCGCTGCGCAGGCAGCCGGTGACCAGGGGACGCAGGGATGCGGGGGTCGCGCCTGCGGTAACCCGGCCGGCGGCAGCGCGGCTCATCAGCTCGACGGGCGTCCCGGTGCCGAGCGGGCCGGTCCCGGAAGCGGCGAAGACCAGCGCCGCGCCCAGCGAGTACACATCGCTGGCCGGTCCCGGCTCAGCCCCGGCGGCCTGCTCAGGCGCCATGTACCCGGGCGTGCCGAAGACGGTGCCCGCCACGGTGATCGCGGTGTTCTCCAGCGCTCGCGCGATCCCGAAATCGATCAGCCGCGGGCCGCCGGCGGCGAGCAGCACGTTGGACGGCTTCAGGTCCCGGTGCACCAGGCCCAGCTCGTGGATGGCGGCCAGGGCCTCAGCCAGGCCTGCCGCCAGTACGCGCAGCGCCGGCTCGGGCAGCGGCCCGGCGCCGGAGACCGCCTCCTCCAGCGTGGGCCCGGGGACGTACTCCGTCGCCAGCCACGGCGCGGCGGCACTGACGTCGGCGTCAACGACCGCTGCCGTCCAGAATCCGCCGACGCGCCGGGCAGCCGCCACCTCACGACGGAACCGCTCCCGGAAGGCCGGGTCGGCGGCCAGGCCCGGATGCACGAGCTTGACCGCTACGGGCCGCCCGCCCGCCGAGCGGGCCAGGTACACGGTGCCCATCGCGCCCGCCCCGAGCCGGGCGAGCAGGGTGAACGGGCCGACAGCCGGGGGGTCGCCGGGCTCCAGGGGACGCAGCCTGCTCACCTCCCCGCTAGCGGCACCGCCGGAGCCCGGTGGCGCCGGCCGCGGGCCGCATACCGGGACGCAACCTACCACCGCCAGAGCTGATTCCCGAGCAGCGTCCGGGGGTGCCAGGCCCTGCTGACCGTCAGGCGCTGACCGGGCCGGACGCCGCTGCCCGCGGCTGCAAGGCGGCGGCCAGCTCGGCGCGCGAGGTGATGGCCAGCTTCTGGAAGGCGTGCGTCAGGTGCGTCTCGACGGTGCGCTGGGTCACGTACAGCCGCTCGGCTATCGCGCGGTTGCCGTACCCGTCGGCGGCGAGCCGGGCGACCCGGTGCTCGGCCGGGGTCAGCGCGCCGGGGCCGCTGAGCGCGCTGCGCCGGGGCCGGGCGCCGAGCGCGTGCAGTTCCTCGCGGGCCCGGCCGGCCAGCAGCTGCATTCCGCCGCGGTCGGCCTGCTCCAGGGCCTGGCGCAACGGGATGCGGGCGTCGGATCGCCGGTTGGCCCGGCGCAGCGCGGCGCCGAGCGCGACCAGCGCCCGGGTGTGCTCCAGCCGGGCGGGCGAGCACGCCAGCAGCTCGACGGCCTGCTCCAGCACCGGCACCGGCTCGGCCGATGTGCGGGCCAGCAGCCGCAGCGCGGCGCCGCGCGCGCCCGGCGTGCCCAGCTGCTCGCTGAGCTCGGCCTGCTCCCGCGCCAGCCGCCGGGCCCGGCGGGCCTCGCCCAGGATGAGCAGCGCCTCGACCGCCTCGGCCCGCCAGCTCCCGAAGACCGCATGACACAGGCCGAGCTCGTCCGCGCGGATCGCGGCCAGCTGGGCATCGGCCAGCGCGTCAGCGGGCCGGTGCTGGGCCAGCCGGAGCCGGGCCCGGCCCGCCAGCAGCAGCGGCGCGGGGAGGAGGCCATCCGGCGGATCGGCCTGCTGCCCGGCCGCGGTCAGCGCCGTGTCCGCCCCGGCGAGGTCGCCGGCCTCGACGAGCGCATCGACCAGGAAGGCCAGGCACCACAGCATCGCGGGCGCGGGAGCCACCGGCAGCTTGTAGTCAAACGCCAGGCGGGCGTCGGCTTCGGCGTCGCGGATCTCGCCCGCGCGCACCAGGGCCATGGCCCGGAACATGCTGGCGTGCGCCAGCGCCATCAGCCAGCCACGCGGGCGGGCGATGTCCATCAGCGCCTCGCACTGAACGAGCGCGGTTTCCAGCTCATCATTGGCGATCAGGCCGATGGCGCTCACTGTCCAGACCAGGGAACCGGGCTCAGCGGCCACCGCTCCGTGCTCGAGGGCGGGGCGCAGCGACGCCAGGGTCGCTGCCGCGGGATGGTTCCCCAGCATGAGGGTCACGGCTGCCGTGATCGGCCGCAGTTCCAGGGTCGCCGGCTCCGGCCGGCGCGCCTGCACCAGCCGGCGCACCTCATCGATCGTCGCGACCTGGACCATGCCGTTGCAGATCAGCTCGGCCTCCAGTCGCTCGCGCAGCCCGGCCGGGTAGGCCCCGGCGTGCCGCAGAGCCTGGCGGCAGAGCCCGGCAGCAGGGTCGAAGCGCCCGCTCAGGCCCAGGGCCCGGGCCCCGCTGAGCGCAATCGCGCCGCGCTGGATGGGCGTGGTCGCGGCGGCGACGGCCTCCTGGAGCAGGCCGTAGGCCTCGGGCTGCATGTACGCGGCCAGCGCGAGACCGAGTTCCAGGCGCACGTCCGCATCCTGCGCCGGGTCCGGCGGCGGCTCGGCAGCCGCGCGGCGCAGGTAGGCCGCTGCGCTCTGCGGCGCCCCTCGCGCGCTGGCCTGCCGCGCCGCCTCGCGCAGCGTGGCCACGGTGGCGGCCTCGCCCGCCGGCTCGGTACGCAGCAGGTGCAGCGCAACCCGCTCCGGGTCGGCCCGCTCGCCGGCCAGCAGGGCGGCGGCGGCCGCGTGCCGCAGCCCCCGCTCGCCGGGCGGCAGGCTCGCGTACAGCGTGCCCGCGATCAGCGGATGGGCGAGTGTCAGGCCGGGGCCATCCTCGACCAGCCGGGCGGCCCGCAGCGCGTCCGCCACCCGGGCCGCCGCGGCCGGCTCCAGCCCGGCCAGCCGCGCCGCATGACGCAGCGCCGCGCCGGGGCCGAGCACGGCGATCGCGCTGGCCAGCTGAGCCGCCCCGGCGGGCAGCCGGGCTAGCTGGCGGTCCACGACCCGGCCGACCTGCTCCGACCCGAAGGCAGGCAGCCGGGTGGCGGCGTCGTCGTCCGGCGCGGCACCGTCGGCGGCCAGCTGAGTGAGCAGCGCCCCGAGCAGGAACGGGTTGCCGCCGGTGACACCGTGGCAGGCCTGCGCGAAGCCCGGCGTCGCAGCCGGCAGCCGCGCCCGGACCAGGGCCTGCGTTGCCGCGGGCCCGAGCGGCCGCGGCCGGACAGGCGGCTCGGGCGCGCTGGCCAGCAGGTCGGCCAGCAGGTCCGGAACCGCCGGCGGCTCGCCCGACCGGACCGCGCAGACCACGCCGATCCGCAGCTCGCCCAGGGATCTGGCCAGCAGGGCCAGCCAGTGCAGCGACGGCGCATCGGCCCAGTGCACGTCATCGATGACCAGGATCGCCGCCCCGCGCTCGCCGAGATTGCTGGCCAGCCAGACCAGGCCGCGCACGGCGGCGTGCATGGCGTCGCCGGCCAGCACCGGCTGCTCCGCCTCGGCCGCCAGGACCCCCTCGGCCAGCCGGGCCGCACCCGTTGTCAGCTCGCCCCAGCCGGACTGGCTGCGCAGCGGCTCGAACAGCTGCCGGGCCATTCCCCACGCCGCATGCTGCTCCAGCGGGCTGCAGCGAGCGCGCAGCGTTGTGACGCCGTCGGCCCTGGCGGCGGCGCCGACGGCGGTGAGCAGCGTGGACTTGCCGATCCCCGCCGGGCCCTCGACGACGATCACGCGACCGGATCCGGCGCGCACCCCGGCGAGCCGGCGGCTCAGCTCAGCCAGCTCGATGTCGCGGTCCAGCAGCGCGGCCACCGGCGGTCCTACCGGCGGTCCCGCCGGCCGCGACCGCGGCCCCGGCGCAGGTCCGGGAAAAGCTCGTGGGCCCGGCCACGATGTGCCTGGCCCGGTGGCCGACCAGCATCGGTCCTGACCGACGATCGGGGAGGGAACCCGGCATGCACACCACGACGACCCGGACACACCACGACGATTACGCGCTGGGCCGCACGCCAGCGGAGTATGAACGGCTGCGCGCCCAGGCGCGGGTCTGGGAGCCGGCGACCGCCCGGCTGCTCGATCAGGTTGGCCTCGCGCCCGGTTCCGGCTGCCTGGACGCCGGCTGCGGGCCGGGCGAGACCATGCGGCTGATGGCGGAGCGGACCGGGCCGGGCGGCCAGGTCCTGGGCCTGGACGTGGACGCGTCGCTGGGCGCGAGCGCGGTCGCCAGCCTGCACCAGGCCGGGCACCGGCAGTGCCGCTTCGCCGCGCATGACCTCACCGCTGCCGGGCCCGTGCCCGGCGCGCTGTTCGACCTGGTGTACGCGCGCCTGCTGCTGTTCCACCTGCCACAGCGCGTCGCTGTCCTGGCCCGGCTGTGGGACGCCGTCGCGCCCGGCGGCTACCTGGTCGTGCAGGACTATGACCTGCGCGGGGCCGGCGTGCTGCCGGACCTGGACAGCGTGACCGAGATGGTGCGCGTCATCACCGCGACGTTCACCGCCATGGGCTGCGACGTGCACGCCGGCGGGCGGCTGCCGCAGCTGTTCGCCCGGGCCGGCATCGGCGAGCCGGACGGTACCGACGTCGCCGGCCGCCTCGATCCGCTGGGCACCGGCCGCGCGATCGTGGACGGGACCTATCGCAGCCTGCTGACGCCGGCCGTGGCCCACGGCGTCACCACCGAGGCAGCGGCTGCCGCCGCCCTGGCCGCCTTCGACCGCGACATCGCTGAGGACCCCGCCCGCCCGCTGCTGTGGCCGCTGCTGATCGGCACCTGGAAGCGCAAAGAGCGGCCGTGACCGCGGCTCACCGGCTACGGCTCTGGCCGGCGGGCAGCCGGCAGCGCGAAAGCGCAGAGTCAGACCGTGATCACCGGCCGGAACGAGGACCACGCCGTCACTGTAAGCAGGCGCTGTGTACGCCATATGTCGGCACAGGCCGCGGCTGAGCCGCCGATGAGTCCCGCGGCCGGGGGCCGTCTGTCCTGGGATAGACCCAGAGTGGCACGCAGACGGGAGTGATCATGACCGACGAGTCGAGATCCGGCAGCCTGGACACTGCCGCCCTCCCCCCGGTGGCCGACCGAGCTAGCTGGCAGGCGGAACTCGATGAGCTGCTGGTCCGGGAGAAGGCCCACACCCGCGAGGGCGACGCCATCGCAGCCGCCCGCCGGCGGCTGCCGATGGTGGCGGTCGACCCGGCGACCCCGCTGGCCGGCGAGCACGGGCCGGTCCCGCTCATCGACGTGTTCGAGGGCCGCCGGCAGCTGGTCGCTTATTTCTTCATGTGGCACCCCGGCAAGACCGCCGAGGATCAGTGCGAGGGCTGCACCTTCTTCAACGGCCAGGTCCGCGAGCTGTCCTACCTGCACGCGCGGGACGTTACCTTTGCCACCTTCTGCGATGGCCCGTACTCCGAGAGCGCCGCCTACCGCGACTTCATGGGCTGGGACATGCCCTGGTACTCCCCCGGAGAGTCGGCCGACGTGCTCCTGGCCGGACGCTGGTTCGGCATGCAGGTCTGCTACCTGCAGCAGGACGGGCAGGTGTTCGAGACCTACTGGAGCAGCGGTCGCGCCGCGGAGGCGCTGGCACCGAGCTACGGGCTGCTCGACATGACCGTGTACGGACGGCAGGAGAAATGGGAGAACTCCCCAGACGGCTGGCCACAGCGGTTCCGGACCGACGGAGACCAGTTCCGGACCGGCGGGCGCCCGTCCTCGCAGTGGTCCCGGCTGGCCGCCGGACGCTCCGACGACCTGGGCACCACCCGGCGGGCGGGCGGGCCGGTACCCGCTGACCCGGCGGTGGCTCGCTGACCCAGCCGGAGCTGGCTGACCCGGCCGGGTTTCCTGACCCAGCCGGGGGTGGCTGACCTGGCCGGGGGTGCTGACCTGGCCGGGGGTGGCTGACCTGGCCGGGGGTGGCTGACCTGCCCGGGGTTGCTGACCTGCCCGGAGCCCGGCCGGCCGCTCTCAGCCGGGCTCCGGGGCACGCTAGCCGCGCGCGAGCGGCGAGGTGAAGCTGGCCACGTAGTCGTCGGCCCCGATGGTCTCGGCTGGCACGCCGGGGCGGCGGCGCCACCGGGACGGCACGAACAGCGGGAACACCATCGCCAGGCCGACCGCGCCCAGGATCCCGCTTTCCAGCAGAGCCCGGAAACCGGTTCCGTATGCCCGTGCGGACATCGGGATCAGGTCGATGGCGAACCGGACATTCACCAGGTAAAGCGCCGTCCAGCCGGCCAGGACCAGGCCCGGCAGGGCCGCGGCCAGCGGCGAGATACGCGGCGCGGCGGCCAGGATTCCGGCCAGCAGGCCGGTAGCCGCCAGCGCGGCCATCGCGATGAGCGAGCTGCGGTCATGCAGGAGCGCGCCGCCGCTGGCCGGGAGGCCCGCTGCGGCAGAGACCCGCACCAGCCGCAGGTAGCCCCAGGCTCCCGCGAAGAACACCGCCCCGGCCATGATGATCGCCAGGACGATGCCGATCAGATGCCGCATACAGTCACCTTCCGTCACAAACGCGAAACTCCGCCCCACATATATATAGAGGGACATCGCGTGCTGGCGTTACCATTCCGAAATCTTTCCGGGCTCGCGCAGTGAAAGTGACGCCCGGGACGCAGCGGCGCCGGCACCGGCGATGGCCGATGAGGCGACGGCGGGCCGGCCGGTGCCGGGCTGCGTTCCGCGGGCCCGGCCGAAGCCCGGGCGCGGCCGGAACGATCAGGAGCCGGGCTGCGCAGCCAGGCCAGCCACGCCGTGCGGGTACAGCGGCGGGCTGGTCGCTCCGGCCGGCCGCCAGATCACGCGCACCCGGTCCTGCTCGTCGCGGATCCGCTGCTCAGTTATCTCGTAGGCGGCCGGGTCGGCGAACCCGGCGGTGAAGACAAACACGACCTCGTGCTGAGTCTTGTCGCCCCAGGTGAAGATGTTCTCCAGCACTCCGGCCAGCCGTGCGGCCGTGAGTTCCTGCCCGATCTCCTCGGCGAGTTCCCGCTGCACGGTGTCGCGCGCGTACTCGCCGAGCTCGACATGCCCGCCGAGCGGCCGGTGGAACAGCTCGCCTGCCGGGCTCACGTGCTCCGACACCAGGAGCGCGCCGTCGCGCGGCCGCCGGATCATCGCCATCGCCTTGACGACCTGTCCGCGGGCATCCACCCGGCTGTCCTATCACGCGACGCCGGGCGGGCACCGGGCCGGTCAGTCGGTGCCCGACTCCATCGCGGCGCGGTCCAGCGGCTCATCGTCCAGGTCGGCCTCACTGCCGGAGGCAATCGCCGCGGCCCCGCCCGGCGGCATCTCGCCGACCAGCTCGGTCCGGGAGGTGGTCCCGATCAGCTGCGCGTGGGCGGTGCCGATCATGCCCAGGCCGGCGTACTGCTCCAGCTTGGCCCGCGAGTCGGCGATGTCGAGGTTGCGCATGGTGAGCTGGCCGATCCGGTCCAGCGGGCCGAACGCCGAGTCCTCGGTGCGCTCCATCGACAGCTTGTCGGGGTGGTAGCTGAACGCCGGGCCAGCGGTGTTGAGAATCGAGTAGTCCTCGCCGCGGCGCAGCCGCAGGGTGACCTCGCCGGTGACGGCGGCCCCGACCCACCGCTGCAGCGACTCGCGCAGCATCAGCGCCTGGGGATCCAGCCAGCGGCCCTCGTACATCAGCCGGCCCAGCCGCCGCCCCTCCGCGTGGTAGTTCGCGAGGGTGTCCTCATTGTGGATCGCGTTGACCAGCCGCTCGTAGGCGGCGTGCAGCAGCGCCATGCCCGGCGCCTCGTAGATGCCCCGGCTCTTGGCCTCGATGATCCGGTTCTCGATCTGGTCGGACATGCCCAGGCCGTGCCGGCCGCCGATCGCGTTGGCCTGCATGACCAGCTCGACCGGCGTGCTGAACTCGGACCCGTTGATGGTGACCGGCCGGCCCCGCTCGAAGCCGACGGTCACGTCCTCGGCCGGGATCTCCACGGCCGGGTCCCAGAACCGCACGCCCATGATCGGCTCGACCGTCTCGATCCCGTTGCCCAGATGCTCGAGGGTCTTGGCCTCGTGGGTGGCCCCCCAGATGTTCGCATCAGTGGAGTAGGCCTTCTCGGCACTGTCGCGGTAGGGCAGGTCATGGGTGAGCAGCCACTGGCTCATCTCCAGGCGGCCGCCGAGCTCACTGACGAAAGCAGCGTCCAGCCAGGGCTTGTAGATCCGCAGGTTCGGGTTGGCCAGCAGCCCGTACCGGTAGAACCGCTCGATGTCGTTGCCCTTGAACGTCGAGCCGTCACCCCAGATCTGCACGTCGTCCTCGAGCATGGCCCGGACCAGCAGCGTGCCGGTGACCGCGCGGCCCAGCGGCGTGGTGTTGAAATAGGCCCGGCCGCCCGTGCGGATGTGGAACGCGCCGCAGGTCAGCGCGGCCAGCCCTTCCTCGACCAGGGCGGCGCGGCAGTCAACCAGCCGGGCGATCTCGGCTCCGTAGGAGCTGGCCCGGCCGGGAACCGCCGCGATGTCGGACTCGTCGTACTGGCCGAGGTCGGCGGTGTAGGTGCAGGGGACCGCGCCCTTCTCCCGCATCCACCCGACCGCGACCGAGGTGTCGAGGCCGCCGGAGAAGGCGATGCCGACCCGCTCGCCGATGGGCAGGGAGGTGAGCACCTTGGACATGCGCAAAAGTATGCCGCCTAGTGCATGATTATGCAAGCGACCTTGGGCCGGGCCCGGTCAGCGCGCTCCGCTTCCGGGGAGGGCGATCCTGATCAGGTCGTGGACGACCGTGTCGAGGTCGCTGGCTTCCTCGTTGCTGAGCACGATCGGCGAGCAGCAGCACGGCCGCGGCGGTGAACTGCTTGGTGACCACCGCGATCTGGAAACGGGTGCCGAGCGTGCAACCGGTGTCCGGGCCGGCCCTGGTCGGCCCGCCGGCGACCGCGACGATGTCCTCGGTGCCGCGCTGCAGGATGGCCACGCCGCGCAGGGTGCCCGCTTCTGCCACCGGGCAACGGTAGCTGTCCCCTGGCGGTGCGCTCGCTGCGCTGGCCGCGAACGCGGCTCGCGGCCCCCCGGTGGCCCGGCTAGCGTGAGGACATAGCGCTCTGGCGGTGGCCGGGAAAGGGGACGACGGGCGATGACGGATCCGGTCATGATCGGTCCTGGCGGGCGCGAGCGCCGGCCCCGGCCGCTGCTGCGCACGTTGCTCGGCGAGGCCCTGCGGCGGGCCCGGCTGGGGCAGCGGCGCACCCTGGCCGACGTCGCCCGCGCGGCCCGGGTGTCGATGCCCTACCTGTCGGAAGTGGAGCGCGGCCGCAAGGAAGCCTCTTCCGAGGTGCTGGCCGCGATCTGCGACGCCCTGCATGTCGAGCTCGCCGACGTGCTGGCTGAGGCCGGCCGCGGCCTGGTCATCGCCCGTCGCGCCCGGGTCATCCGCCTGGACCAGGCTGGCGGCCTGCGGACCGTGCACGGCCCCCGCACCCCGCCGCAGGCGCGCGGCCCGGTCGCCGCACTGGGCCTGGCCGCCTGAGCTCAGCCGCGCCCGCCCGCCGCGCCGGACCGCGCCGCGGGCTGTCACCCCCGGCCGGTGATCGCCGCCGGAATCGCCTTCCGGCTGGTGATGACCTGATCGGCCAGTCCGTAAGCGACCGCCTCGGCGGCGCTGAAGGTGTTGTCGCGGTCGGTGTCCTGCCGGATCTTGGCCACCGGGTGCCCGGTGTGCCGGCTGAGGATCTCATCGATCTCGGCCCGTACCCTGGCCACTTCCTGAGCCTGGACCGCCAGGTCCGGCAAGGTGCCCTGGGCCTGGCTCGACGGCTGGTGCAGCAGCACCTTGGCGTGCTGCAGGACCGAGCGGCGGCCCGGCGCGCCGGAGGCGAGCAGGACGGCGGCCGCCGATGCCGCCTGGCCCATGCAGATGGTCGCGACCTCCGGCCGGACGAACTGCATAGTGTCGTAGATGGCGGTCAGCGCGCTGTAGGAGCCGCCCGGCGAGTTGATGTACAGGCTGATCTCCAGGTCCGGGCTGGCCGCCTCCAGGTGCAGCAGCTGGGCCATCACCACGTTAGCCACGCCATCGTCGATCTCGGTGCCGAGGAAGATGATCCGCTCCGACAGCAGCCGGGAGTAGACGTCGTAGGCGCGCTCGCCGGCCGCGGTGCGCTCGATCACCGTCGGAATCGTGTACTGGCCCATGTCACAGCCCTGCCCGCTGGCCGGCGACGGCCGGCCGGACATCGTCAACACGGTCGACGATGTGATCGATGAAGCCGTAGTCGCGGGCTTCCCCGGCGGAGAACCAGCGGTCGCGCTGACTGTCGTGCCGGATGGTCTCCTCCGGCTGGCCGGTGTGCTCAGCGATGAGCCGCGTCATCAGCTGCCCGGTCCGCTCCAGCTGGCGGGCGTAGATCTCGATGTCGGCGGCGGTACCGCCGAACCCGGCCGAGCCCTGGTGCATCAGCACCTGGGCGTGCGGCAGGGCGAACCGCTTCCCGGCGGCCCCGGTGCACAGCAGGAACTGGCCCATGCTGGCGGCCAGGCCCATGGCCAGGGTGCGGACGTCGTTCGGGATCAGCTGCATCGTGTCGTAGATGGCCAGGCCGGCGCTGACCGAGCCGCCCGGCGAGTTGATGTAGAGGCTGATGTCAGCGCGCGGGTCCTCCGCCGACAGCAGCAGGAGCTGGGCACACAGCCGGTTGGCGACCTTGTCGTCGACCTCCGTGCCCAGGACGATGATCCGCTGGTAGAGCAGCCGGTTGATGAGCTGGTCATCCACAGAACCGGTGCTCAGGGCGCCTTCAGTGGCGGCAGCCTGCATGGTCTCCCTGCTTTCAGGTCCGGGGCCGGAAATCCGGCCGCACGTCCACGATGACCCGGCAGGGGCGGGCACGCCAAAAGTATCTGCTGGTAGCAGAGCACGGACGCGCGGAGCAGACTCGGCGGCGCCGCCCCGCGCCGTCGAGACCGGCCTCGGCGGCCTCTAGTCGCGCCTGCCGCTGGCCGGCCGCGTCAGGTCGCGCTAGCGGGCGTGAGCATGCGCTCGGCTACGACTTCGTCCTGGATGTGCTCGCCGGTCGGGCGGAAGCCCAGGCGGGCATAGAAGCCCTCCGGACCGCCGTCACCCGGGTGGTAGGAGACCGTCATCCGGTGCTGCCCGCGGCGGACGGCCTCCTCCGCCACGGCACTGACGGCGAACCGGCCATAGCCCCGGCCCTGGCCGCCCGCACTGATATTCAGCCGCCACAGGTAGCAGTGGTACAGGCTCAGCGGGTTGCCCGGATCGAAGGCGACCATCACGAAGCCGACCAGCCGCTCGCCGTCATAGACGAGGCGCGGCCAGGCGATGTCGCCTGCGGCGTAGGCATCGGCCAGCGAGTAGGCCACCGGGGCGACGAGATGCTCCTGCTCCGGTTCCAGCCGGATCTGGCACGCTGCCCTGACGTTCTCCAGCGTGACCTGTTCCAGGCGCGGTCCTGACGGCATGTGCCGAAACTACGCCTCGCCGCCGGCCGCGGCCAGCCTCATCCGGTGCACTGCAGGTCAGTCCAGCGGGCCGGGGTAGGCAGCCTCGGCACGGTCGCCGAGCCGGGTGGCCTGGCGCCGGAGCAGGACCACGACCGCGGCGATGGCCAGCACAGCCACCCCGGCGAGAACCCAGTCGATGATGCCCGAGACCCGCTGCAGGGCGTCGCCGGCCAGGTAGGCGGCCGTGGTGTAGATGGCGGCCCAGACGATCCCGCCGGCGGCGTTGGCAGGCAGGAACCTGCGCCAGCGCATCCGGCTGGTGCCGGCCAGGAACGCCGCGTAGGTCCGCAGCACCGAGACGAACCGGCCGAAGAACACCACCTTGGCCCCGTGCCGGTCGAACAGGTAGCGGGCGATCTTCAGCTTCCGCTCGTCCAGCCGCACCCGGCGGCCGTACCGTCGGGCCAGCCGGTAGCCGCCCTTGGCGCCGATCCAGAAGCCGATGTTGTCCCCGATGATCGCCGCGGCCGCGGCCACGGCGAAGATCGCCCACGGGGACAGCCGGTGCGTGTGCCCGGCGTAGATGCCCGCGAGGACCAGGGCGGTCTCGCCGGGCAGCGGGACGCCCAGGCTTTCCGCGCCGACAAGCAGGAACACAGCCCAGTACCCCAGGCTGACCACCAGGTGGCTGATGCTCACCCTGGCGCCTCCGTCGGCGGCCTGCCGGCCCGGTCTTCCTGCACTGAGCCAACTTACCCGCCGTGCCGCGGGCAAGCTGATGGCGCGACCAGGACCGGGCCAGCCTGGCAACGCTCGGCCGCACCGGGGGGCGGGTGCTGCCGGGCCGGGTCAGCCGCGCAGCAGCGCGTCGATCTCGGCCCGCCACGGCGGGTTGGCACCGGACCGGGCGCAGGTCAGGCCGGCCACCATTCCCGCGCCGTCCAGGATCGTCGCGAGCGCCGGGGCATCGAGGCCGGCGTTCACTGTCTCCGGAGTCAGCACGCCCGAGCGGGCCAGCGCGTCCAGCAGGCCGCTGGTGAACGCGTCGCCGGCGCCGACCGTGTCGACGAGCGGAGCGGGGTAGGCTGGCCGGCTGACGGCCGGCCCGGACCGGGTCCAGCCGGTGGCGCCGTCGCCGCCGGAGGTCACCACGACCAGCCCGGCGCCCAGGCCGAGCCAGTGCCCGGCGACCTCAGCCGGGCCAGCGGATCCGTACAGCCAGGCCACGTCCTCCGCGCTCGCCTTCACCACGTGCGCCAGGGCGACCGAGCGCTCGACCTGCTCGCGGGCCGCCGGGGCGTCCGGCTGCAGCGCGGGCCGCACGTTGGGGTCGTAGCTGACCAGGACCGTCCCGGCGGCCCTGATCCGGCGGACGGCCCCGATGATCGCGGCGTCGCCCGGCGGCAGCCAGGACGCCAGCGAGCCAAAGTGCACCGCCTGCGCGCTGGCGGGCAGGAACTCCAGCTCAGCTGGCGTCCACTGGAAGTCCGCGCCGCCGGCTGAGAACTCGTAGCGGGCCTGGCCGTCCGACAGCTCGACCCGCGCGATCGTGCTGGGCTCCGGCGCGCCCACGACATGCCGCATGTCCACGCCCGAGCGCTCCAGGTGCTGGCGCAGCACCCCGCCGAACGAGTCGGCCGACAGCCGGCCAGCCAGGGCGGTCGGCTGGCCGAGCCGGGCCAGCCCGACCGCGACGTTAAGCGGGCTGCCGCCGGGCCGGGCCAGGTAGGCGTCATCGTCAGCCGGGACCAGGTCGATGAGAGCTTCGCCTACGACGACGAAGCTGACCGGCGAGTCTGCGATCACAGCGGCACCGTACCGGAGCAGCGCGCCGGGAAGTCTCCCGGTGGCGGGCCGGGAGGATGCGGGCAGACCACGGCGCGTCACCAGCCAGTCACCAGCCAGTCCTCACTGGCCCGTCGCGCTCAGCCAGCCCCGCTCGCCAGCCCGCCAGATCAGCTGAAGCCGGGTCTGCGCCCCGGCGACCGCGATCAGCCGCAGGACCCGGCGCTGGACGGTCCGCCGGCTGATGCCGAGCTGCCGGGCGATGGCATCATCGGTGAGCCCGCCGAGCATCAGCGACAGCAGCCGGAGGTCGGAGCCGGAGGGCATCCCTGGTTCCGGCGGCTGCGCGGCGCTGAGGGAGGCCGGCGTCGCGCGGCGCCACAGCTCCTCGAACAAGGCAGTCAGCGTGCGGGTGAGCGGCGCATGGATAACCGCGGCGCTCGGCTGGGCGTGGAGGTGGTCGACGTGTACGGGCAGCAGCGCGATGTCGCTGTCCACCAGGACCATCTTGCTCGGGACCCGGTCGATGATCCTGATCTGCTCGCCTGCAGCCTCGCACTGCACGATGACCTCGCTGAACCCTGGCGTGCCGAGCACAGCTCGCTCATAGATCGTCC
This sequence comes from Streptosporangiaceae bacterium, assembly GCA_036490755.1. Lineage (GTDB taxonomy): Bacteria > Actinomycetota > Actinomycetes > Streptosporangiales > Streptosporangiaceae > DASUBV01. Next base: position 114,308 of record DASXDJ010000132.1, read on the forward strand.
GCAAGGTGACATCCCGGTTCAGGGCCTCGATGTTGATGCCCAGGTTGACCTCATCCGGCGCGATGATCGGCGCGGCCGCAAACCCCAGGATCTCCTCCTGCGCCGAGCTGATCATCGACTCGAACCGGCGGAGCATCGCGTCCGTGCCCGTGATGATCTCGACGAGCTCGTCCGCCTCCCTGACCCGGGCCACCTCAGACCACTCGGCCGCCAGCCGGGCCGCGGCCACCCGTGCCCGCTGCAGCTCGCGCTCGATCTCCAGGGCCAGCACGTCAACCGCGGCGGCCGGCGGCGCGGCGAGCAGGCGGCGGGGACTGCCCGTGGTCCAGCTCACCAGGCCCTTGCTCTCCAGGCCAGCGATAGCCCACGTCATGTTCTCGGCTGAGCCGCCGAGCTGGTCCCGCAGCTGCCCGGGCGTCGCCGACCGGGCCCGTGTCAGCGCGTGGTAAACGCGCTCCTCCTCTTCCGACAGCCCCAGGACGGCGAAAGCCGGGCGAGATAGCTGCTGGCGCAGTTGCGACATGTCACCACCGTGCCAGGCGGGCCACTTAGAGTCCATCGCGAGGTTCGTGCTGTTCGTCGCATTTATGCGAGGTTCGGAAACGTATGAGGAGGCGCTCATGACCGGCCGGTGGAACCGGCGCCTGGCCGCAGGCCTGACGGGGGCCGCGGTAGCGGCAGTCAGCCTGGCCAGCTCGCTGACCGTGCTCACCCCCGCCGCGGCCGAGGCCACGCCCGCTGCGGCGGCAGCGCAGTACACGCCCGCCGGATGCGACGCCCCGCCGCCCGCCGGAGCACGCTCGGACGTCGCGCAGTGCTTCGCGCTGATCAAGACCAACCGCAGGGACCAGATTCAGGCAAATGTCGCCGGGCCCCTGACGACGGCCCTCGGCCCGGCTGACATCCAGTCCGCGTATGACCTGCCCGCCGCAGGCGGTGCCGGGATGACCGTGGCCGTCGTCGATGCCTTCGGCTATGACAACGCTGAGGCGGACCTGGCCACCTTCCGCAGCTACTACGGGCTGCCGGCCTGCACGACGCAGAACGGGTGCTTCACGAAGGTCGACCAGAGCGGCGGCGCGAGCTACCCGGCCGACAATTCGGGCTGGGCGGAGGAAACCGCGCTGGACCTCGACGCCGTCTCCTCCGCCTGCCCGCTCTGCCACGTCCTGCTCGTCGAGGGCAACAGCACGGCCTTCGATGACCTCGGGACCGCCGTCGACACCGCGGTGCGGCTGGGTGCGCAGTTCGTGTCGAATTCCTACGGCATCGCGGGCGAGGACCCCGCCGAAGCGAGCCTCGACCACTACTACGACCACCCGGGCACGGTAGTAACCGCGGCGACGGGTGACTCCGGCGGCCTGGTCAGCTACCCGGCCAGCAGCCCGGACGTCACCGCGGTCGGCGGAACGACGCTGACCCGCGACGCTTCGGCGGCCCGTGGCTGGACCGAGTCAGCGTGGGCGAGCGGGGGCGCCGGCTGCTCGGCCTACGAGCCCCGCCCGGCTTACCAGCAGCCGGTCAGCGCGGACTGTCCGGGCAACCGGGCCACCGCGGACATCGCCGCCGACGCCAACCCGTCCACCGGCCTGTCGGTGTTCGATACCGATCAGGAGGCGGGCTGGATGCAGGTGGGGGGGACCAGCCTGTCCGCCCCGCTGATGGCAGCCATGTACGCGCTGGCCGGCCCGCCGGCGGCCGGCACCTACCCGGTGACCTATCCCTATGACGACCCCAGCCAGAGTGGCGATCTCCATGACGTCGCCTCGGGCTCTGACGGCACCTGCGGCACCCTGTTGTGCACCGCCGGCCCCGGCTGGGACGGCCCGACCGGCCTCGGCACCCCGAACGGAGTCAGCGCGCTCACCTTCGGCCCGCACGGAGCCGTCGCCGGGACCGTCATCACGGGCCATCACAGCCCGCTCGCCAGCGCATCGGTTACCGCCACGAACACCGCCACCGCTGTCACGTACTCAGCCACGACCGGCTCCGCCGGAACCTACAACCTCCCTCTTCCGGTGGGCTCGTACAACCTGGCCGTGCACAGCTTCGGGTATGCCGCGGTCACCGTCACGGACCTGACCGTGACCGCGGACAGCACGATGACCCGGAACTTCACGCTGACTCCGCAGTCCGAGCGCACCCTGTCCGGCACGGTCACCGACGGGTCCGGCCACGGCTGGCCGATGTACGCGAAGATCACCGTGGCCGGGGACCCGGACCCGGCGTTCACCGACCCGCGGACCGGGCGCTACCGGCTCCGGCTCCCGGTGAACAGCAGCTATCAGCTGCAGGTCAGCGCCGCCGGGATGCCCGGCTACCAGACCACCGGCCTGACGGTGCGGATGGGCCGGAGCAGCCGGCGCCGCGACGCCGTGCTCACCGCGGACCCGCAGGCCTGCACCGCGCCCGGATACGCATTCCAGTACACGGGCCTGCGGCAAGGCTTCACCGGATGGCAGGGAACAACCCCGCAGGGCGGCTGGACCAGCGTTGACAACACTGGCAGCGATGAACTGTGGGAGTTCAGCAACCCCCGGAACCGCGCTGCGCCACCCGGCGGTGACGCCAGCTTCGCGATCGTCGACTCCGCGAGCTACAGCTACAAGACCGTTCAGAACACCTCGCTGGTCTCACCGGTGACCGACCTGTCCGGCCAGGCCGCTCCGCATATCGGCTTCGACACCAGCTATTCCTATTACTTCGGGGCAGCCATCTTCGTGGACCTGAGCCTGGACGGTGGCGCGACCTGGACCAATGTCTGGAAGGAACTGGCGCCTGGCCTCGACGGTCACATCGACATCCCGGTCCCGCAGGCGGCGGATCAGAAGGACGTGCGGGTGCGGTTCACCTACACCGGGCACACACAGGGCTGGTGGGCGATCGACAACGTGTACGCGGGCACCCGGACCTGTCTGTCAGTTCCCGGCGGGCTGGTCGAGGGTTTCATCCGGGACCGGGCAACCGGGAAGCCGATCGCCGACGCGACGGTGAGCAGCGCTGCCGACGCGGCCGACACGGGCGTCTCGATCACGACGCCCGACGATCCCCGGCTCCCGGACGGCTTCTACACGCTGTTCAGCTCACACACCGGGAACACCGGTCTCACGGCCGGCGCCAGCGGCTACGTCGTGGCTCATGCCACCGTGCGAGTGGCCGCGGGCCGGATTCGCGATCGCAGCTGGAGCCTGGCACCCAGCCGAGCCTGACCCGGGCCGGCAGCACGACAGGGTGGCCGACTCGCGCCGGGCAAGCGCGGGCCGGCCACCCTCGCTGGCAGGGCGCTCCCTAGTTGCGAGACGGTCCGCCCGGCTCCGGCCGGGACAGCGCCTCGGTCACGTAACGGGCCATCGCGGACGGAAGCCGGGCGCGATGCCTTCGCGCCGCGGCAGCGCTGACGTCTGCGAGAACTGTCGCGCTGGCGCACGCGGCCCGGCGCAGATCGTCGCCATCGAGGCCCGCGACAGTGGACTCGATTCCCGGCGGCAGCCGGTCAGCGTGATCCAGCACCTGCGACAGGCCGTGCCACGGGTACAGCGCGCCGGCTTCTGCCGCCCACAGGGCCCAGATGTGGTGCCGTGCCTCATGGAGCCGGCCGTGGGCCTCCCAGAGCGAGGCTCGGCGCAGGTACTTGTCGGCGTCGATCAGGGCGCACCAGCCCAGGAAAGCCCATTCCCGGATCTGATCGCCGGTCACGACATCGGCCGCGGGATGCCCGCCCTCATCCGAGCCCGCGCCGCCAGGCGCGGCCGCCGCCAGTTCGCCTGTCACCCGGTACAGGGACACGAAATCCGGCGCGGCAGCACCGCGGCGTACCTCAGCTTCGGCGATGACCGCCAGGTCGAGCTGGGTACCATCGCCGAACTGGGCAAAGACCCGGCGGATGAACCGGTCGTCGGGCCCGACCCGGTGCCGGAGCATGTCGATGAGCGCGCCGGCCCGGGGCAGGAACGCGGCCACGGCCTCGTCGACGGCCAGCACCTGCCCGGCGCCACTCCGCCCGCGCCCGGCGGCGACGCCCAGTGCCGCGTCAATGTCGGACCGGGCGTCCGCGGCGCCCCGGCCCAGGGAGCAGCCCACCGACAGCGACGTGACGGCCGGCGTGGCCTCGCAGAATGTCATCAGCGCGGTCATGACGTGCCGTTGCGCGGCCAGCTCGCCGGGCAGGTCAGCGAGCCATGCGTAACCGGGCGCCGCCCCGGCGCTGCTGCTCACGTCGCCACCTGCCCAGCGAGTCGGATTTCCTGGCCTGCTCCGGCCATCCTGACAGGTCCGGGGCAGGCTCGCTCCCTCCGCTCCGCCGCTGCCTCAGGCGGCCTGCGGGCGGGCATCCCAGTGCTTGCGCAGGGCCGCGGTCAGCTCGGCGGCTCGCTCGTCGGGGAAGAACAGCCGTCCGCCGTCGATCTCGACGACCTCGGTGGCGCCGCGGATGGTGTCGCGCAGCCAGTAGGCCCAGCTGGGGCGGAAGAAGGCGTCGTCGGTGCCCCAGACGATCAGCGTCGGGACCTGTAGGCGGGCCAAGGCCGGCTCGGCTGCGAGCAGGTCCCGGGCGCGCAGGGACGCCATCAGGCGCTGGAAGTGGCGGGCCGATTCTGCCGTCCCGAACAGCGGCTGCAGCCAGGCGCGTGCGACGTCGACAGGCAGGCTGGCGATGTCCTGGTAGCCGGCGCCGAAAAAGCGCTGCCTGCCTCGCGGGATGTCGCGGGCCAGCCGCCGGGTGAGCCGCCAGACAGGCAGGCCTGAACGGCTGAGCAGCACGGCAGGCAGCAGGACCCGGGGCGGCACATTGTTGTGCGCCTCGCAGTTCGTCAGGGTCAGCGTGTGCAGCCGCCCGGCGTGACCGGCAGCGAATATCTGGGCGACGGCCCCGCCGGTGTCATTGGCGACCAGGTCGATGTCGGTCAGCCCCAGCGCTTCGCAGAAGTCGGCGACGAAGCGGGCCAGCCCCGGCAGGGTGAAGTCCTGGCCCTGAGCAGCGGGAGTGCCGCCGTGCAGCGGCAGGTCGACGGCCACGCAGCGGCGCTGGCTGCCGAGCTCCTCGATCACGTGCCGCCACAGGTAGCTGCTAGTGCCCACGCCGTGAATGAACAGCACCGGGCGGCCGGGGCCGCCGGTGTCGATGTAGCTGGCCGGGCCGGACCGGGTGCGCACCTGGCTGCGGTGCTTATCGAGGCGCTCCAGCTCGCTGATCATGGTTCCTCCCTCGCTAGCTGCCAGCCGGGGGTACAGTCAGCATCTAAACCGACTGGCGGTCTAACTCTTACAAACCGACTGACGGTCTGTCAAACGAGAACAGCTGGCCGGACCGGGGAGGCCGATGAGCAACAAGAACGTCGAGCGGGGCCAGGCCACCCGCGCGCACCTGGTCGAGGTGGCCACGCGGCTGTTCGCCGAGCACGGCTACGACGGCACCTCGATCGAGGCGGTGCTGGCCGAGACGGGCGTCAGCCGCGGTTCGCTCTACCACCACTTCGCGGGCAAGGAGGCGCTGTTCCTGGCGGCCATGGAGCACGTCGGCCACCGGATCGAGGCCCAGATCCGGGGTGCGGCGCAGGACGCCGGCGACCCGGTTGCCTGGCTGCGGGCCTGCGGCCTGGCCTGGATCCGACTGGCCCGGGACCAGGACGTGCGGCAGATCATGCTGACCGATGCGCCGGCCGTGCTCGGCTGGCAGCGATGGCGGGAACTCGACGAGCAGGGCCCGCTCGGGCTGATCCGGGCGTCGATGACCTATGCCGCCGAGACCGGCCAGATCGAGGCGCGGCACGCCGACGCGTTCGCGCACATCGTGCTGGCCGCAGCCAACGAGCTGGCCCTGATGATCGCCCGCTCGGACGACCCGGCCGCCACGCTGAGCGCTGAGGAGAGCGCCTTCGCCGTGTTCCTGGACCGCCTGCTGGGCGCGCCGGCCGCCTAGGCCGGCCGAGCCCGGCCGGGCCGCGCCGCCCGGCAGCGGGCGCGGGCCGCGTTGCTCCCGGGCCGCGGAGCCGGAGAGGCCCCGTTATGGATTCAACCGGTAACGCTCTCGTCCCAGCGGACCCGGACCGGCCCGGTGCTGCCCGGCAGTGGCAGGGACAGCGCCTCGGCCTCGACGGCGTCCCGCTCGGCGGAGGTCAGCCGCCGCCAGGGCTGGGCGTCCACGACCGCGCCGGCGCGCCGCCAGGTCCCGGTGACCTCCCCGCCCACCAGCACGGCGCCCGGCCAGACGCGCGAGGTCCACAGCAGGTCGCGGCGAGCGGGGTCGGGCACGAGGAAATCGCGATCGGTCCCGTGCAGCAGGTAGTAGGCATCGCCGCTCGGCAGCAGCCGGGCCGGCGCGGCGGGCCCCGGCGCCGCCCGGAGGCCGGCCTCGTCGGAGCTGAGCATCCAGGCCTGGCCCGCCGGTGCCTGCACCGGCACCAGCTCGCCGCCCAGCGCCTCGAACGCGGCGGCGGCGGGCTGCGGGCCGATCGCGCTCCACCAGCCGAAGGCCTCCGGCGTGGCGGGCCCGTACACGTGCAGGTAGCGGCGCGTCAGCTCCAGGCGCGCGTCGCGGGGATCGGTCTCCGGCCGCGGCACGGTCCAGATGACCGCCTGCCGCGCGCCTTCCCAGCGGATCAGCATGGTGCCGGTGGCGGCCGCGTACTTGAGCGTGTTCGCGTCTTTCACGCCCACCGCGTCCCCGGCCTGCTGGTGCGGGACCCGCGCGCCGCCGATGGCCGCCGCCAGGCGAGCGGCGAGATCCTCGGCCCGGCTCCGGCCGCGGACGGCGTCGGGCAGCAGCGCCAGCGAGAAGACGGCGAGGTCGCGGGCGGCGATGACGAAGATGGCAAACCGCGGCCCCCACAACTGGACCAGCGAGGGGTCCTCCCACGCCGCCGGCCCGGTCCCGGCCACCCGCGCGTGGATGGACAGCAGCGCCGCCCGCGGCATGCTGTCCTGCAGTCCGGCCCACGCCGCCTGGCGCAGCGACTCCGGGCCGGGCGGCAGCCGCTTATCCAGCGCGCCGGCGCGCCGCCGGAAGGCCAGGATCTGCGAGCGCGTCACGGCGAGCCGCGTTCCGGGCACCACCCATCACCCTCCGATTCCGCTGAGCTGGTCCTCACGGCACCGTAGATCATCGCGCGGCCGGCCCGCACCGGCAGGTGGCCGGGGGCGCGGCGGGCGGCCGGGCAGGCGTCACACTTGCGGCAGGACGTGGCGTGCCGGGCGGAGGCAGGGACCGGGCGTGAGGGCAGCCGATGACGCCGCTGACCGGGACAGGTGGATCACCGCCCGGCACGGCGTCCGGGACCAGTGGATACTGGCCGCCGCGGCTGCCGTCCTGCAGATATGGACCGAGCTGCCCGATGAGGCCATTGCCGCACTGTCCCAGCTCCTGTACGCCCTGCGCGCCGCCCCGCCGGCCGGGCCGGGCGCCGGGCAGCGCTGGTACTGGAATGGCGGCACCCGCCGGTGGGAGCTGCTCCGGCTGCCGCCGCTGGGCGACGCGGCGGGACCCGCCACGCCCGGCGCCCCTGAGTAACGCCGGATGCTGTCCCGGCGGCCCAGCGCGCGGCGCTGGCTCGTCACCGTCGCCGGCGCCGGCTGGCTGGCGATCCGGGCCGATCGGGCGGGAGCACCTGCCGGGCCAGCTGGACGGCGGCCGGCCGGGCCAGCGTCCCGAGCAGGTCCTGCGCCCGGGCCATCAGGCCCGCGGGATGTCCTTGCCGGTCGGCCGGTACTCCGCCAGCAGGACCCGGCCATCCAGGATCCGGTGACCGGCCAGCTCCAGGTCGGCCGATGCCGCGCCGGCGAAGAACGCCTCGCGTCCCGCAGCACCGGCGATCAGCGGGAACGTCATCAGCCGCAGCCGGTCCGCCAGCCCGGCGGCCAGCAGCTGCCGGGCCACCGACAGGCTGCCCACGGTGCGCAGCGGAACGTCGCCCGTCGCTTTCATCCGCCTGATCTCCCCGGCCGGATCCGCGCCGCAGATCCGCGTCCTGGCCCAGCCTGCCTGCCGCAGGGTCCGGGAGAAGACGAGTTTGTCCAGCTCGGTCATCCGGTCCGAGCCCGCATCACGGGCTTCGCGCGGGAGCCCGGCCAGGGCCTCGTAAGTACGCCGCCCCATGACCATGACCTGCGGCTCAGCGGACTCGGCCCGGATCCAGTCCGCCAGCTCCGGGCCCGGGTAGCCGAAGTATCCAGGCAGGCCGTCGCTGCCAGCCCACCCGTCGACGGACACGAAGATGTCGACCGTCAAGGTGCTTGCCATGCGCCTGCCTTCCTCGCCAGCGGGGCTGCCGGCCAGCCCTCCTGCCCGTAGACCCGGTCCGGCCGCAGGACTCATCGGCGTCAGCGCAGCAGCGACCTGAGGGTCGGGGCCAGCCGCAGCTGCTCGGGCGTGCCGGCGATCCGGGCGGACAGGGCGGGCAGCACCTGGTCCCGCCAGCGGCCCGGGCTCTCGATCCGGCGCAGGTAACTCGCCAGCTGACCGGAGCCGGGGAAGGCGGCGAGCCACACGAAGACGTTCTCGGCGGCGCGGACCGGCAGCGCCGGGAAGGTATTTTCCGCGTGCTCGGTCTGCAGGCAGGCCAGCGGCGTGACGCCAGCCTCGGCGAGCGCGGGCCGGGCTTCCTGGTCGAAGAACTCCGCGAAGCCGGCGTCGAATGGCTCATCGCGGTAGTACAGCGTGGCCAGGATGCGCCCCGCCGGGGCGGCGGCGCGGCCGGCCGGGGCCCGGGCGCCTGGCGCCGGGAACCCCGACCGCGCGGTCACCGGCCGCAGCAGCAGCACGTTGTCGGAGTCGATCATCGTGGCGTTGGCCGCGGCGCTGTGCGCCTTCCAGGCCGGGCCGCCGTAGAAGCTGGCCAGCGCGCGAGCCCGCGCGGGCATGCTGGCGAATCCGCGGATCCAGACGAACCGGTCGGGGTCGTCCAGGTCACGGAACTGGCCGACGATCGCCATGCCGGCCTCCTCCTGGCTCTCCACCAGCTTCCGGTCGAACAAGCCGGCCAGGACATCGCGCTGGCCCGGCCGCAGCGTGTACTGCCGCAGTTCCACCACCGGGTACCGGACTGCGCTCACCCGATCGCCTTTCGTGAAGAAACAATTCTTGTTACATCAGCAGCCGTGCAGCGGCCTGGCCTGCTGCGCGACGCCTAGCGCGCCTGCAGGGTGTCGTGCAGCACGTCCGCGACCGTGACCCCGGCCAGCTCGCGCCGCATGTTCTGCTCGATCTGGCCGTAGACCTGGCTCAGCGCGGGGCGGATGCCCCGGCCGACCGGGCACTCCAGGTTGGGCTCGGTGTGATGCAGGCCGAACGGCGGCTCCTGGCCGACGGCGTCATGCACCTCGAGCAGCGTGACCGCTTCCGGGGCACGGGCCAGGCTCCACCCCGACCCGGCGCCGCGGGTCACGCTCACCAGGCCCGCGCGGCGCAGGTCGCCGAGGCAGCGCCGGATGATCACCGGGTTGGTGCTCACGCTGGCGGCGACCTGCCCTGAGGTCAGCACGTCGTGCCCCTGGCGCTGCGCCAGCGCCAGCCATGCCAGCGCGTGCACGGCGATCGTCATCCGGCTGTTCGCGGCCACCACATGTCCTTGATGTAACAGAGTTAGTTACAACTGCTGCAGGACAACCTACCCACGGCCGGGGATGCCCGCAAGACGTTCGCAGGAGCATGCTGACGTCGCGGTCACCGCGTCACGGCGGGGTGACGGGCAGGCCGAAGCGGCCGAATAGCTCTTCCCCTGATATCCAGCCGCCCGCGTTCTCCGGGCTCAGCAGGTCAGCGGTCAGGAAGCCCGTCACGGCGGCGATCTTGTCACCCTCCAGGGTGATCACCTCCAGGCTCGCCGGGATGAAGGCGCCACGGTCGGTGTCGAAGACGTATCCCCCGACGGCCAGCTGGCCGCTGGCCTGCGCGGGCCGGTGCCGCCACCGGTCGGTGAGCGGGTACCGGATCAGGAAGTCGCGCACCGGCTCACGGCCCCGGAACCAGGTCGGGACCGGCGGCATCGACCAGGTCACGTCCTGCGTGAGCAGGCCGGTCAGCGCCTCGATGTCGCCGCGCTGCATCGCGTCGGTATACCGGCGGGCCAGCTCGCGGGTGCGCTGGTCACCGAGCTTGCGCAGGACCGACTGCTGGCTGCGCGCCGGCCGCCTGGCCTGCAGGGTGCCGCGGGCCCGCTGCAGGGCGCTGGTCACCGACGGCGTCGAGGTGCCGAGCAGGCCCGCCGTCTCCGCGGCCGAGAAGCCGGCGACCTCGCGCAGCACCAGCACCGCCCGCTGGAGCGGCGGCAGGTGCTGCAGCGCGGCGATGAAGGCTAGCTCAATACTCTCCCGGTGCTCATACCGGGCTTCCGCGGACGGCTCGGCGGCCGGTCCCAGCCACCGGTCCGGGTAGGGCTCCAGCCACGGCAGCTCGGTGAGCGGCACCGCCAGCTCGGTTCCCGGTCCGGCCGGTGCCCCCATGTCCACGGCGAACTCCCGCCGGGAGCGGTGCCGGGCCAGGTCCAGCGCCGAGTTGGTGGCGATGGAGTACAGCCAGGAGCGGACCGAGCCCCGGCCCTCGAAGCCGTCGATGCCCTTCCAGGCGCGAGCCAGTGCCTCCTGCAGGGCGTCCTCCGCGTCGTGCACCGAGCCGAGCAGCCGGTAGCAGTGGGCGCGCAGCTCGGGCCGGCAGGCCTCGGCCAGCTCGCCGAATTCGTCCGGGAGCATCAGTCGGTGAACGTCGGGTCGGCGCCGTGCAGCCGCGGCGCCCGGCCCGCCGGCTCTTCCCAGTCCTCCTGCCGCCCGAGCGCCGTCAGGTCCAGCAGCGTGTACGCGCCGACCAGGGCGTCAGTGCCCCGGGCCCAGGTCGAGTACGTGTGAAAGACCTGGCCGTCCTGGCGCAGGAAGAAGCTCAGCCCGGGTACTTCCGTGGAGTCCTGGTCCTCGAGCAGGCCGGGTTCCTCGCGGTAGTTGTACATGAGCTGCTGCCTGCTGCTGTCGACGGTGGCCTGGAAGTCCACGTTGAAATCGCTCCGGTAGGAGGAGTACCACGGAACCGTCCAGCCCTGCTGAGCCTGGTACCTGGCCAGCTTAGCCAGCGGCGCCCGGGACACCAGGACGAAGGCCGTGTCCCGGGACCGCAGGTGCGCCAGCAGTGCGCCGGACACCTCGTCGACCGCCGCGGTGCACCCCGGGCAGGCCGCCTCCCAGTCAGGACCGAACATGATGTGCCGGATGATCAGCTGCCGGCTGCCGCCGAACAGGGCACTGAGCGGCACCTGGCCATCCGGCCCGTCCAGCAGGTAGTCCTTCTCGACCGCGACCATCGGCAGCTGCCGGCGCTCGCGGCTGAGCGCGTCCCGGTCGCGGGTGGCCTGCTTCTCCAGAACCAGCAGCCGCTGGCGGGCTTCCAGCCACTGGTCCCGCGTCACGACGTCAGGGAAGGCCATGCCTACCTCCTAAGTGTGCTGCCCGGTGTCTCACAGACAGGGCGGTGCTGCGCACCCGGATTAATCGGTCCGGCCGCAGAAACCTGCCGAGACCATGATCATCACCGCCGAGCGTCCCGCCGGGCCACCGGGGGCTACCGCGGTGGCGGTTCCTGGTCAGCCGGGTCGCCGGCGCCGGCCTGGTCGCCGCGGAACAGGGCCGTTACCTCACTCGCCAGGCCGATCGAAGGCCCGCCGATCAGCTCCCACGAGCGGGCGATGCCGACCAGGAAGCAGACGATCACCAGGATGGCGATCGTGTCCACCGCGCTGGTGTCGCCGGGCCGGGTGATCAGGTCGATGGCCTGGATGAACTGGACCGCGAACGTGATCACCAGCCCGGCCAGGAACACCGCATCGTGGACGCTGCTGCGGACCTGGCGCCGCCGGATCAGGGACAGCAGCGCGGCCAGGACGAACACGAGCCCGACGCAGGCCATGGCCAGGGCGGCCGGCCCCAGCTTGTGCCGGGGGATCAGCGCGAACAGCGAGACGGCCAGCGCGTTGGTGAACGAGGTCAGGGCCGCTGCCGCGCGGATGCGGTGCAGCTGCGCCGCCGCCTCTTCCCGGGCCAGCCGCTCGGCGGCCACTGAGATGGCGACGAACAGCAGGCCGATCAGCGCGCCAGCGACGCTCCCGCTCGCCACGAAGAAGTCATGCAGGGTCTCAGGCACCACCCGACGATCCTCGCAGCCGGAGCCAGGCACGTCTGCACGTACTCGTCATCCCGGCGGCCCGGCCAGGCGGATCTCCTCGGGGGCCCTCGCCGGCGGCACCCGCCACCAGCGTCACCTCACCCATGACCAGGCTCCTCCCCCGGGTCGTGAGCACCCGCGGACGCGAAAGCCGCCCGGTACCGGGACGGGGTGAACCCGTGCGCCGCCCGGAACCGGCGCGCCAGGTAGTTCGGATCCGCAAGGCCGACCCGCGAGCTGATCTGGCTGATCGTCAGGTCGCTGGCCAGCAGCAGTTCCGCAGCCAGCTCCAGACGGTAGCGCTCCAGGTACCGCAGCGGGCTGATGCCCAGGTCGCGAACGAAGCACCGGCACAAGTGCGGTGCCGACAGGTGGACCTGGCGGGCTAGCTCCGGGAGAGCCCAGGGCCGGGCCGGATCCGCGTGGAGCAGGTCGGTGGCGGCCATGACGGCCGGGTGCGGAGATCGCGGCAGCTGGCCAGGGCTGCGGGCCAGCAGCACCGGGACCAGATGAGCCAGCACGACCAGCAGGTTCCCGAGACGCATCAGCCCGTCGCCGGCCCCGCCGTCCGGCGGAGCCGCGAGCGCCGCCAGGTACGGCTCGATGATCTCCGGGCGGGCCGCGGGCGGCCGGGTCGGCTCGCGCGTCCCGGTGCCGTCGGGCGGCCGCCGGGCTGCCGTCCCGGTCAAAATCTGCCCGCCGTCCCGCTGCTCGGGGGCAGGCCGGGCCATCGCCTCGCCGTCAGCCTCGGCGATCTTCGCGGAGACCAGCGCGGCAACCAGCGGGTCGGACCGCAGCACGGCCAGCTCCGCCGTCAGGGTCCGGGCGGCGATGTAGAGGTTCCACACCACCAGGCCCTCCGGGTCATCGTAAGCATGCCACTGACCAGGGCGGATCAGCACGACCTCGCCGGGGCCGATCCGCCGCTCCCCGGACCGGGTGCGGTGCACGCCGGTGCCGGACGAGACAACCGCGAGTTCCAGGAAGCTATGACCGTGCGCGGGCAGGGCGGCGGTGACGGCAATGCGCTCGGCCGCTATGGCGGCATCCGCCCGCGGAATCGCCTCGATCACTTCCATCAGTGATCCGTATCAGCGGCCAGCCACGGCGTCAATATCGTCCTGATCCGGGCGATCGCTGTCCTAGTCCCCGGTGCCCGGCCGGGATCAGGCTGAAGGCACGTTGTCCGCAGCGCACCAGGAAGAGGGTCAGACGTGCGAGCTCATCCCAGCATCAGGGAGAAAGACTTCTATACCGAGAACGGATTCCTGGCGGTACCGCAGTTCCTGGACCCCGCGGAGCTTGCGACGTGGCGCGATGCCGTCGACGCCGCGGTCGACGCCCGCGGCCAGCAGCGGTTCTCCTTCGCCGCGGCCGAGGATGCCGGCGGCGACGGCCGGACCCCGGCCCGCGAGGACCAGGCGTACTACGACCAGGTATTCACCCAGCGCGTGAACCTGTGGCAGACCAGCGAGCCGATGCGGAACCTGCTGTTCCAGCCGGACCTCGGCCAGTTCGCGGGCGAGCTGGCCGGGGTCAGCGGCCTGCGGGTCTGGCACGACCAGGCGCTGGTGAAGGAGCCGTACGGCAATCCGACCGCGTTCCATCTCGACGTGCCGTACTGGTCCTTCACCTCGCCGGACGCCATCACGATCTGGATCGCCCTCGACGACGCCACGGTGCAGAACGGCTGCCTGTACTACGTCCCGGCCAGCCATCAGGCGCAGAAATTCGACAACGTCGGCATCGGCAAGGAACTCGGCGCGCTGTTCGAGGTGTATCCCGAGTGGCGCGACGTGCCGGCCGTCCCGTGCCCGGTGCCGGCCGGCGGTGCGGTGCTGCACAACGGCCTGACGTTCCACGGCGCGGGCGCGAACATGACCCCCGGGCGGCGACGGGCGATGACCTGCGCTTACATGCCGGACGGTGCTGTTTTCAACGGCCAGGCCAATGTCCTGCCGCCGGAGTACCTCGCCACCCTCTCGGTCGGCGACGTGCTCAGCAGCGAGCGGCAGAACCCGCTGGTCTACCGGCGCCAGCTGGCGGGCGTCTAGTACGCCGCCAGCGACCGGGCTGCTGCGACGACCTTGCTGGCGGTGGGGATGACTTCCTGCTCCAGGGCGTCGGCGAACGGCAGCGGCACGCAGGCGGCGGCGACGCGGCGGACGGGGGCGTCCAGCATCTCGAAGCCCTCGTCGGCAACGATGGAGGCCACGGTCGCGCCCCAGCCGCCCTGGTAGGGGTTCTCCTCCACGATCATCAGCCGCGACGTGCGCTGCACCGAGGCCAGCACGGTCGCCATGTCGAGCGGCACCAGGCAGCGCAGGTCGATCACCTCGGCCGACACTCCGTCCGCGGCGAGCTGGCCCGCGGCCGCCAGGGCCAGCGGCACGGTGGCGGCCAGGGCGACGATGGTCAGGTCAGTCCCGGCCCGGGCGACGGCGGCCCGGCCCAGCTCGACGACATGACCCTCCGGAGCGGCCGGGCCCTTGCTCGCGAACAGGCCCTTGTGTTCGAAGAACACCACCGGGTCATCGCTGCGGATCGCCGCGGCCAGCATTCCCGTCACATCCGCCGGGGCGGACGGCGCGGCGATCTTCAGCCCCGGGATCGTCAGCGCCCAGTTCTCCGTGGCCTGGGAGTGCTGAGCGCCGAACCCCAGCCCGCCGCCGTTAGCGGTCCGCACCACCAGCGGCACCGATACCTGCCCGCCGGTCATGTACCGCATCTTGGGGATCTCGTTGGCCAGGTAGTCCCAGCAGCAGGCCAGGAAGTCGGAGAACATGATCTCCGCGACCGGCCGCATCCCGGTCATCGCCGCGCCCATCGCCGCGCCCGCGATCGCCTGCTCGGAGATGGGCGTGTCCCACACCCGCTCCGGGCCGAACTCGGCGAACACCCCGGACATGGTCTTGAAGACCCCGCCTGCCGCGCCGATGTCCTCGCCCAGGCACACCACCCGGCTATCGCGGCGCATCTCCCGGCAGATCCCCTCCGCCACCGCCTCCCGGTAGGTGATCACGTCCGCCATGCCGCGCCTCCGTCCGCCCACACATCACTGAATGCCTGACCTGCGTCCGGCGCCGGCGCCGCCCTGGCCTCCGCGATCGCGCCGGCCACGGTCGCGGCGGCCCGGTCCGCCGCGGCAGCGACCGCGGCGGCACTGACTCCGGCCTCCGACAGCCGCCGCCGGGCCAGCTCCAGCGGATCTCGCCGGAGCCACTCCCGGACTTCCTCATCGGGGCGGTACGCGGCCGGGTCGGTCCGGCTGTGCCCGTAGTGCCGGTAGGTCAGCGCCTCCAGCACCGTCGGGCCCTCGCCCGCGCGGGCCCGCGCGGCGGCCCGGCTGACCGCCTCGGCCACCACGATCACGTCATTGCCGTCGATGATTTCAGCGGGCAGCCCGTAGCCGGGCGCCCGGCCGGCCGCCGGGTGCGCCACCGCCGTGACCGAGCCGATCGGGGTGTACTCCATGTACAGGTTGTTCTCGCAGATGAACAGGACCGGCAGCGCCCACACCGCAGCCAGGTTCAGCGCCTCGTGGAACGCCCCGATGTTCGTCGCGCCGTCCCCGAAGAACGCCACCGCGACCTGACCCGAACCGCGCAGCCGCGCCGACCACGCCGCACCCGCCGCCATCGGCAGGTGCGCCCCCACGATCGCGTAAGACCCCAGCATCCCGGCCGAGGCCTTGGTCAGGTGCATCGACCCGCCCTTGGCCCCGCACAGCCCGGTGCCCCTGCTCATCAGCTCAGCCAGGCATTCCGCCGGGCTCGCCCCGCGGGCCATCGCATGATGATGACCACGGTAGGTAGCGAACACGTAATCATCGGGCCGCAGCGCCGCGCTGGCCCCGACCGCCACCGCCTCATGCCCGGCCGCCAGGTGCGTCGTCCCCTTCACCAGCCCGGCCAGGAACAAGTCATACGCCGCCTTCTCCGTCCGCCGGATCACCTCCATCTGCTCATACATGGCGAGCAAGCCGGCTGACACGGCGCCAGCCGCACCCGGCACCGCCTGATCGTGCACCGTCATGCAAGGCTCCTTCAGGTCGGCGGGCCAGGCTGCTGAACTAGCCGCAGCGCCATAACACATCATCGAGCCGGAAATGCCGCGCGGCAATCGGGAATGACGGCCCGGATTCAGGGCCCGGTCGCTGCGTCTATGCCAGAAGTGCATGGCGAGTGCGCTCCGGCGTATTGGACAGCCCTGCGCACGGCCTGGTTGCATGGCGCCCGCTTGTGCTGCCGATACGAGGGGACGTCACCGATGCGCCGGATGGGGCTGGCCGCCGCGGTCGCGGCCGTGCTCACCGCCATGCTCAGCGGCTGCGGGCACGCAGCTCCGCCGCGTGCGGCCCTGTCGCGATACCTGGCTGCCTGGAGCAGGGGTGACTGGGCCGCGATGCGGGGCCTGACAGCCGGGCCGCCGGCCGGATTTGCGTCGGTCAATGCCGCCGCGTTCCGGGCGCTGGGCGTGACCCGCGCGTCCTTCACCGTCGGGCGGATCACCACGGCGTCCGCGCCGCACGCGGTCAGCGCCCGGGTCACCGAGCACTTTGACCTGCCCGGCGCCGGCACCTGGAATCCGGTCACCACCGTGCACCTGACCGACCGCACAGGCACCTGGCGCATCGCCTGGTCACCGCAGACGATCAACCCGGCGCTGGGGGCCGGTGACACGATCACGGTGACCCGGACGTGGCCGCCGCGGGCACCGGTCCTCGGCGCCCGCGGCGCTCCGCTGACCCGGACGGTCAGCCGCGTCGTCGCCGGCGTCGTCGGCAGCCGTGTTACGAGCAGGAGCGCGGTTCGCACCGCCCTGCGGACCGCCGGCGCGACCCGCGCGGAGGTGGGCCACGCACTGGCGCAGGCCGCGGCGCACCCGGACTACTTCGAGCCCGTGTTCAGCGTCTCCCGGGCTCGCTTTGCCCGGCTCAAGGCGGCGCCGGGCCCGGCCAACGTGTACACGGTGCGCGGCACCGAGTTCCAGGACTCGGCTCATGAGACGGCGGTCACCGCCCAGCTCGGCGCCCACGTGATCGGCTCGCTGGGCCCGGTCACCGCGCAGCAGCTGCGGGCCCTGGGCGGGCCCTACGATGCGGCGGCCATTGTCGGGCAGACCGGGATCGAGGCCGCGCAGGAACGGACGCTGGCGGGCACGCCGACGACTCGCCTCAGCATCCAGAACTCGGCCGGGAACCCGGTCCGGCAGCTGGCCGTCTTCCCCGGCCACCCCGGCCAGGCCGTCCGGACGAGCCTGGACCCGCTCGTGCAGCGGGCAGCCGAGGCTGCGCTGGCGACCTCGGCGCACCCGGATGCGGCCATGGTCGCGATCCGCGCCTCAACCGGTCAGGTGCTGGCCGTCGCCGCTAACCCTGTCTCCGGCTATGACACCGCGCTGCAGGGTGCCTACCCGCCCGGCTCGACGTTCAAGGTGCTCACCTCGACGGCCCTGTTCCGGCGCGGGCTGACCCCGGGCTCCCGGGCCAGCTGCCCGCCGACGCTCACCGTGGACGGCGAGACGTTCCACAACGCCGAGGGTGACGGGCCGGTGTCGACGGTGCGCGCCGCGTTCGCCGAGTCCTGTAACACCGCGTTCCTCAGGCTGGCCCTCGCGCACCTGTCCCCGCGGGACTTCACCGCGGCCGCGCGGCTGTACGGGCTGCAGCGCACGCCGCACCTGGGGCTGCCGGCGTTCGCGGCCAGTGTGCCCCGGCCGGCCAGCCCGACCGAGCTGGCCGCCGACGCCATGGGCCAGGGCCGGCTGACGTTCTCGCCACTGGGGATGGCCACGGTCGCGGCGTCGATCGACAGCGGTGTCGTCCGGGCTCCCCGCCTGGTCGCCGGCGCTCCCGGCGACCGGGTGCCCGCAGCCCGGCTGCCCGCTCCGATCGTGCACGGCCTGCGCGAGATGATGGCTGGCGTCGTGTCTGACGGCACCGCGGCGGGGACCGGCCTGCCTGCTGGCACCCATGCGAAGACCGGCACCGCGGAGTACGGCACCGGACCGGAGTCGAAGCTGAAGCTCGACGGCTGGCTGATGGGCTACGACCGCGACATCGCGTTCGCGATGGTCACCCAGAACACCGGCGGCGCCGACGGCGGGCCCGTTGACGGGCCGGTCATCGCCCGGTTCCTGCGTGCCCTGGGACCTCGCGAGCTCCGCTGACGGATAATTCGCTGGCTTCGGCTCCCCGCCGTTTCTAGCATCTGGGAGTGATATACCAGCACCCGCTCGCCTACCTGCTCGGCATCGAGGGCGCCGCGCTGATGCGCGCGTTCAACGGTGACTTTGATCGTGAGTTCACCGAGGCGCGCCTGGCCGAGGTCCAAGGGCTGCTGGAGTCAGCCAGCCAGCTCGGCGCGGCGCGGCAGACCCGGCCGGTCTCGGCTGCAGACGGCTACGACACCTGGGCCGGCCGGTATGACCAGCCCGGCAATCAGCTCATCGACATCGAGCAGCCGGTCGTCCGGCGCATCCTCGACCAGCTGCCCCGCGGCACGGCCCTGGATGCTGCGTGCGGCACCGGCCGGCACGCCGAGTACCTGGCTGAGCTCGGCCATCCGGTGCTCGGCGTCGACGCCTCAGCGGAGATGCTCGCGGTGGCCCGGGCCAAGGTTCCCGGCGGGGAGTTCCATCAGGGTGACCTGCACCAGCTCCCGCTGCCCGGCCAGTGCGCCGACATCGTCGTCTGCGCCCTGGCGCTGGCCCACGTCGGCGATCTCGGCCCGGTGCTGGGTGAATTTGCCCGGGTCCTGCGGCCGGGCGGGCACCTCGTCATCTCGGACACCACTCACGAGTGGCCGGTCGTCCTGGAGCTGCCCGGCGGGGATTTCGCCTGCCTGCCGCACTACAACCACCGGCCCAGCGACTACCTGGCTGCGGCCCTGCCGCTGGGGCTGCAGGTCCGCCGCTGCGAGGAGCCCGGCCTGGCCGAGCGGATGCTCGACCCGCAGGAACCGCACCCGGAGGCGCCGCCCGCGCATCCGGCCGACATCTGGTCCCTGCAGCGATGGTGCCCCGCGGCCGCCAACGCCGTCTTCCGCGACACCCCCGTCGCCATCGTCTGGCACTTCCAGCTCAGCTCCTGAGCGCGCCGCCGCCTTCACCGCGTGAAGGCGTGGGCCACCCGCCACAGGTCGTCACCCGCGATCCGCTCGCGGGGCGGCAGCCTTCCCGCCTCGGCCTCCTGCGCGCACGAGTAGCAATCCGCAGATGTCGTCATCAGCCCGACATTAGCCACCCGCGCGGGCCTGCCGGCCGTACCCGGCGCGCACCCGCATGTCATCGTGGTGGGATGGCAAGCGAGCCTCGCTCCTGGGCGACGGATCGCCCGGTTACCTCGCCCTTCGCCCTGCCGGCCGGGAGCCGCGGGCGGCTGGCCGGCTGGTTCATGCTCCTCACCAACCGGCAGCGTGACCTGCTCCCGGTGCTGGATGTGCGGCCCGGCGACGAGGTGCTGGAGATCGGGCCCGGGCCGGGCGGCCTGATCCGGGTGCTGTCCCGGCGGACCGGGGCCCGGCTCATCCGGGGTGTGGACCCGTCGCCGGAGATGGTGGCGCACGCAACTCAGGTCAACCGGGCGGCGGTCCGCTCCGGCCAGGTCCGGCTCAGTGTCGGCAGCGCGGAGCGGACCGGGCTGCCCGACCACAGCGTGGATCACGTCGTGGCGGTCAACAATGTCGCCATCTGGCCCGACCTGGAGGCCGGCCTGCGCGAGCTGCACCGGGTCCTGCGGCCAGACGGCAGTGTCGTCATCGCCTGGCATGGCGGGTCAGCCCCGTCGCGGCTTACCCGCACCCTGCAGCTGCCCGCCGGGCAGCTGGCCCGCATCCGGGCCGCCCTGGCCAGCCGGTTCACCGGCGTGAGCCAGCAGCAGCTACCTGACCTTGAGGTCTTCAAGGCCTACCGCTGACGGCGGCGAGCTCCGCCCGGAGCAGCCGCCCGGACCGGGCGGGCTCGACGGCGGGTACCGCCGGGGTGCAGGCTTGCCCAGCATGTCGTTGCTGCACCTGCGAGTTGTTTGCCCGGCTGACCTCCGTAGCGGGGTCACCGGGATACTGCGAGAGCAGCCGGGGGCGACCAATCTCGTCGTCCTGGCGGGCGCGGTTGCCGAGCCGGCCGGTGACCTCATCGAGGCTGACCTGGCCCGTGAGTGCGTCCAGGGAGTAGTCGCTGACCTGCGGGAGCTGGGCGTGGACCGGCGCGGGTCGGTCAGCTGGGACGCCGTTGATACCGCGATCGGCGATGGCGTCTCCCGGGCGGAGCGCGAGGCGCCCGGTGACGGAGCGGATGCCATCATCTGGGCGGAAGTCGTCGCTGCGACGGGCGAGGACTCTTCGCTGACCTGGACGTTCATGGCGTTCATGGTGCTGGCGTGCCTGCTGGCAGCGATCGGCGTCGCGACCAACTCCCCGATCACCATTGTCGGGGCGATGGTGGTCGGACCGGAATTCGGGCCGCTGGCCGGGATCGCTGTCGGGCTGCGACTGCACCGGGGGGACGCCGTGCGCCGCGGGCTCACGGCGCTGGTGGCCGGTTTTGCCGGGGCTATTGCCGTAACCGCCGCCGTGGCCGTCGTGTGGCGGGCGACCGGGCTAGTGGAGGCCCATGACCTGGTGGCCTCGACCGCGACCGCGTTCATTTACCGGCCGGGCTGGTTCTCGGTCATCACCGCCCTGGTGGCCGGCGCAGCCGGCACGCTGGCGCTCACCTCCGCCAAGTCGGCCGCCCTGGTCGGCGTGTTCATCTCGGTCACCACGATCCCGGCCGCGGGCAACGCGGCGCTGGCCCTGGTGTTCGGCCAGTTCCATGACGCGGGCGGATCTTTCCTCCAGCTGCTCATCAATCTCACCGGCATCATCACCGCGGCCTACCTGGTCCTGTTCGCTCGCGGCCGCTCCCGGGTTCCCGACGATCGCCCGGACCGCCAGGCCGCCGGGAGCTGATCTCGCGGCCAGCTGCGACGCGGCGGCCGCAGCTGATGCCGCCGGCCGCCGGCGGGCCGCGGTGGATCGCCAGGCGGGTGTGGCGTAGACGTGCCCCGGCCTGGCGGAGCCGGAACCAGGGCGTCTCAACGACTCAGCTCAGCGGGCATTGCGAGCTCGCCGATACCACGCCGATGTGAACCCGCCGGCCGCCAACGCTGTTCGCGAGGAGCTTGCCATTCTCCGGCGTGGCCGGGACGTCCATGACTAACAGCCTGGCCCCGGCCGGGATGGCCGACGGATTGATGGTCACCTCGGCCCGCCCGTGACCCTGCCGGAACTGGTACATCGCCTGCTGCTGGGACGGGCCGGCGGGATAGACGGCGCACTGAGCCGGGGCCGTGCTGGCAAAGGCCACGTAGGCGGGCACGCCGGCGGCGTGCAGCGCGGACTCCAGGCCAGCCGGGTTGCGCAGTTCGCGGAGAGTCACCGTGACCTCTCCGCCGGCCTGCCGGGTCACCGTCCAGGCCGTCAGCTGTACCTTCGGGGCGGCCTGGTGGCCGGGAACCAGCACGACCACGGCGGCCGTGCAGGCCGCTGCGGCGGCCGCACCCGCCAGCGCCGGGAGCCGGCGCCGGGCGCGAACCGAGCGGCCCCGGCTGATGATGTCTTCCACCGGGGTCGTCCGCCCACGCCCGGGCGAATGCCTCAGCCACAAGATCCTGGGCGGTCTCCCGGTCACCGACGCTGACCAGGACGGCGAACAGGCACTGATCCTTGGACCTGCGGTAAAACTCCGCGAAGTCCTCCCCTGGGGTACTCACATCCCTCTACCGCGCAGCAGCCGCACGCCGGTTACCGCGCGGAGCAGGAAATGAAGCCGTGCTGCTCAGAACCCGCCGCTGCGGCTGAGTGGTACCGACCCGGCGAGGCCAGCTCGTCAGGCGTCCCGGCCGGCCTGCAGCCACAGCAGGGCCGCGGCCGTGCTGGCGTCCTTCACCTGGCCGCCGGCGATAAGCGCCGGCCCGTCGGCGAGCGGAATCCACTCGATGCGCTCGGCCTCGAAATCGGCCGCTGGCGGGCCGCGGTGGATCGCCTGGCGGGTGACGAAGACGTGCACGGCGGAGTCGGTCAGGCCGCTGTTCTGCTGCAGCGTGAGCAGCGGCTGCGGCGCGACCGCCTCCCAGCCGGATTCAGCCAGCGCCTGCCGGGCCGCGGTAGCAGCCAGGTCAGCGCCTGGAGCGGCAATCCCGGACGGCAGCTCCCAGCCGCGGCTGTCCGGGATGAACCGGTGCCGCCACAACAGGAGCACCCGGCCCGCGGCATCGAGCATGGCGGTCATCGTCAGCAGCGGGAGCCGGAGCAGGTAGTGATCCAGCTGCCGGCCGCCGGGCAGCTCAACCCTGGCCTGGCGGAGCCGGAACCAGGGCGTCTCAACGACGGGCTGCTCACCGAGGTTGCGCCAGCCACTGGGCCCGGCCGGGGGAACGCTCATAGGGCAGTATCCGCCCGCCCCGGCCGCTCACCGTGCTTACAGACCGCCGGGGAACGTGATCTTCTGCGGCGCGACCAGCGGCTTGCCCACCTCCAGCTGGATCTGCGCGTGCGCGTTCAGCGGGATGTTGCGCGGGCTGCCCTGATAGTGCTGGCCGTTGTAGATGACGGTGACCGGTCCGTGAGCCGGGCCGACCTGGCGCGGCCCGAGCGGCTGGCCCCACTCGTCGAAGAAATCGCCCAGCGTATAGGTGCGGTGGACCGGGGACTCGATGTGGATAATGCCGTCAGCGGCATGCGTGTGCAGCCAGTAGAAGCAGGTCCCGCTGCCGATGAACGGCCCCTGGGCGGTGTTCTGGGCCACCGCGCCGGGGATCCCGATAGCGGCCGGGACCTGGCGAGCCGAGCCGTTCACGAAGATGGTCAGGTGGGCGTGGATATGGAAGACCGTCTGCTCGCTGGTCTGGCAGCTGATCCCGTCGACGTCCTTGCCGGTCACTGCCGTGCTGGTGCCCGCGAGCTGAGCCGCGCCGGGGACCGGGACGCCCTCGGGTCCGGCCGGGCCCGGCGCCGGCGCTGGCTGGAGTGTCCCCAGCGTGCTCAGCGCGGCCAGCTGCAGCCGCGGCGTGCCGCCACCCGCCGCGGTCCCGCCGCCGGTGACCGCCACCGTGATGCCGACGGCCGCGCCGATCACCACCACCACGGCGCCGATGGCCGTCAGCCACCGGCGGTTACGGCGGCGGCGCGCCTCCAGGGCCCGCATCTGAGCGACCTTCGCGCGCGTCCGCTGCCTGTTCCTGTCGCTCTTGGACACCAGCGTCCATCCCCTCCGTCGGCCTGGGCCCCAGATAGAGGCTAGGTGATGGCCGGGCGCAGCCGGGTCAGGGCACGGCCAGGACCGGGTAGGCCGAGTGACGGAGCAGCCGGACCGGCACGGACCCGATGATCTGGTGGGCGGCATGCCCGGACCGGCCGACCACGATGACCGGCTCGCGGCCCGGCGCTGCCGCGGCCCGGTCCCGGGCGGCGGCCAGGATCTCGTCGGCCGGCGCCCCCCGGCGCCGCTCGAAGGTGTACCGGATGCCGGCTCCGGCGGCGATCTGAGCAGCAGCCTCGGCGACCTTGAGCGCCGCGGCGTCCCGGGCCGCCTCCATCTCCGCGTGCGCGAAGCCCGACAGGTCGCTGTCGATCACCTGATGGTCGGCGTAGACAACGTGCAGAATGCCCGGCCGCGCGGCGAGCAGCCGGGCGGTCCAGCTCAGTGCCCGGCGGGCCGGCTCGGAGTTGTCGAATCCGAGTACCAGGGTGACCGGCGGCAGCACCGCAGGATCCAGCGGACCGGGCCCGGGCGCGAGGGCGCCGCCCGGCCCGGCCGGGACGGCGGCCCGGTCCGCGGGAATCGCCCGGACACCCGCATGCAGGCCCGGTGCCTGAGGCCGGGCCGTCACCGCCATCGGGTACGGACCCGCGGGCTGGCGCAGCCCGACGATCAGCGCCAGGGCGGCAACGCCGGCCACCGCCCAGGCCGCCAGGACCCACACGTGCGCGGCTACGTCGTACCCGCCGAAGTAGGCGGCGTTGCGGACGGCGGCGGCCGCCACCCCGACGGGTAGAGCAGGATCCAGCGGCCGCAGGAATCCCGGCCCGAATGCGGCCAGGCTCCCCGGCCCGCCGCTGACCGGGAGACCGAGCACGAGCAGGACGAGGACAGCCAGCGCCACCAGCGGCGGCCAGATCCGGCTGAGCACCGCGGTCGGCGCCGAGATGGCCAGCGAGAACAGGGCCACGATCCCGGCGATGGCGGCGTAGTTCCCGAGACCGGCCAGGCCGTCAGCGACGCCGGCGGCGGCCAGCCCGATCCCGGCCGCCACGGCGACCGGAGCGGCCACGCACCACGCGGGCCGCGCGCGCCGGAAGACCAGCGCGGATGCTGACCCGGCCACCAGGCTCGGCACCAGGACACCCAGGATGACGAAGAACGGGGACAGGGCCTCGGAGTCGCCGGGCGACGGGGGCCGCGCGTCGGTGACCACCAGATCCTGGCCGGAGTGTGCGGCCACGGCACCGAACGCCTTGGTCAGGGCCTGTACTGGCCCGGTCCCGCCGGCGCCGGCCACCAGCAGCTTCAGGTGGCCGCCCGCGGCAATCAGGGCCCCGTCGACCTCGCGGTGCGCGATCCCGGTGCGGGCCGCCTGCTCGCTGCGGTAGATCCTGAGCTCGAATCCGCCTGGCCGGGCGGCCTGCAGCGCCTCCTCGACCTGCCCGGTCGCGGTCGCGGGCGCGACGATGCCGACCGGGATGTCGTGCGGGGCCGGCGCGTGGAACGCGCTCAGGGCCAGGCCGACGAAGGCGGCCGCGAAGGCCATGCTCGCCAGGACAAAGCCGGCATGAGCCCGATACCGGGCCTGGTACCTGCGGGCGTGGTCTGCTCGCTTTCCCACGAACTGCATCCTCTCCACCGTTGCCAACGCTTGTTGGCTTGAGCGTAGGTTCTGCCAACACTTGTTGGCAAACACGTGTTGGCAGGAGATAGGATGGCCCGGATGAAAGACAGCCTGCTGCCCGGCCGGGCCCGGCCGGCGCAGCGCCGGGACGGTCAGGGCCCGGTGGCCGGGTCCGGCGGCCCGCGCTCCGCGGGCACCCGCCGGGCCATCCTGGCTGCCGCGCGCTCGACCTTCGCGGCGCGGGGCTACGAGCAGACCACGATCCGCGCCGTCGCCGGCCAGGCCGGCATCGACGCGTCCATGGTGATGCGCTACTTCGGATCCAAGGCCGGGCTGTTCACCGCGGCCACCACCATGGACCTGGTAATCCCCGACCTGGCCGTAGCACCCGCGGCCCGGCGCGGCGAGCTGATCGTGCGGCATTTCGTCGACCGGTGGGAGGACAGCTCCCGCGATGACGAGCTCATCGCCTTGCTGCGGACAGCCGTCACCAGCGAGGCGGTCGCCGCTCAGCTGCAGGCCGCGGTCGGCCAGCTGATAACCGGGCCCGTCGCCGCCCTGGGCGATGACCGGGCAGCCGAGCGCGGCGCCCTCATCGGGGCGCAGCTGCTGGGCCTGGCCCTGGGCCGCTACATCCTGCGCCTGGAGCCACTGGCGTCCATGGCCGCTGCCGACGTGGTGGCCGCCGTCGCCCCGTCAGTGCAGCGCTACCTGAGCAGGCCGCCGCCCTGACCCGGCCCGCGGTCCTGATGTCACTGGCCGGCCGGCTCGTGCCCGGCATTGCCCGGGTCCGCGCGCAGGCCGGGCCGTTCGCCGACGCCTGGCAGGCCGCGAACGCAGCCGCCCTGACCGAGACCGGCCCGCTCTGGGTGGCGCTGGGCGACTCCATGAGCCAGGGCCTGGGAGCGCATGACATCAGCGGCGGCTGGGTCAGCCAGCTGCACGCGGCACTGGCCGCCGACGGGCGCCCGCTCCGGCTGGTGAATCTCTCCGTGACGGGCGCCCGGATCAGTGACGTGCTGAGCTCCCAGCTGCCCCGGCTGGCGGACCTCAGCGCCGGGCCGGCCCTGGTGACCGTCCTGGCAGGCGCCAACGACATGCTCCGGCGCAGCCGCCGCCCGGCAGCCGTCCGGGATTACGCCGCGCTGCTGGACCGCCTGCCCGCCGGCCGGACCGTGGTAGCCACTCTGCCCCGCCGGAACGCGGCCGCTCTGGCCGTCAACGCGCTGATCGACGGCGCGGCCGCAGCCGGGCGGATCCAGGTGGCCGAGATGCGCGGCATGACGGTCCGGGCAATGCTCAGCACCCGCGGCGAGGACCTTTTCCATCCCGGCGAGCGGGGTTACGCCATGATCGCCACCGCATTCCGCGACGCCATCCACCAGCTGCCAGCCGCCTGACCCGTAATCCAGGTGCGCGCACCGGAACCGGCGGGCTAGCGTCCCGGCATGGAGGTCGACGCTGAGATTCTCGATCATTACGCGGAAGGCCGGGAGCACGCCCGCCTGACGAGCGGGCCGTCGCTGGAGCTGCTGCGGACCCGGGTGCTGCTGGAACGGTTCCTGCCCGCCCCGCCCGCGCGCGTGCTGGACGTCGGCGGCGGCAGCGGCGTTTACGCATCCTGGCTCAGCGAGCGCGGCTACCGCGTGCACCTGATCGACCCGGTGCCCCTGCACCGGGAGCAGGCCAGGGCAGACGGCCGGTTCTCCGTCGCCCCTGGCGATGCCCGCAGCCTGGCCGAGGCTGACGACAGCTACGACGCTGTCCTGCTGCTTGGCCCCCTCTATCACCTGACCGACCGCACGGACCGGATCCGCGCCCTGACCGAGGCCGCGCGCGTCACCCGGCCGGGCGGCATCGTCGCCGTGGCGGTGATCTCCCGGTATGCCAGTACCTTCGACGGATACTTCCGTGATTACCTCGGCAAGCCCGGATTCGCCGCGATGATGACCCGCGACCTGGCGACCGGCCAGCACCGTAACCCGGGCGCCGACCCGGGCCTGTTCACCACGGCCTACTTCCACGACCCGGCGAGCATTGCCAGCGAGATAACGGACTCGGGGCTGCACCTGCAGGACGTGCTGCCGATCGAGGGGCCGCTGCACTGGGCGCCCGGTATCGCCGACCGGCTGAGCGACCCCGGCCAGCGGCGCCTCATTCTCGACACGCTGGCGGCGATGGAACACGACCCGGCTGTCGCCGGCGCTACCTCCCACCTGCTGGCCATCGGCCAGCGGGCGTCAGCGCCGGCCGCGGGCCAGGAGCAGCGCTAGGCGGGGCGCTCTTCCACGGGCAGGCCCAGTGCCCGCAGCAGCTCCCCCAGGCTGGCGAAGGTGGCCCGGCCCGGCAGCGACGACACCAGGTCGACCAGCCGCTGCTCCGCCTGGCGCGCCGCCAGCGTCTCGAGCACGGTGGCCCGGGTCGCCGGGAACGTCCCGCGGTCCAGATGCCGGGCCAGATCGCTGCGCAACTCGATGGCCTGCCAGTTCTCCCCTGGCACGGATCCCGCGAACCTGCCTTCCGGAGCCCAGCTCGTGTCCCGTTCCGGCGATTCGGGTTCCGGCCACTCCTCGCCGTGCTCCTGCAGCTCGCTGCGGTCCTGGCGCTTGATCGCGTCATCCTCGGCCGGCCCGTGCGTCCCGCTCGCCTGCTCACTCATGGTTGCCTCGCTTACGCGGACGGCCCGGGCGGTAGCTGCGTCCCAGACCTGCTGGTGACTAGCAGTCGATGCTGCCCGCTGCCGGGACGGCGGAAACGTCCCGGCAGCAGAAACCAGGCCTGCAGCCCCGCCGTCAGGACGGTGGCCGGGTCCTGCTCTGGGCCATCCTGTTCGGGAGCAAGCTCGGAGTCCCGGAGATCGTCGCCCTCGCCTTCGGCGACCGCGTCAGCCTCGGCGGCTTCTTCTCGGTGACAGCGCGGGATGGCCCCGCCGGGTCTCTACTGTCGGAGCGTGGATATTGACTGGAATGCCGAGCTGGTCGATCAGCTGGAGTGGCACTGGCAGCATCAGCTCCGGCCCCGGCTCGACGGCCTGACTGATCAGGAGTACCTCTGGCCGCCCGCGCCCGGCTGCTGGACCATCAGCCGCCGCGGCGAGAGCCGGGCACCGGAGTCGCTCGGCGCGGGCGAGTTCACCATGGACTACGCCCCGCCGCCGCACGATCAAGAGCCCGTCACCACCATCGCCTGGCGGCTGGCGCACCTCATCGATGTGCTCGGGTCGCCGGCGGCCGCCCATTTCGAGGTCCCGCCGGACGGTCAGCCGGCCATCGGCTACTCCGGCACCGCTCACGGCGCGCTGCGCCAGCTCGACGACGGGCATGATGCCTGGATCCGCGACGTACGCGACCTCGGCCCTGCGGGGCTCGCGCGGCCGCAGGGTGTGCTCTCCCCGCCGGAATACGCCGACGCGCCGCTGGCGAGGCTCATCCTGTACACCAACCTGGAGGTCATCCACCACGGCGCGGAGATCTGCCTGCTTCGCGACCTCTACCTGCGGAACGACAGCCGCGATGGCCTGCGCGTCCGGCCCGGCGGCCCCTGACCGCGAAAAGGCGCTGCCTGGCCTGCGGCGATGATGATCCCGTCCATCGCGAATGCGGTGGCGATGAGAGCATCGGTGCCAGCTATCCGCCGGTACGGAGTATCCGGCAGCGCCACGGCCGCCATCGAGGTGGCGTGCAGGGTATCCGCTGCGGCGCCGATAGCGAGCACGGCGGGGTTCGGCCGGACGGCGGACAGCGCGGCCTGAGCGATGTGCCGGGCGCCCAGTATCCGGGCGACGGCCCGGGCTCGCTGGTCGCCGGCCGGACCGCCGGCCAGCCCGATCAGCGGGCCTGGCGCGCAGCAGAGAGCGACCCCGTACGCACCGCGGACCACGGAGAGCAGCTGTGTCATAGTGATTTCCCTCCTGCAGGACTCGCCGCTAGATCAGGCTGAGGACCGCGATGACGGCGAGCGTTCCGGCGATGGCGTAGGCGGCGTAGTCGTTCGCCGAGCCGGTGTGCGCCGCGCGCAGCAGCCGGACCGCGAGCGGCTCCCGGATCCGCAGGTAACCCCAGCACAGCAGGACCGCCGCCGCCGTGCCCGCCAGCACCGAGATGAGCTCAGCTAGCGCGCCATAGCTGAACGGGACGCGGAGAGCCGGGAGCCGTCCGGACCCGGCGAGCACGGCGCTGGCGTACCGGGCCGGGTCCAGCAGGCTGGCGGCCGCGGGCGCCATCAGCCGGCGCAGCACCACCGGGCCCGCGGCGCCGAAGGCGACGCAGCATGCCGCCAGCGCGGCGAACCCGGCCAGCATTCCGGGACGAAGCCGTTCCGGCATCTCTGCCTCTTGTTCACGGCGCCGGAAGAACGCCAGCCACGCCGCCCGGCCGAGCGCCGCGACAGTGATGGTCTGGGCCGTCAGGGTGAGCAGGTACGGGAGGGTCTCCTGGTCCTGCTGAAGACCCTCGTGAATCAGGCTGAGCGAGACGTACCCGTTGAACGGCGGGATGCCGGCGATGGAGGCGCTGCCGAGCATGAAGGCCGCGGCGGTGACGGGCATCCTCCGGGCCAGCCCGCCCATCTGCGACAGCCTCGTCAGCCCGGTCCGGTGCACGATGGCCCCGGCCGCCAGGAAGAGCAGCGCCTTGAACGCCGCGTGGTTGACCAGATGATAGACCGCGCCCGCGACCCCGGCGGCGTTTCCGGTCGCCAGCCCGACGACCACGATCCCGACCTGCGAGATCGTGTCGTAGGCCAGCAGCCGCTTCAGGTCGTCCTGAGCCAGCGCCAGGACGGCTCCCAGCAGCGCGGAGATCAGCCCGAGCGTCATCAGCAGCCCCAGGGCGGGCGTGCTGCCGGCCGGGTACACCTGGAAGACCAGGCGCACGATCGCCACCACGCCCAGGGCGTCCATCAGCGCCGAGAACAGCGCGTTGACCGGGCCGGGAGCCGCCGTATGCACGTCGGGAAGCCAGCCGTGGAAGGGCACGAGGCCGGCCTTGGTGGCAAAGCCGGCGATCAGCAAGCCGAGCGCGATGGTGTCCGGGGTGCCGACGTGCCCGTGCAGCGCGTGCTGGAGCTGCGCGAAGTTCAGTGCGCCGTGCTGCGCGTACTCCAGGCCGGCGCCGATGAAGACGGCGAAGCTCGCGAGCGTCGTCAGCACCAGCAGCTTGAATGCGGCCTCCAGCGCGACCGGGCGCTCCAGGAAGAAGCCGGCCAGCCCGTAACTGGCCAGCGCGGCTACCTCGAACCAGACGAACAGGTTGAACAGGTCGGCGGTCAGCGCGGCCCCGATCACGGCCGCCAGCAGCAGCTGGAACAGGCAGGCGTACCCGCCTAGCTCGCGGGGGCCGAGCCCGCCGAGTTCCGACAGCGTGTACAGCAGCAGGATGGCGCCGATGACGGCCGCGGTCAGGGCGACCAGCAGGCCGAACGGGTCCGCGGCGAAGGCCACGCCCAGCACGTGCCCGCTGACCGGTGTCCAGTGCCCGAGGTAGTGCGCGATGACCCGGCCGCCGAAGACCGTGGGCGCCTCCACCAGCAGCACCGCGGCCGACCCAGCCAGCGCGATGACGGACACGATGACCGGCAGGCGGGCCGACAGCCGCGCCAGCAGCGGTGCCGCTACGGCCCCCGACAGCGGGATGGCCACCGGCAGCGGGAGCAGCGACGCGAGCGCCGGGATGCTCATCCGCGCAGTTCCCGCACCCGGTCAGAGTCCAGCGTCCGGTAATGCTGGGCGATCCGGACCACCACGCTGAGGAACACGGCGGTCACCGCGACGCCGATCACCACGGCGGTCAGGCAGAAGTTCTGCAGCACCGGGTCGGCGACGTTGCCGTGCACCAGATCCTGCGCCGTCTTGCCGGGCGGCGGGCTGAGCAGCACCGGCGCGGTCGAGCCGGACCGGTAGGCGAGCGAGATCATGAACAGGTAGGTCGCGGCTTCCATCAGGGACAGCCCCATCACCATCTTGATCATGTTGCGCCTGGTCAGCACGGCGTACAGGCCGATGCACAGCAGCGCGGCGGCGGCCAGGTAGTTGACCAGGATCATGATCGCTCCGCTCCCTCGCGGCCGGGCTGCTCGTCGGGTGTCCAGTCGTGGCCCATGCCGATCAGCGCGAAGATGGTGATGGCCAGCCCGGTGCCCACCTCGATCAGCTCGCTGGCGGAGAACAGCTGGGCTATCCCGCCCGACAGGATGGTCTGCGGCTGGGCCAGCGGCAGCCAGTTGGCGCTGACCGAGCCGCGCAGCACCAGGCCGAGCAGTTCGGTGACGATGATCGCCGTCGCGCCCGCCAGCTCGATGGCCTCCAGCAGGCCCGGCCGGACGATAGCCGCGACCCGGCGGCGGCCGAACCCGGCGTAGGCCAGCAGCAGTACGCCGACCAGCACGGCGCCGGCCGGGAACCCGCCGCCCGGTGAGTACCCCCAGGCGACCAGGTACAGGCCGGCGGCGCCCAGCAGCGGCAGGGCGATCCTGATCGCCGTCCGCACCACGACGGTCATCGCGTCGGCGGTCTCCGGGGCCGGGGTGCCCAGCGGCACGGCGTCCGGTGTCGCAGGCCCGGCGGGATCGCCCGGCCCGGGCTGGCCCTGCTCCCGCCGCTCCGCGCTGCGAGCCTGCCGCTCCCCGGCGTCGGCGTCTCCGGCCGGATCCGACTGACGCTGTTCACGTTGCCCGGCCAGCGACTCGCCGATGTCGCCCCAGCGCCCCTCGCGCGAGCGGCAGATCAGCACCACGCTGACGACAGCTGCGAGCAGCAGGAACGTCTCGCCGAAGGTGTCGAACCCGCGGGTGCCGTACACGATCTCGTTGACCGGCTCGGTCAGTCCCCAGCGCGGCAGCGCGACGGTCATCGCGTACCTGGCCACGGCGGACAGCGCCGCATGCTCCCGCGGGATGCCGATCATCGCGGCGCCGAGCGCCACCGCCATCCCGGCCGTCAGGACGGCACCCGCCAGCCGCCGGTGGCCGGGCTCATGCTCCAGCGGCTCGGCGCGGCGGGCGTCCTGGCGATCAGGCCCCGTCATGGTCGGCCTGCGCGGTCTCGTCCAGCTCAGGCTGATCGCTGACATCGGTCCGGGCCTTGCCAATGGCGACCAGGTACAGGACCGGCAGGGCGATGGCGCCCACGACGACCTCGGAGTGCGCGACGTCTGGTGCGCCGAGCACCGCGAACAGGACCGCCAGCATCGTCCCGGCCGCCGACAGGGCCATCACGGCGCCGTTCAGGTTGCGCAGTCGTACCACCAGCACGGCCGCGGCCAGGAGCAGCGCGACCAGCAGGTAGTCCAGCACCCAGAACCCCGTCATCAGCTCAGCCCCTGCCTGCCTCGTCCGGATCCGGCGGCGCCGCCGACTAGCTGTCCCCGCCGCGCTGGCGGACCTGATCGGTGACCGCGCCGGACCACATCGGCACGCCGGACTTATAGGCAGCGCGCGCGAGGGCATGGGAGGCAACCGGGTTGAGCACCAGCAGCAGGACCGCGACCAGCAGTGCTCGGCCGCCGTAACTGCTGACCGGGCCCTCGCCGACGACCAGCGCGATCAGCATGGGCAGGGCGCCCATCGTGATGGTCTTGCTGGAGCACTGGATGCGGCTGTACACGTCGGGCATCCGCAGGATGCCCACCGCGCCGGACAGCGAGAAGGCCAGCCCGGTCACGGCCAGCACGATGACGATGACCTCTCTCACAGCAGCCCCCGTTCCAGGTAGCGCGACCAGACAATGGCGCCGAGGTAGCTGAAGGAGGCCAGCCACAGCGAGATGTCCAGGTAGATGGTCCGGCCGGCGAAGGCGGCGAAGAACAGCACGGCCAGGGCCGCCTGGGTCGACATCGTGTTCAGGGCCACGATCCGGTCGGAGATCGTCGGGCCGGCCGCCAGCCGGTACAGCAGCAGCACAGTGACCGCGATCTCCGCGATCGCGACGGCGAGATAGACCTGGCCCACCTGGCTACCGCCGCCCGGTGAAGGCGGCCAGCAGGCGCTCGACCGGGCCGATGACCTTCTCCCGGACCTGGTCCGGGCCGCCGCCGGGAACCTCGACCGCGTGATACTGCAGCTCTCCCTGGCTGGGATCCAGGTCGACGAGCTGGTTGTCCACGATGACCGACGTGATCAGGCCGACGGCGGTCAGGCCGCCCGCGGAGGTCTGCGTGGTCGGCACCACCACCATGCCGGTGCGCAGCCGCTCCCGCAGCCGCGGATCCCAGATCAGCCGGGACAGGCGCAGGTTCGCCGCGGCAATCCGGTAGCTGGTCAGCACCAGCAGCGTCGCGATTGCGGCCAGCCGCCGCGGCGTCAGCAGCTGCCACGGGCCGGCCACCGCGCCCAGCGGGGCCAGCGCCACCGCGACGACGACGGCGACGCCCGCGCCGAAGATCAGCTGCTCGGCTGTCCTTGTCCAGGTCAGCAGTGTCCAGGCCGCGTACGCCCAGCAGAAGAGCGCGATGATCCGGTGGCCCATCACGCCGGCGACGCGGAGATTGGCCGGGTCCTCATTCGCGCTCCTTTTACCGCCAGCAGTTCATCGGCCGCCTCGCAGAGAAGGCACCGCACACGCAGTTACCCGGGCCGTGGCGTCCAAACGTGCCGCCCCCGCCGCGGCCTGCTCGTGTTTCAATCCCGTTCTCCCGGTTACCTGACATCCGCCAGGCCTGGCGGGGAGACCTCGCTAGCCAGCTTGGCTCGGTCACCGGCCTGGCAGCGAGCGAGGCTAACGAGAGGATTCCGATGTACATCGGCATAGGGACGGTCGTCCTGATCATCATCATCGTGCTGGTCGTCCTGATGCTGCGCAGAAGGGTCTGACCCGGCGGCCGGGCGTCCGCCCGGCGCGCTGGAACGCGCGGCTAGGAATGACGAGGGCGGTGTGCATGCGTGCACACCGCCCTCATCGTCCCGCCCGCCCGGGTCCCGGCGTTCATGGTGACTGCGCCGGACGTGCCCGCTGGCCGGCTGGCATCACTCGTTCACATCATGCGAGGACGCTGGTCAGTGTTCAGCCGCCTCGGCATTCTCGAGCTGGATGCCGGCGTCCTCACGCTCCCCGATGCCGCCGGCGCCTCGTTATTCTCGGTACCGGTCACGGGCATCCGGGCCGCTCCGCAGCGCCGGGTCTCCGTCCATCAGGTGTTCTTCCGCATTCGCGCCGCTGACCGATGGTGGTACCTGGCCGCTCACGTCCCCACCAGGTATCAGCGCGAGGCAACCCGGGAGCTGGCGGCCCGCTACCAGGTCCGCGAGCTCGTGCCGCGGATGCCCGGACTGGACGCGGCGGCTTACGCGCGCCTGACCGCGACCCCCACCTCTCACCAGGTGATGTGGGCGGCCTGCTGGCTGGCGGTGCTGCGCCGGGCGGGCCGCCCGCCTGGCTAGCGGCCTGCCGCCGCGCCCCGGTTACGGTCGCTTCCCGGCGGGCCGCCGCCGCCCGGCGGGCCGCCCTGGTCGGGCGCCTCCGGGCGCACCGGGTTGAGCCGCCACCAGGCCAGGAATATGAGCCCGACGATGAGCATGCCGATGCCCAGCCACAGGTTCATGTTGATGTTGCTGGCCTTGGCGATGCTCTTGGCGGAGGCGAAGGCGCCGGACACGGTGAGCATGATCCCGTACAGCACGAACAGGCCGCCGATCAGGATTCGCAGGTCGAAGAGCCGGGAGGCTGCGGACTGCGGCGCCTCGTCGGGCGTGGTCGTGACGTCAGGCACGGTAACCGCTCCCCTCTACCGGAAGACCAGGGACAAGACGAGGACGATGCCGAGTGACACGCCCCCGAGCAGCTTGGGCGACTTCCACCACACCGGCTTGGGGATGGTCGCCGGGTCGGGAGCGTTCGGGTCGGGGATGCCCCAGACCAGGCCGCCGAGCTCGGAAACTGGCTTGGGCTTGGTCAGGTAGCTGACGATGACGGTCACGACCAGGTCGGCGACGAACGCCGTGATGGCGCCGTAGAAGTTGATCATCTGGGCGTTGGCGGTGACGTGCGTGGGGTCATAGTGCTGACTCGGGTAGAAGTAGGCGATGTTGTAGCCGCCGAAGTGCATGACGGCCGCGCCGATCGTGCCGGCCGCCAGGCCGCTGACGCCCGCCCAGGGCGTGCTGCGCTTCCAGAACATGGCCACGATGAAGGTGGCGAAGAGCGGCGCGTTGAAGTAGGAAAACAGCAGCTGGATGTAGTTCATGATGTTGCTGTAGCCCGAGGCGATGAACGCGGTGCCGACCCCGATGATGATGCCCGCGACGGTCACCACCCGGCCGACCCGCAGGTAGTAGCGGTCCGGCCGGCCGCGCGCGATGTAGGTCTGCCAGATGTCGTAGGTGAAGACGGTGTTGAACGAGCTGACGTTGGCAGCCATGCCCGCCATGAACGCCGCGAGCAGTCCGGCCAGGGCCACCCCGAGGGTGCCGTTGGGCAGGTACTTGTTCATCAGCAGCGGGATCGCGTCGTTGTAGGTGGCGCCCTTGGCGGTGCCCAGGTGCGGGATGACGGCGACCGCGATCAGCCCGGGGATGATCGTCAGGCCGGGAATGAAGATCTTGGGAAACGAGCCGATCAGCGGGGTGCGCTGGGCCGCCGAGAGATCCTTGGCCGACAGCGCCCGCTGCACCTCGGCGAAGTTCGTCGTCCAGTAGCCGAACGACAGGACGAACCCCAGGCCGAATACGATGCCGATCCAGTCGCCCAGCGGGTTCGTCCAGTGCCCGACCTGAGTGCCGCCCCAGGTGGAGAACGCGTGCGTGCCGAGCGAGGTGTGCGCGATCTTCTGCTTCAGGCCGCCGTACCCGCCGACACTGTGCAGCCCGATGATGACCAGCGGGATCAGGCCCGCGATGATCACGAAGAACTGCAGGACCTCGTTGTAGATCGCCCCCGACAGGCCGCCCAGCGTGATGTAGGCGAGCACGAACGCGGCCGAGACCACGATGGACAGCCAGATGGGCCAGCCGATCAGGGCGTTGATGACCAGGGCCAGCGCGTACAGGTTCACGCCGGCCGTCAGGACCGCCGCCGCGGCGAACGACACCCCGTTGAACAGGTGGGTGGCCGGGTTGAACCGGCGCAGCAGGAACTCCGGGACGCTGCGCACCCGCGAGCCGTAGTAGAACGGCATCATCACGATGCCCAGGAAGACCATGGCCGGGACCGCGCCGATCCAGTAGAAATGCACGGTCGACAGGCCGTACTGGGCGCCGTTGGCCGCCATCCCCAGGATCTCGATAGCGCCCAGGTTGGCGGAGATGAAGGCCAGCCCGGTGATCCAGGCGGGCAGCGACCGGCCCGACAGCAGGAAGTCCTCGCTCGTGGCGACGGCCCGCCGCGCCATCACCCCGATGAGCACGACCAGCGCGAAGTAGATCCCCAGAATCGTGTAGTCGAAGACGTCTACGTGCAGTCGCAGCATCGGCAGGCCCTCCGGGTGAGCACGCCGGCACACCTGCCGGGTGCCCGGCTCTACCCCGGCCCCGCCG
The DNA here is from genome assembly GCA_036490755.1 of Streptosporangiaceae bacterium. Classification (GTDB taxonomy): domain Bacteria; phylum Actinomycetota; class Actinomycetes; order Streptosporangiales; family Streptosporangiaceae; genus DASUBV01. The sequence continues at coordinate 150,775 of DASXDJ010000132.1, forward strand.
CCTTATGCACACCCCGCCCGCCGCGGCACGGCCGGGCCGCCGGGCCGCTCGGCCGGCGGCCCGGCGTGCCTGCCGCCCGCCCTACGTGGCCGCCGGGCCGGGTATCTCCGCGTTGGAGTAGTACGGCTTGCGGAACGGGAAGGCCTCGCCGGACCAGGACTGCAGCGCACGGTACAGCCCGGCGTAAAAACCGCGCTGATAGGCATCGGGCGTGACCCACCAGCTCACGTCGACGTCGTACGCCAGCAGCTGCTCGGTGAGCGGCGTGCGCTTCCCCAGCGGGTAGAGGTAGCAGCAGCCGAGGTACTGACCCGCCGCGTCGTAGACGGCATAGGTGAAGGACGTCCCGTCGCGGAACTCCAGTTCGTGCCAGACCAGGTCGACGTAATTGAAATCCGGGGTGACCGCCGCCGCGGGCCACCCGCCGCCGCGAGTCCGGCGGATCAGCTCCAGGCTCGCGTTGATGCCCCGCACGTCCTCGTCCAGGTCGGCGCGGCTGATCGCCCGGGCGCGGATGTCGTCGTAGGCCAGCTCGGCCGGCGGCGTGAACCCCGGCGGCAGGTCGAGGCTCTTGATCAGACCGCGGTAGTCCATGACCTCTCCTCGGCTAGGTTCCGGGAACCTGGTACGAGAGCAGGACGACCCCGGAACGGAGGACCCGGGGGCCGATCAGCTCCAGCCGGGTGTTGTTGCCCTCACTGAACAGCATGTCGCTGACAGCGCCGACGCCGGCGAACTGCGGGTGCACCCACAAGTGCAGGACATCCAGCAATCCGTTGCTGATCAGTGTCCGGGCGACGGGACCGAAGCCGTGCATCATGATGTCGCCGTCCTGCTGCCGGAGCCTGGTCGCCTCCGCGACCAGGTCAGCGCCCTTGATCACCGTGGTGTTGGCCCAGTCGGCCTGGCCGAGGGTGTCGGAGACGACGTACTTCTGCATGGTGTTGATCTTGTCGGGATAGGCGCCCTCGCGCTGCGGCCAGATGGCGGCGTATCCCGCATAGGTCCGGCGGCCCATCAGCAGGGCGTCGGTAGCCAGGAGCTGCTCGGCAGCGATCTCACCTGACTCGTCGTCGGTGTAGGCGAAGTGCCAGGCCTCCATGTGGTTGATGACACCGTCGATGCTGACGAACGTCGAGTTGATGATCCTGCCCATGGGCGGCCTCCGGGGTGACCCGCCCGGCGGGCGGGGCTGTCGTCTGTCTGTCGAGTGCCTGTCCTGTCCGGGCTGCGGCCGGACGACTCCACCCTGGCGGACGGCATCGACGGTTTCTCGACGGTCACCTGCCGCGGGTCCGCGTTATCGTGCCTGCATGTTCTTCGGGGTGCTGGGACCGGTCGCGGTGTGGACGGACCGCGGGGACCCGGTCCCCGTGCCCGGCCGGAAGGTCCGCGGCCTCCTGGCCACCCTGCTGGTCCACGAGGGGCGACCGGTGCCGGCGGGCCGGCTGATCGACAACCTGTGGGGCGAGCAGCTGCCCGGTGACCCGGCGGGCACGCTGTCGGGCAAGGTCACCCAGCTGCGCCGGGCACTGGACCAGGCGGAGCCGGGCGGCAGGCGGCTGGTGGCGTCCCCGCCGCCCGGATACCGCCTGCGGATCGAGGCCGGAGCAGTTGATGCCAGCCAGTTCCGGCTGCTGACCGCGCGGGCCCGCGAGACCGGGGAGGCGCGGGCCAGGGCCGGGCTGCTGTCCGAGGCGCTGGCGCTGTGGCGGGGCCCGGCGTTCGCCGACTTCGCCGATGAGCCGCACCTCCGGACCGCGGCCGCCCGGCTCACCGAGGAACGGCTGGCTGCGCAGGAGGATCTGGCGGAGGCTCAGCTCGTGCTCGGCGAGCAGACGGAGCTGATCAGCGGGCTGACCGAGCTGATCACCGGGAACCCGTTGCGAGAACGGCTGCGCGCCGTTCACATGCGAGCCCTCTACCGGACCGGGCGGCCGGGCCAGGCGCTGGACAGCTACCAGGACTTCCGCCGTCACCTGGCCGCGGAACTGGGCCTGGATCCCGGCCCTGACCTGGTCGCCCTGCACCGCGCCATGCTGGCCAGGGATCCCGCCCTGGGCCCTCCGCTACGGCCGCCGGGACCGGCCCGGCGGCGCTCCAACCTGCCCGCCGCCATCTCCGGGCTGATCGGCAGGGATGCGGCCCTGGCCGCGGTCCGGGACCTGCTGGACAGCAGCCGGCTGGTGACGCTCACCGGGACCGGCGGGGTGGGCAAGACCCGGCTGGCGCTCGAAGCCGCAGGTTCCCGGGTCGATCTCCTGACCGACGGCGTCTGGCTGGCCGAGCTGGCGGCAGTGGAGCCGGGATCGGGCGGCGAGCCCGCCGACGTGGTGGCGTCGGCGCTGGACGTCCGCGATGAGCCCGTTACGGAGAACAAGCCGGCTGACCGGCTCGCCGGCGCGCTGCGGGACCGGCAGCTGCTGCTCATCCTCGACAACTGCGAGCACCTCATCGACCAGGCCGCCGAGCTGGCCGGGCGGTTGCTGCGCGGCTGCCCGGGCCTGCGGATCCTGGCCACCAGCCGGGCACCCCTCGGGGTGCCCGGTGAGGTGATCTGGAATGTCCCGCCACTCGACGTACCCGGACCCGCCGCCGGCGCTGAGCCCGGCCAGCTGGCCCGCTCGCCTGCCGTGCGGCTGTTCGTGGCCAGGGCCCGCGCCGCGGCGCCCGGGTTCACCCTGGGCCCGGACACCGCGCCGGCGGTGGCGACGCTGTGCCGCCGCCTGGACGGGATCCCGCTCGCCCTGGAGCTGGCGGCCACCCGGGTCCAGGCGCTCGGTGTCCGCGAGCTAGTCGCGCGGATGGACGACCGGTTCCGGCTGCTGGCCACCGGCCGGCGGGCCGCTCCGGCGCGCCAGCAGACTCTGACGGCCGTGATCGGCTGGAGCTGGGATCTGCTGACCGGACCGGAACGCGCCGTGCTGCGGCGCCTGCAGGTGCATGCCGACGGCTGCACGCTGGAGGCCGCCGAGGAGGTGTGCGCCGGCCGCGAGGTGTCCCCGGCGGACGTGGCGAGCCTGCTGTCCCGGCTGGTCGACCATTCCCTGGTCACGGTCACGCACAGCGCTGACGGCCCGCGCTACCGGCTGCTGGAGTCGGTGGCCGCCTACTGCGCCGGCCGGCTCGCCGAGGCCGGCGAGACCAGGGCCGTGCGCGACCGGCACGGGCGGTATTACGCCGCGCTGGCCACCCGCGGCGAGCCGTACCTGTACGGGCCGGGGCAGGGACGCTGGCTGCGCAGGCTCGACGCTGAGGCCGCGAACATGCGCTGCGCCCTGAACGAGCTCCTGCGGCACGGCGACACCGGGCCCGGACTGCAGCTCGCCGTCAGCCTGACGTGGTACTGGTTCCTCCGCGGCAGGCTCGCCGAGGCCAGGCGGGCGCTGCAGACCGCGCTGGCGGCCGCCGTCCCGGCCCCGCCCGCCCTGCGGGCCCGGGCCGCGGCCTGGCAAGCCGGGCTGGAGATCCTGCTCGGTGACACGCCTGACCCGGCGGCAGTCCTGGCCTGCGAGCAGCTGGCGGATCCGGAAGCGCGCGGCCGGGCGGAGTGGTTCCTGGCCTACGCCGAGACCGATACCGGGAACCTTGCTGCCGTCGACGAGCGCCTGGAGCGGGCGCTGGCTGCCGCCCGCGAGGCCGGTGACCAGTGGGGCACAGCCGCGGCGCTGGGCACCCGGGCCAAGCTCGGGTACGTGCGCGGCGACCTGACGGCCCTGGCGGCCGACGGCGAGGAGAGCGCCGCCCTGTTCCGCCGGCTCGGCGACCGGTGGGGCCTGCTGCAGGCCACCGCCTGGCTGGGCGGGCTGGCCGAGATGACCGGCGACCGCAGCCGGGCGGCCGGCCTGCACCGCGAGGGGCTGCGGATGGCCGAGGAGCTGGGCCTGTGGTCCGAGGTCTCGACCCGCCTGGCCTGGCTGGGCTGGATCGCCCTGCAGGAGTGCGACTATCGCCAGGCCCGCGACCTGAGCGGGCAGGCGCTGCGGCTGGCCGCTGAGCACGGCTTCCGCGCGGGAGAGATCTTTGCCGAGATCGGGGTGGCTTTCGCCGCCCGGCGGCAGAACGACCTCGACGTGGCGGAGATGCACCTGACCAGGCTGCTGTGCTCGGCCGGGCCGCACGAGGAGGGGCAGGCCCCGCCCCTGCACCTGTCGCTGGTGCTGACCGAGCTCGGCTTCCTCGCCGAGCAGCGGGGTCAGGCCGCCGAGGCCAGGCAGCTGCACCGCCGGGCGCTCGATGCTTCCCGGGTCCTGGGCGAGCGGCGGGGCATAGCCCTGGCCCTCGAGGGGCTGGCCGGCGCCGCCGGGCTCAGCGGGGACTACGAGCTGTCGGCCCGGCTGCTCGGCGCGTCGGAGTCCGTCCGGCGGGCGGCCGCCGTGCCGTCGGCCCCCGCCGAGCAGGCCGAGACCGACCGCATCACGGCGGCGGCTCGCGCAGCGCTGGGTCCAGCCGGATTCGGGACCGCCTACCAGCACGGCCTCGCCCAGGCACCGGAGGACGCCGCGGCGCTTACCTGACCGGCGGGGAGCCGGCTCACGACAGGCCCCGTTCGGTCCCTTACGCAGGGACCGGCCAGCTGGTTCAGCAGACCCAGTGCGACGTTTCTCACCTTGACTCACTTAGGTATGGCTAACCTAACCTCTAGCAAGGCTCCGAACCCGAGAGGTGGGAATGAAAGCGACCAGGTGGGCGTCTGTATCGGCCGCGGCAGCCGGAGCGCTGCTCCTGGCGGCGTGCGGCAGCAGCGCGGGGAGCGGGTCTGACGCGGCGCCGGCGGCGGCGTCGGGAGGCGGGTCGTCCCTGCGGGGCCAGACGATCACCCTCTACAACGGGCAGCATGAGCAGACCACCGACGCCCTGGTGCAGGCGTTCGAGAAGCAGACCGGCGTGACGGTGAAGGTCCGCAGCGACGACGAGGATGTGCTGGCCCAGCAGATCCAGCAGGAAGGCGCGCACTCACCCGCGGACGTGTTCTTCACCGAGAACACGCCGCCGCTGGCCCGCCTGGACGAGCAGGGACTGCTCGCCTCGCTGCCGGCCTCGACGATGAGCGCCGTCCCGGCCAAGTACAGCTCGGCCGACCAGAGCTGGGTGGGCGTGTCGGCCCGGGTCAGCGTGCTGGTCTACAACACGACCAAGCTCAAGAAGTCCGACCTGCCGACGTCGGTGATGGACCTGGCCAGCCCCCGGTGGAAGGGCAAGCTGGACATCGCCCCGTCCGAGACCGACTTCGCCCCGATCGTCACCTCGATCGCGCAGGACAAGGGCGACGCCGCCGCGGTGGCCTGGCTCAAGGCGATCAAGGCCAATGCCGGCTCGCACCAGGACCCGGACAACGAGAGCCTGGTGGCCAACGTCAACAAGGGCACGACCGAACTGGGCGTGATCAACCACTACTACTGGTACCGGCTCCGCGAAGAGGTCGGCCAGTCCGGGCTGCACTCGGCGCTGGCCACGTTCGCGGCCGGCGACGACGGCTACCTGCTGGACGTATCCGGCGCCGCCGTGCTGAAGTCCAGCCAGCACCAGGCCGCGGCCAGGGCCCTGGTCCAGTTCCTGGTGAGCGCGGCTGGCGAGCACGTCCTGGCCGGCAGCGACAGCTGGGAGTACCCGGTCGGGTCGGGCGTGACTATCTCGACGCTGCCGCCGCTGTCGGGGTTCACGCCGCGGGCCTTCAGCCTGTCCCAGATCGGGGACGGCAGCCACGCCGTCGACCTGCTGCAGCAAGCGGGACTGCTCTGAGCGCGGCGCCCGAGATCGCGGCCGGAGCCGTCGCACCGCCTGCCCGGCGCGTGCGGCGGCCTCGCCGCGTGTCCGCCCCGGCCCTGTACGGCGCCGGGGCGGCGGTGGCGGCGGCCCTGCTGCTGCCCGAGGTGTTCCTCATCCTGCAGGCCAGTGACGCAGGCTGGTCCGAAGTACACAGCGTCCTGGTCCGCCCGCTGTCGGCTGAGCTGCTGCGCAACACGGTCAGCCTGACCGTCCTGGTCGCCGTGGCCACCGGGGCCGTCGGCACGGCCGCAGCGTGGTGCGTCGTCCGCACCCGGCTGCCGCTGGCGCGGCTGTGGGGCGTCCTGGTGGTGCTGCCGATCTCCATCCCGGACTTTATCGTCGGCTACGCCTGGCACTCGCTGTTCCCTGGCTTCATCGGGCTGCCGGCCGCGGGACTTGTCATGACCCTGGACCTGTACCCGCTGGTCTACCTGCCGGTGTCCGCCGCGCTGCGGCGCACCGACCCGGCCCTGGAGGAAACCGCCCGGGCCCTCGGGCTGAGCGGCTGGGCAACTTTCCGGCGGGCCGTGTTCCCGCAGATCCGCCCGGCCCTGCTGGGCGGCATGCTCGTGGTCAGCCTGGCCATGCTGGCCGAGTTCGGCGCGTTCGAGATCCTCGACTTCCGCACCTTCACCACGGAGATCTTCACCGAGCTGAAGGTCGATCAGCCCGCCGCGTCGGTGCTGTCCCTGCTGCTGGTCGCCCTGGGCGCGATCGTGCTGCTAGCCGAGGCGGCCGGCGTCGGGGCGGGCCGGCGATTGATCCGGTCCGGGCCGCAGGCGCCCCGCCCGCCGCTGCGCGCCCGGCTCGGCGCCGGCCGGATACCGGTCCTGGCCGGGCTGGCCGCCCTGCTCACAGCCGCGCTCGGCGTCCCGGTCGGCACGCTGGTGTACTGGCTGACTCAGTCGCACACCACCACCCTGCCGGCTAGCACCACCCTGCTCGGCGCCGCTGCCGCGACCGTCCGCTACGCCGCGGCCGCCGCGGTGCTGGCCACGGCCGCCGCGGTCCCCGTCGCGCTGCTCGCCGCCCAGCGGCGCGGCCGGCTCGCCCGGCTCATCGGCAGCAGCACCATGCTCATCCAGTCCGTGCCGGGTGTCGTGATCGCGCTCAGCCTGGTGTTCTTCGCCGTCCGCTACACCTTCAGCCTGTACCAGACCAGCGCGCTGCTGATCCTGGCCTACGCTCTGCTGTTCTTCCCGCTGGCCCTGGTCTGCGTGCGGGCCTCGGCCGTGCAGGCCTCGCCGAAACTCGCCGAGATGGGCCGCTCACTGGGCTGCCGCCCGGCCGCCGTCTTCGTCCGGGTTACGCTGCCGCTGATCGCGCCCGGCATCGCCGCGGGCCTGTGCATCGTGTTCCTGTCCAGCGTGACCGAGCTGACCGCGACGCTGGTCCTGGTCCCGACGGACGTGCAGACCCTGGCCACCCAGTTCTGGGCCTACCAGACCAATACCGCCTACGGCGCCGCTGCTCCGTACGCGGTGGCCATCCTGCTGCTGGCCGCCGTGCCCAACCTGATTGTCGGCGCGTGGTTCGCCCGCCGCCGCGGCGCCCCGGATACAGCCGCGACCGGGGGCTAGACGGCCGGTGCCTGTCACTTCCCGCGCTATTTCCGCCGGGCAGCATTGTCCCCCCGAGGACCGGCCAATCCGCAGATCTGGGACTATCTCAGCTAGCGGTTACAGGTATAGAGTTCGGGCCAGCTCAGGCTGAGCCGCTGACCTTTGGCTGGAGTCGGAAATCAGCGCTCCCGTGCTTCTGACCTGCTGCAGGCTAAGTCAGACGCGGCAAAGATGGTCTGCTCTCTCGTCGTGGCTGCGCGGTCGCACTTTCACGCCGGGCGTATCCCGGGTCGCCACTGACTATCCGCGTGCTGAGCGCTGAAGGCGACCATCGTGCAGCGCGGAGTCCCGCGAGATGGGGCCAGCATGAGCGACCAGCCAGCCACGGACGGGCAATCAGGAACTGCGCAGGCATGGGACAGCGTGCGCCGGATCCGGGAGCCGCTCGCCTGGTTCCTGCTCGCCCTCACAGCCGTCGCGGTGCTCGCCAGCGCCTGGCAGCTGGCCGGCCTGCCCGGTGCACCGGGTCCGGTCGCGGTCGCTAGCTCGGCACCGGTTTCTGCCCCTGGCCCGGCTTCTGCTGGTGGCCCGGGTTCTACCCCGGCCCCGGCTGCTAACCCGGCAGGCCGTTCTCCCGCTCTGGCCACCGTGGCGCCCTTCGAGATTCGCGCATCGGCGGTGGCCGAGCAGTTTGCCTCCGGCGGCATCGTGACGCTGACGGTGGTGTCGGTGATCCTCGTCACCTTCGCCGGCGGCCTGACCAGCCGCGCTCGTCAGGTGGTACAGACCACAGCTTCGGTCCAGGCCGTCACGCTCATCCTGGGCGTGGTCAGCTGGCTCGCTGCCGCGGGCACCCGTGTGCGGCCCGGCCCCTGGTTCATCTTCATCGCCGTGGATCTCGCTGCCGTGGCGGCCGCGCTCATGTTCACGGTCGCGGTGCTGCGGTCGCAGGCGCTGCGATCGCTGTCGCCACGGCGGCAGGATTTCGGGGAAGATGACGAGGACCTCGAAGGGGACGACGAGGACTTCGAGGAAGAAGACGCCTGAGGCCCGCTGCGCGCTCAGGTCTCACCCTGGAGGGTGATCCGGCACCGCGGCGAGCTGGTCGCGCCAGGGGTGCTCGCCGAGGGCGGTCGCGAGCCCACCACTCCCGGCGGCGCAGTGCCTGCTGGACATGCAGCTGATCCCGGCGCAGCACCAGCACATCGATGTCCTCGTGCTCGCGGACCGGCCGCCCGACGGCGAGTTCGATCGCATACCCGCCGGCGATCCACCACGGGCAGGACATCGCCGAGAAGATCGCGGCGGCCTCCTCCGGCCGCACCGGATCCCAGGGCCCGAACGGGGCCACGATGACGGTCACCAGGCCGCGTAGCGCACAGTCATGTCAGTGTGCCGATGAGCTCGTCCAGGCGGCCGTGGCGGCGAGCCGAGGAGATGTGGTCGATGTAGTCCCGGGATGCGATGATCTTCCCGTCCCGCACCCGGAGGACAAAGATGCACGGGACCCGGAAGGACTCGCCCTCCGCCCTTGTCCCCCGGTACTCGAACTCGGCGACGATGACCTCGGGATCCGCGGTCTCGTGCACGGTGATGTTGGCCGGCTCCTGGCGCAGGGGCGGCAGGTGGCTGCCGGCTGAGAAATGCTCGCGCAGTTCTCCTCGGCTGAGTAGCGGGCTGCCGCCCGACGGCGCGAATGGATGCTCGACGAAAGTCTGCTCCGCATACAGATCGGGCAGCTCCGCCCAGCGTCCCTCCGAGACGCCCCAGACGAGCTTGAGGAATACCTCGCGGGGACTGAGTGCCATGATGCCTCCCGGTCGTACTATCCGGAGTGGAGACTCCGAATATACGGAGCGACGACTCCGGATGTCAAAACAGCAGCGCATACCGCTCTTACCGCGGCAGCCAGGTGCCGTACCGGTGCTGATCGCGGTCGGGCCGGCAGCCGTCGGCGAACATCTGGTGCCTGAGCACTGCTCGCCGGATAGCTCGCGCGTGCCGCCGGGCCGCCCATTTCCGGTAGCGGGCCCGGCCGCCGCGGCCTGCGGCGAGGCCGTCATCCCGGTCCTGGCGCCCGGAGCCCGCGGGGGCGTATCGCACGATGACGGCAGCGCCGATGACCGTCGTGACCGCGAGCGGCAGCCACAGCGCCGCGGCTGAGACGCTCAGGGCGACGGTGATGGCAAGCGGGGCAATCGCCCGGCCGAGGCCGAGCGACAGCTGCCATCGCCCCAGTGCCCGGCCGCGCAGGTGAGCCGGCGCAGCATCGATGACCAGCGCGGTGCTGACTGAGGTGTAGAGGATCTCGCCCAGCGTGTACACGACGGAAACGGCGGCGACGGCCATCGCGCCGCCGCGGCCGTGATGCGCCCCGGCGGCCAGGAAGCCGAGGTAGGACGTGGCGAGGACCACGCCGGCGATGCCGAACACCTGCCGTCGCGGACGGCGCGACATCCAGACGACGACGGGCAGCTGGACGAGGATCACCATCGCGGTGTTGGCGACGAAGATCCCCGATGACCACGCCGGCGCCGCGGCCAGCTGGGTAACGATGACAACCGGGAGCGCGACTTCGAGAATGTCGAAGCAGAGCGCGAAGGGAAGGTTCGCCAGGTTCATGATCATCAGGCGGCGCGGCAGCGACCGGTCAGCGGCCCCGATCGGTGCGTGGTGCCCGGATGACCGCGCAGCGGGGATGCGGACCGTGGAGATGAGGGCGGCGGAGACCAGGTAGCCGGCGGCGGTGGCCGCGGCCAGCCAGCGCATGCCGATAGCCCCGGAACTCAGGGTCACCGTCGCCACCAGCGCGCCGGCGCCCATGCCGGCATTTCCGAGGGAGCGAAGGGCCGCCAGGACCGCGTCCCGCTCATAGCCGGCCGCCAGGCCCGACACCACCGCGGCCTGGGCAATCGGCCCGGTCTGGTTGCCGACACCCTGGAGCAGGCACGCGCAGATGAACCCGGCCGGCCCGGGTACCGCCACCAGCAGGACCAGCCCGGCGGCCCGCAGCGCCAGCGTGGTCACCGCCACCGCCCGCCGGGCTCCGGCGTCGATCCACCGGCCGGTCACGGGCACGAGGGCCAGCCCCAGCACGAATCCTGCCGACAAGGCCAGGCCCGCGCGGCTCGGGGTGAGGTTGCTGATGGTGACCGCGTAGAGAAGCAGGAACGGCCGGATCAGCCCGGCGCCGAGCGCGGACACGCCAGCGGCGACGGCGTAGCGCCCGCCACCGAGCCCGCGCAGCAGCCGGACGGCAGAAATCCGGGCCGGCGGGACGGGGTCCGCTGCGGCTGGCCTGACGACATGAGTGGTGATTTCGGGGGTGCGCATGCCGCCACGATGGGATCCGCGCTGCTCCCGCCTGTACTCAGTTGACGGTAACCGTCAACCGCGGCGGCGATACCTCCCGGCTGGTGCGACCATGCCGAGATGAGCATCAGCATCGACGTGACCGGCGTGTCCGCGGATCAGTACCTGTTCGCGCCGTCCCCGCTCGCTGAACTCGGCTCCGCCCTGCACCTGCTCGCCGAGCCAGCGCACCACACGACTCAGAGCGGCTGGATCACCGCGGCCGCCGCCGGCCTCGACCCGGACCTGATGGACCGCATACTCATCGCGGACTACCTGTGGCGCACGTCACGGTCGGACATCTTCCTGCCCGCCCACCCGCAGCCGACCCTGGCCGCCGAGCTCGACACTCTCGATGCCCTCGACGACGAGTCCTGGGTGAGCAAGGCCCTCATGACCAGTAGCTGCGGCGTCGTCACCCTGCGCGACGACCTGGACTCGCCGCTGACCGACGACGCGGCCCGCAAGATAGCCCGCGACCGGGCCGCCGCGCGGGGCCCGCGCGCGCTCGAGTTCGTCGATCACCTGCTGACCGACCCTGGCGCCGCGCGAACCTGGGTCCGGCACCTGCTGGAAGACTGCGCGGCCGGATTCTTCGCCGACGCATGGCGGCGAGTCGCCGCGCGGCTTGCCGCTGACGCTCGCCACAAGCGCGATCTGCTCGAACGACACGGGCTGGAACGGACGCTCGCTGCGGTGTCCTCAGCGCTGACGCTGACCGCGTCAGGCGATCGCATCATTGTCGACAAGATGCAGGACAGGTCGGCCTCCGCCGGCGGCGGACTGACGTTCCTGCCCAGCGCGTTCTCCCACCCGCACCTGCTCGTCGTGTACGCGCCCGGCTGGCGGCCGGTGATCAACTACCCGGTCCTGGCCACCCCCACCGAGGCTGCGGTGTCCGTGGCCAGCGTGCAGGACCGGCTGCACGCACTCGATCACCCGCTGCGGCTGCGGCTGATCCGCAGCATCCTGCGCGGCCCGCAGACCACGGCCCAGCTGGCCGACGCATGGCTGGTCACCGCGCCGGAAGTCTCACGTCATCTCGCCATCCTGAAGAATGCCGGGATCATCAGCGCCACCCGGCAGGGCCGCTATGTCACCTACGAGTTCGACCTGGCCCGCGGGGCCCGGCTCGGCACCGACCTGATCGAGGCACTGCTGCGCTGACCAGAAGGAGATTTTCCTTGCGCTGGGCCGCGTGCGACCAAGTACAGGTATGAGCCGCGAATCGACGGACCGGGACCTGCTGCGGCTGCTGAGTACCGACCCGGCAGCGTTCGAGGTCTTCTACCGGCGGCATGTGGACCGGGTCATCGGGTTCACCGCCCGGCGGGTCCGGGAGCCCGCCGACGTGGCCGACCTGGTGGCCGCGACATTTGTCACGGTCCTGACGGCAGCCCCGTCTTATGACCCCGGCCGGGGCGAGCCCACGGCGTGGCTGCTCGGGATCACCGCCCGCCTGATTGCCAGTTCCCGGCGGCGGAAGGGCCGCGAGCTGGCCGCCACGGCCAGGATCGCGGGCCGGCGGCTGATCGATGAGAACGACATCGAGCGCCTGGAAGAGCGCATCGACGCCGCCCGCTACAGCCAGGCCGTGATGGCGGCGCTCGGCCAGCTCAAGCCCCGGGCCCGGGAAGCGCTGCTGCTTGTCGGCGCCGAAGGGCTCAGCCCTGCCGAGGCCGCGCGTGTCCTGGGCATCAGCGCCGCGGCGTTCCGGATGCGGCTGAGCGGGGCCCGCCGGGCGCTCGGCAGGGCGGTCACCGAAGACGACCCGGACCCGCAGCCGGAGCCACCCGCCCGGCCAGCCGGGAACTCCCACCTGAAAGAGGTCATCCAGTGAATACCGATACGCCGAACCGCTTCGAAGACCGCCTGCTGGCTGCCCTTCTGGACGACTTCGAGAACCTGACCGCCGCGCCCGCCGCCCGCGCGCCGGGGCCCGCCCGCCGCCGGCCGGCCTGCTGGTCTCGGCCGGCGCGGCGAACCGTGCCCCTGCTGGCCGGCGGCCTCGCGGTGGCCGCCGCGGTGGCGCTCAGCGCCGCCGGCCTGACGGCACTCGGCAGCCATGCCCGCGCCCCGGGTGCAGGTATCAGGGACCGCGCCGGGACCCTCGTCCACCCCCGGATCCGGACGGCCGCGTACGTGGTCGACCACATGCGGGCCGCGGTGAACACGAACACGGCCGTGCTGAGAATCCTCGATCACGCCCCCGACTCCCAGACCGGCAAGCCGGTGGTCGATGAGATCTGGAGCACCGCCAGGGGCCGGACGTCCCGGGTGGAGAACCTCGATCGCCGGGGCCGGCCCATCGACGCCTACATCGTCACCGAGACCGCGCACCGGACGGTGTCGACCCACATCAGCTACCGGGACCGGACCTGGAGCAGGACGACGTACCGGTTCGGCACGGCGTCGTCCCCGGGGAGCCCCGGCCCGCGCCGTGAGACCGCCCGGCAGGGCACCGCCCAGCTGCGGGCCGAGGTGGCGGCGGGGAAGGTGACCCTCGTCGGCCCGGCCGTCGTCGACGGCCAGCAGGCCATCAAGCTGAAGGAAGTCTCGGCCCGGGGCGTGCTGTACCTGTGGGTCAACCGCGCGACCTACCTGCCGATCCGCACGATCGGGACCGCACCTGGCGGGTCGCCGGCCAGCGACCAGGCCATCCGCGACGACTACCGGTGGCTCCCGGCCACCCCGGCCAGCCTGCGCCTGGTCTCCGCCACGCCCGCCATCCCGGCCGGATTCACCCGGGTCGGCGGATAGCCGGCCGGCCCAGGTCCGCCGCGCCGGTGCCGCCGGCGCGGCGGGCCGTTCCAGCTACATCGGCTGCAGCTCGAAGATCTCCACCGCGAACTTCCCCTCGCGGCCCGCCAGGATCGGCAGGCCGCCGGTGAGCGCCTTGGCCTCAGCGAGGTCACCGGCCTCGACGATCGTGTAGCCGATCAGGTCGCCGGCGCTGCCCTCCGTGCCGTCATCGCGAACGGATACGCTCGCCCCGAACGGGCTGCCGACGTCGAGGAGCGCCGGGCCGGCCTTCGCCATCCAGGCCCCGAACGCGGCCGCCCGCGCGGCCCCCTGCTCCGGCGTGAGGCCGCCCGCCGGAGTCGCCGGGCCCCGGTAGAGATAGATGAATTTCGCCATGCCAGTCGTCCTTTCGGGAACCGGCGCACGCCGCCGCGCCAGGCTGGTCTGCGGGAACCCGCGCGGGCCTGCCGCCGGGTCCGGGCCTGCAGCTGCGCTCATGACCAGCGGCTGATCTCGCCCTCGGGGTAGGGGTGGAACCCGGCGCCCTCGGCGCCAGTTTTCAGGCTGGTGAGGTACGAGCCCCAGTTGGTGCTGCAGCCGCTCATGAACTCGCTCGCCTCCGCCCAGCCGGCGTGGCTGAACAGCAGTGTCGTTCCGCCGTTGCCGGACGGGCGGAACACGAAAGTGATCACGGTACCGATCCAGGAATCAGGGCCTTCCGTCACCCGCCAGATGATCTCGCCGGGCGTATCGGACTGGACCTGGATGACGGCGGCTGGCTTGTCAGCAGCACCGAAGTAGACGCCGAACTGGCGGCCGGCGGCGGCGTCGCCCTCAATCGGGCGGCCGGTCCACCAGCGGGCGATGCCGCCGGCCGTGGCGACCAGCTCGCGGATCTCCGCACGCGGGGCGTCGATGCTGATGCGGTGCAGGATGTCGGGCATGGCAATGTCCTCTCGGTGGCGAGGCAGCGCCGGAGGTCAGCTCCGGACGCTGCGGGCAGGTCTGCTGTAGTGACGAACAGCCGGGCCCGGCACGGACAGCCGCGGACAGCTTTTTCCCGTTGCGGATTTCCCCGGCCAGAGGTGTCCGCCGGAGCATCTGCCGTTCGTCAGATACTCGAACCGGTATCCGTCAGTGACTGGAGGGGTTATGCAGTACGCATTGCTTGCCTACGGCGGCCAGCGGACCCAGGCCGGCCCGGTGGAAACCGCGATTGCCAGCGTGCTGGCCAGGCCGTCGGTGACCGGCTGGGCCCGGCTGCACGCTGACGGGTCGGCCACGACCGTGCGGAACGGCGAGGGGCGGACGCTGCTCACCGACGGTCCGTTCATCGAGACCAAGGAATTCCTGGCCGGCATCATCATGGTGGAGGCCGGCAACCTCGACGCTGCACTCGCCATCGCCCGGGACCTGCAGGACACCCGGACCAGCGGTGCGATCGAGGTGCGGCCCGTCCTCGAGGCGTCGTTCCGTGACGCTTGACCGGGTCTTCCGCGAGCACTGGGGCCGGGTGCTGGCCACCCTGGTGGGGATCCTCGGCGACATCGAGCTGGCCGAGGATGCCGCTGCCGAAGCGTTCGCGATCGCGGCCGAGCGCTGGCCACGTGACGGGGCGCCGGGCAATCCCGTCGGCTGGCTGATCTCGACCGGACGGAACCGGGCGATTGACCACATTCGCCGGCAGCGCGTGCAGGCCGAGAAGACGCAGCTGCTCGCGCGCGAGCTCACCGTGGCATCGGAGGCCGCCGTGCATGAGTCAGCTACCTTCCGGGACGAGCGGCTGGAACTGATCTTCACCTGCTGCCACCCCGCGCTAGCGCTCGAGGCACAGGTGGCCTTGACCCTCCGCACCCTCGGCGGCCTGTCGACCGAGGAGCTCGCGCTCGCGTTCCTCGTCCCGGCCGAGACAATGAGCAAGCGGCTGACCCGGGCGAAACACAAGATCCGCGACGCACGCATCCCGTTCGCCGTGCCTCCCGACCATCAGCTCCCGGACCGGCTGGCGGCGGTCCTCGCCGTGGTCTACCTCGTGTTCAACGGCGGCTGGGGCGGCGGCCGCGTCGACCTGACCGCCGAGGCGATCCAGCTCGGCCGCGCCCTGACCGAGCTGATGCCCGACGAGGGTGAGGCTCTTGCGCTGCTCGCCCTCCTGCTGCTGCACGACGCCCGGCGGGGGGCCCGGATCCGCGACGGTGAGATCGTCCTGCTCGACGATCAGGACCGCGGGCTGTGGGACGACCAGCAGATCAGCGAGGGCCGCGAGCTGCTGCAGCAGGCGATCACGCGCGGCGAGCGGGGCCCGTATGCCGTGCAGGCCGCCATCGCCGACCTGCACCTGCAGCAGCCACACGACTGGCAGCAGATCGCGGCGCTCTACACCACCCTGTCCGTCCAGACCGGCTCCCCGGTGGTGGAGCTCAACCGCGCCATCGCGGTGGCCGAACTCGACGGCCCCGCGGCTGGCCTGGCGATCATCGACAGCCTTGACCTCGAGCACTACCGCTACTTCCACTCCGCCCGCGCCGAGCTGCTGCGCCGGGCCGGGCGAGATGACGAGGCGCGCCGCGCCTACCGGCGCGCACTCGACCTCGCCCAGACCGACGCCGAGCGCCGGTCGCTGAACAACCAGCTCGGCAAGCTCTCCTCCGGCTGAGCACACCAGCACGACCGGGCCGCCAGACCCCGGCGGGACCAGCCGGGACCGCTGCGTGCCGCGCACCCTCGCCGCCGCGTTATGGCGCTCCGGTCAGCCGGCCGGCTAGTGCGGCCTGGTCGCCCGGACCGGCGGCCTGCGCAGCACCCAGCGGTGCCCGAACGGATCGACGATCACCGAGGCGCGACCATAAGGCTGGTCGGCTGGCTCCCGTTCCACCGAGGCGCCGGTGCGCCGCGCCCGCTCGGTGGTCGCGTCGACGTCCTCGACCTCCAGGTGGAGGCTGTGACTGAACGTTGCAGGAGAGTCAGGCGCGCGCAAGGGCACATCGGGCCACAGATCGGACGTTTCGCTCAGCATCAGCACCCCGTCGCCGAGGCCAACCTCCGCGTGGCCGATCGTGCCGTCAGCGTTGACGTGGGGCTCGCCGCGGCGCTGCGCGCCGAGCACCTCGACGTACCAGTCCAGGGCGCGGCGGGCATCGGCCACGACAATGTAGGGCGTCAGCGTCGGCGACCAGCCCGGCTCGCGCTCGACCGGGGTCACGGCGGTCTGCTGGGACATGCTTCCTCCTGGGGATGCGAGGACCTCCCGGGTCAGCCGCATCCGCAGCCGCCCGGCGAACTCGGGATCGGGATCGACCGGCGTGACGGGCTCGCGCAGGCCCTCAAACGGATCGGTCATCACGAGCCCTCCTCTCCCTCGTAGATCCGGCGGAACGCGGCGCGGGCCCGCACGAGCAGCGCTTCGGTGGCGTGCACGGTGCGATCCAGGTGCCGGGCGACCTCGGGCACCGCCAGCCCGTCGAGATAGCGGAGCGTGAGCGCGGCCCGGTGATGCGCGCCGAGCTGGCCAAGCACCTCGCGGGCGCGCATCCGGTCGATGACCGTCTCCCACGGATCACTGACGCCCCCCGGCTCGCCGCCCAGCAAGCGCAGCCCGCGCTGCTCCCGGCCAACCCGCCGCCAGTGATCAGCGAGCTTGTGCCGGGCCACCCCGATCAGCCACGGGACCGACGGATCGGGCGCACCGGGCTTGCGGGCCGCATGCACAGCGGCCAGGAACGACTCGGCCGTGAGATCCTCGGCCAGGCCGGCGTCGCCGCAGCGGGCCAGGAGGTAGCCGTAGACGTGCGGCAGCGCATCGTCGTACAGCTTCAGCAGCCCGAACGCCGGGTCGGGCCGCACCTGCGGGTGCGTCATACCCTCATCGTCGTCCGGGCGGCCCCTGCTCCGACGGGCAGTGCCGGATTCATCCCGGACTGGCGAGGCCTGGCCACCAGTCGCCCGGCCCGGCGTGACCGGGCCCGCAGCCCTCCAGGGGCGCCGCCCTGGCGCCCGCCGTGGCTGTCTGCGCTGCGGGCCATGATGGGACCGTGACCAGTGCAACCGGGGCAGGGCTGCCGGGGGAAGGCCGCGCGTTCCGGCGCATTAGCCATGATCCGGGCATCCCGGTCGACCTCTCCCGGTGGCCGGCGACAGTCCCGGCCGTCGGGCAGCTACTGCGCGAAGGCCTGGACCTGGCTGCGGGCCTGACCGTGCTCATCGGCGAGAACGGCTCCGGGAAGTCCACCATCACGGAACTGCTCGCCGTGGCCTGCGGGCTGAACCCGCAGGGCGGCTCGGCCATGGGCGCCACCTTCCGGGTCCGCGACAGCGAACCGCAGCTCGGCGGGCACCTGACCGCCGAGCGCGGCCTGGCCCGGCCCCGCTGGTCCTATTTCCTGCGCGCCGACACCATGCACAGCCTCTACACCTACCTGGAAGACAACCCCGGCCGCCGCGCCGAGCGGCTGCACGAGCTCAGCCACGGCGAGGGATTCCTGGAGATCCTGCGGACGCGGGTCAGCCAGCCCGGCTTCTACCTCATGGACGAGCCAGACGCCCCGCTGTCCTTCACCGCCAGCCTCGGCCTCGCCGCGCTCCTCCACGACCTCGCCAGCGAGGGCTCCCAGGCCATCGTGGCCACCCACTCACCCCTCATCGCCGCCATCCCTGGCGCCACCATCCTCGAACTAGGCGGCTGGGGCATTCGCCCCGCCCGGTGGGACGAACTCGACCTCGTAACCAGCTGGCGCCAGTTCCTGGACGCCCCGGCCTCGTATTTCCGCCACCTGCTCACCGACTCAACCTGACGCCCTCGTCGCTGAAAAGCCGGCCGTGCGTGTCGATCTGCGGCCGGACTCGCTCGACCTACGGGTAAGAGGGTCACACGGACCCGGACAACGCAGGGGAGACCAGATCATGAAGTACATGCTGATCATGCGTGCCACCGACGAGGCCTTCGCCGGGATGGCGAACACTAGCTTCGAGGACATGCTCGCGACCGTGGGCAAGTTCAATGACGAGCTGGTCCGGGCCGGGGTCCTGCTGGCCGCAGAAGGGCTGGACGATGCCGCGCAGGGCGTGGTCGTGGACTACTCGGCCGAGCCGCCCCTGGTCACCGACGGCCCGTACGGCGAGACCAAAGAGCTGTTCGGCGGGTTCTACCTCCTGAACGTGGCGTCGAAGGAAGAGGCCGTCGAGTGGGCCAGGCGGTCCCCGATCCGGGGGCCGGGCTTCAAGACCGAGATCCGCCGGGTGCCAACGATCGACGAGTTCCCGCAGGACAACGAGTGGATCCAGAAGGAGCGGGCCTGGCGCGAGGCGAACGGGCAGCTCTGATCGGAGCAAGCGATATGACCGATCCGGCCGGCCGTGCGGCCGTCGCCGCCGTCTGGCGGATCGAGTCCGCGCGGATCATCGGCGCGCTCGCGCGCTATACCGGCGACCTGGCGCTGGCCGAGGACCTGGCCCAGGAAGCGCTAGCCGAGGCCCTGGTCAGCTGGCCGCGCGACGGCGTGCCCCGCCAGCCGGCCGGCTGGCTGCTCACCGTCGCCCGGCGCCGGGCGGTCGACGCGTTCCGCCGCCGGTCGGTCCGGGACGAGAAGTACGCCGTCCTCGCCCGTGACCTGGGCGAGGGCGGCGTGGCCTCGGGCCGGACGCCGCCCGGCCCTGGCCCGGACGGAGACGGCATGCTGTGGGATCCGGATCAGATCGACGACGACATCCTGGCCCTGATGTTCACCTCGTGCCATCCCGTGCTGTCGCGGGAGGCCCGCGTCGCGCTCACGCTGCGCGTGATCGGCGGCCTGAGCAGCGACGAGATCGGCCGGGCGTTCCTGGTCCCGACCGCCACGGTGCAGGCCCGGATCACCCGGGCCAAGAAGACACTGGAAGCGGCGCGGGTGCCGTTCGAGATCCCGCCATCGCAGCAGCGCGGCGAGCGGCTCGGCTCCGTCCTCAGCGTGATCTACCTGATCTTCACCGAGGGGTCCGCGGCCAGCTCCGGAAATGACGTGATCCGGTTCGACCTCGCGGGCGAGGCCCAGCGCCTGGCGCGGGTGCTGAGCCGGCTGATGCCCGGCGAGCCCGAGGTCGACGGCCTGCTGGCCCTGCTGGAGCTGACCGCGGCCCGCTTTCCCGCCCGCACCGGGCCGGATCGGCAGCCCGTGCTGCTAGAGCATCAGGATCGCGGACGCTGGGACCGGGCCGCTATCGGGCGGGGGCGGGCCGCGCTGGCCCGGTCCGCGGCGGCCGGCCGGGGCCTGGGCGCCTACGGGCTCCAGGCGGCCATCGCCGAGTGCCACGCCATCGCCCCGTCGGTCGACGCGACGGACTGGGAGCGGATCGTGCTCATCTACGAGGCGCTGGCCCAGCTCGCACCGTCACCCGTGGTGGACCTGAACCGGGCGGTGGCGGTCTCGATGGCGCACGGGCCGGCGGCAGCGCTGCCCATCGTTGACGAGCTCGCGGCAGCGGGTGAGCTGGCGGGCTCGCACCTGCTGCCGACGGTCCGGGGCGAACTGCTGACCCGCCTCGGCCAGACCGGCGCCGCACGAGCGGAGCTGACGGCCGCGATCGGGCTGTGCGGCAACGACAGCGAGCGGGCGGTCCTCGAGCGCAAGGTAGCTGACCTGGGCTGATCCCGGCTTGCGTCGCCACCAGCCGGCACAGTCGGCCGACTGACGACTCGGTGCTGTTACGCCCGGTCCGCCGGGGGCTGCCCGGCCAGCTGGCTGAGGGCCCGCTCGGCTACCACCTGGCGGGGCAGGCCGGTGGCCAGCGCCGCGGCGGCCACGTCGTCGTGCTCGGGCTTAGCCCGGTGCGGGCCGATCTTGACCCGGATCCGGTATCCCTGGACGGTCACCTCGGCCATCTGCCGGGGCAGCGCATGCCGCTGGACGAAGTAGCGCCGCGCGCCCAGACTGCCCGTCTCGGCCAGCAGCCGGGCCTGGACCGAGCCTGCCGCGGCTGGCCGGCACAGCGCGGTCATGACGTGCGCCGGACGGCCCTTCTTGCCGGTCACGGCGGTGATCCAGACGTCCAGCGCTCCCGCGCCGAGCAGGAGAGCGGGCAGATCACCGAGCAGCTCGCCGGTCACGTCGTCGACCGTGGTCTCGACCATGATCAGGGTCTCGGGAGCCCCCGCGGCGTCGTCCGCCGGAAGCTGGCCGGGCAACATGTCCAGGGAGTCGCCCGCCTCGGCCAGCGGCTCGCCGAGCAGGACGGGCAGCACGTTGGGGCGCCCGGGCACGTCCCGTGAGCCCGCCCCGTACCCGCTGCCGGCCACCCGCATCGCGGGCATCGGCCCGTACCGGCAGCCGGCCGCGTGCAGCAGCGCCGCGCCGGTCGGCGTGACCGTCTCGCCGGGGGTGCTCGTCCCGGTGACCGCCGCGCCGGCCAGCAGCGCGACCGTGGCCGGGGCCGGGGCCGGGAACTGGCCGTGGCGCATGCCGATGACGCCGGCCCCGAGCGCGAGCGGCGCCGACCAGATCTCGGTCACTGCGAGCGCGTCCAGCGCCGCGGCCACTCCCACGGTGTCCACGATCGTGTCCACCCCGCCCAGTTCGTGCAGGTGGACGTCGGCGGCGGGCATGCCGTGGATCCGGCCCTCGGCCTCGGCCAGGGCGGTGATCGCTGCGGCGGCCAGCTTCCCGGCGGCCGCGGGGGCCGCGGCCCGGGCCAGCGTGAGCAGATCGGCGGCGTGCCGGGCGGGCACGTCGTCGTCCACCCGGACGCGGGCCTGGCACGCGGCCAGCCCGGCCCGCTGCACCGGCCCGGCGGTCAGCTCCCAGCCGGTGAGCCCGGTGCTGGCCACGGCGGCCCGGACCGTGTCCAGGGGGGCGCCCAGGTCGAGCAGCGCCCCGAGCAGCATGTCGCCGGAGATGCCTGAGAACGGGTTCAGCCAGAGGATCACGGCGCTGCTTCCGCTGCTGTCTCGCGCGGCGGCCGGGCGGCGGCCTGGCGGCGCATGGTGAAGGTCAGCCGGTGGGCCGCCATGGCGGCGCCGAATCCTGAGTCGATGTTGACCACGCTGACGCCGGCCGCGCAGGAGGTCATCATGGCCAGCAGCGCGGTGATGCCGTCCAGCGCCGCGCCGTACCCGGTCGAGGTCGGCACCGCGACCACCGGGACGCCGACCAGGCCGCCCACCGCGCTGGCCAGCGCGCCCTCCATGCCCGCGATGACGATCACCACGTCGGCCGCGGCGAGGTCATCGGCGACGGCGAGCAGCCGGTGCAGGCCGGCCACGCCGACGTCGCGGAACTCGGCGACCTGCAGGCCCGTCGCGCGGGCGACCGCGGCCGCCTCGTCGGCTACCGGCCCGTCCGCGGTACCCGCCGTCACCACGGCCACCCGGCACCCGGCGGGCGGAGCCGGCCGCCAGGACAGCAGCCGGGCCCTGGGGTCGTAGGTCCCGGTCCCGTGCCCTCCTGCCCCGTGCGCCCCGGAGGCGTCGAGCTCGGCGGCGACCGCGGCCGCAGCTGCTGGCTCCAGCCGGGTCACCAGGACCGGCCCGGATGCGCTGTCCAGCAGCGCGGCCGCGATGGCCGCGATCTCGCCGGGCTGCTTGCCCGGCGCGTAGATGACCTCCGGCAGGCCCTGCCGCCGCTGGCGGTCCAGGTCGACGGTGGCGAAGCCGAGCGGCAGGCTCTCGGCCATCTATCCCGCCTCGCGCGGCCGGGAGACGACCGACAGCGGCAGCAGCGCATTCATGCTGCCGCTGCGCAGCCCGGCCAGGTCAGCGGTGGTGAACACGAAGCCCGCCGCGCGGACCAGGGCGGTAATCTCGGCCCGCCGGTCCAGCAGCCGCGCCAGGTCCTCCGGCGGGACCTCGATCCGGGCCACGCTGCCTGCCCCGTGGGCCCGGACCCGGCAGACACCGAAGCCGGCCTGGTGCAGCGCGTCCTCGGCCTGCTCGATCTGGCCGAGCAGTTCCGGGCTGACCGGGTCACCGTAGGCGATCCGGGAGGACAGGCAGGCCGCCGCCGGCTTGTCCGCGGTGACCAGGCCCAGCTCCCGGCTGACTGCCCGGACCGCCGCCTTGGACAGCCCGGCGTCGACCAGCGGGAACACCGCTCCGCGGTCGCGGGCGGCCTGCTGGCCGGGCCGGTGGTCGGACAGGTCGTCGAGGTTGGTGCCGAGCGCGATCCGGGCGCCCATCGCCGCCGCCACCGGCGCCAGCGCGTCAAACAGCGCGCTCTTGCAGTGGAAGCACCGGTCAGCGTTGTTGGCGCGGTACTCGGGCCGGTCCAGCTCGTCGGTGCACACCTCGACGTGGGCCAGGCCGCGGGACCGGGCGAAGCCGCGGGCGCCGGCCCGCTCGGCGGCGGGCAGGCTGGCCGACACGGCGGTGACCGCCAGCGCCCGCGACCCCAGCACGTCGTGGGCGACGGCGGCCAGCAGCGCCGAGTCGGCCCCGCCCGAGTATGCGGTCACCAGCCGGTCCTCGGCGGCCAGCCGGTCCTTCAGCCGCCCGAGCAGCTCAGCGATGCCCGGCTCAGCCGGACCCGGCTCCGCTCCGCCCTGCTCCGGCACGCGCACCTCGGTCACGCCGCGCTCCCTTCCGCTTCGGTGTCCGCAAACGGGATCGTCTGCGGGCCCTCCGGCAGCACGCACACCCGCGCGCCGGGGCCGGCCGCCGCCAGCTCAGTGGCGACCGCAGCCTCGATGTCCGGCACCGCGAACAGGTGCGCGCTGCGCAGGTCCGCATCGGTGAGGCCGGCGGCGTGCACGCCCACCCGGGCCCGGCGCAGCACCCGGGCCAGCACCTGCACCTGCCACTGATCCGGCACGGTCGTCGTGCGCGCCGCGATCGAGGCGAGCAGCCGCTCCGGCGTCGGCTCGGCCGCCAGTTCCGCGCGGAACGAGCCGTGGTCGGGGAACCCGTCCGCGCACTCGGCGGCGCAGATGATCAGCCCGCCCGGCGCGACAACGGTGGCTGCTGCGGACATGCCCTTGACCGCCTGGTACAGATTCTGGTCCAGCGGGAATCCGGCGTTGGTGGTCACGACCACGTCGAACAGGCGGTCCACCGGGCGCATGGAGACCTCGCGGACGTAGGCCCGGGCCGCCTCGTGCATGGCCAGCACCTCGCCGCCGAACGCCGCCACGACCTGCTGCTCCCGGTTCAGCACGACGTCGAGCGCGTAGTCCACCCCGGTGCCGGCGGCGATCGCGCGCACGTCGTCGTGCACCGGGTTGCCCTCGCAGATCCCCCAGGTGGCCTGATCGCTGCCGATCCGCTGCGCGTCGTGCAGGGTCAGCGTGGTGTCCAGGCCGGCCAGGCCCGGCGCGACCAGCTTCGGGCCGCCGCTGAACCCGGCGAAGAAGTGCGGCTCCACGAACCCCGTGGTGATCTTCACGTCGGCGGCGGCCCAGTGCCGGTTCAGCCAGACCGGCACCCCGCGGCCGAATTCGCCGCACCAGGTCAGCATGCTCTCGTCGCGGGCGTCGTGGTTGATCACCCGCAGCCGGCCGGCCAGCTCGGGGCCCAGCATCTCGGCCAGCTCGGCGGAAGTGTTGCCGCGGTGCGTGCCGGTCGCGATCAGCACGGTGATGTCGGCGGCCGTGACCAGCCCGTCCAGCTCGGTCAGCAGCGCGCGGAGCATGGCCTCGCGAGGCTGCGGCCGGGTCACGTCGCAGACCGACACGGCGACCTGCTGCCCCGGCCGGACCACCGCCCGCAGCGGCGGCCCGGCCACCGGATGGCGCAGCGCGTCCCGCAGCGTCGCCGGGACATCGGCCGCCGCCCGATGGTGCGCCGGCGCGACGACCGTGGTGCGGTCTGCCGGCAGCGAGATGCGCAGGCCGTGCCGCCCGTAGGCCAGGTCAATGTCCAGCAGGCCGTCAGCAGGCATCGGGCTCCGTCCGCATCTCATCCGCCACCACGGTAGCGAAACATGCCAGGCCGGCGAACAGGCACGGGGCCCGGGGCCCGGCCGAGCCTGACCTCTGCGGGCGCAGATCCGGGAAAGGCCCGTTACGTGTTCAGCGCGGGTGGGCCGGCCTGGCCGCCGCGATCCGCTATACGCTCAGATTCAGGTCTAGGCACTTCGGGAGGTCTCGTGCCCATCGCGCAGGCAGAGTTCGGCCGTACCGGCCACCAGAGCAGCCGGGTGCTCTTCGGGGCGGCGGCGCTCGGGGACGTCCCCCAGCGGGTCGCGGACGAGACCCTGGACGTCGTGCTCGCCCACGGGGTGAACCACATCGACGTGGCGGCTTCCTACGGCGAGGCGGAAGTGCGGATCCGGCCGTGGCTGCAGCGCGAGCCGGGCCGGTTTTTCCTGGCCACCAAGACGGGCGAGCGGACCGCGGCCGGAGCCCGCGAGGAACTGCACCGGTCCCTGGACCGGATGGGCGTCGACCACGTCGACCTCTGGCAGTTCCACGCCCTGGCCGACCCGATCGAGTGGGACATCGCGCTGAGCCCGGGCGGGGCCATCGACGCTGCCGTGGCAGCGCGGGATGAGGGCCTGATCCGCTTCATCGGGGTGACCGGTCACGGCAGCCAGATCGCCGCGACGCACCGCCGCAGCCTCGAGCGGTTCGATTTCGACTCGGTGCTGCTCCCCTACAACTTCGTCACCATGCAGAACCCGTACTACGCCGAGAACTTCAACGCCCTGGATGAGACCTGCCGCGAGCGGCAGGTCGCGGTGCAGACGATCAAGTCGATCGCGGTGCGGCACTGGTCGGGCCGGCCGCAGACCAGGTCGACCTGGTATGAGCCGCTGGAGGAGCAGGACGACATCGATCTGGCGGTCTGGTGGGCGCTGAGCCGCCCCGGCGTGTTCCTGAACAGCGTGGGGGACGTGGGCCTGCTCCCGAAGGTGCTCAGCGCGGCCAGCCGGCTCGCCGGGGCGCCGGACGACGCGACAATGAGCGCGCTGGCCGAGCGGACTTCGGCCGCCCCGCTGTTCGTCTGACCTGCCGATTCAGCAGCTGCTCTCCGGCCGTGCAGATCACGGCTGACCACCTTCGAGGCGGCAGACCGGGCAGTTATGCGAGCAGGTCGAGGAGACGGCGGGCCTGGCGTTCGAGGGTGCCGGGCGGGTTGCGGTCGCAGGAGTTGCCGCCGGGCAGCAGGATCATGACCCAGTGCGCTGCGTGCAGCCGGCGCAGGTCCCG
The DNA here is from genome assembly GCA_036490755.1 of Streptosporangiaceae bacterium. Lineage (GTDB taxonomy): Bacteria > Actinomycetota > Actinomycetes > Streptosporangiales > Streptosporangiaceae > DASUBV01. Next base: position 176,307 of record DASXDJ010000132.1, read on the forward strand.
GATCTGCCGGTGCTCGGCCGGGGTGAGGTCGAAGCGGTCCAGGAACTCGCCGGCGTCAATGCCGCCGTGGGCCCAGACCGTGATGTGCTCGACGAAGTCAGCCAGCTCCTGAGCGCGGCCGTCTCGCCCGCAGACCTCGAAGTCCACCAGGCGCACCTGGCTGCCGTCCCACAGCCGGTTGGCCAGGTTGCCGTCGCTGTGAGCGAAGACCGGCCGGACGACCGCCGGGTCGGGCCGGTCTCCCCAGCCCCGGTCGACCCAGTCGAGAGCAGCGTTATAGGCCTGGCGAGGCAGTGGGTCCAGCGACTCAGGCGGGCAGGCGGCCGCGAGAGCGCGCATCCGGCGGCCGACGTTCCGCAGCGTGCCGGACCCGGCCGGCCCGACCGAGTCCAGGACAGCCGCCGGGACCGCCTCATGCAGCCAGGCGACAGCGGCGACGATGGCATCGAGCTGAGCACCGGTGACCGGGCCCGTTCCGAGCGGCTCGCCGGCCAGCCGGGACATGACAATCTCGGGCGGGCTGCCCGCCAGGTCAGCGCGGACCGGCTCGGGCGCCAGGCCCGGCGCATACCGCGCCAGCAGCCTCAGCGCCGCCCACTCCCGGGCCGGCCCATCCCCCGCCGGGACACCGAAGCGCTTCACCACAGTCCGCTCCCCGACAGACACCTCGTGCGTCACGAACGGCACCAGGCCTGCGGATCCCATCTCCGAGCGGGGCAGCATGCTGCTCATCCTCGCCTGAAAAGTGCCGAAACGGTGGCCCGGGCTGGCCTACCCTTTCCTGGTGATCGATGGCGACAACAGGAACTACGGGGTTCTGTCCGGGCCGTGGCCGCACCAGGAGCCTGAGTACGCCGATGCGAAATCGAGCCTGCACAGCAGCCTGCGGTCAGTACGCGAGGCGCTGGTCTGGAAACTCGAGGGGCTCTCCGAGTACGACATCCGCCGGCCGCTGACCCCGACCGGAACGAATCTCCTCGGCCTGGTCAAGCACCTGTCGATTGTCGAGGCCCGGTACTTCGGCGAGAGCTTCGGGCGGCCGTTCCCCGAGCACCTGCCGGGGTGGGAGGACAACGCCAGCATGTGGGCCGCTGCGGACGAGTCCCGCGCCGAGGTAGTTGACCGCTACCGGCGCGTGTGGGCTCATGCGGACGCGACGATCGACGCCCTTCCCCTCGACGCGCCCGGCCGGGTGTCCTGGTGGACGTGGATTCCCGGTGTGGTGCTGTTCAACATCCTGGTTCATGTGCTCACGGAGACAAACCGGCACGCCGGGCACGCCGATATCCTGCGCGAGCAGCTGGACGGCGCGACGGGGGTAGGGGCCGGGAGCGGGAGCTGGCCGGGGCAGGACGCGGCCGCCCGGGAGAACCATCGCACGCGGGTCGAGCGGGCCGCGAGGGCAGCCGCGCCGGATAAGCCCTGACAGCGGGCTGTCCTCGATCCCGGGGCGACGTCAGGTCAGGTCTCGGCGAGCGCCGATCCCTCGCCGGTACCGGTGCGCGGGTGGCGGTGCACGACCAGGCAGGCGATCCCGGCGGCCGCTGCCCCGAACGCCAGGGCGATGAACGGGAAGGCGCTGTAGGGGGGCGGGCTGGCCCGGCTGGCACAGCTCGACGAACGGCACGATCAGGGTGACGGATCCCGCGGCAGGGATCACCACGTGGCGCAGAGGCGAGAACGAGTCGCAGTGCCGGCGCCACATGAACGCGGGCAGCGAGACCATGGTGAGGAAGTAGACGAACAAGATCACGATCGTCGCCAGCGTCGAGCACTCGGCATACAGGCCGACCGGGTTCATGGATCGCGTGTTGCCGGTGATGAGGCGGGACACCCACCAGACCCCGATGATCCCCAGCCCGGCGGCCGCCATGACGAGCAGTGCGTTCACCGGCGTGCCGGACCCCGGGCGGAGCCGGCCGAGCTTCGCCGGGAGCAGCCCGGTCCGGCCGCCGTCGAAGAACATCCGGGCCTGGGAGTCCGCTCCGGCGACCAGGGTGGCGAGCGCGGAGACGATTCCGGCGATCCACGCCAGCACACCTGCCCCGCCGAGATAGTGATCTGCCACGGTCAGGAACGGGACTGACGACCGGCCGATGGAGGAAACGTTGTAGTGAAAGCCCGTGATGGTCGCGTAGGTGAAGATGACCAGCAAGGCGGCCGCGATCGCCACCGAGATGTACAGAGCTCTCGGGATGGTCTTCCGTGGATTGCGGCTCTCCTCCGCTAGCGCGGCTCCGTTCTCCCAGCCGATGAACATGAACAGGGCCAGCGGGAAGCCCGCCGGAAGGCCGGTAGAAGTCGATTCCCGGCCCGATGTTCGCGACCGTCGAGGCCGTCACGTCGGCGGTGCCGAGCTGACCGGCCTTGAGGTGGTCTGCGCTCTGACTCACCACGTCTCCCGGGGCGGCCGCTGCTCATAAACGCCGGCTGGGGCAGGCGATGTCGCCTCAGCAACTGCAGGGGCCCTCGCCGGTCTGCACCATATCGGCTGATGCGTGCTTCAGGGCAGCAGAGCCAGCTTGCCGGTGGTCGCCCGCGCTTCCAGTTCCGCGAGCGCCTTGGGCCCGTCGGCCAGGTCGTAGACGGCCGGCTGGCCGGGCGTGAGCACCCCGGCGGCCATCAGCGCGAACAGCTCACCCATCACCTCGCCGAAAATCTGCGGCGCGGCCTGGACCAGGACACCGATGTTCAGGCCGATCACGTGGACCTGATGCTGGTAGACCAGCTCCCAGTTCGTGATGGCGGCGTCGCCGCCGGCTACGCCGTAGACAACGACCCGGCCAGTCACCCGCCGGGCCGCGGCCAGACTGGCGCCGAAGGTGCCGCCGCCTGCTGACTCCAGCACCAGGTCGGCGCCGGTGCCGCCGGTCAGCCGCAGGACCTCGGCGGCGAGACCGGGGCTGCGGGAGTCGAGGACATGGTCAGCTCCCAGTGCCCGCACCGTCTCGTGCTTGCCCCCCGAGGCGGTGGCGATCACCGTCGCGCCGTAGTGCCGGGCCATCTTCACCGCGGCCTGACCGGTTCCGCCCGCCGCGGCGTGGATGAGCACGGTCTGACCAGCGGTGAGCTGCCCCAGCGGCCGGAGCGCTGCCAGGGCGGTCGGCCAGCTGACCATCAGGCCCAGCGCCTGCTCGTCAGCCCAGCCCGAGGGGACCGGCACTACCGCAACCGCGGGCAGCACCATGTACTCGGCGAAGGCGCCGGATCCGATGCCGGCACCGATCACGCGGGCACCGGGCTCCAGGCCGGTCACTGCCTCGCCCGCAGCCACGATCTCGCCGGCGGCCTCGAAGCCCGCCACGTACGGTGGCTGCGGTCCGCCCAGGAACGTGCCCCGCGCCTGTGAGATGTCGCCGAAGTTAACACCAGCAGCCGTGACGCGGATCAGGACCTCGCCCGGGCCGGGCGCCGGTACCGGCGCGTCGGTAATCAGGCGCAGATCCTGCGGGCCGTTCAGCGACGTCTGCTGCAAGGCGCGCATCGTGGCGGGGATGATCATCAGATTCGGCTCCCTCTCGGCAGCGGGCGCGACCGCAGCCAGCCAGCCCGGCAGGCCGCCAGCCATGGCACGACCCGGGTCGGCCGCGCGCGCTGCCATCATCAGCTAATTACTTATCGAACAGTCTAGAAACATTCGCACGTGCCATGACGCCCGTCAAGGGGTATATTGATCGAACAGTAAAGAACTAGCCGGGAGGAACCTGGATGGCGGCCCGCGGCCGACCGCGCGAATTCGACCGGGACACCGCGCTGCGCACGGCGCTGGACCTGTTCTGGGAACGCGGCTACGAGGGGACCTCGCTCGGCGACCTGACCAGCGCCATCGGAATCGCCTCGGCCAGCCTCTACGCCTGCTTCGGCAGCAAGGAGGCGCTGTTCCGGGAAACCGTCGCGCTCTACGGCACGACCGCCGGAGCCCCGCCCCGGCAGGCGCTGCGCGAGCAGCCCACCACGCACGCCGCGATCGAGGCGATGCTGCGTGCCACCGCCGACTCCATCACCCAGCCGGGTGCACCGCACGGCTGCATGCTGATCCTCGCCGCGCCCACCGGCCCGATCGAGAACTCCAGCGTGCGGGAGTTCCTCGCCGCCCGGCGGCACGACATTCTCGCCGCTATCAGGGACCGGCTCACCCGCGGCACCGCCGACGGCGACCTCACCGCGGCACCGGCCAGCCTGGATGCCATCGCCCGCTACTACACCACCATCGTGGAGGGCCTGTCTGTCCAGGCCCGCGACGGCGCCACCCGCGCCGACCTGGAAACGATCATCACCTGTGCCATGGCCGCCTGGGACACGCTAGCTTCCGCAGGCCGCTGAAGCCCCGCAGATCCAGCCCGGACCGGCGTCTCGGGATGCCGGCCTGGAAGATTCCGGCGGCGCTGGGAAGATATCCAGGAGGGTGTCGGATCGGGGCAGGGCTGTTCGTAGCAGGGGTGAGCGGCCGCCCGCGAGGGGCGTCTCAAGCCACAGGGGATGATTCGGGATGCAGTACATGGTTCTCGTGATCGATGACACGACCGGACTGGCCACCCCGGCGGAGATGGCGGCCGTCGACGAGTTCAACGACCGGCTCCAGGCGGACGGGCACTGGGTCTTCGCGGGCGGCCTGGCGACGCCTGACGCGGCCACTGTGGTGGACAACCGGGGCGGGGAAGCGTTGTTCACCGACGGGCCCTTCCTGGAGTCAAAGGAGTACCTCGCCGGATTCTGGGTGATGGAGGCTCCCGACCTCGACGTGGCGCTCAAGCTCGCCGCCGAGGGGTCGAAGGCCTGCAACCGGAAGGTCGAGGTGCGCCCGTTCCTGTGAGCAGCGCCGATGCCAGGGAGGCGGTCAGCCGGGCCCACCACGAGGAGTGGGCCCGGGTGGTCGCCTCCCTGACCAGGCGTTTCGGTGACCTCGACGTCGCCGAGGAGGCGGCAGCCGAGGCATTCGCGACCGCGGTCGAGCAGTGGCCTGCCGACGGCGTGCCCCCGAGCCCCGGCGCCTGGCTGACCACCACCGCCCGCCGCAAGGCCATCGACCGGATCCGGCGCGAGAACAAGCGCGACGGCAAGCAGAAGGAGGCTCAGCTGGTGTACGACGACGACCCGCCCGAGCCTCCCGGCGCCATCGACGACGAGCAGCTCCGGCTGATCTTCACCTGCTGTCACCCGGCGCTGGCGATCCAGACCCGCGTGGCGCTGACGCTGCGCATGGTGGGCGGCCTGACCGTGCCGGAGATCGCCCGTGCCTTCCTGGTGCAGGAGACCGCCATGGGGCAGCGGATCACCCGTGCGAAGGCCAAGATCAAGGCCGCTCGCATCCCGTACCGGGTGCCGTCCGCGGAGGATCTCCCGGCACGCGTCTCTGGGGTGCTCGCCGTCCTGTTCCTCGTCTTCAATGAGGGCTACCTGGCAACCGGCCCCGACACCGATCCCGTACGTGACGACCTGACCGCCGAGGCGATCCGGCTCACCCGCCTGATCCGTGCCCTCATGCCGGAGGACGGCGAGGTGGCCGGGCTGCTGGCGCTGATGCTCCTCACCGAGGCCCGCCGCACCGCCCGGATCTCGGCCAGCGGCGAACTGGTCCCCCTCGGCGAGCAGGACCGGGGGGCCTGGGACGCAGTGCTCGTCGCCGAGGGTCACCGGCTGGTGCGCGAGCGCCTGGCCGCCAGGGTGGCTCCGGGCCGCTACCAGATCCTCGCGGCCATCAACGCCGTGCACACCTCCGCCCGCGACGTACGCGATACCGACTGGTCGCAGGTCGTCGCCCTCTACGACCAGCTAGTCCGCCTCGACCCCTCGCCCATCGTCGCCCTCAACCGGGCCATCGCAGTCGCCGAGCTCGACGGCCCGGAGGTCGCGCTGGCCGCCGTCGACCGTCTTCAGGACAAGCTAGGCGCCTATCACGCTTACCACGCCACCCGCGCCGACCTGCTGCGCCGGCTGGGCCGCAGCCAGGAGGCGCGCGCCGCGTACGACAAGGCCATCGAGCTGACCGGCAACACCGCCGAGACGGTCTACCTCACCCGCCGCCGCGACCAGCTGCGATAGCGCCCCTGGCTTCGCTGTCAGCACGACGCGGCCGGGCGGGACGCCCAGGCTAGGCGTCCCGCACGGCCGGCTGCCGGCCTGGTCAGAACTTGCCGGCCTCAATGCCGGCCAGCGTCACGCGAGAGACCCGGTAGGTCTGCACGGACGACGGCACGTTCCCGTCGGCGGCGGACGAGAACGTGATCGGCGACCCCGTCCTGGCGTCAATCCTCAGTACCTCGGGTGAGCCGCCCTCGAACAGCGACGGTCCCGCTGTCAGGGTCAGCGCGGGCCGCCCGCCGGTGGTCGAGTTCGCCACCGTGACCTCGGGAACAGTCGCCAGCAGGCGCAGCACGCCCGCCCGGACCTGCGGGTTGCCGCCTCCCGCAGTCAGCGCGTCCATGCTGCTGATCCAGATGCGGTTGCCCGCCAGTTCCGCTAGCGCCTTGCCGGCCGGCGGGCCCGCCGGGGGCTTGACGCCCTTCTCCCGGAAAATCTTCCGGCTCGCCGCGATGCTGCGGGCCCAGATCTTCTGCCGCTCAGCGGGGCTGAGGCCCAGCCCGAGGTTGCGACCGGTGATGTTGACCATTCTCTCCCTGGCAGTGGCGAGATCGCCGGTCGCCGCGTAGCGAGCCGCCGCAACCTCGCGGGCCTCAGTGCCATCGGCGATGCTCGCACGATGCGCGACTGCCGCCGGGAGGCCGGTCTCGCTGGCTGCCGAGTAGATGTCGCCGCTGTCGCTGTACAGGAAGTAGTCGGTCTCCACCTGCCTGCCGCCGATGGTCTTGGTCGTCGCGACCAGCGAGGCGTCGCCGGGCAGCGAGCCGCTGCTGGCCTGGACGTAGGCGGCCAGTGTCACCAGCCTGGGATTCGCCGCAGGCCCGCGGGAAGCCGCAGGCGGTCGGCCGGCAGCAACGCCAGGCGTAGTGCTGCCGGTGCCGTGGAAGGCGGTGACCAGGCCGCCGGCGGCCAGGATCGCGGCCCCGGCCGCAGTCGCGCCGCGCAGCGCGAGGCCGCGGCGCCGCCGCTGCCGGGCGCGCTGCCCGATCATCTCGATGTCGGGCGCAAAGGGCTGATCCGACACCAGCTGGTGCAGGTCCTGGCCGAGCTCGGTTTCCTGAAGCGAGTTCATAGTGTTGATTCCGCTCTGTCGAGAAAGTTTCTCAGGGTGGCGAGCGCCCGGGCGCTCTGGCTTTTCACGGTGCCTTCGCTGCAGCCGAGGACGGCAGCGGTCTCGCGCTCGCTCATCCCCTCCAGGTAGCGCAGGATGACGGTGGCGCGCTGCCGCAGCGGCAGGGCGAGCAGCGCCTGCAGCAGCCCCGCCCGGCGGGCGATCTCCTCGGTCGCGTCCGGCGCGGTCAGCTCGCGCCCCTCCGGGAAGCGCGCGACCGGTACCGCCCGCTCGCGCCGGCGCCACCGGCCGCGCACCTCGTTCAGCAGGATGCGCCGGACATAGGCATCCGGGCTGTCCGCCTGCCGGACGCGAGGCCAGTGCTGGTAGGCCTTGACGAGCGTGTCCTGCACCAGATCATGGGCGAGGTGCCAGTCACCGCACAGGAGATAGGCGCTCTGATGCAGCGGGGAGGCACGGCTGCCCATGAACTCGCGGAACTCCCCATCCCGGTCGTTCATCGGTTCTCTATCCGTCTCATGACTAGCAAGATGCTTCCGCTCAGCAGGAAGTTGTCGGGATCCCCGGACTATCCGGGCTCCCGGACAGACCCGTCGCCTGCTGCGCCGTGATGGCGAGACCGCTTCCTGTCAGGTCAGATCTTCGTAGAGTGCCGGTTGGCGGTGCCACCTCCAGCGGTCCAGTTTCCTGGCATCGAGGCAGGCAGCGTGTCGATTCGGCGGTGGCCACTTCGTAGCGGGAGTGAGGGCCGGCCAGAGACCGGCCCCGGATGACCAACGGGAGTGATCGTGATGACGCAGTACCTGCTCGCGCTTTACCGCGACTATGCCGTTCCCTTTCCCCCGGAAAGGATCCAGCAGGTGTGGGCCGGCGTGAACTCGCTGGGCGACAAGCTGACCGACGCCGGGGCGTTCGTGTTCAAGGGCGGCCTGCAGGGCGGCGGGGAGTCGGCGACGGTGGTGCGCCAGTCCGGCGATGACTTCCTGGTTACCGACGGGCCGTACACCGAGACCAAGGAACACCTCGCCGGGTTCTGGATCATCAACGCCGCCGACCTGGACAAGGCCCTGGAGTGGGCCAAGCTCGCCGCGGCCGCGGAACAACTGCCGATCGAGGTCCGCCCGCTGTTCAGCGGGGACCTCGACGACGCGATAGAGGCTGACGCGGCCGAGACGCAGTGAGCTGCTCGTGAGATGACGCAGATGACCGGGGTCGGCGCCTGGCTCCGGTCCGGCCGCTCGCGGACGGTCGCCTACCAGGGCACGTGCCGGTTGATCCACATCAGCACCGGTCCGATGACCGGGCGCTGGTGCCAGCCGCGCGACATGACCTGACCGCGGATCGACTCAGCCGCCCCGCGGAGCTGCCGGTGCCGGGCCGACGCCTGATAGTCCCCGGCCCGGCGGCCCAGGTACCGGACGCACGCGACGCGTGACCTGGCCGCCGCGCTTCGGGTTGATGAGACGAGTCCGAATTCGATCCAGAACGCGCTGATCATTGGCGTCCCGCTCATCACCAGCGCGCTGACGCTACTGATTCCCGCGCACTGAGTCAGCTGCTGGCTAGGGCCTGGCCGGCCAGGCCTGGCCGGAACGCGCCCGGGCCTGGCCCGAGCAGGCGGTCAGACAGCCCGCCCTATTGGCCCGCCGTTGCGCTGTGATCAGCCGAAGAGCCGGTCCAGGTCCGCGTTGTCCTCGGCAAAGTCCCAGAACTCGGTCGCCTTGCCGTCAGCCAGATGCCAGATGTTGGCCTCGCGGACGCTGACCTCGTGGCCGTCGCGCGTGGCGTGCGCCGTCACCAGGACCACGCCGTGCGTGTCATTGGCGAGGATGTCATGGATATCCAGGCGGAACGTACCGCCGGTGCTCTCCATCATCTGGCCGAACATGTTAAAGACCTCTGCATGCCCGCGGTAGTTACCGGAAATCGGACTGGATCCGCCGTTGTGCCAGACTATGTCTTCGGAGAACAGCGCCTGCACCGTCTCCATATCGCCAGCACCGAAGGCCGCATATCCGGCCCTGAGCAATTCCTCGTTCGGGTGCGCCATCTCACTAGCCTTTCCGCCCGTTATGCCTGGTCAACTAGCATGTGACGATAAGCTAACACAGTGTCACAGCAGTCTCCGGGCGGAGCACCGCGGAACATGAGCTAATTGTCAGCGCCTCCTTCGCGCCGCCGGGCATCCCCCGGTCACAGCTCAGGGTCAGGAGCCGGCCATGGCCGGCCTGGCGTAGCCGCCGGGCTGGCCCGGCGGCGCCCGGATCGCAGCCGGCCGGCCCGGCATCTTCTTACGAAACGATGACGCGCCTGCGGGCGGTCGTAAGAAGGCGCCCCGGCCGCGTCGCTGACCTCGTAGGTCCGCGGATCACCGCAGATCTACTCTCACCCAAGGAGCAAGGACATGCGCATGCGCACATGCCTGGCCGCCTGCGGCAGCGTGCTGGCAGCCTCCATCGGCCTGCTCGCCCCGGCGGCCTCCGCCAGCGCGGGCACGAGTTCCCCGGTAGTCGGCTACAGCTACCTCGACGGCAACACCACCGGGTCTAATACTATCGACGCCTTCGCCCGGCATGCCGACGGCTCTGTTACCCCGCTGCCGGGCAGCCCGTTCGCCGCCGGCGGGGCGGGCACCGGCGCCGGACTGGCCTCCCAGGGCGCGATCCAGGTCACCCGGGACCACCGCTACCTGCTGGCCGTGGACGCGGGCAGCAACCAGGTCTCGGTCTTGCGGCTCACCACGGGCGGCGTGCCGGTGCCGGCCGGGCACCCGGTGTCCTCGGGCGGCAGCCAGCCGGTCAGCGTCGCGGTCTCGGGGTCCGGCCTGGTCTACGTGGCCAACTCCGGCGCCAGCGGCAGCAACTACACCGGCTTCCGGCTCAGCCCGGGCGGCACGCTGACCCCGGTCCCCGGCTCGACCGTGCCCGTCGCCGGGACCTCGGGTCTGGGCGATGTGTTCTTCAACCCGCTCGGCACCCGCGTCATCGGCACCCGCACCGGCACCTCGCAGATAGACAGCTTCGTGGTGCTGCCCAGCGGCCGCCTGCTGGCGGCACCCGGCTCCCCGTTCACCGGTCAGGGCCTCGGCCAGCTCGGCGCGGAATTCTCACCGGCTCACCCGTTCCAGCTGTTCGTCAGTAATGCCCACAACGGCCCCGGCCTCGGCACCGTGTCGGCCTACCGGGACGGCCTGCTGGGACACCTGACCCCGATCGGGGCCTCGCCGGTGCCGGACGGCCAGACCGCCCCGTGCTGGGTCGAGATCAGCCATGACGGCCGCTTCCTGTTCACCGTCAACACCGGGTCGTCGAATATCTCCAGCTATGCCATCAGCCGGGCCGGCGCGCTGACCCTGATCGGTAGCACGCCCATCAGTGGCGGCGGCGGTGACATCGATGCCCGGCTGTCCCCCGACGGCCGGACCCTGCTGGTCGACGGCAGCAGTGCGCACATCCTGTCCGCGTTCGCCGTGGCCGGGGGTCACCTCACCGAGCTGCCGGGTTCACCGGTTCCGCTGCCCGCCAGCGGCGCCCCCTCCGGCCTGGCCACCACCTAGGCCGTCCGGCCGCCGGATCCGGGACGCCCAGCGCGGGACCGGATCCGGCGGCAGCGGGCCAGCGGCGCCGGGCCGGCGGCCGGGCCAGGGCGCCGGGCCGGCTGGCCGGCGCCTGGCGGCGGCGAGCAGCAGCCACCATCCCGGCTGTGCCGCCTGGACCCGCCCGTTACGATCTGGGCATGGGGGCAGCGGATCCAGGCACAACCACGCCCCGGCTCGATCCTGACTCAGCCGAGTGGCTGCGGGGCCTGGCCGGCGCCGGGCCGCCGCGGGATGCGGTGCTCGCCCGGCTGCACGCGATGCTGGTGCGGATTGCGCGGCGGGAGGCAGCCCGGCGCGGCCCGCGGCTCCGGCTGGCCGGGCCGGAACTCGATGACCTGGCCGACCAGGCAGCAGCCGACGCGCTGCTCGCCATCACCGGCAAGCTCGGGCAGTTCCGGGGCGACAGCCGGTTCACGACCTGGGCGTATAAGTTCGTCATCTTCGAGATATCAGCCAAGATCGGGCGGCATTTCTGGCGCAATCCGGCCGTCTCCCTCGATGCCGAGGACTGGGACCGGCTGCCGGCCCGCTTCGGTCTCGATCCCGCGCAGGAGGCCGAGGCCCGGGATCTGCTGGCGGCACTGCGCCGGGCCGTGGATGAGGAGCTGACCGCGCGGCAGCGCCAGGTCTTCGTATCGCTCGTCGTGCACGGTGTTCCGCTTGACGCCCTGGTCATCGAGCTGGGTTCCAGCCGCGGCGCGATTTATAAGGCGCTGTTCGACGCCCGGCGTAAGCTTCGCGCTTCGCTGGCCGCTAATGGGTACCTGGACGACGACCCTGACCGTGCGAGGCGCTCATGACCGGCTGGCCGCAGCTGGACCGATTCCTGCACACTGACCCGCAGGACGTGGGCTGCACCGATGCGCTGGACGTGCTGCACGTCTGCGCCGAGCTGGCCGCTGCCGGCCATCCGGTGGAGCAGCAGTATCCCGGCGTCGTCGCGCATCTGCAGGCCTGCGGGCCCTGCGGGGATGACTTCGACGGCCTGCTGGCCGCGCTGCGTGACGAGGCGGTCTGACCGCCCGTCCGGCTTCTTTTCCGGCGGAACGAGGTAAGACCGCCAGCCGCGGCCGGCACTCACTACCTTGACCAGCTGATCCGCAGGAGAAGAGCAATGACGCCCTCGCACGACACCGCAATCCGCCCAGCCCGCCAGCAGCCCGCCGACCCGGCGCAGGGGGCCAGCCGGGTGCCCCTGTTCTGCGACACTGCCCTGGCCGCCCGCATCGAGCGAGCCGAGGCGCAGCTCATCGCCGGGTGCAGCGAGGCCGCCCGCCGCCGGTCTGGCACCGCCGGCTTCGTGACCCCTCTCGCCGGTGGCGTGGCGAGCTTCGCCGGCGCCGGCTCGCCGTATAACAAGGTGGCGGGACTCGGCTTCGACGGGGCGCCCGGCCCGGAGGCTCTCAGCCAGATCGAGCAGGCCTTCGCCGCTCTCGGTGCCCCCACCCAGATCGAGCTGGCCCACCTGGCCGACCCGGAGATCGCCGCCCGGCTGACGGCCCGGGGCTACCAGCTCGAATCGTTCGAGAACGTGCTCGGCCGGGCCCTCACCGGCAACGCCGGGCGGGTTACCCCGGCCGGGATCGAGGTCCGGCCGAGCCCTCCGGAGGAGTCCGGGGCATGGCTGGACGTCGTAGCCGAGGGCTCCGTCCACCCCGATGAGCAGGGAGTGCCCTGGCACGAGGAGTTCCCGCGCGAGATGATCATCGAGGCCGAGCGTGACTCGGCCGAGGTCGGCTGCGTGCGCTACGCAGCGCTGCGTGACGGGGTCCTGGCGGGTGGCGCCACCATGCGCCTGGCCGACGGTGTCGCCCAGCTCACCGGCGCGGCGACCGCGCCCGCGCACCGCCGCCGCGGGATCCAGACCGCGCTGCTGGCGGCCCGGCTGGCCGACGCCACCGAGGCCGGCTGCGACGTCGCGGTCATCGTCACCCAGCCCGGATCTAAATCCCAGCAGAACGCGCAGCGTCAGGGCTTCGACCTGCTCTACACCCGCGCCGTCCTGGTCCGCCATGCCGGAGTTCGCGGTGAGTGACCTCCAGGTCGCGGTCACCGGTGCCGATGCCCGCCTCCAGCAGCGCCTGGATCAGGAGATCAGCGCGTTCAACGCCGCCACCACCGGCCATCATGACGCCCGCGAGCTGAGCGTGACGGTCCACGGGGACGATGATGAGCTACGGGCGGGGCTGTCCGGCTGGACCTGGGGTGGCTGCGGCTATGTCGACCTGCTCTGGGTGCGCGGCGACCAGCGCGGTCAGGGCCTGGGCGCCCGGCTGCTGACCGCGGCCGAGGAGGAGATCCGGCGCCGCGGCTGCGACCGGGTGGCGCTCAGCACCCACTCCTTCCAGGCGCCGGGCTTCTACGCCAGGCTCGGCTACTCCGAGTGCGGGCGGACACCGGGTTACCCGCACGGCTACGACGACATTCACCTGGTGAAGCACCTGCGCTGATGCGGCGGACCCAGGCCGGCGGGTCTGGCCAGCGCGACGAAGGAGATGACCGTGACGGTGAGCACTTACGCCGGACTAACCGTGCGCCCCGGAATACCGGCCGATCAGGCCGAGGCGGGCAGCGTCTACCGCCGGGCGTCGCTGTCGAATGCAGGCGACCGCGACAACCTGCTGGCCCACCCTGAGTACCTGATCCTGGGTCCAGAAGGGCTGGCCGAGGGCCGTACCCATGTCGCGGACCAGGACGGGTCGGTTGTCGGCTTCGCGACCTGGGCCGAGGTCTGCGGGGCCATGGAGCTGGAAGACTTGTTCGTGGACCCGGATTACCGGCGGCGCGGCATCGCCCTCGCGCTCGTCAGCCGCATCGCCGAGGTCCTGCGGGCGCGCGGGGCAGGGCGCCTGGAGGTCACCGCCAATCCGCACGCCATGGAGTTCTACCGCGCGGCCGGCTTTACCGATGACGGCACCGCGGAAACGGACTTCGGGACCGCGCCCCGCATGGTCCTCCTGCTCGCCTGAGTAAACCGGGCCATATCCGGCGCCATCCGACCGGCCAGCGCAGCCAGCCAGGAGCTGGCTCGCGCAGCATTCAAGGTACGGCGCGTTCCGCCGCGCAGCTCCGGGTGGCTAGTCTGTGGCGACTGGTACCGGGGCAGTGGGCGGGACCGGGCGTGTAGCGCCGGGCCGGGGATCGGGGAGTCATGGTTGCCGGCGTGCTACTGGTGGTCAGCCTGGCCGTGATGCTGGTGGGCGGGGTCGTGTTCACCAACGCGGTCGAATGGGCCGGGGCGCGGCTTCATCTGGGCCATAGTGCGGTCGGAAGCGTCCTGGCCGCGGCGGCCACCGTCCTGCCCGAAGCCCTGATCTTCATAGTCGCGATCGCCCGGGGCAGGCAGGACGACGGGATCGCCATCGGCGCCATTGCCGGGGCGCCGTTCCTGCTCGCCACCCTGGCTCTCGCGCTGTGCGGGGTATCTGCTCTGGCATTCCGAGGCCGGCGCGGGAGCGCGCGGCTGCTCCTTGGCAGGCAAGACTCGGCCCCGGACCTGCTCGTCGTCGTCGGCGCCCTGGCCGCCTCGGTTGCCATCGGCGTCGCCGGCGTGCCCGTGCTGCGCTTTGTCGGCGCGGGCGTGCTGCTCGCCGCGTACGCCGTGGTCACCTGGAGGTCGGTCAGCAAGGCCAGGCAAGAGGGCGGTGCAGCCGAGCCGGCCAGGCTGTACTTCGGCGCTGCCGGACATAATCCGCCCGCCACCGTGCGGGTCGCCGCCCAGACTCTGGTCGGCGTCGGCCTGCTCGCCGGCGCCGCGGAGCTGTTCGTCAGGTGCGTCGGGGATCTGGCGAGCACGCTCGGCGCCAGCGCGCTGACGCTGACACTGGTCATCGCGCCGCTGGCCACCGAGCTCCCCGAGCAGATCAACAGCGTGCTGTGGATCCGCGAGGGCAAGGATGTCCTTGCCCTCGGCAACATCACCGGCGCGCTGGTCCTGCAGTGCACGCTGCTGGTCGCCGCCGGCATGGCATTTACCGACTGGCAGCTGACCGCTCCGGCCCTGCTGGCCATGCTGGGCTCGCTCGTCGGCGCGGCGCTCGGGCTGGCCGCCGCACTGAGCACCCGCCGGATATCGGCGCCTGTCATCGGCTGCTGGGCTGGCATGTACCTCGGCGGCATCACCTCGATCATCGCCCTCGCCTGACCCGGCCGTGGCCAGGGAAGGTGAGGCGTCGACGACGGCCGCCCTAGGATCGTGCCGTGAAGGAAGCAGATCTCAATGCCACCGTCGCGGCCTGCCGGGAACTCATTGACAGGCGGTTCCCTGACGACGATCATCATGGCGCAGCCGCAATGCTTCTTGACGACGGCAGCATCCTGACGGGAACCTCGCCGAGCGCCATTAACCCCTCCGTCGAGGTGTGCCATGAGATCGAGCCGTACTGCGGCGCGTACCGGCTGGGCCGCCAGGTGGTGGCATCGGTGTGCCTTCATCGCCAGCCAGGCGGAAGGACGGTTGTGCTGAGCCCCTGCGGCGTGTGCCGGGAGCGTCTCGCCGTCCACGGGCCTGATGTCCTGGTCGCAGTCGCATCCCTGCACGACGCAAGCGATGTTGTGTGGAAGACGCTGAAGGACATCCTGCCCGACTACTGGATGACCGCGTTCCCCGACGAGATCGACCCCGGCTGGACGGCCTAGCAGGCCCGCAGCTCACCGAACCGGATCAACTCGTAGGCAGATCCCCGTAGGGCGCCCCGGCCACCCGCAATGGCGCTGAATTCATGACGGCGGCCTCCCTGGTGTGACCTTCAATGTCATCCCGTTGGTTAAGCCGTCATGACAGGAGATAGCCCGCGTTCGCCACCAGGAAGGACGCGCTCAGGCCCACGGAACCCCGACCCGCGGCACCTGCGGGTAATCCTGGGATGAGTACTTCACCTATGACAGCCGCGAGTCCGCGCGCAATAGTCCCAGCCCTTACTGATCGTTAGTGCGCGTTCTGACTACTGTCGCTACCCAATGTATCGGTCGAACTACCCGTGGTAATGTTCAGCTACTGGCTGACAGGGCGGGGTAACAAAAAGCAACGTTAGCCAGCTTTCGTGCAGTGTCGTCGTCAGCCATTCCCGGAGATGCTTGCCCGCCCAAGCCCGGAATAGGCAGGCGGACTGATGAGCTCCCGACCTGGAAGGAATCTCCATGCGCAACCGCTTTGCGAGGGCGTGCACAGTGCTCGCCGCTGGGGTCGCCGTCGCGTCGGCGGTTGGACTGTCCGCGGGGAATGCGGCGACCGCCTCGGTCCGGCCGGCCGCCACCCCAGCGTGCGGCTTCAACTGCTTCAACCTCTTCAGCCTCGCTCTCGGCCGGCACACGATCCAGAACGCCTACGTCCCGGGTGACACCGGCACGGGCGGCAAGCCCGGCATCGAGGTCAACCTGAACCATGCCAGCAACACCCACCCGAACGAGGACTTCACCGGGGCCCGGGTGGGCACGCTGGCCAACTTCTGCCCGAACTTCGGCGGCTCGGGCCTGTCGGCTACCTCTTACGTGTGCATCAACTACCCGGCCAGCTACCCGGTGTACGAGGCCAACTGGTCGCCGTTCGGCAACCAGAGCGGCCTGTGCACCGGCTCCAAGCTGCCGCTGTACAGCGGGAGGGAAACCACCCTCCAGCCCTGCGGCAAGAATCCCACCACCATCTGGGTCGGCGACCTGGCCAACAGCGTCATCCGCTCCGGCCGCGTCTACCTGCCGTGGGTTAACGGCGCCAGCACCACCTTCAGCCACGCGCTGGTGCTGACCGTCGACCCGAGTACCCACAACCCGATCAATCAGCTTCGCGTCCAGGCGCTGAACAAGCTGACCGGCGGCGTGGTCCCGGACACCCAGCAGTTCAGCTTCTCCTTCGGCCCGGTCTAAGCCGGAGGGATAGCTCATCGAGAGCCCGGCCCCGCGGCGGACGCTGCCAGCCGCCGCGGGGCCGCGGCCACAGAACCAGCTCAGCGATGGCCCGCGGGGAAGGCTCGCGATCCAGGACCGGCGCAGCCCATCGCGTAGCTCAACCGGACGGCGTGGCCGGGGCCCTCATGCCGAACCACTGCTCGGCGCCGTAAGCTTCGAACCGCTTTACCTCGGTGAACCCCAGCTTCGCCGCGAGGCGCATCGAGCGGGCATTGGCGGTCTGGGTAAAGAGCACCACCGGCTCGCCGGGAAACTCGCCGGCGAACCAGCCGAGTGCCGCTGCGCACGCCTCGGCGGCGTACCCGCATCCCCACGCCCCCGGCAGGAACAGGTAGCCGAGCTCGGCCTCCCCGGCGGCAGCCGCAGGACCCCCCGTTGCTCTCCTCAGAATGACCTGGCCGATCATGGCTCCGTCGAGATCGACTAGGAAAAGGCCGGGACACCGCTCGGGTGCCGCGGGCATCTCGCGCTCCAGCTCGTCACGCGGCCGGGGGCCACCGAGGTAGGTGCCCACCTCTGGCGAGGCC
>DASXDJ010000133.1:0-49412 GCA_036490755.1 Streptosporangiaceae bacterium
TGTCGGAGCCACACATCTCCTATCTGCGGGTCATGGCCCGCGACCGCGCCGTGCCCCGCCGGGTAGCGGGGCACAGCGCGGCGCTGGTCAGCCCTTGACGCTCTGCAGCGTGCTCTGGATGCCGGACTGGCCTTCCGATATCCCGCCGCCCAGGTTGCCCTGGTACACGGCAGCCTCAAACATCTTGAACCAGGGCGAGCCGGGCTCGTTGAAGACCGCATCGTAGGCCAGGGTGTATTCCACCGATCCCTTGGCCAGGGCCTTGAGCGCGACCGCGTCGTAGGGGTTCTTCTGGGCGAACGCGGGGGTCAGGATGTCGGTGCGCACCGGGGTGTCGCCCAGCGAGGGGTACTGCTGCTGCTGAGCGGGCTCCAGCGCCCACTTGATGAACTCCCACGCACCGGAGGAGTTGGTCGCCCCGGCCGGGATCACGAAGTCATCCCCGCCATCGAAGGTGCTGTAGCTGGTGCCGGTGACGCTGGGCAGCGGCGCGTCAGCGAACTCGGCCTTCTGGGCCGCCGTGGTGAAGGCGGCCGCGAAGCCGTAGTCGCCCGGCAGGATGCCGACCTTGCCCTTCTCGAAGTCCTGGCCCCAGGTCAGGCCGTTCTGGGTCTGGTCGTTCAGCGGGACGAGCTTCTTGGACCACAGGGTGTGGTAGTCGGCCAGCATCGTCTTGAGCGAGGCGTTGTTCGCCACGTTGGCCGTCTGCGTGCCGAGCGGGCCCTTGATCAGGTGGACGCCGTCCGCCCACAGCGAGGGCAGCATGGTGAAGCCCAGGCAGCCCTGGCAGTTGCCGGCGAAGGAGAACCCGGAGATGCCGTGCCCGAGCGCGCTGATCTTCTCGGCATCGGACACGATCTGCGCGTAGTTGGCCGGCGGCTGGCTCGGGTCCAGCCCGGCCTTCTTGAACAGCGTCTTGTTGTACCAGAGGACCGACAGGTCAGCCAGGTAGGGCACCCCGAAGTACTGCTTGCCGATGGTGGCCAGCGCGAGGTGGCCGGGGCTCAGCGCGCTCTTATAGGGCAGCGCGTTGACGTACTTGGTGATGTTCAGCAGCGCATTCTCGTGCGAGAAGGTCGGCACGTCGATGTCGTTGAGGCCCACCACGTCGGGCGGCGAGCCGGCCCGGATGGCGGTGGCCAGCTGGCTGGTGTCGTCGTTGGGCGGGGTCAGGTGCAGCACGACCTTGAGGTTCTTGTGGGTCGCGTTGAACTCCTTGACCAGCGCCTTGGCCGGCCCGTCGGTGGCCTGGCGGGCCCAGAAGTGCACGGTGCCGGTGGCGTTGACGCCGAAGGTCTTCGGCGTCTGGCCGGCCGAGCCGCCGCCGCCCGAGCTGCCGCAGGCGGCCAGGGCGAGCAGGGCGGTGACGGAGCCGATGGCGAGCAGGCCGCTGGCCGCGCGGCGCGCGGGACGTCTGGGTCTGCTGATGTTTGCGCTCACATTCAGGCGGATCGACATGTTAGTTATCTCCTGGCGGAATGGTTGCTAGCTAACTGGTCCGGGGGCCGGGGAAACCGGTCTTAACGGGCATCGCCGCCGGTGACGACGGCATCGGCCGGCTGCACGGGCAGCCAGACGCGCATGGCCGCGCCATCACGGTTGTCCCACTGGAAATACGGGATGGCGACCGCCGTGGCGGGCTCGCCCGCGCTGGCGCTCGCGTCGGGCTCCGCGGCGAAGGGCGCGCCGGCCGCGGGCGGCAGATGAGTGGCCGGCACCGAGACCGCCACCGTCGGGCCGGCGCCGGGCAGCGAGACCTCGCGCTCAGTCAGGCCCGTACCAGACACGGCCAGGTCCGCCACGCTGGCGGCGCCCTGATCGGCCTGCTCGAAGCAGTAGACCAGCGGCCCCCGCTCCACCGCGGCCGTGCCGCGCAGCGCGTCGGTGCGCCGGCTCGGGTAGCTCAGCCGCGGGCTGAGGTCCAGGCCCAGGGTCAGCGTGTCGCCGGCCTGCCAGTGCCTGGTCAGCGTCAGGTAGCCGTCAGCGGCCGTCGCCCCGGATGGCTCGCCGTTCAGCGTCAGCTCTGCGGCCCTGCTCCAGCCGGGGACGCGCAGCGCCAGTCCGGCCTCGCCGGCCGGAGCCGCCCCGACAGTTATCGTCACCTTTCCGGCCCACGGGTACTCGGTAGCTACCGCCAGGTCGAAGTCGCCGGCCGGCAGCCGGGCCGCGATCTGCGCGGCGGTGTACTGGTGCAGGTACAGCACGTCGCCCGCCGTGGTGGCCAGGTAGTGCTGGACCGAGGCCAGCAGCCGCATGATGTTCGGCGGGCAGCAGGCGCAGGAGAACCACTCCCGGCGGCGGCCGGGGCGGTCGTCCTCCAAGTGATCGATGCGCCGCTGCAGCGGGTTGACGTAGAAGAACTTGCGCCCGTCGGCGGACACCGAGGCGCCGAAGCCGTTGAAGAGGATGCGCTCCATCAGGTCGGCGTACCGGGCCTCGCCGGTCGCCAGCAGCAGCCGCCAGCTCCACTGGAAGCTCGCGATGGCGGCGCACGTCTCGTTGTAGGCCCGGTCCGGCGGCAGCTCGAAGGCGTCGCCGAAGGCCTCGCCGGAGTGCCGCGAGCCGTTGCCGCCGGTGATCGCCGTCTTGGTCGCGACCATGTCCGCCCAGCGCGCCGCCGAGGCGGCCAGCAGCTCGCGGTCGGCCGTCTCGGCTGCCACGTCGGCGACCCCGGCCTCCAGGTAGAGGGCCCGGACCGCGTGACCGACCTCCGTGGCCGACGTCCGGACCGGCTCGTGGTCTTGCAGGTACCGGCTGCCGAACCCGGAGTCACCGATCAGCCCGCGGCCGCGCTGCTCGACAAACTGGCTGGCCAGCTGCAGGTACGGCGCGTGCCCGGTCTCCCGGTAGAGCTCGACCAGGGCCGTCTCGATAATCGGGTGGCCGTCGTTGAGGGTGGTGCCGGTGAAGTGCTCCACCAGGTGGTCAGCGAACTTGCGGGCAACGGCGAACAGGCCGGCCGCCGCCTGCCGCACGTCATCGGGCGCCCCGGCCCCGGCACCGCGGTGCGCGGCCACGGCGGCCTGGATCAGGTGCCCGGCGCAGTACAGCTCATGGCTGGAGGCCAGCTGGGCGTAGCGCGGCTTGCCGGTCACCTGGACGTGCGAGTTGAGATAGCCATCGGGCTGCTGGGCCTTCTCCAGCAGCGCTGTCGCCTCGGCCGTGAACGCCGCGACGGCATCGGCGGTGTGCGGGGTGCCCGGCCGGGCCAGCTCCCACGCGATCGCCTCCAGCGTCTTGTAGACGTCGGAGTCCATGAACGCCGGGCCGCTGTAGGTCCCGTCCGCCGCCCCGTCGCTGGCGGCGATGGCCAGCCGCAGGTTGGCCAGGTTGCCGGCGGCCTCCATCTGCGTCACGGCCAGCGGCAGGCTCATCTCGCTGCTGCGGCGCTGCCAGTCCCCCAGCAGCCCGGCGGCCAGCTGCGTACCCGGACCTGCGACCGGCCGGTGCACCACGTCCGCTGCCTGCGTCGGGCTGACCGGCCCGCTCGCTCCTGCCACCTGGCTACTGCTCACCTGCGGGAACCCCCAGCGGGCTCTGGCGCGTGCCGCGGGCAGCGCGCGATCCGGCAAAGAATAGGTTTTCCTGCCGAAGGCTAGAAGTCAGGCAAGTGTCGCGTCAAGTACCTCTACCATGACTTTTGTCGTACCATCCTCTCCATCAGGCGCACCACGGTGGGAGCAACCCTTTGCCTTTGCCAGATAACGGGCCGGACTCCAGGCGAGCAACCATCCGGGACGTGGCCGCGCGGGCCGGCGTCTCGATCGGCACGGCGTCTAAGGCGCTCAACGGCCAGGGCAAGCTGCGCACCGAGACCAGGGACCGGGTGGCAGCGGCCGCGCGCGAGCTGGGCTTCGCCCCGAATGTGCTGGCCAGGGGCCTGCTGGCGGGCCGTACCTACACCGTCGGGCTGATCACCACCGACAGCTTCGGCCGGTTCAGCATCCCGGTCATGCTGGGCGCCGAGAACGCCCTCGGGGCGGGCCAGATCTCGGTTTTCATGTGCGACAGCCGCGACGATCCGGCCCGCGAGCGGCAGTACGTGGACATGCTGGCCCGGCGTCAGGTGGACGGCCTGATCGTGACCGGCCGTCGCATCGAGCCCCGGCCGAGCATCGGCACGGGCCTGGGCATCCCGGTGGTGTACGCGATGACCCAGTCGCTGGACACCGACGAGCCCGCGATCCTGCCCGACGATCATGGCGGCGGCCAGCTCGCGGCCCGGCACTTCGCCGCCGCCGGCCGCCGGCACCTCGGGCACATCACCGGGCCCGAGCGCTTCCTGGCCGCCCGCAAGCGCGCCGCCGGGTACTGGGAGGCGGCCCGCGACGCCGGCCTCGCCTTCCAGCCCAGCGATGTGCTGTACGGGGAATGGACCGAGCAGTGGGGCCGCGACGCGGCCCAGATCCTGCTGCGCAACAACCCCGAGACGGACGCCATCTTCTGCGGCAGTGACCAGCTGGGCCGGGGTGTGAGCGACACGCTGCGCGCCATGGGCCGGCGGATCCCCCAGGACGTGGCGCTGATCGGCTTCGACAACTGGCAGCCCATGGCGCTCGGCGCGCAGCCGCCGCTGGCCAGCGTGGACATGTGCCTGGAGGACGTCGGCCGGATCGCCGCCGAGCACCTGCTGTCGGCGATCGGGGGCGAGCCCACGCACGGTGCCCAGGCGGTCCCGTGCCGCCTGGTACTGCGCGAGTCGGCCGGAGCGGCCGCCCCGGCCGGCGACCCGGGCAGCCCCGCTGCTGGCGCCCCTGACGCTGCTGCGGTGCCCGGCAATTCCGCGGTAGCGGCTAGCCCGGGCAGTCCCGGCGCCGTGGTCAACGCCGGCAGCCCCGGTGCCCCGGCCACCACCGCCGCGGCCGCCGGAGCGAGCGACCTGGCGGCGCCGGGAGGGGCCGGGCACGGCTCCGCCGGCGAGGCTGGCTAATCCGAGCGAACGTTCGCACGGACAAAAGCCCCTAAACAACCCGCCGCAGCGATCCGGGCAGCGGAACGCCCGTCCCGCCCGGCAGGAAACATCACCCGCTTCGGCCCAGCTTCGCTGCTGTCCGGCGGCTGCAAGAGCCCGCGATCATGGCGTTGAGCTGCAGATGTAGCGATCCAGTCAGGAATGGCCCGATGCCCGGCGCAGCCGGAAACAGGTTGGAAACACCTATTGACGGGTGATCGGCGGCAGATCTACCTTTTACGCGAACGTTCGTCCACCGCCGGCCCGACGCTCCTGAGCGTCGCAGCAGGCCCGTCTCCCCGCCCCTCCCACATCGCGCACGGCAGGACGGTCATGGCACGCCGGTACGTCTCGGTCAAGGAAATCGCGGCTAAGGCCGGCGTCAGCTTCCAGACTGCGAGCAAGGTACTGAACGGCGGCAACGTGCGGGTTTCCGCGGAGACCGCCGCCCGGATCATGGCGGTTGCCGAGAAGCTCGGCTACCGGCCCAACACCGTGGCCCGCAGCCTGGTGCAGCAGACCACCTCCACCATCGGGCTGATCACCGGTGACCTGACCGACGGCGCGCTGTCGCAGTTCGCGGTGTCCGCTGAGCAGACCGCTCGCCGGCATGAGCACGCGGTGCTTATCGGCAACCTGGCCGAGCACGATGAGGGCGGCACGGCCGTGCTGCAGATGCTGATCGACCGGCGGGTAGATGGCATCATTGCCGCCGCCCCGCAGCTGGAGGGCGACACGGCCGTCGCTGACCTGCTCCGCCGTTACGTCCCGGCGGTCAGCCTGCATCATGTGCCCGGCGGCGGCGTGCCGGTGGTCGGCTCCAATCACCGCGACGGCGCCCGGCTGGCGACCCGGCACCTGCTGGCCCTCGGCCACACCCGGATCGGCACGGTCACCGGCCCGTTCCGCCGGCACGTCGTCCGCAGCCGGCTGCACGGGTATGAGGACGCGCTGCGCGAGGCGGGCATCGAGCCCGGCGAGGACCTGGCCGTGGAAGCGGCCTGGACCCCCGGCACCGCGGCGGCGGCGACCCGGCTGCTGCTGCAGCGGGACCCGGAGATGACCGCCATCTTCGTGCACAGCGACACCATGGCCATCGGGGTGCTCAGCGCGCTGGCCGCGGCCCGCCGCTCCGTACCCGGCGATGTGGCCGTGGTGAGCTGCGACGACATGCCGTTTGCCGAGTACCTCACGCCGTCGCTGACCTCGCTGCGCGTGCCGTTCGCGCAGACCGGCGAGCGCGCCGTGGAGCTGCTGCTGAACAGCATCGGCGGGCAGGATCCCCCGGCCGAGCCGGTCCTGCTGCCCGTGCAGCTGATCGTGCGCGGCTCGTGCGGCAGCCCGGCGCCGGGCCGGCCCAGAACCCGGCCCGCTCACGCTCCTGCTCCTGCTCCACCCGTGACGTCCAGAACGGAGGATTCTTGACCCGCATCGTGGTTGACCCGGACCGCCGGATCGGCGACCTGAGCCGCAACGTCTTCGGCGGATTCGTCGAGCACCTGGGCCGTTGCATCTACGGCGGCCTGTACGAGGAGGGCTCGCCGCTGGCCGATGCCCGCGGGTTCCGCACGGACGTGCTGGACCTGCTGCGCGAGCTGCGGATGGGCGTGCTGCGCTGGCCCGGCGGCAACTTCGTCTCCAACTACCACTGGACCGATGGCATCGGCCCCAGCGGAGCGCGGCCGCGGCGGCCGGAGCTGGCCTGGGGCGGCCAGGAGTCCAACCGGTTCGGCACCGACGAGTTCATGGCCTACTGCGCCGAGCTCGGCACCGACCCCTACATCTGCCTGAACATGGGCACCGGGACCCTGGAGGAGGCGCTGGCCTGGGTCGAGTACTGCACCGGGGCCGGTGACACCGCCTGGGCGCAGCGCCGCCGCGACAACGGCCGGGACGCGCCCTACCCCGTGCGCTACTGGGGCCTGGGCAATGAGATGTACGGCGACTGGCAGGTCGGCGCGCTGTCGGCCGAGGAGTACGTGCGCACCGCCTCCCGCTGGGCCCGGGCGATCCGGATGCTGGACCCGAACGCCGTGCTCGTCAGCTGCGGCATGAACGGCTGGAACGACTGGGACCGCACCGTCATCGACGGCCTGGCGCACCTGGTCGACCTGCACTCGCTGCACATCTACACCGGCTCCGACGACTACTGGGCCAACGTGCTGGGCCCGCACCAGGCGGAGCGGGCGATCCGGTGCGCCGGCACGCTCATCGACCGGGCCGCCTACGTCAAGAAGATCGCCCGCAAGCCGAAGCTCGCCTATGACGAGTGGAACGTCTGGTACCGCGCCGATGACGGGCAGCTGGAGGAGCGGTACGACTTCTCCGACGCCCTGGCCGTCGGCACCTACCTGAACATCTTCGTGCGCAACTGCGACCGGGTCGCGATGGCCAACCTGGCCCAGATGGTCAACGCCATCGCCCCGATCGTCACCAGCCCGCAGGCCGCGGCGGTCCAGCCGATCTACTACCCCGTGCTGCTGCACGCCAGGGGCGCGCTGGAGGCCGCGGTGGACTGCTATGTGACCGGGCCGACGGTCGACGGCCCGGCGGCCGAGCCGGCCGGGCGGTGGCCGCACCGGGTGGCCGACCTGGGCCCGTTCCACCTGGTAGACGCCGCGGCCACGGCGTCCGCCGGCCGGCTGTCGCTCACCCTGGTGAACCGCAGCACCGAGCCCGAGTCCGCCGAGATCGTGCTGCGTGACCTGGCGTTCGACGGCAGCGCCGAGGTCACCACCGTGACCGCTGAACGCGGACCTGCGGCCCGCATCCTGCCCGACGTCGAGACAGCGTCCGTGGAGGAAGGTTCGGAGAAGCCTGTCGGCTCGCTGCTGTCCCTCACCCTCCCGCCACAGTCGTTCACCGCAGTTGAGGTGGCGACGACCAGCCGGTAGCCGGCCACGCCGGCTACTCCCGCCGTAACAACACCAGTGACAGGCAAGGGAGTCCAACCAAGATGTTTGCGCTCACACATCGGCATCGGGCCCGCCGCACAGGACCCGGACTACGGGCAGCTCGCGGGGCCGCGCTGATCGCGGGCGGGTCCGCGATCGCGCTGCTGGCCGGCTGCGGTACCAGCGCCCCGGCGGCGGGTGGCTCATCCGCCTCATCCGGGTCCTCGAGCTCGGCTAGCCCGAGCGCCAGCGTGCTGGCCGGCGGCTCCTGCCAGAACTCCAGCGCCACGAAGATCACCTTCTGGGCCTGGGTACCGGGCATGGATCGCGCCGTGAACGAGTACAACAAGACGCACTCGTCGGTCTGCGTCCAGCTCGAGGACCCGGGCGCGGGCAACGCGGAGTACACGCTGCTCAACAACGCGATGAAGGCCGGCTCGGGCGCGCCTGACGTGGCGGAGATGGAGTTCGACGAGCTGCCCTCGTTCGAGGTGCAGCATTACCTGGTCGACCTGTCCAAGTACGGCGCGAACAACTACAAGAGCAAGTTCGTGCCGTGGGCCTGGAGCCAGGTCAGCCGCGGCTCGGCGGTCTATGCCATGCCGAGCGACTTCGGCCCCATGGGTTTCTACTACAACGCGCCGCTGCTGAAGAAGTACAAGGTCACACCGCCGGCCACCTGGGCCGACTTCGCCACCGCGGCGGCCAAGCTGCACCAGGCTGACCCCTCGGCTTACCTGCTGAACTTCTCGCCCAACGACCTGCAGTGGCTGATGAGCATCATGGGCCAGGCCGGGGCGTGGCCGTTCGACTACAACGGCGGCAGCTCGGTGAAGATCAACTGGACCGGCCCGGCCGAGATGAAGTTCGCGGCCTACTGGCAGAAGCTGCTCGACTCGCATGCCATCAGCACGTTCAATGACGCCGGCACGCTGGTCGACACGAACATGGACAAGGGCATTATCGCCGCAGCGCTGTACTCGGCCTGGGCCCCGTCCTACTTCGCGCCGAACGCCAAGCAGACCAACGGCAAGTGGCGCGCCGCCGGCCTGCCGCAGTGGAGTTCCGGTGCCCAGGTCGGCGCTGACTGGGGCGGCTCGACCTACCCGGTTTTCAGTCAGAGCCAGCACCCGGCTCAGGCCGCGGCCTTCTCGGAGTGGCTCACCGCCACCGACGCCTCGTGGAACATCGTCAAGACACCGCCGTCCTCGCTGTTCCCCACCTACGTGCCGCTGCTCACCACGTCGTCGTTCAAGGGGCTGACCTACCCGATCTCGGGCTCCTCGCATCCCAACGCGGTGTTCACCCAGCACGCCACGCAGATCCCGGCGACCCCGTGGCCGCCGTTCATGACCCAGGCGCTGACCCAGGCCAACACGACCTTCGGCGGCGTCCTGACCGGCAAGGAGACGCTGGCCCAGGCCTTCAGGTCCTTCCAGAGCCAGGAGACCGCCTACGCCAAGGCCCAGGGCTTCACGGTCACTGGCTAAGACCCCCGGGTGACGCGCCGACCCCCCTCGGCGCGCCACCCGGGCCCGCCCCTCCCGATGCCGCCCGGCCGGGCGGCACCGGGGTTCCCCCGGGGCTAGCACTGCCCGCATCTGTGCAAGGGAGCAGTCATGAGTGAGACCGCCGTGCGCGCCCCGCAGCACGGTCCGCCGGGCAAGGCTGCCGCAGCGCGGCCGTCGGCGCACACCGGATGGGCCACCCGGCGAGACCGGCGCGGCATCGCCTTCATCACGCCGTTCCTGATCGCGTTCATCCTGTTCATCGTGGTGCCGCTGGGCTACGCCGTGTACACCAGCCTGTACACCAGCCGGATCATCGGCGGCACCGTGTTCACCGGGGCCAGCAACTACACCTCGGTCCTGGGCTCCGGGCTGTTCTGGTCCGGGGTCATCCGGGTGGCCATCTTCGGCGCGATCCAGATCACGGTCATGCTGATCATCGCGTTCTTCTTCGCCACGCTGTTCGACCTCGGGGTGATCAAGGCCGGCCGTACCTTCCGGGCCATCTTCTTCATCCCGTTCGCCGTGCCGATCGTGGTCGCCGCGCTGATGTGGGGCTTCATGCTGGAGCCGCAGTACGGCCCGGTCACCCACCTGGCCAGCGCCCTGGGCGCGGGCAACGTCAACTTCTTCTCCTCCGGCCTGATGCTGCCCTCGATCATCGTGATCGTGATCTGGGAGTGGACCGGCTACAACATGGTGATCCTCTACACCGCGCTGCGCTCCGTGCCGCGCGACGTCGTCGAGGCCGCCATCCTGGACGACGCCCCGCTGTGGAAGATCATCCTGCGGGTCAAGCTGCCGCTGGTCCGCCCGGCCATCGTGATGCTGGTCTTCCTCAACGTCATCGGCGCCTCGCAGCTGTTCGTGGAGCCGCTGATCCTGAGCAACTACCAGGCCGGGGTGATCACCGATAACTACACCCCGACCCTGTACATCCTGAACACGGCGATCAGCGGCGCGCAGTACAACCTGGCCGCGGCCATGGCCGTGATCCTCGGAGTCATCGTCATCATCATCTCGGTCGGCGCGCTGCTGTTCCGCCGCCGCAGAGGGGAGCTGTCGTCGTGACCACCTCAGCGCTGCGGCGCGGCTCGCCCGCGGCCGAGACCCGCCGGGAGCGGCGCCGGCGTGAGCAGCTGGAGGAGCGCACCGCGCAGATCCCGGTCAAGCTCTACGGCCTGCGCCCGTGGACGGCCCCGCTGCTGACCGGGCTGGCCGTGCTGTTCGCGATCTTCACCCTGGTCCCGATCTTGTGGATCATTATCAACTCGACCAAGACCCAGGCCAATGTCTTCCAGTCCTTCGGGTTCTGGTTCGCCCGGCCGTTTGAGTTCTTCCACAACTTCTCGCTGCTGTTCCAGAACGTGGACGGTGACGGGACCTACATCCGGTGGTTCGGGAACACCGCCCTGTACGCCGTCCTCGGCGGCATCGGCGCCACCGCGCTGGCGGCCTTCGGCGGGTACGGCTTCGCCCGGTTCCGCTTCCGCGGCTCGCGGGCGACCTTCTACCTGGTCATCGCGGCCCTGCTGGTGCCGATCAGCGCGATCACGCTGCCGCTGTACCTGGTGTACGCCAAGGTGCACCTGATCAACTCGATCTGGGGCATGGTGCTGCCCAGCATGGTCAGCCCGGTCGGCCTGTACCTGATGCGGACCTACGTTCAGGTGTCGGTGCCCCGGGAGCTGATCGACGCGGCCCGTATCGACGGCGCGGGCGAGGTGCGGATCTTCTTCCGGGTCGCGATCCCGCTGATGGTCCCCGGCCTGATGACCGTGCTGCTGATCAGCATCGTCGGGGTGTGGAACAACTACTTCCTGCCGCTGATCATCTTCAGCCAGAACAACCTGTTCCCGCTGACCGTCGGGATGGGGCTGTGGAGCCAGCACGCGACGACCAGCGGCGACAACAACCTCTACCCGCTGATCGTGATGGGCGGCCTGGTCACCATCGTCCCGCTGATCGGCCTGTTCCTGATCTTGCAGCGGTACTGGAAGTCAGGACTGCTGCTGGGCAGCATCGCGAACTGAGGACCGCACCAGCGGCTAGTTCCGGGGCTGGCCGCTGGTGCACCAGTGCTGGACGGCGGCGGCCGCGGCCGCGGCGCGGCGAGCCGGGTCAGGCTCGTCGCTGGCCCAGGCGATGTAGCCGTCGGGCCGCACCAGCACGGCGGCCGGCAGCCGCGCTCCGCCGCGCCGGCCGCCGCCCGCCCGCCCGGTCACCCTGACCACGTGGCCGGGCGCGGCGGAAGCGTCAGCCGCGCCGGGAGCACCGGGCCGGCCGGGAGCACCGGGCCGGCCGGGAGAGTCCGGCCCGGCTGGCGCGCCGGGCGGGGCCGCCGCAGCGGCGGGCCGGGCAGCAGCACTGGCGGGCGCGGCGTCCAGCAGGACGAACTTCCCGTCGCGGAACAACTCCGCCAGCCGCACCTGCCGGTCCTCGTCGAGGATGACCTGGCCGGGCGGCAGCCGGGATCCGGTCAGCTCATGGGCGGGCCTGGCGGCGGGCTGGCCGCCGGGGCCGGGGCCGGGGCCGGGGCC
Source organism: Streptosporangiaceae bacterium (assembly GCA_036490755.1). Classification (GTDB taxonomy): domain Bacteria; phylum Actinomycetota; class Actinomycetes; order Streptosporangiales; family Streptosporangiaceae; genus DASUBV01. The sequence goes on from DASXDJ010000133.1 coordinate 11,894, forward strand.
GGGCAGGCTCGCCCCGTTCACCGGGCCCGGCAGGGCCGGCGGATAGCGGACCGACACGCCGGAGTAGTCGCGGGCCAGCCGGGCCTGCACCGGCGGCAGCGGCACCAGCAGCCGGTGCACCGCCCAGCGGACGGCCCGCCCCGCGGGCGTGCGAACGGTGTTCAGCCGGAACTGCCGCCCCGTCAGGGCCAGCACGTCGGCGCCGACCGGGTGCCGCTCGGCGTGATAGGAGTCCAGCAGCCAGTCCGGCGCCCGGCCGTCCACCTGCGCGGCCAGCTTCCAGCCCAGGTTCATCGCGTCCTGCAGCCCGGTGTTCATGCCCTGGGCCCCGGCCGGGGAATGGGCGTGCGCCGCGTCGCCGGCCAGCAGCACCCGCCCGCTGCGGTAGTGCGCGACCTGGCGGCTCTCACTCCGGTACCGGCCCGCCCAGCGCAGGTCGTCAGGGGCGAAGTCCTCCCCCACCACCCGCCGCAGGCCGGCCACCACCTCGGGCAGGGTGACCGGCTCGGTCACCGGCACATCGGCCCGGGCGTAGTCATAAAGCACCACCCGGCAGGTTCCGTCCCGAAACGGGAAAACCAGTAGCATTCCATTCCGGGAAAGGTCACCGTAGGCCGAGTCCATCGGCAATCCGCCCAGCCGCAGGTCGGCCAGGATGACCGAGCCGGGATTATGGACGCCGGGAAACGGGATCGCCAGCGCATCACGGACAAAGCTGCGGACTCCGTCGCAGGCGACGACATAGTCGGCTCGCTGCTGGCCGCCGTCAGCGGTGCGAACGCTCACGCCGCTGGCATCCGGGATGACCGCCGACACCGTGGTCGACCAGCGGACCTCAGCGCCCAGGCCAGTGGCCCGCTCCAGGAGGAGGCGCTCGACCTGGCTCTGCGGAATGTCCAGCAGGTACGGAAAGTCCGAGTCCAGCACCCCGAACCTGATCCGGGCACCGCGCGGGCCGAGCGGGAAGGACGGGACGGCGAGCCCGGATGCGGCGAAATCGGACGCCATGCCGCGCAGATCGAGCGCCTCCATGGTGCGCGCGTGCACGCAGATAGCGCGCGAGTCGGCCCGGGGGCCGTCCCGCCGCTCGATGACGACGGCGCGGACTCCCGCCAGGGCCAGCTCAGCGGCTAGGATCAGGCCCGTTGGGCCGGCTCCGACGATGACAACGGCGCCCGAGGGCATGCATCCCTCCCGAGATGACAATGGGCTTCCGGTTTGACTGCCTCTGCCCAGGGCGGGCTCTGCCGACTAGTCTTCTCGCTCAACCAGCATGAAGCTGATCCATAATAAGAACAACAGGCCGTGATCCGCTCTGCTGAAGGGAGCGCTGGGTTGACTTCCGCGGCGACCGCCGAGATCTCCGCGCTCTTGGCGAATACCTCAGCCCGGACGCTGATGCTGGGCATCGACAAAACAGGGACAATCCGGCAGCACGACCGGGCCGCCGCCGATGTGCTCTGCGACGACCCCTCGGCGCTCCTGGGCACCGACCTGGGCAGCCTGCTGGCCGGCACCGAGGCGAATGCCGCCGCGCTGCAGGGGCTGATTGACGGGGCCTGCTCCGGTCGCGAGGGCACCACGGTGCTGACCGTCCGGACCGCCCGCGGCACCGCCGCCGACGGCGTGGTGACTGTCCAGCCGGTCCGGTCCGCCGACCCGGAACTGGTCGCCCAGGTCATCCTGCGGATCCCGCCGCCGCTGGAGGAGCGCTTCCTGGACCCGGCCGTGATGCGGCACGCGATGCTCGATGGCGCGCTGCGGCGGATCGGCGGCGAGCTTGACATGGACCAGATGGCGCCAGAGCTTATCAAGATCGTCGTCCCGCACTTCTGCAACGCGGCCGGCCTGCTGATCCGGGAAAGCCTGATCGGCGACGAGGACATCCCGGCCGACTCCCTTGACGGATCCCAGCTGGTGCGCCGGCTGGCGGTCGCCCACGACAGCGACGACGCCGGCTGGGACGCCACGTTCCCGACCGGCGAGGTACTGCGCTACCCGCCGGGCACGCCCTACACCGACTGCATGGAGACCGGGCTGCCAGTGTGCGTCACGCTGGCCGACGACACGGCCGGCCAGATCGCCGATGCCTGGATCCGCAAGCCGGTCTCCGCGCTGCTCAGCGGGACGTCGCTGCTGCTGCTCCCGCTCATCGCGCGGGGCACGATGCTGGGCTTCCTGATCTGCAACCGGCTGGCCGGCTACCGGCGCTTCGATGCCTACGACACCGAGCTGGGCATGGAGTTCGCCAACCGCGCGGCGATCTTCATGGACAACGCGCAGCGCTACAGCCGGGAGCGCGCCACCGCGCTGACGCTGCAGCGCAGCATGCTGCCCACCGGCCTGTCCGCGCCGTCCTCGGTCGAGGTCAAGCACCGCTACCTGCCAGGGAGCAAGCTGATCGAGATCGGCGGCGACTGGTATGAGTCGATCGCGCTGCCGGGCGGCCGGGTTGCCCTGGTCGTCGGCGACGTCGCCGGGCACGGGGTGCGGGCCGCCGTCACCATGGGACGGCTGCGGACCGCCATTCACACGCTGGCCATGCTCGAGCTGCCGCCCGCCGAGACGCTCCAGCAGCTGAACGAGCTGATGCAGGAACTGGGCGCCCGAGAGCCGCATTTCGCGACCTGCGTCTACGCGATCTTCGACGCGGTGAGCGGTTCCTGCGAGATGGCCTCAGCCGGGCACCTGCCGCCGCTCCTGGTCCGGCCGGACGGCAGCACCGAGCTGCTCGACATCTCCCCGTCCCCGCCGCTGGGCGTGGGCTCCGGGCCGATTCAGAGCCGGGTGCTGGACATCGAGGACGGCAGCCTGCTGGTCCTGTACACCGACGGCCTGGTCGAGCGGCGCACCGAGGACATCGACGTGGGCCTGGCCAAGCTGCGCGCGATCTTCGGGCCCGGATCGGCCGCGCAGCCGCTGGAGGACCTGTGCAAGGCCACCCTGGCCGGGGTCTACGCCGATCAGCAGCGGGACGACATCGCCTTGCTGATCGCCCGGCTGGCCCGGATCCCGGAGGACAACTTCGTCAGCTGGAAGCTGCCCGCCGAGCTGACCTCCGCGCACCGGGCCCGGTCGCTGATCCGCCGGCCGCTGAAGCGGTGGAACCTCGGCGAGCTGATCCCCAATGCCGAGCTGCTGGTCTCCGAGCTGGTCACCAACGCCGTCCGGTACGCCCAGGGGCAGATCGGGCTGCGCCTGGTCCTGGAGGGCGGCCTGGTCATCGAGGTTCTCGACGACTCCGCGGCCCTGCCCCGGCTGCGCCATCCCGACGACCAGGACGAGCGCGGCCGCGGCCTGCAGGTCGTCAGCCAGATCGCCCAGCGCTGGGGCGCCCGCCGGGCGGTGTCCGGCAAGGTCGTCTGGTGCGAGCTAGCCCTGCCGCATTCGTGACCGGCTAGTACGGCGTCGCCGGGGCGGCGGCATCCGGGGCGGGGCTGGCGGCGGGGACGGCCGGGCGGGTGTCCTGGCGGATGGAAAGCTTGCCGTTCTTCATCACCGCGACCCGCTGCGCCCGCCGGGCGACCGAGCTGTCATGAGTCACCAGGACCAAGGTCAGCCTGATGTCGGCCCACAGCCGCTCCAGCAGGCCGATGATCTCGTCGCGGGTCGATTCGTCCAGGTTCCCGGTCGGCTCGTCGGCGAGCAGCACCTTGGGCTGCTTGACCAGTGCCCGGGCGATGGCGACGCGCTGCTGCTGACCGCCGGACAGCTCGGTCGGCAGGTGCCGCAGCCGCTCGGCCAGACCCAGGTCGGTCAGGGTCGCCTCGGCCCGGCGGCGCCGCTCGGCGCCGCGGATCCCGGACGGCACCAGCGCCGCCTCGACGTTCTCCAGCGCGCTGAGCGTCGGCACCAGGTTGAAGGTCTGGAAGATGAAGCCGATGGACTCCGCCCGGACCCGGGTGACCTGGCCCTCCCGCAGCTGCGCCAGGTCCTGGCCGTCCAGCTCGACCGACCCCGAGGTCGGCCGGTCCAGGCCGCCGAGCATCTGCAGCAGCGTGCTCTTGCCGTGGCCGGTCGGCCCCTGGATGGCCAGCCACTCCCCGTCGGTGATCTCCAGGTCCACGCCCTGCAGGGCGTGGACGGTGCCGCGCCCCTTCTGATAGTCCTTCGTCACGCCGGTCAGCTGGTACATGAGCTCTCTCCCTGAAAAGTGCGTGCGTGCGGGTTCGCCGGTCGCGGGCGGGCGCTACTCGACCCGGGCCAGCGCCGCGGCCGGCCGCAGCCGGGCCGCCCGCCAGCCGCCGAAGGCGCCGGCGATCAGGCCGCCGGCGATGGCCAGCAGAACCGCGGCCAGGATGGCCTCCGCGGTCACCGGCGCGGTGAGGTGCACGGCCACGGTGTGGCCGGCCCCGGCCAGGCGGCGGAACCCGCCGCCGAAGCCGCCCCCGGCACCCCCGCCCCCGAAGCCGCCGTTCCCGGCGCCCTGACCCCCGCCTGCCCCGCCGCCGAACCCGCCGAAAGTCTGCGCGCCGCCGGGCGTGGCGTTACCGGTGGTCTGGCCGACGGACGCGCTCAGCGGCGGGGAGAAGTGGGTGACCAGCGCGGCGCCGAGGAAGCCCAGCCCGACGCCGATGACGCCGCCGGCGATGCCGATCACCACGGCCTCGCCGACCACCTGCCCGATGACCCGGCGGCTGCGCCAGCCCAGCGCCTTGAGCGTGCCGAACTCCCGGACCCGGCGCGATACCGCGGCCATGGTCAGCAGGCTGGCCAGCAGGAAGGCGGCGGCCAGCACCGCGATCGCCAGCCACCGGCCCAGGTTGCTGGCCAGGCTCGAGGTGCTGGACAGCGACCCGGTGAGCTCCTTGGCCAGGTCGCTGGAGTTGGTCACCGTGGCCTTGGGCAGCACCCCGGAGATCTCCTTCGACACCGCGGAGATGTCCGCGGCGCTGCTGGCCGCCACGTAGATGGTGTTCACGTCGTTCTTCATCCCGGCCAGGACCTGCGCGCGGGCCAGCGGGATGTACACGTCCGACGAACTGGACCCGGCCGGCACGCTGACGATCCCGACGACCGTGAAGCTCTTCTTGGCGATGGTGATCTTCGAGCCGGTCTTCAGCTTGTTCTGGGTGGCGTAGTTGGCGTCGACGACGGCCACGCTGGCGCTGGTGTCAGCGGCGGTGAAGGTCCGGCCGCTGGCCAGCTTGCCGGAGCTGAGCGGGCCGAGCGCGCCGTGGGACAGATCAACACCGCCGACCGTGAACGAGGTCGGGCTGAAGGAGCCGTGGAAGGTACCGCCCCCGCCGCCGCTGCCCCCGCCGCCTCCGCCGAAGCCGCCTCCGCCGCCGGCGGTGAAGGACGGGATCTTCCCGCTGATCTTGGTATCGGTCAGGGTCAGCCCGCCCGCCGCGGCCGCCACGTCATGCAGTCCGGCCACGCTCGTGACCGACGAGGAGCCGATAGAGCCGAGGCCCAGGTTGCGCAGGCTGTCGACGTTGATCTTGGTTCCGGCCCTGGGCCGGGACCTGGAGCCGAAGGCACCGCGGAAGCCGAAGGAGCCGGGCTGGCCGGACCCCGCGGCGGGGGTCTTGGTCACCGTGATGTCGGTGCCCACGCCGTACAGCGAGTGCAGCACCTGCCCCTGGGCGTTCTGCACCCCGGCTGACAGGGCGGTTACGGTGATCACCAGGCCGATGCCCAGTGCCAGGCCGATGGCGATCAGGCTCGCCTGGCGTGCCCGGCGGCGCAGTTCCCGCCGCAGGTAGGTGAAGAACATCGCGCGCTCCTCCGGGGCCCTCCCGGCTGCGAGCCGGGCCAGATGCGGCCCGAGCGGGCCGGGCGCAGCCGCCTGCGCCGGTACCGATGATGGCGGCGGCGTCTGAGCGTATGCTGCAGGGCCTCTCTGAACTTCCCGCGTCCGCGGCAGCTCGCGGGCTCGGCTCAGCGGTCCCGGGGCGCAGGCCGGCCCGGGCTAGTTCTGCAGGCCGCCGTGGCCGGGGAACTTCGCGGCCGCCCGGTGGCGGTGGTGCGGTGCGAGCCGCTTGCTGCCGTCGCCCTCGACGGTGACGGCCGAGTCTGACCGGCCGATGTTCTTGACCGTGGACTCGAAGGCACCGCTGCCCTTGCGCACGTACAGCCGCAGCCAGATGTCGGAGGTGTTCCAGATCCAGACCAGGTGGTAGTGCAGGCCCTCCAGCAGCTCGCGGGCCGGCGCCGAGGCGTCGATCTCCACGATCCACAGCCGGGAGGCGTGCGCCAGCCGCTGACGCAGGACCTCAGGCGAGACGTTGGTCCCGCCCAGGGTGTCCGACGGGATCGGCCGCTGGGACAGCTCGATGTTGTCCAGCTGGCCCAGTCCGTAGGAGTAGGCGGAGCCGAAGCTCTCGGCGTTGTCGTTGGTGTAGAGCACCACGTCGCCGGGCCGGGCCGTCGCCTGGATGAGCCGGTCAGCCTGGCGGATGTCGTCGCCGTGCCCGCCCGGGGTGCGGAAGAAGATATTCGAGTTCAGGCTCAGGATGGCCACGATGACCAGGGCCGCGGTGCCGGCGATCCGGCCCAGTGCGGCCATGCCGGCGCCGCCCAGCAGCACCGCCGCCGGGACGCAGAACAGGATGTAGCGGAAGTTGTAGACCGGCGTGATCGCCGAGCCGACCAGCAGGATCGCGGGGGGCAGGATCAGCCACGGCAGGCACAGGCCCGGCAGCGTCGTGAGCCACTCCGGGACCCGGGGCTGCTTCGACCGGACCACCGTGACGATGATCCCGGCGATCAGGGCAGCGAGCACGGCCAGCGACATGACCGGCGGTCCGATCAGCTTGGTCACGCTGGTCAGGCCCGCATAGCCGGGGGCGGTCAGCCAGCTGAGCTGGCCGCGCTGCATCCAGCCCAGCACGATGAGCGGGCTGGAGATGATCAGCCCGGCACAGCCGGCCAGCAGCCAGCGCAGCAGCAGGGCCCGGCGCGACTGGCCCTCGGCGGACCGGAACATCCGCAGCAGGATCGTCACGCCGTGCGCGGCGAGCAGCAGCAGGCCGAAGATGTTCAGGATGCCCAGCAGGGCGATGCTGCCGGCGTAGATGATCCACCAGCGGCGCTGCCGGCCATGCCGGGCGCCGAGCGCGCGGATGAGCACATAGCTGGCGATGGTGGCCATCGCCGTCACCATCGCGTACGAGCGGGCATCCTGCCCGTACAGGCCGATGTCGGGCACGACGGCGAACAGCACCCCGGCGGCCAGGCCGGCCCGGGGTGAGACCATCCGCCGGCCCAGGGCGGCCACGAAGCCGGCGGCCACGGCCATCGCGATGGCCGAGGGCAGCCGCAGGGCGAGCTCGCCGGTGCCGAAGAGCCGGACCACGGGCCAGGCCACGAAGTAGTAGGCGCCATGGACCGCATCGACATTGCCCAGCATCTGGACCATGTCGCCGAACGGGCGCTTGACCGCGGCCAGGGTGGCCGCCTCGTCACGCCAGTAGGACGGGACGGTGATCCCGATCAGCATGACCGCGAAGGTCACCACCGGGGGCAGCAACCGCATCCACCACGGGCCTGGCTGGTATTCCCGCAGGTCGCCGCTTCGCTCCTGCGCATCGACAGCGTCGCCCCCGGCGGCGGCGCTGCTCCGCCCGGCTACCCGGCGCAAGAGCGCCGGGCCACTGGGTGAGCTCATTGCCCGAATTCCTCCGGCTGCTCGCGTGCGGTCGCCCGGCCCGCCTGACCCACGGCGGCCGGTCAGCTACGTCGCACTGGCGTACATCGCAGTTCGTCCGTGTCGCGCTGCGCGCAGCGCGCCCGCCCGAGCACGACCCGGGCCGCGCACTGGCATGCACGGCCCGATGACGCGCTGATCACATCGCGCAGAGAGCCGGCCATGACCGGCTCTCTGCCGCTGCGGGACGGATCCCGGTACCCGGGACCGAGCCTATTTCACATTCCGCGCAGCGCGCGGATGGACTGTCGCAATGACCCCATCGTGGCGAGCACCGCGGAGGGCTCGTACCCGCAGTGTGCCATGCAGTTGGCACACCTGGGGTCCTTGCCCCTCCCGTAAGCATCCCAGTCGGTCTCCTCGATCAGCTCCCGGTAGGTCTGCACATACCCGTCAGCCATCAGGTAACACGGCTTCTGCCAGCCCAGCAGCGAGTAGGACGGGATGCCCCACGCGGTGCAGCCGAAGTCGGCCTTGCCCTCCAGGAAGTCCAGGAACAGCGGCGAGTGGTTCAGCCGCCACCGCTTGCGGTTCCCTTCGAAGGCCTTGCGGAACAGCTCCGTGGTCTCGGTCACGCCGAGGAAGTGCTCCTGGTCGGGGGCCTTCTCGTAGGCGTAGGCGGGCGAGATCATCATCTCGTCGACCTTCAGGTCATCGTTGAGGTAGTTGAGCACGTCGATGACGGTCTGCGGGGTGTCGGTGTTGAAGAAGGTCGTGTTGGTGGTGACCCGGAACCCGCGGCGCTGGCACTCCTTGATGGCGGCCACGGCGTCATCGAACACGCCTTCCTTGCAGACCGACTCATCGTGGCGTTCCTTCAGCCCGTCGATGTGCACCGCGAAGGCGAAGTACGGCGACGGGGTGAACTTGTCCAGCTTCTTGGGGATCAGCAGGGCGTTGGTGCACAAGAACACGAACTTCTTGCGCTTGACCAGCTCAGCGACAATCTGGTCAATCTGCGGGTGCATGAGCGGTTCGCCGCCCGCGATGGACACCATCGGCGCCCCGCACTCCTCGATAGCCCCGATCGCCTGATCCACCGGCATCCGCTGCTTCAGCAGGCTAGCGGGCTGCTGGATCTTGCCGCAGCCCGCGCACTTGAGATTGCAGGCGTACAACGGCTCCAGCTCGACCAGTAGCGGGAACTTGTCCCGTCGGGCGAGCTTCTGGCGCATCAGATAGCTCCCGATGCGCAGGCTCTGGCGCAGCGGCATAGTCATGCTTGCCTTACCTCCTTGGGCAGGCCGAAACGGATGGATTCGGTGGCGACAACTCGCTCGCTCACCTCGACGGAACCGAGACCGGACAGTGCCGCGACGATCTGGCTGACCGCAGCAGGCGGTGCCGAGGCCCCCGCCGTGATCCCGACCGTCGACGCCCCCGTCAGCCAGTCGAGCTCGATATCCCCCGTGTGATCAATCAGGTACGCCGGGGTACCTGCCCGCTCGGCCGTCTCCACCAAACGCTTGGAGTTGGATGAATTGGCCGAGCCAGCGACAAGTACGACATCTGCGTCACCGGCGATCGCCCGGACGGCCTGCTGCCGGTTGGTCGTCGCGTAGCAGATGTCGTCACTGCCCGGTCCGCGGGCCCCGGGGAATCGCTCCAGCAGTGCATCGACGATGACTCCCGCCTCCTCCGCCGACAGCGTTGTCTGCATCAGGTAGGCCACCTTGGCCGGGTCGGCGGGCTCCAGGGCGGCCACGTCGGCCACCGTCTGGACCAGGGTCATCGCCCCCGGCGCCTCGCCGAGCGTCCCGTCGACCTCCTCGTGCCCGGCATGCCCGATCAGGGCGACCAGGTAGCCGTCGGTGGCGAACCGGCGGGCCTCGGCGTGCACCTTGGCCACCAGCGGGCAGGTCGCGTCGATGGTGTCCAGGCTGCGGCGGCTGGCCTCGTCCCGGACCGACGGGGCCACGCCGTGCGCCGAGAACACCACCGTGGCGCCGTCGGGCACCTCGGTGAGCTCGTCGACGAACACCGCGCCGCGCTGCTCCAGGCCGGACACAACGTGGGTATTGTGCACAATCTGCTTGCGCACGTAGACCGGCGCGGCGGTGCCGCCCAGGGCCCGCTCGACGATCTCGATGGCCCGCTCCACCCCGGCGCAGAACGACCGGGGCCCGGCCAGCAGGACCTGGCGCGGCCGGGTCGCCTCGGCCCACCGGGCCAGCACCGGCGCCGCCCGGCGCAAGGAGCGCAGCGCGGCGATCCCGCCGGTGATGGTCGCCGGCCGCAGCAGCGGCTGGCTGGCGGTGTCCGATACGGCGCGCAGCACGATGGCCGGCCGGCCGGGCCGGCCGGCGCGGCCGGCCAGCAGAAACGCCGACTCCATGTCCACGGCGATCGCGCCGGCCGCGGCCGCGCGCTCGCGCTGCTCGCGGTCCAGCAGCCGGGTCACGGTGGCGACCGGTCCCTCGTGCACGGTGAACCCGGCCCGGCGCAGTTCCCCGGCCAGCAGCGGCGCCGCCGGGCAGCCGGTGGAGTCACCGCCGGGGCCGATGACCTCGGTGGCGACCACCAGGTCGCCCGGCCGCAGGTCCGGGGCCAGCGCCCCGCAGGTGCCGGTGACCGCGACCGGGCCGGGCCATTCCACGCTCAGCCCCTCGACCGCCAGGCCCTCGTCAGCCAGCCGCTGCGCCTGCGCGGCCGACCGGCGCGCGCCCATGCCGGTGCGCCGGACCTGCGTCCCGGCGCTGCCCCGCAGGCCGCGCCGGATGGCCCTGGCCTCCAGGCGGAGCGGCGCGCACACGGTCAGCTTGGCTGGCTCCGCTGCGTCGTTACTGAGTTTCCTGTTCATCCTGCAGCTCCCCCCGGGCCGCTCACGAAGCGGCCGAGCGCGCTGACCGGAAACACCAGCCGGTAAAGGTGGTAGTTGATGTAGAAGTCGTTCGGGAAGCCGGTCCCGGTGAACTGCGGCTCGTCCCAGGTCCCGTCCGGCCGCTGGTGCTCGCACAGCCAGCCCGCGCCGCGCTCGATGGCGCGCTCGCCGTCGGCGCCGCCGGCCGCCAGCAGGGCCAGCAGCGCCCAGGCGGTCTGGGATGCGGTCGAGGTTCCGGTTCCGGCGAATGCGGCCCTGACTCCGGGGTCACGGGAGTAGGACCGCAAGTCCTCGCCCCAGCCGCCATCGGGGTTCTGGTGGCTGACCAGCCAGGCCACCGCGCGCCGGATGACGGGCTTGCCGGGCAGCACCCCGGCGGCGATCAGCGCCGGCACGACCGCGCCGGTGCCGTACAGGTAGTTCGCGCCCCAGCGGCCGAACCAGGAACCGTCGGGCTCCTGGGCCCGCAGCAGCCAGGCCACGCCGCGGCGGACGGCCTTGCTGCCGCCCAGTCCCTCGGCCGCCAGCGCCTCGATCGCGTGCGCGGTTACGTCCGCCGATGGCGGGTCGATCACCTCGCCGAAATCGCAGAACGGCAGCCGGTTGCACAGCTGGCGGGTGTTGTCGGCATCGAAGGCGCCCCAGCCGCCGTCGCGGCTCTGCATGCCGGTCAGCCAGGCGATACCGCGCTCCATCGTGCCCGCCAGCCCGCTGCCCGGCGGCAGGCCGGCCCGGCGCAGGGCGAGCAGCACCTCGGCCGAGTCGTCGATGTCGGGGTAGTTGTCGTTGTGGAACTCAAACGCCCAGCCGCTGGGCGGCAGGCCGGGCCGGCGCACCTGCCAGTCACCGGGGCCGCGGATCTCCTCATCCACCACCCACTGCCCGGCCCTGATCAGGGCCTCGTGGCCGGCGGGCAGGCCGGCGTCGGCCAGTGCCGTCATGGCCAGCACCGTGTCCCACACCGGGGACTGGCAGCATTCCATCCGCCGGACCGGGCCGTCGGGCGACTGCTCCCAGACGGTGAAGCCATCCAGGCCGGCCAGGCCCCTGGCCATCACCGGGTGGCTCACCTCGAAGCCCAGCAGGCTGAGCGCGATCATCGAGTACACCCACGGCGGCTGGATGCCGCCCCAGCAGCCGTCTTTCTCCTGCCGGGCGATGATCCAGTCGGTGCACCGGCGGATGGCGGCCTGCCGCACCGACCGGAACGGCCGGGCGCGCAGCCCGTGCCGGTGATAGACGTGCAGTGCCTTGTCCAGCTCGGTGAAGACCCGGGCCCATGCGGCGTCGGCGCCGGCCGGCGCGGGCCGCTCGCGGCGCCGGGCCGGCCCGGTCCGGGGCACGGCCAGCTCGGTCAGGCTGGCCGGGAACGGCCGGACCGGCCGGACTGAGCAGACGATGGTCAGCGGGACGATGGTCTGCCGCGCCCAGCAGCCCCAGTCGCTGACGTTAAGCGGGAACCAGCTGGGCAGGTAGATCAGCTCCGGCGGCATGACCGGCAGCTCATCCCAGGACCAGTGGCCGAACATGGCCAGCCAGATCCGGGTGAAGACCCGGGTTGCCGGGATACCGCCGGCGTCCCGGATCCAGCCCGCGGCCTGGGCCATGTGGAAGGCATCGGGCGAGTCGCCGGCCAGCCGCAGCGCGACGTAGGCCTCCACGGTGGTGGACAGGTCAGCGTCGCCCTCGAACCAGTTGGACCAGGTGCCGTCGGGGCGCTGCTTGGACCTGATCCACCGGGCGGTGGCCTCGGTCTGCTCGGCGGTCCTGATGCCGAGGAACTCGCGCAGCAGCAGGTCCTCCGCCTCGATCGTGACGTTAGTCTCCAGCTCGCCCTTCCACCAGCCCTGCTCGTCCTGCAGGTCGAGCAGGTGCCGGGCGGCCTTGCCCAGGGCTGACCGCGCGGTCGCGGCCGCCTGCGCCGTCGTCCCGCTCGCCTGAGTCATCGTCATCGCGTCACTCCGCGTTGTCCCATCCCGCGTGTCGTATCCCGCTGCCTGATCTCGCGTTCGGTGTCCTGTCTGGCGGCCGGCCTAGTTGTCCCGCCGGGTGATGAACTCGGCGATTGCGGCGAACTCCGAACGCACGTCGTCGGGCATCTCGGTCTCGGTGAGGCACTTGCTGGCGGCGGCCAGCTGAGCATCGGCCTCGCTCTCGGCCCACTCGCGGCCGCCGGCCTGCTCGACCAGGTCGGCCGCGTGCAGCAGGTCCTCCTCGCCCAGCGCGTCCGGCCGGGCCAGCAGCTCGCCCAGCTCCCGGCCAGCGGCACTGTCGCCGCTGAGCGCGGCCACCACCGGCAGGGACTTCTTCCGGGCGCGCAGGTCGGCGCGCACCGGCTTGCCGGTCACCTCGGGCGCGCCCCAGATGCCCAGCAGGTCGTCGGTGAGCTGGAAGGCCAGCCCGGCGTGCGCGCCGAAGCCGGCCAGGCCCATGGCGAGCTCCGCCGGCGCGCCCACGCCGATGGCGCCGATGCTGCAGGCGCACGCCATCAGGGCGGCCGTTTTGTCCCCGGCCATCTCCAGGCACTCTTCCAGCGTCACGTCATCGCGACGCTCGAAGGCCAGGTCAGCGCCCTGACCCGCGATCAGCCGGTGCACGGCCGCCGACAGGCAGCGGGCCGCCCAGACCGCCTGCGGGCCAGGATCAGCCAGCAGGATGTCCTGGGCCAGGCACAGCAGCGCGTCGCCGGCCAGGATCGCCGAGCCGACGCCGAACACCGTCCAGGCGGTCGGGCGGTGCCGCCGCTCGGTGTCGCCGTCCATGATGTCGTCGTGCAGCAGCGAGAAGTTGTGCACGAACTCGACGGCGGCCGCGGCGGCGACGCCGCGCTCGGCCGCAGCGCCCGCGGCCCGCGCGGACAGCAGGGCCAGGGCGGGCCGCAGGGCCTTGCCGCCCTGGCCGTCCCCGGTGGGCGCGCCGTCAGAATCGACGAAGCCCAGGTGATAAGAGGCGACAATCCGGACATCCGGGCTGAGCCGCTCCAGCCATCCGGCAATCGCCGGGGCCACGAGATCGCGTGCGGCGGCCACTCCCGCCGGCATGGTGGTCGTCATGATGACGCCCTTGCCGCAATCTCCCCGGTGCTAACCGGCGGAGCGTGCTCCTGATCGGCGGGCGCCCGGCCCGTCAGTCCCCTCATGATGTGCTCTGCGGCGTTGTGTCCGCTGCGCACGGCTCCCTCCATCGTGTCCGGCCATCCGGTATCGGTCCAGGCGCCAGCCAGCGCGAGGCCGGGCACCGAGGTGCCGGCCTGCGGCCGCAGCTGGCCGCACCCGGGTGCCTGGCGGAACGTCGCCCGGCGCTCCCGGGTGACGAAGAAGTCCAGCACGCTCGCTTCCGCGGCGGCCGGGAACAGCTGCTCCAGCGCGGGCAGGAACTGCTCCCGCAGCCGGGCCGCCGGCACGTCCACGTACTCATCAGCCGCGGACAGCGAGACGGCCAGGTACTGGCCGCTGCTGACGCCAGCGGCCCTGGTCTTGTCGAACACCCACTGGACCGGGGAGTCCAGCGCCGCCGCGAACGGCAGCCGGGTCACCCGGCGGTCGTAGTGGACGTGCACGTTGACGATCGGCGAGGTGCCCAGCTGGCCCCACCGGGCCGCGTCGGCGGCCAGGGCGGCGGGCGCCAGCCTGGGCGCCAGCCAGGCGGGCACCGCCAGGACCACCGCGTCGGCGGTCAGCACCCCGTCCGGGCCGGCTGCGCCGGCCTCGGCCGGGGCGGCGCCGTCCCGGTCCGGCCCGTCCGGGCTGGTCTTGTCCTGGCCGGCCACGCCGAGCCGGCGGTCGGCGTCGTCCCCGCCCGCCACCGCGCGGACCCGGAAGCCGCCGCCGGTCACGGGCTCGATGGACACCGCCTTGGTGCTCAGCCGCACGTCGGCGCCGAGCCGCTCCAGCAGCCCCGCGGCGGCCTTGCCGTGCAGGTCGCCCAGCGGGATGGCGGAGATGCCGATGTCAGCGGCGTCCTTAGCGCCGAGCAGCGCCGTCTTGATCACCGTCGCGGCCAGGCCGGTGCTGGCGTCATCCCCGCCGATGTTCAGCGCCGAGATGATGAACAGGTCCCAGAGCCGACGCCGGGCCCGCTCACCCTGCCAGCGGGCCGCCAGCCAGTCGCCCAGCCGCTGGCTGTCCAGCCGCGGGCTGGCCGGGTCGGCGAACCGCATGCCCAGCGCGGCGCGCCCGGCCTTGAGCCGCTCGGCCGGGGTCAGCAGCCCGTACCGGGCCAGTGACCCGGTCAGGTGCAGCGGCGCGGGCAGCGAGCTGCGGCGCAGCCGGGCCTGGCGGCCGGGGGTCAGGACCGTCACGTCAAAGCGCTCCTGGACCGCCACCGAGCCGGTCATGCCCAGCCGGGCCAGCAGGTCCTGGTAGGCGGTGCAGCACCGCAGGAAGACGTGCTGGCCGTTATCGATGACCTTCTCGCCGCGGGCGAACGAGCACGTCGCGCCGCCGAGCCAGCCGCGGGCCTCCAGCAGCGTCACGCCGATGCCGGCCTCGCGCAGGGTGATGGCGGCGCTGATGCCGGCCAGGCCGCCGCCGATGACCAGAACATGCCGGCCGGTCACGGGGCACCTCCCGCAACCGGCCGCGCGGTATCTGCCGGCCCGGTCGGCGCTGCCGGCGGCCCGTCGCCCGCAGCGACGGTCCCGGCGGCCGGGGCCGCCGGCCGGTCCCCCGGCGCGGCCGGGACGGCTCCGGGCGGCGGGGCCGGCCAGGTCCCGGACGGCTGCGCGGGCGGCACTCCCGCCGGCGGGCGGGGCGGGCGGCCCGCCAGTGCCGCGACGGCGACCATGAGCTTCTCCTTCGTGGGCAGTGACATGCGCTGCGTGAGCACCTCGGCGGGCCGGGCCGTCAGGTGGCCCAGCAGGCGCAGGTAGATCCCGGCCATGGCCCCGGCTGACGCGGCGCTGCGCCAGTCGAGCATCGGCATCAGCCGCAGCCCGGCCGCATACCAGCTGCGGGCCCGGTCGGCCTCGAAGCGGATGACCTGCTCCAGCGGCGCGGTCAGCGCGGGCCACGGCTCGCCGGCGGCCAGCGTAGCGCCGAACCGGGCGAGATCATCGGCCGGCAGGTACACCCGGCCGTTCCCGTGGTCCTCGCGGATGTCGCGCAGGATGTTGGTGATCTGCAGGGCCACGCCGAGCGCATCGGCCAGCGGCTCCGCGGCGGCCCGGTCCGCGCAGCCGAACACCCCCAGGGACAGCCGGCCGACCGAGCCGGCCACGCACCGGCAGTAGTGCTCCAGCTCGGCGAAGGTGGCGTAGCTGGTGCCGCGCACATCGGCCTCACAGCCGTCGATGATCTCGCCGAACGCGCCCAGCGGGATCGCGAAGCGGGCGGCGGCATCAGCCAGGGCGTGCAGCACCGGGTCCTGGCGCGGCCCGGCGTCCCCGGCGGCCAGCTCACCCACCTGCTCGCGGACGGCGGCCAGGGCCGTCAGCTTGTCGGCGGGCGGCAGGTCGCCGTCGCCGATGTCGTCGATCCGGCGGGCCAGGGCATAGACCGCCGACAGGGCCCGGCGCTTGTCCTGCGGCAGCAGCGCGATGCCGTAGGAGAAGTTCCGCGCCTCGGTCTTGGTCACCTGCTCGCAGTGCTCGTAGGCGGCCAGCGTCTGCGGCGACGGCGGGGTCATCGTGCTCATCGCCCGGTCACCACCGTGCGCAGCAGCTCGGCCGCGGTCCGGCGCCGGCCCGGCACGGCCGCGATGGCCAGCACGTCGTAGCCGGCCGCGGCAATCGCGGCCAGCGCGGCCCGGCCGCCAGCCACGTAGCCGGCGACGGCCAGCCGGGCCGTGCCGCGCAGCGTGCCCACCAGGGGCGCGCCGTCATCCAGCAGCTGGGCCGCCCGGCGCGTCTCGAAGGCCATCAGCTCGCGCAGCCGCGGCGGCGCTGACCGGCCGGCCAGGTCGGACTCGCGGACCCCGTACCGGGCCAGGTCCTCGGCCGGCAGGTAAATCCGGCCGGCCTGGTAGTCCTCGGCCACGTCCTGCCAGTGCTCGGCCAGCTGCAGCGCGGTGCAGACCTGGTCGGACAGCTCGGCCCGGGCCGGGGTGAAGACGCCGAAGACGTAAAGGACGATCCGGCCGACGGGGTTGGCGGACAAGGCGCAGTAGCCGAGCAGGTCAGAGAACGCCGGGTAGCGGCTGACAATCTGGTCCTGCCGATTAGCGCCGATGAGGTCGAGAAAGGGCTGTATAGGCACGCCCAGCTCGTGCACGGTTGGTTCCAGTGCGCGAATGACCGGAAGCCGTGCCTGGCCGTCAATTAGCCGGCTCAGATCCGCCTCAAGCTCGTCCAGCATCCGGGAGCGCTCGGCGGGCGGAGCCTCATCGCCGATGTCGTCGGTTATCCGGGCGAAGCCGTATACGGCCATCAGGTGCCGGCGGCGGGCGGGCGGCAGCAGGCGCAGCGCAACAGGGAAGTTCTCGCTGGTAGAACGCGTCATCATCGCGTCCGTACGGGTGGCTTCTGCCGCCCCCGCCCAGAGGAACTCCTCGCTCATTCGCGTCCCGTCACGCGCCACGGCCCTATTTTCCGCACAGATTAGTAATGAAGGCAAATAATGACATCGACGTCAGATGACGTCCGCGTCGGTGTGACGCATCGCAGCCGTAAGACCGCACAGGGCCGGCAGCCGACCCCATTATGCCGGCCCGGGCAGGTCAGAGTAGGCGCCGCGCGGTGATTCCTGTTATCCGGTCCGTCGTCAAATCATTTAAAAACTGACGCCATTGTCATATGCGGCGGCCGGCGGGGCCGCGCTGCCGCCGGGACCGCGGTGCGGCCCCGCGCGGGCCCCCTAAGATGAGCCGGCCGGATCTCCGGGGCGGGCCGCGGCCCGGCCCGCCCCGGCCGCCCGGCCCGGGACGCCAGGGTTCGGGCCGGACCGGCCCTGGCCACCTCGTTCCTGCCCGGCGGCGGCCGCGAGACCCCCGGCCAAGCCAGCGCGGCAACTGTGTGATATGCGGACATATTAATAGATATTATACGTATTGCCGCTATTCGTATTCATGCTTCGGAATCAGCGCCCGGCCGGCGTCAGTGACCACCTAAAACTACTGACAGCAGCCCGCCGGGATACGGAGCGCGCACTGCCGGGAAAAGATTAGCGGCAATGCGGACGTTCGCCCCTCCGCGTTTATTAATGGTTGTTAAGCTGCGAAACCATCGTATGACTCAACCGCCACGCAGGGGTCCGGCGGTCACTTCTCACACCGGGGATACAGTCATGGGGCTGCGTCACAAGTCGATCCGACTTCGGGTTCTCCTGCTCATCCTGGTCCCCGTGCTCTCGCTGGTCGGGGTCTATGCCTACGCCGCGACGATCACGGTGAACGCGGCCGTCAACCTGCAGAAGGCCAAGACGGTCAAGAACGTCACCGCCGAGCCGGCCGGGGCCGTGCAGACCGAGCTGGCCACCGAGCGGCGGCTGGCGATGCTGTACCTGGCCGCGCCGACCAGCCGGGCCCTGGCCCAGCTGAACGTCCAGGAGCGGATCACCGACCGGGTGGTGCGGCTGTTCGACGGCACTGACAACTCCGGCACGCTCACCGCCGACGCCTCGCCGGCCGAGAAGACAGCGGCAGCGCAGCTGGTCAGCAGCACTCGCGAGCTGCCCGAGCTGCGCCAGCGGATCACCTCGGGCAGCATCGGCCGGCTGGCCGTGCTGAATCAGTACAGCGCCATGGTGACCGCGACGGACCGGGTGCTGGAGGAGGCCGTCCAGCAGTACGACAACGTGCCGCTGGTCATCCAGTCGGTCACCCTGGTCCGGCTGGACGAGGCCGACCAGCTGGTCCTGGAGGAAAGCGACCTGTTCACCAGCGACCTGGCGGCGCGCTCGTTCCCGGTGGCGGACCGGGCCGAGTTCGCCCAGCTGGCCGGGCAGCGGCGGTACCTGCTGACCGACTCGCTGCCGCAGCTGAACCCGGGCGACCGGGCGCTGTATGACCACTTCGTCAGCCCGCAGTCCGCGCAGGCCCTGACGCACCTGGAGAACATGGTCATCCACGGCCGGGCGGTGCACGGCCTGCCGCCGGTTCAGCCGATGCCCTGGGTGGCGACCGTGACGGCCTACTCCACCGGCCTGGGCAAGGCGCTCACGCAGGCCGCGGACTCGGCCTCTATCCGGGCCAACCTGCAGGGCAACTCCATCTACCTGCGGCTGATCCTGGCCGGCGGCCTGGGCCTGCTGGCCATCATCGTGTCGATCCTGTTCTCCTTCTTCGTCGGCCGCGGCCTGATCCGCCAGCTGCGCGAGCTGCGCCAGTCCGCCCTGGAGCTCGCCAACGACCGGCTGCCCAGCGTCATGCAGCGGCTGCGTGACGGCCAGAACGTTGACGTCGCGGCGGAAGCGCCGCCGGTCGAATCCAGCGCGGACGAGATCGACCAGGTCCGCCAGGCATTCCACGTGGTCCAGGCCGCCGCCATCCAGGCCGCCGTCGACGAGGCCAGCCTGCGGCACGGCATCAGCGACGTGTTCCGCAACCTGGCCCGGCGCAGCCAGGTGCTGCTGCACCGGCAGCTGCGGCTGCTGGATGGCATGGAGCGCCGGGCCAGCGAGCCCGGCGAGCTGGAGGACCTGTTCCGGATCGACCACCTCACCACCCGCATGCGGCGGCATGCCGAGGGCCTGATCATCTTGTCCGGCGACTCGCCGGGCCGCAGCTGGCGGCACCCGGTGCCGCTGCAGGACGTGCTGCGGGCGGCCGTCGCCGAGGTCGAGGACTACACCCGGATCCGGGTCGAGGTGCGCACCAAGGCCGCGCTGTCCGGGTCCGCCGTCGCCGACGTCATTCACCTGGTGGCCGAGCTGGCCGAGAACGCCACCGTGTTCTCGCCGCCCAACACGCCGGTGCGGATCGCCGGGGACATCGTGGGCCGCGGGTTCGCGGTCGAGGTCGAGGACCGCGGGCTGGGCATCACGGACGAGCGGCTGGAGGAGATCAACCGCAACCTGGCCAGCCCGCCGGCGTTCGACCTGTCCGGCAGTGACCGGCTGGGCCTGTTCATCGCCGGGCGGCTGGCGCACCGCCACGACATCAAGATCACGCTGCGCCCCTCGCCGTACGGCGGGACGACGGCGATCGTGATCATCCCGCTCAGCCTGGTGGTCGAGGAAGGTTCCTACGAGGCCATCCCGGCGATCGGCGCGGACGGCCGCTCGCTGTCGGCGGGTGGCCGGCATGCCGCGCTGGCCGACGGCCGGGAGAACGGCGCGGACTCGCGGAATGGCGGGCTGGCCGCCCGCGGCGACGGGCCGGCCTGGCCGGCGGCCGCCGGTTCGCCGGAGGCCCGGCCGGGGCCGGCCGGTCCCGCGGACGCGCTGCCCCCGGTACCCGCACCGCCGCTGCCGACAGCCCGGGTGACGACGATGCCGGCGCCCGACTGGCGCAGCCCCGCACCCGCCACCAGCCTGCCCGGCAGCCCCGAGGGCTGGCCCGAGCCGGTCAGCCCGCTGCTGGCCGGGCTGGCGGCGCGGCCCGAGGGCACCGGGCGGGAAGCACCCTGGACGGCCTCGGGCGCCAGCCCGCTGGATGCCGGCTACCGGGATTCCGGGTACCCCGGCACCGGGGTCGCGGCGGCCGGGCGCCCGGCAGCGGGCCCCAGCCCGTCCGGGGCCAGTGACCTGAGCGAGCTGGATGGCCTGGGCGAGGTCAGCGACCTGAGCGACACCGGCGAGCTGGGCAGCCTCGGCCTGCCGATCCGGGTTCGCCAGGCCAGCCTCGCACCGCAGCTGCGGGACGCCCCGCCCGCCGAGGACAACCCGCCCGCGCGCGCCGCGCAGCAGGCATCCCCCGAGGCAGCCCGGAACACGATGAGCGCGCTGCAGCGCGGCTGGGCGCTCGGCCGGCGCGGGGACGAGCCGCCGGGCAGTGCCGGGGCGGACCCGGCCGCCCCGGACGGATCTGGCGCGGCGGACCAGTAACGACATCCGGCCGGCGACACGACGACAGCCATTACAGCGGCATAGGCATAGCGGCAAGGGGAGGCCGAGCATGAGTCACGGTGGGCAGCTGGACTGGCTCCTGGACGATCTGGTGACGCGGGTCCCGCATATCGGCAAGGCGGTCATCTTGTCCCGCGACGGGCTGGCCATGGGCTCATCAGCCGGGCTGGACCGTGAGGATTCTGAGTACCTGTCGGCCGTCGCGGCCGGATTCCAGAGCCTGGCACGCGGCGCCGCCCAGCATTTCGGCGGCGGGGCCATCCGGCAGACCGTGGTGGAGATGGAGTCGTCCTTCATGTTCGTCACCGCGGCCGGCGAGGGCAGCTGCCTGGCCGTCCTGGCCAGCGCAGATGTCGACGCCGGGCTGGTCGCCTACGAGATGACGGTGCTGGTCAGGCGGGTCGGTGAGCATCTCGGGGTCAACCCGCGGCCCGCCACCTCGCCCGTCGAAGCGGTGTGACCGGCCGTGTTCCCTCCTGACGGCTACGCCGACGGGCAGTGGGTGGACGAAGACGCGGGACCAGTCGTCCGGCCGTACGCCCTGACCGGCGGGCGGACGCGGCCGGTCGGCGAGAGCTTCGACCTGCTGGCCCTGGTCTGCGCGGTCCGCGGCGCGATTCCCGATGTCACTCAGCTGGAACCTGAGCAGCTCACCGTGCTGCGCAAGTGCCGGGTGCCGATCCCGGCGGCCGACCTCGCCTCGGACCTGGACCTGCCGCTCGGCGTGGTCCGGATCCTCGTATCTGACCTGCGGGAGCGGGGCCTGGTCACCGTTCACGGGCCGGTCGCTGTCAGGCTGGCCGACCCGCAGCTGCTGAAGGATGTTGCTGATGGCCTACGACGCATCTGAGCCGGGGCTGCCCGCCGCCCCGGTTCCGGTCACCATCAAGATCCTGATCGCCGGCGGCTTCGGCGCGGGCAAGACCACCCTGGTCGGATCGGTCAGCGAGATCCGGCCGCTGCGGACCGAGGAGGCGCTGAGCGAGCGCAGCACGATGGTCGACTCGCTCCGCGGGGTGGAGCGGAAGTCCACGACGACGGTCGCGATGGACTTCGGCCGGATCACCGTCCGCGATGACCTGGTGATCTACCTGTTCGGCACGCCCGGCCAGCAGCGCTTCTGGTTCATGTGGGACGAGCTGGCGTTCGGGGCGCTCGGCGCGGTCGTGATGGCCGACACCCGCCGGCTGGCCGACTGCTTCCCGTCGGTGGACTACTTCGAGCGAAACGACATGCCGTTCGTCGTCGCCGTGAACTGCTTCGAGGGGGTCCGGCGCTATCCCCTGGACGCGGTGCGCCGGGCCCTGCAGCTGTCCAGCAACAGCCCGGTGGTGCTGTGCGATGCCCGGCGTCACGACTCCAGCCGGGATGTCCTGGTCGCGCTGGCCGAGCACGCGCTGCTGCGCAGCAGCCGCGCCCCGGCCGGGGTGTAGCCGGCCGGGACCGCCGCCACCGGATCAGGATCGCCAGATCAGGACCAGGGCGCAGTCGTCGGAGGTGGCCCGGCCCGCCTGCATGGTCTGCACCAGCTGGGCCGCGCCAGGGGCGAAGCCGCCCGCGATGAGGTGATCTGCCTCGCCCAGCAGCCGGTCGATGCCCGCGTCGATGTCCCGGCCCGGCACCTCGACCAGCCCGTCGGTGTAGAGCATCAGGGCATCGCCGTGCCGCAGCGCGCCCCGGTCGGGCTTGCCGCGCAGGTCCGGGACCACACCCAGCACGATGCCGCGAGCCGAGGTCAGCCGCCACCGGCCGCTGCCCGCCTCGAAGTGCGCCGCGGGCGGGTGGCCGGCCGAGGAGATCACGTACTCCCCCGTGACCAGGTCCACGGCCAGGTGCACGGCGGTCACGAAGCCCTCGGTCTGCGAGCCGCGGCGCAGGTAACTGTTGCAGGCACCGAGGAAATCAGAGGGCGGCACTGACCCGAGCAGGCCGCCGAACGCCCCCGACAGCAGCAGCGCGCGGGTCCCGGCATCCACGCCCTTGCCCGCCACATCAACCAGGGCTAGTTCCAGGGTCTTGCCATCGCACGCGGACACCACGAAATCGCCGCCGAAGGAGACGCCCCCGGCCGGCTGGAGCACCGACACCGACCGCCAGCCATCCGGCAGCGCCGGGAGGGCGGACTGGGCCCGGATCCGGTCCCGCAGCTCGATCAGCATCTGATCGCCGCGCAGTCCCTGCATGCCGAGCTTGGCCCGGGTCCGGGCCAGGACGTAGGCGAACGCGGCGGTCACCGCGATCGTGGCGATGATGCCGGGCCCGGCTTTCCCCTGCGACCCGTCATAGGCCAGCATGCCGACGACCAGGATGAACAGGATCCGCAGCGCCCGTGGCCACAGCAGCAGGCCGCCCGCCAGGATCGGCAGGATCATCACCCCGGCCGAGAACCACTGGCCCGTCTCGCCGACGGCGGCCACGCCGATACCCACCACCGCCAGGGCGAGCACCAGGGCGATCCGGCGGTTTCTGGTGATGAACTGGCGCCTCAGCACGCCGCGGGCCCGCTCCGCCGACCTCCGGGTCGCGGACAGGACAGCGCTGGCGCCTGGGACAACCATGATGCCGGCACTGTACCGGTAGCTCCGGAATGCGGCATCCGCCGAGCGGAGCATATTCAGTCGCGCGGCGGCGGGCCGGCGGGGTACAGATGGCAGATGAGCGCTGCCTACCCCGTCCGGGCCATCGATCCCGGCGAATACCGGGCCTTCTATGCCGTTTCCGAGCACGCCTTTAACTCCAGCTGGCCAGCGGAGGGGTCCAGCGAGCTCGCCCGGACCACCTTTGAGTTCGACCGCAGTGCCGCCGCCTTCGACGGCGCCCAGATTGTCGGGACCGCCGCCAACTTCACCTTCCGGCTGTCGGTGCCGGGAGCGACGGTCGCCGCCGCCGGGGTGAGCTTCGTCGCCGTGCTGCCCTCGCACCGGCGGCGCGGCATCATGTCGGCGCTGATCCGCTACCTGCTGGCCGACGCCATCGCCCGCGACGAGCCGGTCGCGGTGCTGTGGGCGGCCGAGCCGGAGATCTACGGCCGATTCGGCTACGGCTGCGCTTCGCACGAGCTGAATCTCGCCATCCGCAGCGAGGCGCGGCTGGTCCCGCCGCCGCTGCCCGGCCGCGCCGGGGCTGAGCCGCCCCGGCTGCGGATCGCCGACCCCGCCGCGGTGCGCAGCGAGCTGGCCGCGGTCTACGACCCCCTGGCGGCTGGCCGGCCGGGCGCCATCGCCCGGGATGACCGGTGGTGGGGGGCGGTGACCGCTGACCCGGAGTGGGCGCGTGAAGGCGCCGCCCCGCTGCGCTGCGTGCTGGCCTGCGATGATCGCGGCCCGCGCGGCTACGCGCTGTACTCGGCCAAGCCGACCTGGGGCGATGACAGCCTCCCGGCGGGCCAGCTCAATGTCCGCGAACTGGTCGCCGCCGACGCCGGGACCGAGCTGGCGTTGTGGACCGACCTGCTGAGCCGGGATCTGATCACCGAGGTGCGGGCCGCCGGGCGGCCCCTGGACGACCCGCTGCTGCAGTGGCTGGGCGGCCCGCGGCGGGCCCGGGCCCGGCTGATGGACGGATTGTGGGCCCGGCTGATCGACGTGCCCGCCGCGCTGCGCCAGCGCCGGTACGCCTGCGACGTGGACGTGGTCATCGAGGTGACCGACGCCGAGCTGCCCGCCAACTGCGGGCGGTGGCGGCTGCAGGCTGGCGCCGGCGAGCAGGCGAGCTGCGAGCCGGCGACCGCGGCCGCCGACCTGACGGCGACGGCCCAGGCCCTCGGGGCGGCCTACCTGGGCGGCACCGGCCTGGCCTCGCTCGCGGCGGCCGGCCAGGTCACGGCGAGCCGGCCCGCCGCCCTGGCGACGCTGACGACGGCAATGTCGGCTGATCGCGAGCCGTGGTGCCCGACGGAGTTCTGACCGCCTGCGCCCGGCGTACCGTAGAGGCAGCATGAAGATAACGGTCGACGCCGCGATGCGGGCCCGGGATGTGTCCCGGCCCGATCCCGGCAACGCCGCGGGCGGTGCGGCGGGGGCGCCGGCCGTCCGGGCCGCGCCCGCAGGTAACCAGGTCCCGCCGGCGAGCCCCGCGACTGGCGCGCGCACGGGAGGGCCAGCCGGCGGCCCGGGACGGCCTGCATCGGCCTCCGGCCCGGCAGCCGGTTCGGGTCCGGCACCCGCGCCGGGCCCGGCCAGCCCGCCTGGCCCGACCACCCCGGCCGGCCCTGTCTTCGCGCCCGCCGGGCCGCCAGCGGGCAGCCGCGGAAACTCCGGTGCGGCCGGCCGGCCCGGCCCTGGCCCGGAGAACCGGGGTGAGCGCCCGGCGGGCGGGCGGAAGGGCCGCGGCTCCCGCGGGCGCGGGAGCTGGCCGGGCGCGAGCAGGCCGGGCGGCAGCGGTCAGTCAGCCGGCGGCCGGCAGGCGGCAGGGGACTCGGCATCCAGTGACCCGGCAGCTAGCGCACCGGCATCTACCGGACCGGCATCTACCGGACCGGCAGCTAGCGGAACGGCAGCTAGCGGAACGGCAGCTAGCGGAACGGCCGGCGCGGACCCGGTCGCCGATAGGCAGGGCTCGGTCCCGCCGGACCCGGACGCTGCCGGGCGGGCCGCGCCCGGACCTCAGCAGGCTGACCGGAGCAAGGCCGACCCGGGCCGGGGCCGACCCGCTGGTGGCAGCCGGCGTGCCGGGCATCCGGCCACCGGGGACCGCCCGGCCCGGCGCCGTTCGCGCCGTCGCCGGTTAGCGGCCGGCCAGGTACCCCTCCGGCCGGACGCTCCGGATCAGGTGCGGCCGGACGTCCAGGAGCAGGTGCGGCTGGACGTCCCGGAGCAGGTGCGGCCGGACACTCCGGAGCAGACCCGGCCGGCGGGTCAGGGCAGCGGCGGGAGCTCGCCAGATGCCTCATAGTCAGTGATCATCTGCAGCCGCCGGCTATGCCGGGGCTCTCCGGAGTAGGCGGTCTCCAGGAAGACGCGCGCGAAGTCGATCGCGTTGGCGACCGGGTGCATCCGGGCCCCGAGACTCAGGACGTTGGCGTTGTTGTGCAGGCGGGCCAGCCGTGCCGTTTCCTCGCTCCAGGCCAGCGCGGCCCGGACCCCGGCGACCTTGTTGGCCGCGATCTGCTCGCCGTTGCCTGAGCCGCCGATCACGATGCCCAGGCTGCCCGGGTCGGCCATCGCGGAACTGGCCGCCCGCATCACGTACGGCGGGTAGTCATCGCCGTCGTGATAGCTGGCCGGGCCGCAGTCCACCGGCTCGTGGCCGGCCTTCCGGAGCCAGTCGATCAGGGCACTTTTCAGCTCGAAGCCTGCGTGATCGGATCCCAGGTAGACGCGCACGGGGGACAGTGTCGCAGACCGGGCCCCCGCGATGCCGCAGCCGGGCCCGGCCTGCCACGCTGCGCCGGGCCACTACTTGCTGTTATCAGAGCCAGCCGCTGTCGCCTGGCGTGGCGGCCGGCGCTGCCGCGGGTAGCGGTGCGGCAGTATCGCAGGTGCGCTGGCATCTGCTGCTGTTATCAGCGGCCAGCGCGGCTCTCAGAACTGCAGGGCCTTGATCTCGAGGAACTCCTCCAGGCCGTGCACGCCCAGCTCGCGGCCGTACCCGGACTGGCCGAAGCCGCCGAACGGCGCGGCCACGTTGAAGGCGCCGCCGTTGATCTCGACCTGCCCGGCGCGGAGCTGCCGGCCGATGCTCACCGCGTGATCATGGTCGGCCGACCAGACCGCCGCGGCCAGGCCGTAGGGCGTGCCGTTGGCGATCTGGATGGCCTGCTCCTCGCCCTCGTAGGGCAGCACGCACAGCACCGGGCCGAAAATCTCCTCGCGCGCCACCACCATGTCGGGCGCGACGTCGGCGAACACCGTCGGCGTGACGTAAAAGCCGCGGGGCAGGCCCGCGGGCGGCTGCGGGCCGCCGGTCACCGCGCGCGCTCCCTCGGCCATGCCCTTCTCGATGTAGCCGGTGACCCGGTCGCGCTGGGCGGCCGACGCCAGCGGGCCCATCCGCACTCCGTCGGCCATCGGGTCCCCCGGCGCATACCGGCCGGCGTTCCCGGCCGCGAGCGCGACGGCCTCGTCATAGGCGTCCCGGTGCACGAGCATCCGGGTCAGCGCGTTGCAGGTCTGCCCGGCATTGACGAACGCCTTCGCCACGCCCACCTTCACGGCGGTCACCAGGTCGGCATCGGGCAGGATCAGGTTCGCCGACTTGCCGCCCAGCTCTAGCGCCACCCGCTTCGGCGTGGCCGCAGCGATCTCAGCGACCCGCCGCCCGGCCGCGGCGGACCCGGTGAACGAGACCACGTCGATCTCCGGGTGCCCGGCGATGGCCTCACCGATCACCGGCCCGGTTCCGCTCACCAGGTTGAATACGCCGGGCGGCAGCCCTGTCGCGGCCAGTATGTCGGCCAGCTCGTAGGCGGCGGACGGCGCCACCTCGCTCGGCTTCAGCACCACCGTGCAGCCGGCCGCCAGGGCGGCGGCGACCTTGGCCACGATCTGGTGCAGCGGATAGTTCCACGGGGTTATGGCCCCCACCACGCCCGCGGGCTCCCGGACGATCAGCGAGTTGCCGACGCGGTCACCGCCGAAGTCATACTTCCCCAGCAGCTCGACGTAGCTGGCCAGCACCGCCAGCGGCGTGCCCACCTGCACGGCGCGCGCGAAGGCCAGCGGTGACCCCATGTCCGCGCTGATCGCCGCGGCCACGGTGTCGGCTCGCTGCTCCAGCAGGTCACGAGCGGCGGCCAGGTACCCGGCGCGCTCGGCCGCCGAGGTCTGCGACCAGCCGGCGAACGCGGCGCGGGCAGCCCGGGCCGCGGCATCCACGTCGGCGGGGTGGCCGGCCGGAACCCGGTCGATGATGGCCTCGGTGGCCGGGTTGACCACGTCGATGCCGGTCTCGCTGGCCGACGGTGTCCAGCTGCCGCTAATGAAGTTGCTGCGCATGGCGCCATCCTGCCGTACCGGCCCGGCGGGGACGACGGCCCGGCCGCCGGCGGCTGCCGGGCCGACCCGTTATCAGCGCTGACCGGCCAGACAGTCAGCGCGTGATTGTCACTTATCGTTCATGATCGCCGCGAAATTTGGTCAAGCGTTAGGTCTGGCCACGGATCCGTATGGATCCGTACGAGATCTGATCACCACGCCTCTGCCAGCTAAAACATTTGTAAGGCCGGGACGACACTGCATTTCGTGATACAACGCTCTCAGTAAGTAACCAAGCGCGTCGTTACATTCCGTAGCTGAGGTCCGGACAACCGAGCTGAGGACGGGCGGATGACTTATCAGGCTCCCGAGGGGTGGCGGCTGCCGCCGCGCGGCGCGCACCACGCGGCGCCGTTCGGCTCGACCATCCCGCTGCTGGTTCACGCGCGCCGCGCGCTGCGGCTGTTTGTCACCGCCGGGACGTGCGCCGCCGGATTATGCCTGGTGATCGGCCTGGTCACGCTGGTGGCTGAGGCGGCCGGCCCGCACCGTGCCACGCATGTCACAGCCGCGGCCGGCGCCTCACGGCTCGGCCCGGCTGACGCGACCGGCCGGGCCGGGCAGGGCGGCCGGCCGCACGGCGGCCGGGCCGGCCAGACCGGTGGCCGGCCGGGCCGCCCCGTACTGCGCACCTTCGCGGGCAGGGGCAACCAGATCACCAGCGCCTTCTCGGTCACCGCGCCGGGCCGCTGGGTCCTGCAGTGGTTCTACCGATGCCCGGCCGGGACGCCGGGCGGGCGGCTGATCATCCGGGAAGGCGGCGCCGACAGCGACGGCGTGAGCGTCGATGCTGCCGGGCCAGCGGGGCGGGGCAGCACCTCGACCTACTCCACGACCGCGGGCCACTACCTGGTGGTGACCACGAGCTGCTCGTGGAATGTCCGCATCGTCGGGGCTCGCTGACCGGCAGAGCCGGGCGGCGGCGCGGCGCGGAGGCCGGCCGCGCCGCCGCCCGCTGGCCGCTCAGGTGAAGATCGGGTCCCGGGTGCGGCTGCGCTTGAGCTCGAAGAAGCCGTCGGTCCCGGCGACGAGCAGCACGCCGTCCCACAGCCGGGCGGCCGCCTCCCCGCGCGGGATCGGCGACACAACCGGCCCGAAGATCGCGGTTCCGAGCACCGAGATGATCGGGGTGCCGACCTCATAGCCGACCCGCTCGATCCCGTCGGCATGCGAGGCGCGCACCGCCTCGTCGTACTCCGCGGAATCGGCGGCGCCGGCGAGCTCGGCCGGCAGCCCGGCCTCGGCCAGGGCGGCCTCGATCGAGGCACGGTCGCGGTCGGCCTCCTGGTCGTGGAAGCGGGTGCCCAGCGCGGTGTACAGCGGGCCGAGCACCTCCGGGCCGAACTTCTGGGCGGCGGCCGCGCAGACCCGCACCGGGCCCCATGCGGTGCGCATGAACTCCCGGTACTGCTCCGGCAGGTCGTCCTTGCCCTCGTTGAGGGCGGCCAGGCTCATCACATGCCACGTCACCTTGACCGGCCGGACCTTCTCCACCTCAAGAATCCAGCGACTGGTGATCCAGGCCCAGGGGCACAGCGGATCAAACCAGAAATCGACTTCAGTAGGCTCCTGCTCAGCCATGTTGCTCCTTGCGCAGATCGGGGGCTCTCCCCCGGGCCAACCGGGGCGCCTGCCGGGTAATTCCGCCGGAGTGACAGGGAGCAGGCCCGTCCGGCAACCCAGGAAGGGGACATCGCGGTGGCGAGCAATCTGACGCGCAACGAGGCGCGGGAGCGAGCCGGGCTGCTGTCCGTGCAGTCCTATCAGGTCGATCTCGATCTGACCGGCGGTGAGTCCACGTTCCGGTCGGTGACGACCGCCCGGTTCAGCTGCACGGCGCCGGGCGCCAGCACGTTCATCGACCTGACCGCGCCCGAGGTGATCGAGATCACCCTGAACGGCGAGCCCGTGGACCGGGCCGCCTTCGACGGGAACCGGATCGCGCTGACCGGGCTGGCGGCGGCCAACGAGCTGCGCGTGAGCGCGGACTGTGCCTACTCGCGCACCGGGGAGGGCCTGCACCGGTTCACCGACCCGGCCGACAAGGGCATCTACATGTACTCCGACCTGGAGACCTTTGACGCCCACCAGATCTACGCCTGCTTCGACCAGCCAGACCTGAAAGCTACCTTCGAGCTGACCGTCAGCGGCCAGGACGACTGGCAGGTCATCTCGAACATGCCGCCCGCCGGCGACCCCGGGCCGGCCGGACCGGGCAACCTGCGCTGGCACTTCCCGCCCACCCCGGTGCTGCCGACCTACATCACCGCGGTCGCGGCCGGGCCGTATCACGCCGTCCGCTCCGAGCATGACGGCATCCCGCTGGGCGTGTTCTGCCGCCAGTCGCTGGCCGCCTACCTGGACGCGGACGAGATCCTGGAGATCACCCGGCAGGGCTTTGACTTCTACCACCGCGAGTTCGGGGTCCGGTACCCGTTCCCCAAGTACGACCAGCTGTTCGTCCCCGAGTTCAAGGCCGGCGCCATGGAGAACGCCGGCTGCGTGACCTTCCTGGAGAACTACGTCTTCCGCTCGCGGGTCACTGACACCGCGCGGGAGATGCGCGCCTCGACCATCCTGCACGAGATGGCGCACATGTGGTTCGGTGACCTGGTCACCATGCGGTGGTGGGATGACCTGTGGCTGAACGAGTCATTCGCGACCTGGGCCGCGGCTGTCTCCGAGGCCGAGAACACCAGGTGGACGGGGGCCTGGACGACCTTCTCCCAGGTGGAGAAGGCCTGGGCCTACCGGCAGGACCAGCTGCCCTCGACCCACCCGATCGCAGCCGACATCCCCGACATCGCCGCCGTCGAGGTCAACTTCGACGGGATCACCTACGCCAAGGGCGCGGCCGTGCTCAAGCAGCTGGTCGCCTACGTCGGCCGGGAGGCCTTCGTGGCCGGCGTGCGGGCCTACTTCGCCGCGCACGCCTGGGGTAACGCGACCCTCGCCGACCTGCTCGGGGCGCTGGAGCAGACCTCAGGCCGCGACCTGACCTCCTGGTCCAAGGCCTGGCTGGAGACCGCCGGGGTGAACACCCTGCGGCCGCGGTTCGAGACCGGGCCGGACGGCCGGTTCACCTCGTTCCGCGTGCTGCAGGATTCGGTCGCCGACTACCCGCAATTGCGGCCGCACCGGATCGCGATCGGCCTGTATGACCGGGCGGCGGACGGCTTCACCCGCACCCGGCAGGTCGAGGTGGACATCGCCGGGGCCGTCACCGAGGTCAGCGAGCTCACCGGCGCCCAGCGCCCGGATCTGGTCCTGGTCAACGACGACGACCTCAGCTACGCCAAGGTGCGGCTGGACGAGCTGTCGCTGCGAGCCCTGATCGACGGCCGCGGCCAGTTCGCTGACGCGCTGCCGGCGGCGATCTGCTGGGCGGCCGCCTGGGACATGGTCCGGGACGGCGAGCTGGCCGTTCGCGACTACCTCGACCTGGTCCTGGCCGGCACCGGCACCATCACCGACGTCACCGTGCTGCAGACGGTGCTGCGCCAGGTCTCGGTCGCGGTCCGGCGGTTCGCCGACCCCGGCTGGCGGCCCGCCGGGATGACCCGCCTCGCCGCGGGCCTGCGCGGCCTGCTGGACGGCGCCACGGCCGGGTCGGACGAGCAGCTGGCCTACGCGATCGCGTTTGCCAACCTCGCGACCGGCAGCGACGACCTGACCCTGCTGGCCGGCCTGCTGGACGGCTCGGCGGCCATCGACGGGCTGGTCATCGACACCGACATGCGCTGGCGGCTGCTGCACCGGCTGGTCAGCCGGGGCGCGGCGGGCGAGGCGCAGATCGAGGCGGAGCTGGACCGGGACCTGACCGACGCCGGACAGCGGCACGCGGCCTCGGCCCGGGCCGCGATCCCCGCGCCGGAGGCCAAGGCGGCGGCCTGGCGGCAGATCACCGGCGGCCAGCTGCCGAGCGCCACCTTCCGGTCCGCCCTCAACGGGTTCCACGACCTGGACCAGGACGAGCTGCTGGAGCCCTTCGCCGGGCCGTTCTTCGACGTGATCGCCGGGATCTGGCAGGACTGGGGCTCCGACATGGCCCAGTACTTCGCCGAGGTGGCCTACCCCAGCACCGTGATCACGCCAGCGGCGATCGAGGCCGCCGATGCCTACCTGCAGCGCACCAGCCCGCCGGCCGCGCTGGCCCGGCTGCTGTCGGAGGGCCGCGACGACGTCGCCCGGGCTCTGCGCTGCCGCCAGCGCGACGCGGCGGCGGGCTAGACACGACGTGGCGGGCCCGCGGGATCCGCGCGCTGCAGCGGCCGGGCGGCCGCGGGACTGCAGGCCAGTCGGGCCGGTCGGGCCAGTCGGGCCACCGCTGTTAGCTGGCGGCCACCGCTGTTAGGTGGCGGCGAGCGCTGTTAGGTGGCGGCGAGCGCGGTTAGCTGGCTGCCACCGCGGCGGCGACCGCGCGGACCAGCGGCCGGGCCGGCAGGTCCTCGATCAGGACCGGCCGCCCGGCCTCGTCGCACAGCGGGATCTGCCAGTTGGGGTACTCGGTGCTGGTGCCGGGGATGTTCTGGCTGCGCGTCTCGCCGACCGCGTCGGCCAGCGAGACGCCGAGCAGCAGGGCCGGGGTCCGGGCCAGGTACCGGTACAAGGCGACGGTCAGCTGCGCGGTGTCGCCAGCTCCGGCGCTGTCAGCCCCGGTGCCGTCAGCTCCGGCACCATCAGCCCCCGTGCCGCCAGCCCCCGAGCCATCAGCTCGGGCGCCGCCGGGCTGCCCGGCAGCAATCAGTCCCTCGGCCTCAAGAGCCGCTCGCCAGCCTGCCACCAGCGCCGCCGCGCGAGCGCGTTCCTGTTCTTCCGGCGAGGTCAGCAGGCCCAGCCGGGCCCGGATGCCGACCTGGTCGCCGGAGGCGAAGCCAGCTACCGTCGGCACGTCATGGGTGCCGACGGTAGCCATGCAGTCCGCTCGCCACTGGCCTGGCGGCAGCGGCGAGCCGTCGGGCTGCTCGGCGAACCAGAGCATCATGGTGCCCAGCACGCCGTGGCCCGCCAGGTAGGGCCGGATCCAGGGGGCGACGGTGCCGAGGTCCTCGCCGACGGCCAGGCCCCCGGCGGCGCGGGCCTGGCCCGCCAGGGCCGCGACCGAGGCGGCATGGTCGTAGCGGACATAGGCGCCGCGGTCGGCGGTCATGCCGTCGGGCACCCACCACAGCCGGAACAAGCCCATCACGTGATCGGCGCGCAGGCCGCCGGAGTGCCGCAGCGCGGCGGCGAACAGGTCGGCCAGCGGCCGGTAGCCAGCGGCGGCCAGCCGCTGCGGATGCCACGGCGGCTGGGCCCAGTCCTGGCCCCGCTGGTTGAAGCTGTCCGGCGGCGCGCCGACGCTCATCCCGGCCACCAGGAGGTCCTGGTGCGCCCACGCGTCCGCGCCGCCGGGGTGCACGCCGACGGCCAGGTCATGGAGCACACCCTGCGCCATCCCGGCGCCGAGCGCGGCCTGCTGGGCCGCGGCCAGCTGCTCGTCCACCAGCCACTGCAGCCAGGCGTGGAAGCCGGCCCGCTCGCCCAGCGCTCCCGCCGCGTCCGGCCCGGTGGCTGCTCCCGGGCCGGCAGGCCTGCCCGGCGCGGTGGCTGCTGCCGAGCCAGCAGGGCTGCCCGGCCCGCCTTCCGGGCCGGGGTCAGCGGGCCGGCCCGGCTCGCCGGGTCCGCCTGGCGCGCCCGGATCACCGGACACCGCGGCCAGGCCCCCGGCGCGGGTGCGCAGCGACGCCGGCCAGGACCGCCAGTCCGGCCCGTGCCGCTCAGCCAGCGCGCACCACGCCGACCAGTACTCCAGCTCGGCGCCCTCACGCTCGCGGAACGCCGCGAGGGCCGCCCGGCGGCCGGGGTCCAGCGGAACCCGCCAGATCAGCTGCAGCGCCGCCCGCTTGGCCGCCCAGACCTCGTCCCGGTCGATCAGGCCGGCGCTGCGGCTGCGGGCCCGCAGCGGCGCGGCCAGCCGCTCCACCTCAGCCCGGCCGGCCGGGCTGAGCCGGGCGCACTCGGGAATGTCCTCGATCCGCAGGTAGAGCGGGCTGGTGTAGCGGCGGGTCATCGGCAGGTACGGCGACGGGCTGACCGGCGGCTGCGGCTCGGCCGCGTGCAGGGGGTTGACCAGGATGAACCCGGCACCGAGGGCCCGGCCGCTCCAGGCCGCAAGCTCGGCCAGATCGCGCAGGTCACCATGCCCCCAGGACTGCCGGGACCGGACGGAGTAGAGCTGGACAGTGAACCCCCAGGACCGGTGATCCGGCCGGGGCGCCAGGAGCTGGCCCGGATCCGGCTGGCCCGTCTCGGCCTGACCTGTTCCGGTCTGCTCCGTTCCTGCCTGGTCTGTTCCGTTTGCCGGGGCGGCCGCCAGCGCCGCGAGAATGGCTTCCAGCGTGTCCGCCGGGACGTCCGCCGGCTCGCCCAGCCAGTTCTCGTAGCTCGTCGATATCCCGGCTGCCTCAGCCCGCCGGATCAGGCCCGGATCCGTCACTCCCCCATGATCGCCCTCGCCGGGCCCGGACGTGACGACGCCCCCGTCGAGCAGCTGCTCGCGGGGGCGTGTCACGAGCTGGCGTGTGGTCGCCTCTCGGCGATAGGCACATCGCGGCTCCAGCC
Source organism: Streptosporangiaceae bacterium (assembly GCA_036490755.1). Lineage (GTDB taxonomy): Bacteria > Actinomycetota > Actinomycetes > Streptosporangiales > Streptosporangiaceae > DASUBV01. The sequence continues at coordinate 45,884 of DASXDJ010000133.1, forward strand.
GGACGGTATTCCGCGATGGCATTAGGTGAGGCCCGGGGACACATCACACCAGCGAGGGTTGGTAACGCAGGCCACGGCCGGCCTATTCCGCCCGCCGCCATCACCCGGAGATTTTCTCCGGCGGCTAGCCGCGATCGGGGAACGGGGTCAGGGCCCGGCCCAGCCACAGCCCGGCCAGGGCCTGCGCGACGGCCACCGCCAGCGTCACCAGGACCCCGGTGGTGGCGAACGCGGGCAGCCCGAGCAGCGCGGCGATGACCCGGGCCGTGGCGCCGTCCGGCTGGCCGGTCAGCGCCGGCCAGCCCAGCGGGATCGCCCACCCGGCCACGGCCATGATCGTCACCGCGAGCATCATGACCCGGGCCCGCCAGCCGCCGATCCGGTTGGCCAGGCCCGCCGCCAGGCCCGCGATGAACGGCACGAACCACAGTCCGGCGACTGCGCCCGCCGCGATGACCAGCGCCCCGGCCAGTCCGGCCAGCAGCCACCCGGCGGTCGCGCCGCGGTGCTGCGGCCGGGTGAAGCTCGGCCGGAACGGCGCCGGCGGGCCGGGGTCGGTGATGCCCTGGGCCCGCAGCCGCCCGAGCCGGTAGGAGCCGCGCTTGCCCAGGCGCCGCAGGTCGGCGGTCATGGCCGAAGCTCCCACCGGGTGCCGGCCCCGGACGGCCCGCCCGTCCCGGCGGCCCCGGTCCCCGCAGCCCCGGCCGGCGCCGGCGGCCGCGCGGGCGGCATCGGCAGGTACCTGCCCGCCCGCCAGTCCGCGATGAGGTTGCCGTACCAGGGCGAGGCCGGGTTCTCGCTCTGCCCGCCGGGATAGATGCCTTCCCCGGCCGCCGCGCCCGAGCCGGTCCAGTGCACGATCATCCGCCAGCTGGGGCCGACGCTGGAGGCCAGCCCGCCATCCGCCGCATCGGGGGTCCACAGGTCACCGCCGTCGGGCACTGGCCCGTACCCGAGCGCGCGGGCCCCGGTCAGGGACGGGAACTGGCGGCTGTGCAGCCGGCCCCAGGACCAGCTGGCCGGGGCCCCGCCCGGGCTGGCGCTCAGGTGCGTGACCGCGGCTGCGAACGCGGCTCGCATCGCTGCGGCCGCATCCCTGGCCGGGCCGCCCGGCGGGGTAAAGGCGGCGTTGCGCCGGTCGTGGCTCGTCCACGACGCCAGCACCTCATCGAGGCTGGCCTGGCCGGGCCCGACCGCCAGCCCGGCCCGGTCCAGGTGCACCGGCACCTGCGCCGACCGCCACCAGGGACCGAACACCGCCGACAGGTAATCCGACCAGAACGTCCACCAGACCGAGGCCCCGGCCGACCCGGCGGTCATCGAGTCATCCCAGCCGGCCAGCACCTGCCGGGCCTGCTGCTGCACGGGCGTCAGCCTGGCGTGCCGCAGCGCGGCCAGCAGCCGCGGCACGACCTGGCGGGCCAGCCCGTCGCGCAGGCTGCCCTGCAGGGCGGCGAAGCTGGCCGGCCGCAGCGAGCGGTGCCCGCGCAGGTAGGCGTACTCGGTCGCGGCCCGGTACCCGGCGTCGAAGTCGTTGGCCGAGGTGCCGGTGTAGTAGGGGTAGGCGGCGCTCACCGGCCGCTGGTTGGCGGTCACGACGACACGCCCGGGCGGGTTGTAGACCTGCGGCACGGCCCGGTACGGGATCACGCCCGCGATGTCGTACGGGCCGGTGCCCGGCATCGGCAGCCACGGCTGGCCACGGCGGACCAGCGGGAACGACCCGGCTGAGATGGCCCCGACGTTGCCGTGCCGGTCGGCGTAGACGAAGTTCTCCGCCGGGGAGCGCCAGCTGGCCAGGGCCGCCCGGAACTGCCCGAAGTCGCGGGCCTGGCCGATCCGCATCAGTACCTCGAGGTCGGGCGACCCGAGCGCGCCGGTCCAGTCGGCCGAGACCGTCTGCCCGGCCGTGGTCAGCACCGGCCCGTGCACGGTGCGGTCGACGGTCAGCGGCCGGGCCGGGCCGCCGCGCACCGGGATCTCGTAGTGCACCTGCTGCATGCGGCGCCACTGGCCGTGCCAGAAGTACTCGCCGGGCCGCGACGGGCTGGTTTCCTCGCCGTAGTACAGGACGGACTGGCTCTGGGTGTCGGTCAGCGACCAGGCGATGTCGGCGTTGTGCCCGATCACCACGGCCGGCAGGCCCGGCACGCTGACCCCGGACACCGCCAGGCCCGGCGCGGACAGGGCCACCTGGTACCACAGTGAGGGCAGCGTCTGCGGCAGGTGCGGGTCGCCGGCCAGCATCGCGCCGGGCCCGGCCACCCGCGAGCCGCTGGCCGCCCAGGCGTTGCTGTCGGGGAAGGCGTGGTCCTGCCCGGCCGGCAGCGCGCTGACCCGGGTCAGGATCGCCGCGGCGGCCCGCGCCCCAGCGCCGGGGCCGCCACCGGCCAGGCTGTTCGGCCCGCCCGGATCGATGTGCGCCCGGGCCGGGAGCCGCCCGGCCCCCGGCTGGTCGCTGCCGCCGGCCGTGGTGGCCGGCGCCGCGGCCGTGACCGGGCTGGCCGGCGGCGGCGCCATGCCGAGCCTGCGGTAGGGGCCCGGGTCGAAGGGCGACTGCGGGCCGGGCGCCGTGACCGGGAACCAGGCCATAGTGCGCCGCGCCCCGAGCGCCTGCTCCAGCAGCGCATAGTCCAGCGGCGTCGTGGTAAAGCTCAGCTCCTGGTCCAGGACGCCCTGGACGACCAGGCTGTCTACCGGGGTCCAGGCCGCCGGGTACACCCCGGCCAGCGAGAACTGGGCCGGCCACTGGCCGCTGGCCCGCGCCGCGGCCAGGTAGTCGTTGACGCCGCGGGCGTAAGCCGTCAGCGCCACTGCCGCCGGGCCGGACTTGGGCATGGCGGCCCACTCCTGGCGCGCCGTGCGCAGCAGGCCTAACTGCAGCTCGAACCGGTCCGAGGCCACCGCCGGGGGCCCCGCCAGCTGGGCCAGCCGGCCTTCGCCCAGGCGCCGTTCGGTGTCCATCTGGGCCAGCCGGAACCGGGCGTGCACATACCCGAGGGCCAGGTACAGGTCGGCATCGGTGGCCGCGCTGACCGACGCGGCCCCGGCGGCGGTGAAGCTGACCCGGGCCGGCCGGGTCAGCCCCGGCAGCCGTAAGGCCTGCGAGACCGGCAGCCGCCCGCCGGCCGCCGAGGTCCAGGCCCCGTGGCCGGGATCCAGCGCCCGGCCCAGCGCCGGCACCGGGCCGATCCCGAGGCCGAGCAGGACGAGCAGCGCCGCCGACACGCCGAGCGCGAGCACGGCATGGCTGATGCGCCTCGCCTGCCGGGACCGCCGCTCCGGCACCACGCCACACCACCTCCGCATCCCCCGTCCCGGCCGGGCTGCTCGTCCGCAGCAGTCCCGCCGGCTACCCGGCATCGTAAGAGCCCCGGGCCGGGCAGGCACGGACCCGGCCACGTCAGCGCGGCGCCAGCTCGTTTCGATTCGCCCGAACGGGATGCCTCCGCCGCAGCAGCCGGAAAACTACTGGAACCGGGGGAAACTCCGTTCCTCTTGCTGTTATCAGGTCGCGCCGGGGTCGGCG
>DASXDJ010000134.1:0-117174 GCA_036490755.1 Streptosporangiaceae bacterium
GCCATGGCGTCGCCGCCGTTGCCGAAGGTGTGCGCGGTGCCGCGGGGGACCAGCACGAAGCTCTCCGGCCCGACGGCCAGGTCCTCGCCCTCGACCGTCACCGAGACCAGCCCGTCTAGCACGAAGTAGGCCTCCGAGCAGCTGGTGTGCCGGTGCGGCGGCGGCCGGCGGCCGCCGGGCGGCAGGGTGCGCTCCATCAGCGAGAAGTCCCCGCCGTCCAGTTCGGCCACCGCCTTGAAGGCCATCACGCTGCCGCGCGCGGTGTACTGCCGCACGCCGTCGCCCGGGCCGAGGACGCCGGTCGGCGCATCTGTCATCTCCGCCACCTCCGCTCGCCGATGCTACGCCCGGCCGCCGGACGCGGCGCCGGGCCGCGGCCGCGGCGCCCCGGCCGGCGAAACTGATAACAGCAAGAGGCAGGGCAGGCGTTCCCGGGTATGAGAATGCCGGCGGCGCCACCGGGGCGCCGCCGGCATTCCTGCCGGAGACCGGCTGGGCTAGGCCGGCGTGTTCGGGTGGCCGATGGCCAGCCCGCTGTCGGTGTCGAAGAACTGCAGGTTGGAGTTGTCGACCGCGAGCTCGGCCGACTGGCCCGGCTTGATCGAGCTGCGGGCGGCCACCCGGGCCGTCCACATCGTCTTGTTGCCCACGATCGGGATGGCCTCGTCGTCGCCGTTGTCGGCGGTCGCCTGGCTGATGCTGGCGTGCTGGACCGGCGGGGCGTCAATCGCGAAGATGACGTTGATCTCGCTGCCCAGTTCCTCGGTCACGGTCGTCGTGACCGGCATCCGCGGCCAGCTCGCCTCGGCCAGGCTCGCGTCCTCGAAGTCCGAGGGGCGGATGCCCAGGATGAACTCCTTGCCGAAGTAGTCGGCCAGGGCGGGCCGGGCGTCCAGCAGGGACTGCGGGATGGCCACCTTGTGGCCGGCGAAGGTCACCGCCGGACCGTCATCGCGGACCAGGCTCGCGGTGGCGAAGTTCATGGCCGGCGAGCCGATGAAGCCGGCGACGAACAGGTTGACGGGCGTGTTGTACAGCGACTGCGGGCTGTCGACCTGCTGCAGCTTGCCGTCGCGCAGCACGCAGACCCGCTGGCCCAGGGTCATGGCCTCGACCTGGTCGTGGGTCACGTAGACGGTGGTGACGCCGAGCCGCTCGTGCAGCTGTGACAGCGAGGCGCGCATGGACACGCGGAGCTTGGCGTCCAGGTTGGACAGCGGCTCGTCCATCAGGAAGGCCTGCGGCTCGCGGACGATGGCCCGGCCCATGGCGACGCGCTGGCGCTGGCCGCCGGACAGCGCGGCCGGCTTGCGCTTGAGGTAGTCCTCCAGGCCGAGCATCTTGGCCACCTCGCTGACCCGGCGCTTGATCTCGTCCTTGGGGGTCTTGCGCTGCTCCAGGCCGAAGGCCAGGTTCTGCTCCACCGTCATGTGCGGGTAGAGCGCGTAGTTCTGGAAGACCATCGCGATGTCGCGGTCCTTGGGCGGCAGGTCGTTCACGACCCGGCTGCCGATGCTGATGGTCCCGGAGGTGATCTCCTCCAGGCCGGCGATGGACCGCAGGGCGGTGGACTTGCCGCAGCCCGACGGCCCGACCAGGACCATGAACTCACCGTCGGTGATCTCCAGGCTGAGGCCGTCCACGCCCTTGGTGCCGCCCGGATATACCTTGTCCACCTGATCAAGAACGATCTGAGCCACTCGCGTCTCCCAGTTCAGCGGGGGGTGCCGGCCCCTAAGCGGTGGCCAGCGCTCGGGCCCGAGACTACCCGTGGATGCCCTTTTGTAACAGATCGGCGACCTTGGCGTTACACAGGCGTTGAACGCCGATATCTGGCTGTTACCTGCCGTGTCACGCGGCCTGGTCAGCCCCGGCCGCCGCAGGCGTTACCGTTTGCGGGTGGAGGAGACTAACCGCAAGATCATCTCGCTGCTGGCGCGTGATGGCCGGATGAGCTTCACCGAGCTCTCCCGCCAGACCGGGCTGTCGGTGTCGGCCGCCCAGCAGCGAGTCCGCCGCCTGGAGGAGCGCGGCCTGATCAGCGGTTACGCCGCACTGATCCGGCCGGACATCGCGGGCCTGCCGCTGACGGCCTTCGTGTCGATCAAGCCGTTTGACGCTGCCGCGCCCGACGACGCGCCGGAGCGGCTGGCCCATCTCAGCGCCATCGAGGCCTGCTACAGCGTGGCCGGCGAGGAGAACTACATCCTCAAGGTCCGGGTGGCCACCCCGGAGGCGCTGGAGAACCTGCTCCAGGAGATCCGCTCGGCGGCCAGCGTCTCGACGCGGACCACCATCGTGCTCAGCACTCCGTACGAGAACCGCCCGCCCGACCTGTAGCGCCGCGCTGCGCTGCCTGCGCCCGGCCTCAGCCGTCGACGGCGAAAATCCGCAGCGGCGCGACCGCCGTCAGGTTCAGGCCGCCCGGCACGATGGCCGCGGTGCCCTGGTGCTCGCGGACCGCCGTCGCGATGGCCAGCTCGCAGGCCGTGGTAGCGATCATCGTGGAGCCGCGCATCAGCGCATGGTCAACCAGGGCGGTGTACCGGCGCCCGTCCCCGGCCGGCGGCGCGGCGACGATCACGTCCCGCTCGGTGATGCCCGCGTCGGCGGACAGCTGCATCAGGTCGCCGGTCATGTCCAGGTGGGTGACGGCCGCCCGGGCCAGTGTGCCGTCGGGCCGGCGCGTGTACGGGAGCAGGGCCAGGTCATGCGGCCGGACCGTGGTCGGGCACATCGAGCCGAGGCCGAGCAGCGAGGAGAAGGGCATCGCGCCCGGCGCCTCCCCGAAGGAGATCACCTGCCGGACCCAGGAGCGATCAGCCGCGGCCAGCCCGGCCGCAGCCAGGGTGTGGGAGGTGATCAGGATGCGGGCCCCGCAGTCGGCCAGCTGGCTGGCTATCTCCGGGACCGTCAGCTCCTCGGAGACGGGCGAGGGAACCGCGCCCGCGGCGCGGATCGCGTGGCTGGCGAGTATGTAGGACACCGCATCCGCGACGTACACGCCCACCACGTCCCGGGGCCGGACCCCGCGCCAGGCCAGCCCCGCAGCTGCCCGCTGCAGGGTCACGGCCAGCTCGGGATACGAGCACGGGGCCGCGGCCGGCCCGCCGAGCAGCGCCGGGTGCGCGCCGCGGGCGGTTGCCGTGCCGAGCAGCCGCTGGGTGACTGTCGTCTCGCCGACCGGTGCTTGTGCGGTCGTCATCGCCTTGCCTAGCCCTCCCGCCGGAGATAGCGGTACCTGCGGCCCGCCCGGGGTCCCCGGGCACTGGCCAGGCCGCCGCCGCGGCGTGCTCCTGCCCGCGGCGTGTGCACGACGGTACGCACCCGCGCCGCATCGCCGCATCGTCAGGAATATGTAGTCAGGTATGTACATCACTGCCGCCGGCCGCCCGGCCCGCCGCAGCCTCCCGGCCCGCCGTCCGCCGTGCGGCGGCAGGTCAGCGCCGGTCACTGCCGCCGCGCCGGGCCAGTGAGCAGGCCGCGGCGCGACCGGAGCGGCGGCCCGTGACCACGGGCGCCCGGGCCGCAAGCTGGCCCGCAGCTTCCCCTGGCGGGGAGCCGCGAGCCGCCTGACCGCGCCGCGGGCACCGGATGGAGCCCCGGCGCCGGGGCGTTACCCCGGCCCGGCCCCGGTTTGGCCGGCCACCCCCCTCCTGATGGCCGGACGAGCCGGGACCGCGGCCGTTCCGTAGGTATGAAGTTAGGGGCCGGCAGGCCGCCCGCACATGCGCTGAATGAGCCATTCCGATGTGCAGCTTGGGCGTCAAAGCAGGTCACAGGCGTATGTAGGACATGAGCGAGGGCATGTAGGGTCAGCCGGGAGCATGTAGCTATAGCGAGCTTCGCCCTACATCTCATGACTCGCCGGGCCCGCCTGGCCGGGCGCAGCGGCGCGGCCGGTGCCGGGCGGATCGCCGTCCGGCAGCCGGCGGCCGGGTGGTGTGCTGGACTGGCCGGCATGGAGTTCTCCCGGTACCTGGACTGCCTGGCCGCTGAGTTCGCCCGGCTGCGCGCGGCGGTGCCCGCTGACCTGGCTGCGGCGGTCCCGACCTGTCCCGGCTGGACCGTCGCTGACCTGACCCGGCACGTCGGCCGGATGTACCTGCACCAGAGCCTGTGCATCCGGGACCGTGCCGAGCCGGAGCCGTGGCCGCCGCCCGGGCTGGCGGCTGAGGAGCCGGTCACGCTGCTCGACCGGGGCTACGCGGCCCTGGCGGCCCAGTTCGCCGCGCACGGTCCTGCGGATCCGGCGGGCTGCTGGTTCACGCCGGGCCAGACCGTTGGCTTCTGGGCCCGCCGGATGGCCCAGGAGACCGTCATCCACCGCATCGACGCCGAGCTGAGCACCGGCCGGGTAGTCGGGCAGGTCCCCGCCGACCTCGCTACCGACGGCATCGACGAGCTGCTGCGGGTCTTCCTGGCCTGGAGCTTCGCGCAGTGGCCGGAGGACTTCACCCCGATCCTGGCCAGCTCGCCGGGCTGGACCTGCGCCGTGCAGGCCGGCGACACGACGTGGCGGGTGCGCACCGGCCCCGGCACGCTCGAGGTGGCGGACGGGCCAGGCGGCACCGCGGCGGACCTGACGGTCAGCGGCCCGCCATCGGCGGTGCTGCGCTGGGCGTGGAACCGGGAAGCCGCTGCGGAGCTGTCCGGAGTGACGGTGACCGGTCCGCCGGGGGCACTGGCCGAGCTGCAGCGCTGCATCGTCGCAGGGGTCCAGTAAGGCGGCCGGGCGAGCCGCCCGCAGGGCCGGACCCGCGCCGGGCCGGGCCGGGCTAGCGGGCCGGCCCGGGGCCAGTCATGTCCCCGCCGGCGGCGCCGCGCCGCCGGGCCTCGCGCTCCGCTGTCCAGGCCGCGACCTGGGCGCGGGAGGTGAAGTCGAGCTTGCCGAAGATGTTGGCCACGTGCCGGGCCGCCGTTGCCGGGCTGATCGTGAGCTCGGCGGCGATACCCCGGTTGGACAGGCCGCGTGCGACCAGCTCGGCGATCTGCAGCTCGCGGCCGGTCAGTACCGACGGAGCGTCCAGGCCGGCGGCATCGGCCAGATTCTGGCCAGGGCCGGACGCGGCGTCGCCGGGGCGGCTCCCGTTAGCAGAGCTGCTCGCACGGCCGGCGCCCGCGCCGGCCCGGCCCGGCGGGCCCGCCTGCCCGCTCACCGCGCCGGGCGCTGCCCGGTCGGGGCGCGCCCGCAGCCGGAGGGCGAACTCGACCGCCTCGTAGGCGGTCAGCGTCCGGCCCTCGGCGGCCAGCGCGGCGATCGCCTGCGGCCCGAGCCGCTGCCGGGCCGATTCCAGCAGCGCATCGGCCCGTGATCCGCCGCCGGAGGCGCTGCCCGGGCTGATGGCCTCGCGCAGTGCGGCGCCCGCGGCAGCCAGCCGGACCGCGGCGGGCAGGTCATCACGGAGCACGGCCAGGGCCGCGAAGGCCTCGATGCCGCGGGCGATGGCCAGCCGCTGGCCGGTGGCCAGGCTGAGCTGCAGGCTCTCGGCCAGGCTGCGGGCGGCCAGGTCCAGGTCGAGCTGGGCCATCGCCACCCAGCCGATGCCGGCCAGGCACCGGGCGATCTCCGGGCGGGAGTCGATCTCCTGATAGAGCGCCAGGGCATCGCGGAAGTGCTGCAGGGCCGCGGCGTTGTCACCGCGCACACGGGCCAGCGTGCCGAACCCGTAGAGGGTCTGCGCCACGCCCCAGCCGTTGTTGTGCCGGATGACCCCCAGCGCCTCCTCGAAGGCGCCCTGAGCCTCGCTCAGCTGGCCCTGCCGGGCGATCACAGCGGCCCGGGCGGCCAGGGCCAGCCCTTCTTCCCAGTTGTCGTGCGCCGCGCGGGCCGCCGCCACGGAGGCCTCGACGCTGGCCAGCGCCTCGCCGTTCAGCCCGGCCCGCAGGCTGACCAGCCCCAGCAGCCGCAGCGCGCCGGCCTCGGCCGCCTCGCGGGGATCGCCGGCCGCGCGGAACATCTCCAGCCCGCTGCGGGCGCAGTCACCCGCGGTGGCGTAATCCTGCAGCTCGAAAGCGAGCTCGCCCCGGCACACCCGGGCCCGGGCCTGGACCCGCGGCGGCACCTGAGCGTCGAGGGCGAGGAACCGGTCGAACCAGCCGGTGCCCTCGGTGACGTCACCGTAGGACACCCACGGGCTGCGCAGCGCGACGCACAGCCGCAGGCCCCGGCTGGCGTCGCTGCGCTCCAGGCACTCGGCCAGGGCGGCCCGGTAGTTGGCCCGCTCGACCTCGATCCGGCGGTACATCGCGACCCGCTCGCGCCACGGCGGCTCGCCGGACAGGAACGCCCGGGCCACGATGGCGTCGCCCAGGCGCATCAGGTAGTCACGGTGCGCGGCCCGGATGACCTCGCGCTCGCCGGAGGCGGCCAGCCGGCCGGCGGCGTACTCGCCGATGGTGTCCAGCAGCCGGTACCGGGCGTCGCCGGTCACCTCGCCGTCCAGGCTGACCAGCGACTTGTCGATCAGCGCGGCCAGCAGGTCCAGGATGTCGTCGGCCGGGATCTGCTCGTCGGCGCAGACTTCCTCGGCCATTTCCAGGTTCCACCCCGAGAACACCGACAGCCGCCGCAGCAGCGCCTGCTCCTGCGGGGTCAGCAGCTCATAGCTCCAGTCCACCGCGGCGCGCAGAGTCTGCTGGCGGACCGGCGCGGTGCGGTCGCCGGCGGCCAGCAGGCTGAACCGGTCGCTGAGCCGGTCGGCGACCTGCTCCACCGCCAGCGCCCGGATCCGCGCCGCGGCCAGCTCGATGGCCAGCGGGATGCCATCCAGCATCCGGCACAGCCGGGCCACCGGCTCGGCGTTCGCCGCGCCCAGCGTGAAGCCGGGGCGGACCGCCGCGGCCCGGTCGGTGAACAGCCGGACCGCCTCGTGCTCGAGCATCTCCTCGGCCGGCATGTTCTCCAGCGCGGCCGGCAGCTCCAGCGGCGGCACCCGCCAGACCTGCTCGCCGCGCACCCGAAGCGGCTCCCGGCTGGTCGCGATGACCCGCACCCACCGGCACCCGGCCAGCAGCTGCTGGACCAGCGTCGCGCAGGCGTCGACCAGGTGCTCGCAGGTGTCCAGGATCAGCAGCAGGTGGCGGGAGCGGAGCGCGTCGGCCAGCGTCTCGGCCAGCGACCGGTCCGGCTCCTCGCGGATGCCCAGGGTCTGCGCCACCCGGCGGGCGACCAGGTCCGGGTCGGCCAGGTCGGCGAGCTCGGCCAGCCACGTCCCGTCCGGGTAGTCCGGTGCCAGCTCGGCGCCCAGCCGCAGTGCCAGCCGCGTCTTGCCGATCCCGCCCGGACCGCACAGGGTCAGCGCCCGGACATCTGTGAGCAGCAGCGCAAGCTCCGCCAGGTCGCGTTCACGGCCGACGAAGCTGTTCGGCTCGGCCGGCAGGTTCCCGGCGCTCAGCAGGATGTCGGTGGTCATGGTCCTTCTGGGATGGTTGCCGCCCCGCTGCCATTCTCGCACTAGACCAGGTCGAATGCCGAATATCTGGCACCTACTATCGCGCAAGTAGTTTGCGCGCCGGCTGACATTCCCGGCAGGCTCCCGGCCCGGCACCGATAACCGGAATATCCGGTTCCGCCAGGTCTGAGGTCCTGGTCAGGAGATGATCACCTCGACGGGTTCACTGTACCGGGCACGGCCGAAGTACATGATCTTGGCCAGAGCCCACCAGCGCTGGCCCGGCCGGGCCGTGACGGGGACCGTCACCGGGAAATCCAGGACGGTCGTGGCGCCCGGCTCCGCGCGGAAGCCGCTGTCCCACCGGGGCAGGCAGTCCCAGGTGCCGGCGGGTGAGATGAGCTGTGCCTCGCCGTGGATCGCGCAGGCGGCCCGGTTCGTGACGCGCACCTCGATGGCACCCGTCTGGCCGGGCCCCAGGGCCAGCTCGCGGCGGGGCACGGTCAGCTCGATCTCGGCGGCCAGGGCTTGCTGCTCGTGATCGTGCGCCGCGGCCAGGGCCTCCGGCGCGGCAGCGCTCGTCTCCGCCCGGCCGCCCGCTTCCGCCCCGGCGGTGTCCGGGCCGGCCGTCCCCGCCCCGCCGGTGTCCGGGCCGGCGGCGGTGATCAGCGCCGCATCCTCGATGACCTGGCCGGCCAGATCCTCGATCGCAGCCGTGACGAAGCGCGCCGCTGTCCCCGCACCGGGCTCCAAGCTGACGGCCAGGTCCCAGCAAGCGTGCCCGCGGGCGGGCAGATCGTAGGTCAGAAGACCCGCCACCGGCAGGGTCACCCCGTCCGGGACGGTCAGCCGGACCTGTCCCGCGGCCGGGTCCGGGCCGCAGGCGACGGTCAGCCGCAGCGACCGCGGGCCGTCCGGCGGCACGGCCAGCTGACCGGGGGACAGGTGCACCGCGACCGGCATGTTCCCGGCCGGCGCCGGCCCCTTGCCGTGCAGCCAGTACCGGGCGTAAACCGGCTGCGCCGGCTCCGGGAGGCCCGCCTCGGCGAGGCCCGGGTCCGGCTGGCCCGCCGTCGGCTGGCCTGGATCTGGCTGGCCCTGCCCCGGCCGGCCCTGTTCCGGCCCGGCTGGCCCGGCCCAGGGGACAGGTGCGGGGGTGGCCGCGATCGTGGTCACGCCAGCCGCTGGCAGCCAGACGGTGGCCATGCCGCCAGAGACCGGCACCGGCTCGCCGGCGGCGTCCTCCAGGAGCGCGGACTGCCGCGCCCCGGTCAGGCTGGCGAACAGCCGGACCTGCGCCGGGCCGGGCCGGGATCCGGCGTTGCGCAGCCGGATGGTGAGCCCGTCAGCGGGCCGCGGCTGCGGCCCGGGGGCGAGCGGGTTCCCGCGCGGCTTCAGGACGTCCAGGAGCGCAGTGGCCGGCTCAACGCTGGCCAGGCTGGCCCGGCCGGGCAGCGGCCCGGCGTGCAGGCCGGTCACGACGGTCAGCAGGGGCGTGTTGTAGTCCTGCCCGGCCGCGGCGAACCCGGCGCTGCGCCAGTCGCCCGGCCCGGCAGCCAGGGCGTACTCGAAGGTGTGGCTCCAGTGCTGCCAGGCGAAGCTGGTGCCATCCGGAGCGAAACGCGCCGGGCCGTCGATCCACACCCCGCACGGCCACGAGCTGCAGGCCCGCATCAGCGCCATGGTCGCCACGCCGCCGGGCGTGACCAGGCTGCTGGGCGTCCCGCGGTTCAGCACCGCCACCGAGTGCCCGGCCAGCGCGGTGGCCGGGCCGCCCGCGCCGTCGCCCGGCCGGCCGGCGCGGTGTATCGCCGCCGGGCCGCCCGGGTCGCCGGCCGCCTCCGCCGGGCCGCCCGGGTCGCCGCCGTCGCTGGCTGCGTCCGCCGCCGTCGCCGGCACCTCGATCACGGCATCGGCCAGGTCGTCGGTGACGGCGGCCACCGCGGCCGCCAGCTCCGCGTCTCCCGACCCGGCGATGATCAGCACCGGCAGGTCGGCCAGGCCGCGCACGTCGGCCCGGTCGCCGAAGGCGTCCGCCCGGCTGCGGGCCGCCGGCACCCAGACCCGGGCCGTTCCTGTCGCGCCGAGCTGCCGGGCGAGCTCCCCGGCCGGGTCCGGCCCGGCGGCGGCCAGGATCGCGGCGGTGCAGGCATTCAGCTCCGGTCCGCCGAGCACGATGCGGAAATCCGGCAGGTTCGAGTCGACCTCGAGGTTGCCGTAGCGGGGGCCGTCCGGGAACGAGGTGGTAGCCGTCACCCCCTGCCGGGCCAGGGCCGCCAGCAGGGCGCGGACACCCGCGCGGGTCAGCCCGGCCGCGCCGTCGCCACCGGGTAGCCGCGGCGTGATCACCTCGGCTACGCCGATGGCCTGGTACTGCGGGCCGCCGCCGGAGCCGTCCGCGCCGGGGGCCGCCGTCAGGGCGACGCGGGCGGCCGAGCCGATGCCGAACCACTCGTTGGCCGGATTGTCGAGGGTGAACGGGTTGTCCGCCACGTCGGTGTCGGCGGGTCCCGGCGGCCGGCCGATCACCGACACCGCCGTGTGGAAGACCGGCAGCCCGCCCGGCACGTGCGCCGGGAAGGCCACCCGCAGCAGCTTGTCGGAGCCAATCGAGCCGTCAACATGAGTCCGGAACTCCACCCGCTCCGCGCTGTCCCACAGCAGCGTTTCCTGGGTCACCTGCAGGTCATCCAGCCTCAGCCGCACGACCAGCCGCTGGCCCGCCGGGCACCGCTCGGCCGTGACCTCGGCCTGCAGCCCCGACGAGCCGGGGCCGGGCCCGGCCGGGCAGAGCAGCCACGGTCCCTCACCCCAGCGCGGGTGCCGGGCGTGCTCGGGCTGCAGGACCAGCTCGTTGCCGGGCCCGCTGAGCAGCTCAGTCCCGGTGCGCTTGTCCCGGACGCTGGTCAGCGTGCCGCCGCGGGCCGGATCGGCGGTCACCGCGAAGCGGTCGTTCTCGATCGCGTGGCCCGCGGCCGGCTGCCAGCCGGAGCCCTCCGGGCCGGCGCCCGCAGTGCTGGCGTCCGCGGCGCCGACCGCCGGGGCCGTGAGCCGGGCCAGGTACGTGCGGTACCCGGTGGCGGGCACCTCAGCCGCCCGGAAGGTGATGGTGATCTCGGCCAGGCTGCCGTCGGGGTGGCGGCTGACTCCCTGCGCCAGGAACGGCACCGGCAGGCCGCCGTCATCGGTCAGCTCCAGCCAGCCCGCCGGGCCCGGCGGCCTCACGACGGCGGTCGCCAGTGCCGACCGGGGCGCCGACAGCGTGTTGAGCACGACGATGGCGAGCGTGCGGGCGTCCGCGCCAGCCGTTCCGGCCGCCGCAGCGTCCGGGCCGCCGGCCGCCGCACCCGTCGCCGCGCCGGCGGCGGCCCGGGCCGCGGCGGCCCGGGCCGTGCCGGCGGTGTCAGCGAGCCCGGCCAGGAACTCAGCGGCGCTGGCCCGGGCGTCTGCGCCCCGCTGCCAGGCTTCGCGCCAGCCGGCCAGCAGGTCCAGGTAGACCTGGTCACCCTCGGTCCCGGTGATCGCGTCATGGTGGGCGCCGAAAGCCAGCAGCCGCCACGCCTTGTCGATGCTCGCCGCCGGGTACGGCGCGCCGGCCAGCCAGGCGAGGGTGGCCAGCCGCTCGGCGTCCAGCACGGCCACCTCGGCCTGCCGCTGAGCCTGCTTGGTGTCGGTGTAGGAGACGTCCTTGCCGGTGTAGACCGGGTTCATGTCCCGGGTCTGCGGCGTGATCCAGACATCACCGCGAGCCGCGTCCTCGCGGACGGCCGCGAAGAACTCCCGCGGCAGCGCCGTGACGAATCGCGGCCAGGTGTACCGCGCGTTCCAGTCCCGGTGGATCGCGGCCGCCCAGCGCGAGGGCACGACGTGGTCGCCGCCCACCGGCAGCAGCACGTTGCGCGTCGCCGCGACCGGCGCGAGCTGGCGGAACTGCTCATAGGCGTCGTGCTCGGCGGCGGCCAGGTCGCCCGCCTGCTGCATGCCCCAGCCAGCCGAGTAGTGATTGGCCATGTAACTGGTCAGCAGACCCGCGCCGTCGGGGGACAGCCACTCGAACTCGGCGGCGAACTGCATCAGCCGGTTGTCGCCCGCGGTCCGGCCCGGGCCCCACTGGTGGAACGGGCCGCGGGCCCAGGAGGACTCGGTCAGCCCGGCCGCCGCCATCAGGCCGGGGTAGGCCGGGTCAAAGCCGAACGCGTCCAGCATCCACGCCGTGCTCGGCTCGCCGCCCAGCACATCCCGCTGGTAGGCCATCCCGTAGACGGCGTTGCGGATGGTCGACTCAGCGTTCGTCAGGTTGGTGTTGGGCTCGTTGTAGCTGCCGCCCACCAGCTCGATCCGGCCCTCGGTGATCAAGGACAGCAGGTCGGCCCGGTCCTCGGGGTGGGCGTCGAAATGCGGCTTGAGGTAGTCGACCTCGGCCAGCACGAACTTGTAGTCGGCGTCCCGCCGGGCCTCGGCCAGGTGCAGCTTGACCAGCTCGAAAGCGGTGCGCACCGCGGGCAGCTGGCCGTCAGGGCCGGGCAGCAGGAACCGCGACTGCAGGAACTGGCCCTGGGTGCTCCACCACACCGGGTCGTAGTGGAAGTGGCTGACCATCCACATGGTCCAGCCCGGCTCGGCCACGGTGATGTCGGCGGCCTGCTCGGCCCGCCAGTCCTGTCCGTCCGCATCGCGGCCGGCCGCGATGACGGTGACCCGCCGGGTGCTGCCCGCGGTCGCCGGCGCGCTGATCTCGATGCCGACCTCGGCCACGTGCTCGGCGCCAGGCGGCAGCGGCGGGATCACTGCGGGCTCGGGCGTGCTGATGCCCGGCCCGGCGACGGCGATGCTGCCGGCCGGCTCGCCGGCCGCCGGGGCGGTGCCGTCAGCATGCAGCGTGACCTGCACGATCTGCCGGGGGCGGGCGGTCGTGCCGCCGAATAGCAGGGTCGAGGTGACAGCGCCGATCCGCATGCCCTCATGGTCGCATGACCCGGCTAGTCCAGCCGGGGCCGCGCGGCCCCGGGCCGCCTCGCGCTCACCTGGCCGGTAACTCGATACGATCCCGGTAACAGGCTGGGAATCCGACCCTGGCCGGCCGCGCCAGGGGCGGGAGCGTGATGCCGGTGCCGGAAGAAGCGGTGACGCTCAAAGACGTCGCCCGGCGAGCCGGCGTGCACGCTGCGACTGCGTCCCGAGCCCTGAATCCCGAGACCCGGCTGCTGGTCAGCGACGCGACCGCGCGGCGCGTCCTGGATGCCGCGGCGGCGCTCGGCTACCGGCCCAACGCGGTCGCCCGCAGCCTGCGCACCCGCCGCTCCAACACCATCGGGGTGCTGATCCCGGACCTGAATAACCCGCTGTTCCCGCCCATGGTCCGCGGCCTGGAGGACCGGCTGGCGGCCGACGGGTACGTGACCCTGATCGGCAACACCGACGGCCGCTTCGACCGCGAGCAGCAGGTGTTCGAGCAGATGCGGGCCCGGCACGTGGATGGTTATGCCCTCGCCACGGCGCGGCTGCACAGCCCGCTGCTGGCCGAGGCGACCCGGGACGGGCTGAACGTCGTGCTGATGAACCGGATCTCCGAGGACTACAGCTTCCCCTCGGTGTCGGTGGACAACGAGCGCGGCGTCCGGCTGGCCGTGGCGCACCTGACTGCGCTGGGTCACTCGCGGATCGCTTACGTGGCCGGCCCGCAGGGCCTGTCCACCGGGCTCAACCGCTACCGCGGCTTCCTGGCCGGCATGCAGGCGGGCGGGCTGCCGGTGCTGCCCGGCACGGTGGCCTTCGCCGAGGCCTTCTCGATCGAGGAAGGGCACCGCATCGCGCGGGACCTCCTGGCTGCACGGCCGCGGTGCACGGCGCTGGCCGCCGGCAACGACATGCTGGCGGTGGGCTGCTACGCCGCGATCGAGGAGGCCGGGCTGGACTGCCCGGCCGACATCTCGGTAGTCGGCTTCAACGACATGCCGTTCATCGACCGGCTGCGCCCGCCGATGACGACCGTGGCCTTCCCGCATTACCAGCTCGGCACCGAGGCGGCCAGCCTGCTGCTGGACAAGCTGAACGGCACCGAGAAGCCGGTCAAGATCCTCTACCTGTCGCCCGAGCTCATCGTCCGGGGCTCGACCGCCCCGCCGCGCTAGCTCGCGGCTGACGCTGGCCGCGGTGCGGTCAGGCGGCGCCGGCCAGATCCTCCGTTGACACCCGGCTACCTCGTGGGCTTTGCTATGAATAGTACGAAAGCCTGCAAACGATTGTAAGGGTCCAGACCTTTACCGACAGCTGCCCTGGGCGTCAGTTGGCCCCGGTGGCAGCAAACGATTGCTGCCCCGCTCGGGCGGGGCGGCAGGCCGCCGGGGCGCGGCATCACCTGACCTGAGCAGCACACCTGAGCAGCGCAGTGACGAGGGATGGCGGCGCCCCAGAGCTCCCCTCCGGCTCGCAGCTGATGAGGAGCGCGCGGGATGACTGAGGGGCAGGACCAGCCGCGGATCGGCTGGCTGGGCACGGGCCGGATGGGGGCCACGCTGGTCCGGCGGCTGCTGGCCGCGGGCTGCGATGTCACCGTCTGCAACCGGACGACGGCCCGGGCCCGCCCGCTGGCGGCCGCCGGCGCGCGGCTGACCGGGACGCCGGCCGGGCTGGCCGGCTGTGACCTGGTGTTCGTCACCGTCGGCACGCCGCAGGACCTGATCGACTCGGTGACCGGCCCGGCCGGGCTGACCGCCGCCGACGCAGCGCCGCGGGTCGTGGCCGACTGCTCGACCGTCTCGCCCGGCGCCTCCCGGCAGGTCCGCGCGGCGCTGGCCGCCCGCGGCACCGACCTGCTCGCGGCGCCGATCATGGGCAACCCGCGGGTGGCCGCAGCCGGGCAGCTCACCTTCGCGGTGTCCGGCCCGCGGGCCGCTTACGAGACGGTGCTGCCCGTTCTGCGGCTGCTCGGCACCGGGGCCACCTATGTCGGCGACGACGAGGCGGCTCGCAGCGTGAAGCTGTGCCACAACCTGTTCCTGGGCATCGTGGCCCAGTCGCTGGCCGAGGTCACCGTGCTGGCCCAGCGCGCCGGGGTGTCCCGGCAGGACTTCCTGGCCTGCCTGAACGCCAGCGTGATGGGCTCCCTCTTCACCCGCTACAAGTCGCCCGCGCTGGTCAACCTGGACTTCGAGCCGACCTTCACCAGCGAGCTGCTGCGCAAGGACTTCGACCTGGGCCTGGGCCTGGCCCGCGAGCACGAGGTCCCCATGCCGGTGGCCAGCCTGGTGCACCAGCTGGTGCAGAGCCTGGTCGGCCACGGTCACGGCGGCGACGACTTCGCCGCCCTGCTGCTGCTCCAGGCCCAGTCCGCTGGCCTGGAGCTGACCAGTGAGAACGCCGTCGTCCTTGACGGCCTCGAGCCGGGAGCCGCCGCGGCGGCCGACAGCTCCGTGTTTCCCGCCCCAGTGGAAGGAGAACCGGGATGACGTACACGCATGCCCGGTTGGCAGCACTTGCCGCGTCCGCCGTCGTCGTCACCGCGTCGATGGCCGGCTGCGGCGGCAGTTCCGGCGGAGCGCCCGCCGCCAAGGCGCCGCTGCTGATCGGCGCCTCGCTGTCGCTCAGCGGCGATTTCTCGGCTGACGGCCAGGCCTACCAGCGCGGCTACGAGCTGTGGGCCAGCGACGTCAACGCCCACGGCGGCATCCTCGGCCGCAAGGTGAAGCTGATCATCCTCAACGACAACTCCAGCCCCACCCAGGTCGACACCAACTACACCGACCTGATCACCGTCAAGCACGTCGACCTGACCTTCGGGCCGTTCTCCTCGCTGCTGACCGCGCCCGCGGCCCAGGTGGCGCACCGGTACGGCTTCGCCTTCGTGGAGGGCGCCGGGGGCGCCCCGGTGGTGTTCAGCCAGAAGCTGAACAACGTCTTCGACGTGAGCCTGCCGGTGGCTAATGAGCTGGATCCGTTCATCAGCTGGGTCACGTCCCTGCCCGCCGCGCAGCGGCCGGCCACGGCCGCCTACCCGATGGCCAACGACCCGTTTGCCACGCCGCAGGTGCAGCGCGTCCAGGCTCAGCTAACCCCGCTGGGCATCAGGACCGCCTACTCCAAGATCTTCCCCGAGGAGGTACCCGACTACCAGCCCAACGCCAGCCTGGTGGCCAGCTCCGGCGCCCAGGCCGTGGTGCTGGGCTCGACCGACGTGCCGACGGTTGCCGCGTTCATGCACGCCTTCGAGCAGCAGCACTTCAACCCGAAGGTGTTCATCGCGGCGGCCGGGCCGGACCAGGGCCAGTCGTTCACCTCGGCGGTCGGCGCCGCCAACGCGAACGGGATGATGGTGCCCGACGCCTGGTATCCCGGCTACGCCAGTGCCGCCAGCAAGGCCATGGTGGCTGCGTACGTCGCGAAGTACGGCGGCAGCGCGTCGGGCGTCAACGCCGACGTGGCCGAGGCTTACTCCGTCGGCCAGGTCACGGCCGCGGCCGTGCGGGCCACCGGCGGGACCACCGGCTCGAAGATCGTCCGCTACCTGCACAGCGGCGTGACGCTGAGCTCCGTCCAGGGTCCGGTCCAGTTCAACGCGCTGGGTGAGAACGTCAAGGCGATCGCGTTCATCTTCCAGTGGCAGAACGGGAAGTTCGTCCAGGTCCTGCCCGCGGGCGCGGCCGGCTCGGTGCCGGTCCTGTATCCCAAGCCGCACTGGGCGGGCTGAGGTGCTGCGGGCGGTCGCGGCCGGGATCCTGGGCGGCGGTGTCTACGCGCTGATGGCGGCCGGGCTGACGCTGATCTTCGGCGTGCTCGACATCATCAACATCGCCCAGGGCATCCTGGTCGTGCTCGGCGCCTACCTCAGCTACGTGCTGTCGGTGCACCTGCACATCGACCTGTTCGTCGGGCTGCTGATCACGGTGCCGGCCATGTTCGTCATCGGGGTGGCCATCTACTGGCTGTTCATCAGCCCGCTGCGCGGCGCGGAGCGGACCTCGATGACGCTACTGGCGTGCTACGCCGTCGCGCTGATCACCGAGGGCGTGCTGTACAAGGTGTTCGGGCCGGGCTTCGTGTCGCTGAACGCCTGGTACACCACCACCAGCGTGCACGTGGCGGGCTTCTACCTGCCGGTGATCGACCTGCTGGCCTTCGGGCTGGCGGTGGCGGCGCTGGCCGTCCTGTACGCGGTGCTGTACCGGACCCGGTTCGGCCGGGCGGTGCGGGCCACCATGCAGAACCGCACGGCCGCCGCGCTGGTGGGCATCAGCGTCAGCCGGGTCGCGGCGCTGACCTTCGGGATCGGCGTCGCGGTCACGGCCATCGGCGGGATGGCCTTCGGCGCCACCAGCGGCGGGTTCAGCCCCAACAGCGGCTATGACCTGATCTCCCGGCTGCTGGCCATCGTCATCCTCGGCGGCCTGGGCAGCGTGGGCGGCGCCCTGGTGGCGGCGGTGTTCATGACCACCGCCGAGTCGATCGTGGATGTCTGGTCGCCGAACTGGGCGGTGGCGGTGTTCTACGTGGCCCTGGTGGTCGTGCTGACGATCCGCCCGGCCGGCCTGCTCGGCCGGGCGCCGGTACGGGCCCAGTGAGGACGGGCCCGTGAGGATGACCCGGTGACGGCGGGCGCGGCGCGTCAGCGGGCGGCTCCCGCCGCCGGGATCGCGGTGCTGCTGGCCGCGGTCGCGGTGTTCCCGCTGGTGTTTACCAACGCGACGGTCACCAACTTCGCCGTGGTCACGCTGATCTTCGTCGCGTGCGCCTCGGCCTGGAACCTGTTCTCCGGGTACTGCGGCTACCTGTCGCTGGGGCACGCGGTGTTCTTCGGCACCGGCGCCTACGTCACCGGGATCGCCGCCCGGGACTGGCAGGTGGCCGGGAACGGGGTGTTCGGCCTGCTGCCGCTGGCCGCGGCCGCCGCCGCGGTGCTGGCCGTGCCGCTCGGGCTGATCGCGCTGCGGGTGCGGCGGCACACCTTCGTGGTGATCACGATCGCCTACTTCTTCATCGCCCAGCTGGCCGCCTCGAACCTGGCCGTCACCGGCGGGTCCAGCGGCCTGCTGGCCCCCGCCCCGGGCTATGCCGCGGCCACCTTCAACAACCCCTTCTACTATGTCGCGCTGGTGCTGGCGGCTGGCACCGTGGCCCTGTCGTGGGCGATCCGGCGCTCGGTGCTCGGGCTGCACCTGCGGGCCATCCGCGACGACGAGGACCGCGCGGCCGGGCTGGGCGTCCGGGTGACGGCCGCGAAGCTGACGGCGTTCGCGGTGTCCGGGCTGATCACCGGCGCGGCCGGCGGGCTGTGGTTCTACTTCCTGGGCCAGGCCTACCCGCAGTTCGCCTTCGACCCGCTGTTTGACCTGGCCGTGGTGCTGATGGCGTTCTTCGGCGGGCTGGGCACCGTGGCCGGCCCGGTGCTCGGCGCCCTGGTGCTGGAGCCGGCCCAGCTGTACCTGACGCTGCAGTTCACCAACGGCTACCTGAGCGAGATCCTGCTCGGCCTGCTGCTCCTGGTCGTGCTGCGGTTCCTGCCGCGCGGCGTGCTGCCCACGGCCGCCGAGCAGTGGGCCCGGGCCTGGGCGGCCCGGCAGCGCGCGGCCGGGCGCGGGCCCGCACCGCCTGACGGGGTGCCCGCGGCCGGCTCTCCGCCCGCGGGCGGGCAGCAGGCCGGAGAGGTGCCGGCCGGCGGCCCTCCAGTCTCCGGAGCCGGGTCGTGACCGCCGCGCTGCGCGCCGAGGCCGTGTCGCGGGCATTCGGCGGCGTGCAGGCGCTCAGTGACTGCACGCTGACCGCGGCCGCGGGCCAGATCACCGGGCTGATCGGGCCGAATGGCTCGGGCAAGACGACGCTGTTCAACATCCTGACCGGCTACGAGCGCGCCGACTCCGGTGAGGTGTTCCTGAGCCGGGCCCGGATCACCGGAGCCGCGCCGCACCGGGTTTTCGGCCTCGGCGTCGGCCGGACCTTCCAGCTGACCCGGATCTTCCCCCGGCTCACCGTGCTGGAGAACATGCTGGTCCCGGCCCGGCCGCCGCCGCGGCCGGGGCGCTGGCGGCCGCTGGCCGGGGCGGGCAGTGCCGCGCAGCGGCGCCGGGCCGCCGAGCTGCTGGAGTTCACCGGGATCGCCGGGCATGCCGGGGCGCTGGCCGGCACGCTGTCCTACGGGCAGCGCAAGCTGCTGGAGCTGGCCTGCGTGCTGATCGCCGACCCGGCGGTGGTGCTGCTGGACGAGCCGGCCGGCGGGGTGAACCCGACCCTGATCACCCACCTGGCCGCGCGGATCCGCGACCTGAACGCTGCGGGCACCACGTTCCTGATCGTCGAGCACAACATGGACTTCGTGATGGGACTGTGCGATCAGGTGACGGTGCTGAACTACGGCACGGTGGTCGCGGCCGGCCCGCCGCAGGAGATCCGCGCCGACCCGCGGGTGCTGGATGCCTACCTGGGCGGCGCCGGCGACGGGAGCGCCGGTGGCTAGCCGCCCGCCCGCGCTGGCCGTGGACGGGGTGTGCGCGGGGTACGGCGGCGGTGACGTGCTGCGCGAGGTGTCGCTGAGCGTCCCCGAGGGCGGGATCACCTGCGTGGTCGGGCCGAACGGAGCTGGCAAGTCGACATTGCTGGCCGTGCTGAGCGGGCTGCTGGCGCCCCGGCTGGGCCGGGTCCTGGTGCGCGGCGAGCCGGTTACCGGCGCCAGCCCGCGCCAGCTGCTGGACCAGGGCATCGTGCACGTGCCCCAGGCCCGCAGCCTGTTCCCGGCGCTGACGGTGGCCGAGAACATCGACCTGGGCGGCTACCTGATCCGGGACCGGGCCCTGCTGGCCCGGCGCCGTGCCGCCGTGCACGAGGCGTTCCCGGAGGTGGCGAGCTGGTCCGGCCGCAAGGCCGGCAGCCTGTCGGGGGGCCAGCAGCGGCTGGCCGAGTTCGCCCGCTGCCTGATGCTCGATCCGTCGGTGATCCTGCTGGATGAGCCGTCGATGGGCCTGGCCCCGCGGGTCCAGGCCACGGTGTTCGCTGCGGTCACGATGATGAACCAGGCAGGCAAGACGGTGCTGCTGGTCGAGCAGAACGCCCGCGCCGGGCTCAGCCTGGCCAGCCACGGAGTGGTGCTGGAGAACGGCCAGGTGCGGCTGGCCGGCACCGGCCGCGAGGTGCTGGAGCATCCGGAGATCGGCGCCCTGTACCTGGGCGGCGCCGCGCGCGGCCCGGCGTCATGACCGGGCCGGCGGCGGACGGGCCGGTCGTGGACGTGCACTGCCACGTAATCGCGCCGGCGATGCTGACCCCGGCGGTCCCGGCCCAGTGGCGCCCGCTGCTGCGACCCGGCGGGGGGCGCCCGGTCATCGAGTTCCGGGGCCGCGAGCTCACCTCGGCCGTGGCCGAGTTCTGCGACGTGGACGTGATGCTGGCCCAGGCCGGCGCCGCGGGCGTCACGCACCTGCTGCTGTCCCCGTGGATCCTGCTCGTCCCGGCGGCCGGCCCGGCGCGCGACGCGGCGCGGGTCTGCCGGGTGCAGAACGAGTCGCTGGCCGGGCTGGCCGCCCGGCATCCGGCGGCCGTCCGGGTGCTGGGCGCGGTGCCGCTGGCCGATCCCGTCGCGGCGGCGGCCGAGCTGGAGTACCTGATGAGCCTGCCGGGGGTGGCCGGGGCCGAGATCCCGGCCCGGGTCGGCAGTTACTACCTGGGTGACCGGCGGTTCCTGCCATTCTGGGAGGCGGCGGCCGGCACCGGCGCGCTGATCTTCGTGCACCCGACCACCGCCGGGTTCGGGCCCGCGGCGCTGGCCGGGTACTACCTGTGGAACTCCGTCGGCAACCCGCTGGAGACCGCGATCAGCGCGGCGCACCTGATCGCCGCCGGGGTGCTGGACCGGCTGCCGGAGCTGACTGTGCTGCTGGCCCACGGCGGCGGCGGCCTGACGGCGCTGCGCGGGCGGCTGCGGCGGGCCTGGCAGGTCCGGCCCGAGGCAGCCGCGGCCAGCCCGGCGGGCCCGGACGCCGCGCTGCGCCGGCTGTTCTACGACAGCCTGACCCACGATCCGGCGGTGCTGGCCGGGCTGGTCAGCTACGCCGGCGCCGGGCAGGTGCTGCTGGGCTCGGACCGGCCCTTCGACATGGGCACGGCCGACCCGGCAGGCGACGTGGCGGCGGCCGGGCTGAGCCCCGGCCAGGAGCAGGCGATCCTGGGCGGCACCGCGGCCCGGCTGCTGGGCCTGGCCGGGAGCCAGGCCAGCGGCACCGGGTCAGGGTGAGGCACGACCTCCGTTACGGCATTCGTATCCGGGGGACAGGCAGTCAGGGAGGCGGCTGGCGATGACGATCCACACCTACGGCGCCGCGGCGGTCGACTGGGAACAGCGAGTCGACCTGGGCCGGCTGCGCGAGGACCGGCTGGCGCGGCTGCGGGCGCAGCTGGAGTCCTCGGAGCTGGGGGCGCTGCTGAGCTTCGATTTCGCGAACATCCGGTACATGACCGCGACGCACATCGGCACGTGGGCCATGGACAAGCTGGTCCGGTTCGCGCTGCTGCCGCGCGGCGGGGAGCCGGTGGTATGGGACTTCGGCTCGGCGGCCCGCCACCACCAGCTCTACTGCCCGTGGCTGGATCACACCGAGGGCCCGCCGACGGCGGCCGGGGCGGCCCGCACCGGGGCGCGGGCCGGGATCTCCACGCTGCGCGGCGCGCTGCATCCCGACGCCGGGATCGCCGCGACCGTGGCCGCCCAGGTCGCCGGCGTGCTGGCCGAGTACGGGCTCGAAGGGGAGCCGGTGGGCATCGACGTGGCCGAGATGCCGGTCCTGGCGGCCCTGCAGGCGGCCGGGCTGAAGACGACAGACGGGCAGCAGGTCTTCCTGGAGGCACGGCGGATCAAGACGCCGGGTGAGATCAGCCTGCTGGCGCAGGCGTGCTCGATGGTGGATGCGGCGTATCAGCGGCTGTATGAGTTCCTGGCGCCGGGGGTGCGGGAGAACGAGTGCGTGGGGCTGGTGTCGAAGGTGCTGTATGACCTGGGCAGTGAGTACGTGGAGGGGGTGAACGCGATCTCGGGGGAGCGGTGCTCGCCGCACCCGCACGTGTACTCCGACCGGCTGATCCGGCCCGGCGACCCGGCGTTCTTCGACATCCTGCACTCCCACCTGGGCTACCGGACCTGCTATTACCGGACCTTCGCGGTCGGCAGCGCATCGCGGGCGCAGCGGGATGCCTACACCCGCTGCCGGGAGTACATGGACCAGTCCATCGCGCTGGTCCGGCCCGGCGCGACCACGGCTGACATCGTGTCGGTGTGGCCTGCCGCGGCCGAGTTCGGGTTCCCTGATGAGATGGCCGCGTTCGCGCTGCAGTACGGCCACGGCGTGGGCCTGTCGATCTGGGAGAAGCCCATCTTCAGCCGCCTGGTCTCCCTCGACCACCCCGAGGTCCTGCAGGAAGGCATGGTCTTCGCCCTCGAGACCTACTGGCCCGCCACCGACGGCTGGTCGGCGGCGCGGATTGAGGAGGAGGTGGTGGTCACCGCGGCCGGCTGTGAGGTGATCACCAAGTTCCCGGCTGAGGAACTGCTCGTCGCGGGCCGCAAGTACTGGACGGCGGGCGGCGCGCTGAGCACGCTGCGCGACAGCCAGTCACCGCTGAACACGCCAGCCGGGCGGGGTGAGACGGCGGCGCGCTAGCCGGGCCGGGCTAGCCGCTGCCTTCCTCCAGCAGCAGGTGGTAGCCGTTGGGGGTCCGCGCGTGCAGGACCCGGTACTGCCAGTCGTCGCTGGGCGTCATCATCTCCTCGCGGAAGCGCACCCCGGCCTCGGCCAGCCGCTTCTTGGCCAGCTCCAGGTCGGTGACGCCGAACTGCCAGGTCAGCACCTGATCGGGGCGGGAGGGGGAGAAGCCGTCGCGCCACTCGATGCCGAACTCCAGCTTGTCGTGGCCGAGCGCCAGGAAGTACGGGTACTCCGGACCCTCGTAAGTGACATGAAAGCCGAGGCGGACATAGAAGTCTCGTTCAGCCTGGAGGTCGCTGACGAAGAGAATCGGAATGATTCGGCTGAACAATGGCGCCATAGCGCGACATCGTACCGAGCCTGCACCGCTAGGGTGGCGCTGTGTGCGCAGCATTCGATAAACATCTGGTTCGTGTCGCGGCTTGCCAGGTCAGCCTGGCTGTCGGGAAGGTCGCGGAGAACCGCTCGGCGGCCCTCGACGCGGCCCGGCAGGCGGCCGATGCCGGGGCTCAGATCATCGTGCTTCCCGAGCTCACGCCGTCGGGATATGTGTTCGCCAGCGCGGCCGAGGCGCGGTCGGTGGCCGAGCCCGCCGACGGGCCCACGGTGACCGGGTGGGCGGACCTGGCGGCCCGCCGTCACCTGGTCATCGTCGGGGGGTTCGCCGAGCTCGGCGCGGACGGGCTGGTCTACAACAGCTCGGTGCTGGCCGGCCCTGCCGGGCTGGCGGCGGTGTACCGCAAGGCGCACCTGTGGGACGCCGAGGCCGACTTCTTCGCGACGGGCAGCGAGCCGCCGCCGGTGACCGACACCGAGTTCGGCCGGATCGCCATGATGATCTGCTACGACGTGGAGTTCCCGGAGTGGGTGCGGCGGCCGGCCCTGGCCGGGGCCGACCTGCTGGCCGTGCCCACCAACTGGCCCGCCGACCCGGTGCCGCCGGGCGAGCGGCCGAACGTGGTGACCAACGTCCAGGCGGCGGCGTTCGCCAACCGGATGTTCATCGCCGCCGCCTGCCGGGTGGGCGAGGAGCGGGGCGTCAGCTGGGTCGGCGGCAGCCTGATCGCCGGCCCGGACGGCTACCCGCTGGCCGGCCCGGCCGGCGACCGCGACCCGGAGCTGCTGGTCGCCGACTGTGACCTGTCCCGCGCCCGGGACAAGGCGACCAGCCCGCGTAACGACGCGCACCGCGACCGCCGCCCGGACCTGTACGGCTGACCGTGCCCGGCCCGGCCGGCCGGGCCGGGCCCCCGCGGCGGGCTAGCGGCGGCGGGCCACGGTGAGGCCGTCGCCGATGGGCAGCAGCACCAGGTCGACGCGGTCATCGGCCGCGGCGTGGTCGTTGAAGGCCCGGATGGCCCGGACCACGTTCTGGGTACTGGCCGGGTCACTCACCCGGCCGTCGCTCAGGGTGTTGTCGGCCAGGATCAGGCCGCCGGGCCGGGTCCGGGGCACGATCTCGTCCCAGTAGCCGATGTAGCCGGCCTTGTCAGCGTCGATGAAGGCAAAGTCCAGCCCGGCGTCGGCGGGCAGCGCCCGGAGCGTGTCCAGGGCCGGGGCCAGCCGCAGCTCGATCCGGTCGGCCAGGCCGGCTTTCTGCCAGTAGCCGCGGGCCAGCGACGTCCACTCCTCGCTGACGTCGCAGCAGGTCAGCTTCCCGCCGTCGGCCAGGCCGCGGGCCACGCAGATGGCCGAGTAGCCGGTGAAGGTGCCGACCTCGACGGCCCGGGACGCCCCGGTCAGCCGGGCCAGCATGGTCATCAGCGCGCCCTGGTCGGGGCCGATCTGCATGCCCGCCGCGTCGGGGAAGCGCTCAGCGGTCTCGGCGGCCAGCTCGCTGAGCACCGGATCGGGCGGCGTGCTGTGCGCGTCGAGGTAATCCTGCAGATCCGGGCTGAATAGTGCGCTGCGGCGGCTCATCTGCGCCATGCTAGCCCGCCCGGTTTACGCGGGTCCTGTCAGCGCATGGTCGCGCTGGGCATACGCTCATGGGCATGGTGTCGCACGCCGCGGGCATGCCGCTGAGCTTCCTGCCGAGCCCGCCGGATAACGGCTTCCACGTCGGGCCGCTGTTCGTGCACTTCTACGGCCTGATGTACGTGGTCGGGATCGCGCTGGCCATCTACATCACCCGGCGCCGGTGGCTGGCCGCGGGCGGCGACCCCTCCCTGGTCGCCGACGTCGCCACCTGGGCCGTGCCGGCCGGGATCATCGGCGGCCGGATCTACTTCGACATCACCACCCCCGCCGACATCCCGCCGCACTGGTGGGGCGTGTTCGCGGTGTGGTCGGGCGGCCTGGGCATCTGGGGCGGCATCGCGGCCGGCGCCGCCGCCGGGGTCTGGCGGGTGCGCCGCACCGGGGCCAGCGCGGCGGTGTTCGCCAACGCGATCGCCCCCGCGCTGCTGGTCGCCCAGGCGGTGGGCCGGATCGGCAACTACTTCAACCAGGAGCTATTCGGCAAGCCGAGCACGCTGCCGTGGGCGCTGGAGATCTCCCAGCCGCACCGGCCGGCCGGCTACGGCGCGTTCGCGACGTTCCAGCCCACGTTCCTGTACGAGCTGGTCTGGGACCTGGCCCTGGCCGCGTTCCTGGTCTGGCTGGGGCACCACCGGCGGATCCGGCCGCCGGGCCTGTTCGCGCTCTACGTGGCCGGGTACTCGGCCTTCCGGATCTTCGAGGAGTTCCTGCGGATTGACTCCTCTGAGCACTTCCTCGGGCTGCGGCTGAACTTCTACGTGGCCTCGGCAGGCGTGCTCGCCGGGCTGGCCTGGTTCGTGCTGAGCCAGCGCCGCACCGGGCCCTTCCCGGCGGCGATGCCGCCGTCCGCCGGCGCCGGCGAGCCGGGATCCGCGAGCGCCGCGGACAGCCCGGACGAGGCGGACGGCGACGGTGCCGGCGACGGCGGCGCGGACGATGCCGCCGACGGGCCGGATCCCGGCGAGACGGCCGGCCGGGGCCGCGGCGAGGACGGTCAGCAGCCAGGCGCCGGCGGCGGCGCCAGCGCCATCTCCGCCCGGGCCGCCGAGCAGTAACGGGCGGTCGCGCCGCGGGCCGCACGGCCCGCCGCCGCCAGCGCGGCCGCCGCGTCGCCTGGCCGCGCCGGGCTGCGGCCCCGGGCCTGCGGGCCCGGCTGGCCCGGCCGCGCTCGGATGCCGTCAGCGATCATGAGGGCCATCTTCCTGACGGCGCCTGCCTCGGTCATGCTGGCAGCGGACAAACTGCCCCCGGCAGGCGGCTGAGACAGGAGCGCCCCGAGATGATCATCGATTGTGCCCACTACCAGGACGGGCGCCGCCAGGAGGCGGGCGCGGTCTCGCTCGCCGAGGCCGCGCGGGCGTGCCAGCAGGACGGCTTCGTCTGGCTGGGCCTGTTCGAGCCCGGCGAGGCCGAGCTGGCCGAGGTGCGGGACGCCTTCGGCCTGCATGAGCTGGCCGTCGAGGACGCGCAGTCATTTCACCTGCGGCCCAAGGTCGAGAGCTACGACTCGGGCGTCCGGCTGGTGATCCTGCGCACCGCCCGCTACGACGACCGGGCCGAGGAAGTCGAGTTCGGCGAGATCAGCGTGTTCCTCGCCGAGCGGTTCGTGATCACGGTCCGGCAGGGGGTGGCCAGCGAGCTGCGCGGGGCGCGGCAGCGGCTGGAGCATCGGCCCGAGCTGGTCAAGGCCGGCAGCATGTCGGCGCTGTGGGCCATCCTCGACGTGGTCGTCGACGGCTACGCCCCGGTGGTGGCCGAGGTCGAGCGGGACATCGACCAGATCGAGGCGACCGTGTTCTCCGGCGCCGTCGCGCCGACCGAGCGGATCTACTCGCTGCGCCGCGAGGCCACCGACTTCTTCCGCGCCGTGCACCCGCTGCTGACCGTGGTGGCCACGGTCGAGCGGAGCGCCGGGGCGGAGCTGCAGCCCTACCTGCGCGACGTCCAGGACCACCTGCTGCTGGTCGATGAGGAGGTGGCGGCCCAGCGGGACCTGCTCGGTACCGTGCTGGAAGCCAACATGGCGGTGATCTCCGTCGAGCAGACGAAGGTCAGCGTCCGGCAGAACGCGAGCATGGAGCGGCTGACCATCCTGGCCACGGTGTTCCTGCCGCTGACCTTCGTGACCGGGTTCTTCGGCCAGAACTTCAGCTGGCTGGTCGGCCACGTGGACACCTTCGTGGCCTTCCTCGCCTACGGCATCGGCGGACTGGTGGTGCCGCTGGGATTGCTGTACTGGTGGCTGCGCCGCAGCCGGGCCGACGAGGGCACTGGAGCGGCCCGGGGAGTCAGCGAGAGCGGCTAGCCGGGCCGGGCCGACCTGGAAAACCCCTGGACCCCGCGGCGCTGATCAGGCAGCATGTCCTGCTCGTGGAGACATGCGCGGGTCGTGATGGCTGACCCCGGCCCGGACCGGCCGCAGGACCGCGGGGGCGCCCTGCTGCAGGTCCTGCGCCGGATCCGGCCCGACATCACGCCGCTGCGGCACTCGGCCGACTACCGCCGCCTCTACGCCGGGCAGGGCGCCAGCCTCGCCGGCTCCATGATCACCTTCGTGGCGCTGCCATACCAGGCCTACCAGCTCACCGGCTCCTCGCTGGTCGTCGCGCTGCTGAGCTTCGCCGAGCTGGTTCCGCTGGTGCTGTCGGCGCTGGCGGGCGGGCTGCTCGCCGACGCCGCGGACCGGCGGGTCATGATCCTGGCCGCCGAGGGCATCGGGGCCGGGGCAGCGGCCGTGCTCGCCGTCAACGCCACCCTCTGGCATCAGGTCTGGCTGCTGTTCGTGGTCAGCGTCATCGCGGCCAGCGGCTTCGGGCTGCAGCGGCCCTCGGTGGATGCCCTGGTGCCGCAGCTGGTCCCGCGCTCGGACCTGTCCGCCGCGGCCGCGCTGGGCGGGCTGACCGGGAACGCGGCCCAGCTGGTAGGACCGCTGCTGGGCGGCACGCTGATCGCGACCGCGGGCCTGCCCGCCGCGTACTGGGTCGACGCCGGGACCAGCGTCATCGGCCTGGTCGCGTTCAGCGGGCTCAGCTCGTTCCCGGCCGCGCCCGGCGCCGACCGGCCCAGCTTCCGCGGCCTGGCCGAGGGACTGCGCTATGTTCGCAGCCGCCAGGAGATCCTGGGCAGCTACCTGATCGACATCGCCGCGATGTTCTTCGGGGCACCGTACGCGCTGTTCCCGGCCTACGCCGCCCGGCTGGGCGGCGCGGCGGCGCTCGGCCTGCTGTACGCCGCTCCCGGCGCCGGCGCCCTGGTGATCAGCGCGACCAGCGGCTGGACCCGGCACGTCCACCGGCACGGCCGGGCCATCGCGCTGGCCGTCTGCGGCTGGGGCCTGGCCATCGCCGCCTTCGGCCTCGCTCCCGGCCTGTGGTGGGCCGTGGCCGCGCTGGCCGCGGCCGGCGGCGCCGACATGATCAGCGGCGTGTTCCGGATGACGCTGTGGAACCAGACCATCCCGTCCCGGCTGCGCGGCCGGCTGGCCGGGCTGGAGATGATCAGCTACACCACCGGCGAGCCGCTGGGCAACCTGGAGTCCGGCCTGGCCGCCTCGGTCACCGGCTCGATCCGGGTCGCGGTCGTCTCCGGCGGCCTGGCCTGCCTGGCGGGCGCCGCCATCGTGGCCGCCGCGCTGCCGCTGATGTGGCGGTACGACGAGCGGACTCATCAGCCGGAGCCGGAGCCGGACGCGACGCCGGAAGACGACGGCACGCAGCCGGGTGCCGGCGCGGAGCCGGAGCCCGGGCCGGGGCCGGGGCCGGGCGCGGAACTGGAGGCCGGCCCGGCGCCGGGCGCGGCCCGGCCCTGACCGGGCGCCTGGCGGTGCCGGGATGGCGTGGCATCATGCCTGTCATGATCGCCGTCACCAGCCCGGCCGTCGGGTCGCCCGCATGAGCTCCGCCGCAGCCGGAGCTGACGCGCCGGTCGCGGTGTTCATCGAGGCCGGCCGCAAGCGCGTGTTCGCCTGCGCGCTGGACTGGCCCGGCTGGGCCCGCAGCGCCCGGACCGAGCAGCTCGCACTGGAGACGCTCACGGACTACCTGCCCCGCTACGCGCCGGTCGCCCGGCGGGCCGGCGTGACACCGCCCGGCACGGAGCTAGCGGTCGCCGAGCGCGCCGAGGGCACCGCGGGCTACACGGACTTCGGCGTCCCCGGCATCGTCGCCGGTCACGACCGCCGTCCGCTCACCGCGGCTGACGGCGAGCGGGCCGCGGCGCTGCTGGAAGCATGCTGGGCCGAGCTGGATCAGGTCGCGGCGGGCGCGCCCGAGACACTGCGCAAGGGCCCGCGGGGCGGCGGCCGGGACCGCGACCAGATCCTGGAGCACGTCATCGGCGCCGAGGCGGCGTTCGCCCGCAAGCTCGGCGTCCGGCCGTCCGGCAGGCCATCCCTGGCTGACCAGGCCGCCACCGCGGCGATGCGGGCCGCCATCACGGCCGCGCTGCGGGCGGCGCCGGCCGGGCTGGCCGGCGGCTGGCCGGCCCGGTACGCCGTCCGCCGGATCGGCTGGCACGTCCTGGACCACGCCTGGGAGATTGTCGACAAAAGCCGCTAGCCCGGCCGGGCGGCATCCGGGTCATCCGGGACGGGCCGCGGCTGGCGCCCGCCCCGGCCGGCGTCGGCCGTCTAGGCTGGAGGATGGATCAGGCGCGGGAATCCTGGTGGCCGCGCGGCGCCGGCGGCGAGCCGGCCGGCCGGGTCACCACCGTCGAGGTCTTCTTCGACGTCGTCTTCGTCTTCACCCTGACCCAGCTGAGCCGGGTCCTGGAGGCTGACCTGTCGCTGGCCTCGGCCGGCCGGGTGCTGCTGCTGTTCGGGATCTTGTGGTGGATGTTCGACGGGTACGTGTGGCTGGCCAACCACGTCCCGCCCCGCCAGGCGGTGCAGAAGATCCTGCTGTTCGTCGCGATGGCCGGGTTCCTGATCGCCGCGGTGGGCATCCCGCACGCTTTCGGGAACACCGGGATTGCATTCGCGCTGGGCTATGTCATCGTCATCTGCGTCCACCTGCTGCTGTTCACCCAGGCCGGGATCGGCCGGGTGCTCGGCCTGCTGGCGGCCTACAACCTCACCTCGGCGGCCCTGGTGCTGGCCGGCGGCCTGGTGACCGGCAGCGCCCGGTACGTCCTGTGGATCGCCGCCCTGGCGATGCAGATGGTCATCCCCTACCTGGTGCCGCGGCTGTCCTGGATGAGCCTGATCGGGTCGTTCCGGATCACGCCCGCGCACTTCGTCGAGCGGCACGGCCTGCTGGTGATCATCGCGCTGGGCGAGTCGGTCGTGGCGATCGGGATGGGCATCGGCATCGGCCATGTCAGCGCGGGCACCATCGCCGTCATCGCGCTGGCCCTGGCCCTGCCCGCCGCGCTGTGGTGGACCACTTCACCGACCCGGCCGCCATCGAGGCCGCGCTGGGCGGCGACGAGGCCGGGCCGCGGGTCCGGCTGGCCCTGCGTACCGGGCTGGCGCACATCCCGCTCATGCTCGGCGTCGTGGTCTCCGCCGCCGGGATCCACGGCGCGGTCGCCCACCCCGGCCATCAGTCCTCCTGGCCCTCGGCCATCGCGCTGGCCGGCGGGGTCGTGGTGTACCTGGCCGGGATCATCCTGATCCGCGCGGGGCTGCACACGGTGCCGGTGTCCAGCCGGGTGCTCGCGGCGGCCGCCGTGCTGGCCACCATCCCGCTCGGCGCGGCGGTGAGCGCGGGGCTGCAGCTGGCCGTCGTGGTGGCGGTCCTGGTGGTGCTGCTGGCTGCCGACCGCCGCTACCGGCCGGTGTCCAGCGGGAGCGGCCGGCGGGGGACCGGGGCGGAGTGAACGATGGAGGTGGTGGTCCGGCCGTGCGGCGCGAACTGGTCCAGGATCGCCTCCAGGTCGTCCATGCTGCGCAGGTACAGGGTGAGCACGTAGCAGTCCTCGCCGGTCACCCGGCAGCACTCGGTCACCTGCGGGATCTCCCGGGCCAGCTGGGGGATCTGGTGCAGGCTGCCGGTGGCCGGGCTGACCCGGACCAGCGCGCAGACCGGGTAGCCGAGCGCGCGCGGTGAGATCTCGGCCCGGTAACTGACCACCCCGGTGTCCTCCAGGCGGCGGACACGCTCGGCGACGGCCGGCGCGGACAGGCCGACGCGGCGGGCCAGCTCGCTGGTGCGCAGCCGGGCATCGTCCTGCAGCTCGGCCAGGATCCGCAGATCGGTATCGTCGAGAGAGACGAAAGCCGGAGCAGCTGAATACCTTCGTTCTGGCATATCAGACCTTCGAAAGTCCGTCGTCTGGCCATTCACCTGGCCACTATGACCTTCCTAGTATGAATCACCGTGGCGACCGGGCAGGCGGGCACAGCGAGTGCGGCGAGCGCGGCGAAAGAGCCGAAGGCCTCGCCGCCGGGCCCCGGCGGCTCCCGGCCCGGCGCCGGCCGCCGCATCCCGCCGGTCTCCTACTTCCTGGTCAGCGCGGTGTTCCACTACCTGGGCCCGTCGTTCGCCGTGCTGCTGTTCGCCCGGCTCCCGGTACCCGGCGTGGCGTGGCTGCGCATCGTCACCGCGGCCGTGGTCTTCGCCGCCTGGCGGCGTCCGTGGCGGCTCGCGGCCCGGCTCACCGCCTCGCAGCGCTGGGTGCTGCTCGGTCTCGGCGCTGTCCTGGCCGGCATGAACCTGGTGTTCTACCTGGCTGTCGCCCGGCTGCCGCTGGCCACGGTCAGCGCCATCGAGTTCCTGGGCACCGTCATCCTGGCCGCCGCCGGGGTGCGGACCCGGCGCAACCTCGCGGCCCTGGTTATCACCGTGGCGGGTGTCGCGGCGCTGACCGAGGTCCAGCTGCGCGGCCAGCCGCTGGGGTTCGCGCTGGCCTTCGCGAACTGCGCCGGGTTCATGCTCTACGTCGTCCTGGCCCACCGCATCGCCGCCGGCCCCGCCGCGGCGGCCCCGGCCGCCGGCCGCCAGGCGGCCGGCCGGGCAGGCGACGCCCGCCAGGCCGTGTCCGGGCTGGATCAGCTCGGGGCGGCCATGATGATCGCGGCGATCGTGATCACGCCCTTCGGCGGCGCCGCCGCCTGGCCGGCCTTCACCCGGCCCGGCCTGCTGCTGGCCGCCGTCGGCGTGGGCATCTGCTCGTCGGTCATCCCGTATGTCACCGATCAGCTGGCCATGGCCCGGCTGCCGCGAGCGACGTTCGCGCTGCTGCTGGCGCTGCTGCCGGCCATGGCCACGATCATCGGGCTGGTGGTCCTCGGCCAGGTCCCGACGACCGGGGACCTGATCGGCGTCGGCCTGGTCGTCGCCGGCGTCGCGGTCCACCAGGACGCGCCGGCCCGGGCCCGGCCGGCCGGGCCGGAGACACGGCGCGGCGATGCGCGGCAGGAGCGGACGACGCGGCGCGGCGGCTCGCGCCCGCACGGCCGGGCCGGCCGGAGACGCGGCGCGGCGGGCTAGACCGGCAGTGACAGGGCGCGGGTGAGGGCAGGGCCGACCTCGGCCAGGCGGCGGACCGGCTGGCTCAGCCCGCCGCCGCGGCGGGCCAGCGCCGCGGCGGCCCGCTCGGACTCGGCCGCCTGCGCCGGACCCATCCCCGGCAGCGGGCACAGTACATGCAGGCGGTCAATGCCGGTCAGCGCCGCGGCCGGGTCGTCGCCTGCGGTGTGCAGGCAGTCCGACAGCAAGATGGCGACCCGCTGGTCAGCGGCGGTCCCGGAGAGCTGACGGCCCGCCGCCCGCAGCGCCCCGGCGAGGTCGGTCAGGCCGTGGCCGCGCAGCCCGACCAGGTCGCCGACCAGGGCCTCGGGATCCCGCGGGGCGGCGCCGGCCTGCAGCACCGTGACCGTGCCGCCGAAGGCGAGCACAGCCGGGTCGAGCTGCCGGTCGCCGGCCAGCACGACGCCGGCGGCGGCCACGGCCGCGATGGCGACCGCCAGCCCGGTCATCGACCCGCTGGTGTCCACCAGCAGGCACAGCGCGCGCCGCCGGGCGACCCAGGCCCTGGTCACCAGTGCGTCCGGGCCGGGCGGCCAGCTGCCCGACAGCCGGTCCAGGGTCCGGTCCAGGTCAAGGTCTCCGTCGCCGCGCGGGCTGGGCCCGAGCCGGCGGGTGCCGCGCGACGGGGCCCCGCCGGCCGCGCCGAGCCGCACGAACACCCGTGCGGCCAGCCGGCGCGCGGCGGCCCGCAGCTCACGGTCGGTGGCCAGCGCGAGGTCGGCCAGCAGCGTCGCGGCGGCGTCCGGGTCGGCCGCCAGCAGCCGGGCTACGGCTTCGGTGTCGAGCCGCCCGACCTGCGGGGAGACCTCGCCGAAGCCGGCGTGCGCGGCGGCCAGGTCGGCCCGGCTGATGGTGCGCCGGGCGGGCCCGCGGGCGCGGTCCCGGCGCAGGCTGGACCGTGACCCGCCGGGTGGCCCGCCCGCCCCGGCAGGCGGCGGGCCGTTAGCTTTTCCCCGGCCGTCCCGCGGCCTGCCCTCGGAGCCGGCCCGGCCGGGTGCGGCCCCGCCGCCGCCCGCCGGCTCGCCGGCGGGGACCTCGCCGCCGGGAGCCATGTCCCCGGCGTCCGGGGCATCCGGCCCGCTTTCCGGCCACAGGTCATCCAGCAGGTCGTCCAGCACCGACTCGGGGCTGCGGTCGCAGCCGTCCGCCACCCGGATCCGGCCCGACAGCGCCGCGCCGGCCGCGTCCCGGGCCGTCGCGCGCGTCATCGCCGTCTCGCCGCGCAGCCGGGTCAGCCCGGTGAGCAGCAGCACCAGGTCGATGGCCCCGCGGACGGAGGCGCCCATCCGCACGTCGGGATGGTCGCGGGTGCCCCGGGTCAGCGCCACCGCGAAGGCGGCCACCTGGCCGTCCTGGCCGGTCACCGCGGTGGTGATGGCCCGCTCGGCGGCCGCGTCCTGGTAGCCGAGCACCACCCGGCAGATCCGGTCGGCGATGGCCTGGCTGACCCGCGCGGTGCCGATCGCGTCGAACGGGTTCATCGCGGCGATCAGCCGGAAATCGGCATCGGCCCGCACCAGGCCGAGCCGGGGAACCGCGATCTCGCCCTCGGTCAGGACCGTGATCAGGACGTTCAGCGTCTCCTCGGGGATCCGGTTGAACTCCTCCAGGTAGAGCAGCGTGCCGCCGCGCATGGCCTGCAGCAGCGGGCCGTCGGTGAAGCTGGCGGCCACGTAGCCCTCGGCCAGCACCTGCGCCGGGTCGTACTGGCCCACCAGCCGGGCCGGGGTCAGCTCAGCGTTGCCCTCGGCGAAGACCACCTGCCGCCCGGCCTGCCGGGCGATGTCGCGCAGCAGCGTGGACTTGCCGGTGCCCGGCGGTCCCTCGATCACCACGTGGCGGCCGGCCTGCAGCGCGACCGTCAGTACCTCGCGCTCGCGCCGCAGTCCGACAACCGGCGGCGGGCCTGCGCCGGGCGGGCCCGTCACCCTCTGCTCCGGTGCAGGTCAGGCGCCTGAGTGCACGATGACACCGCGGATGTTCTTGCCGTCCAGCAGGTCCTGGTAGCCCTGGTTGACCTCGTCGAGGGTGTAGGTGGAGGTGATCAGCTCATCCAGTTTCAGGTCACCGGACCGGTACAGCTCGACCATCCGGGGGATGTCGTGGAACGGGTCGCCGGAGCCGAACAGGCTGCCCTGGAGCCGCTTCTCGAACAGCGTCAGGAGCCCCCCGGAGATCTCGATGGTTGTCTTCATCGGGTCGGCCAGCCCGGTGACCACGACGGTGCCGCCCTTGCGGATCGCGTTGAAGGCGCTCGTGACCACCTCGGAGGTCACCACGCCGACGGTGACGATCGCCTTGTCGGCCCCGACCCCGCGGGTGAGCTGGCTGATCAGCTCCTGGGCCTGCTCGGCGGTCTCGCAGCTATGCGTGGCGCCGAGCTGCTCGGCGGCCTCGCGCTTGTTGGCCAGCGGGTCGATCGCCACAACGTTGCGGGCGCCGGCCAGCGCGGCACCCTGCACCGCGTTGATGCCGATGCCGCCGATGCCGTAGATCGCGATGGTGTCGCCGGGCTCGGTGGCGGCCGCGTGCACGGCGGAGCCGAAGCCGGTCGGCACCCCGCAGCCGATCAGCACGACCTTGTCCAGCGGCAGGTCCTCATCCACCCTGACGGCGGAGTTCTCGGAGATCACCGCGCGCTCGGAGAAGGTGCCGAGCATGCACATGCCGCCGATGTCGGCGCCGCTGTCGTCGTGGAACCGGTAGGTCCCGTCGGGCAGGCAGCCCTCCATGATGGTCGCGCCCATGTCGCACAGGTTCGACTTGCCGGTCGAGCACCACCGGCAGTGCCCGCACACCGGCAGGAACGAGCAGATCACGTGGTCGCCGGGCTTGAGCCGGGTGACGCCGGGCCCGACTTCCTCGATGATGCCGGCGCCCTCGTGGCCGCCGACCATCGGGAATCGCGGGATGAGGTCACCCTGGCGCAGGTGCTCGTCGGAGTGGCACAAGCCGGAGGCGACGTAGCGGATCAGCACCTCGCCGGCCTTCGGCGGGTCGAGATCAAGCTCGACGATCTCGAAGTCCTGGCCCGTGCCGCGCAGAATCGCTGCCCTCGTCTTCATCGACCGACCCTCCTGGAGTGATGCCCGGACTGTCACCATAGATCCGCCGTTGCGATCAGGGCCAGACCCGGTCCGGCCGGGGCCGGGCAGCGACAGCGACAGCGGCAGCGGCCAGCGCATCGCTGGCCGCTGCCGCTGCGGTGCCGCGGTGCGGGCGGCTAGCTGGCCGCCGCGGCCGTCTCGGGCGTGGTAGCCGCCCCGGCTGCCGCGCGGGCCCGCCACCAGTCCTGGCCCGCCTGCGGGAGCAGGTAGATCGGGTCGTAGTACTCGTACTGCCGCTCCAGCGCCAGGTCGTCCTCCAGCTCGACGCCGGTGCGGTAGTTCTTGGTCCAGTAGGAGATGCCGCGGTCGTGGTCGTAGCTGGCGACCTGGTGCACCCAGCGCTTGCCGACATACGGCACGTCGCAGATGAACCGCGGGGTGGCAAAGCCCGGCAGGTAGCCCATGATGTCGTGCTGCAGTTGCTGGGCCTCGGTCAGCGACAGCCGCCAGTGCTCGGAGTTGGGGATCATGTCGCACATGTAGAAGTAGTACGGCATGATCTTGGCGTCATCGAGCAGGGCGAAGCACAGGTCCAGCAGGGCCTGGGCGCTGTCGTTGGTGCCGCGCAGCAGCACGCCCTGGTTGCGGACGTCCCGGATGCCGGTCTCCAGCATCGCCTTGGCTGCCTTCGCGACCAGCGGGGTGACTGACTGCGCGTGGTTGACGTGGGTATGGATGGCGATGCTGACGTCCTGGCGGAGCGCCTGGGCCGCCAGCCGCTCCATCCCGGCCCGCACCTCATCGGTCAGCCAGAACTGCGGCAGGCCCATCAGCGCCTTGGTCGCCAGCCGGATGTCGCGGACGCTGTCCACCTCGATCAGGCTGGACACGAACGACTCCAGCCGCGGCCAGGGCAGGTTGGCCACGTCGCCGCCGGATACCACCACGTCGCGCACGCCCGGCGTGCGCTGCAGGTAGCTGATCATCGCGCTCAGCCGGTCCTCGCGGGGGGACCCGAACTTGTGCTTGTCGATCACCGGGGTCGGGTTGCCGACCAGGTCCATCCGGGTGCAGTGGCCGCAGTACTGCGGGCAGGTCGGCAGGACCTCGGCCAGCACCTTGGTCGGGTAGCGGTGGGTCAGGCCCTCGACCGCCCACATCTCCGCCTCGTGCAGCGAGTCGCGCGAGGCCATCGGATGCGAGGGCCAGTCGGCGCGGCGGTCGCTGAACACCGGGATCATGTACCGGCGGACCGGGTCCGCGTACCAGGCGTCGGTGAAGCCCGGCGCGTCCGCGGCGATCCCCGGCGCCATGGTGTTGATCATCTGCGGCGGGACCAGCATCGACATGGTCGCCCGCTCAGCCTGGTCGCGCTCCAGGTCGGCGTAGAACTCCTCGCTCAGCCCGGCGCCCATCACCTGGCGCAGCTGGCGGATGTTCTTGATGCAGTGCGAGCGCTGCCACTGCGCTGAGGCCCACTCATCCGGCGTCACGGCCGCCCAGCCGGGCAGCCGCCGCCAGTCGGGCTCCACCAGTTCGGTATGCCTGTAGACGTATGGCTGGTCGATCATCGACGTGCCTGGCCCTTCCGCTCGGCGACCCTGCCCCGGCGGCCCGCCCGGGCGGCCTGGGAGCCAGTCGGGCAGCTCACCGGCAATCCGGACGAACGCTTGCAGTTCCGGCACACTACGCAAGAACATGCTGTCGGTATAGTTCTGTGCAGGAAATTCTACCGAATCAAGCCAGAAGAACTACCCGGGCCGCATCCCGGCCCGCACTGTCATCAGGAAGGACGGCCCAGGTGACCGCACCGCTGCCCCGCACAGATCCCGCGCCCGCGGCCCGGGAGGGCTCGCCGCTGGGCCTGCACCGGGTGCTGGAGCCCGCCGGCGTGCTGCCCCAGGCCGCCCGGCGGCTGGACCCGCGGCCGGAGATCTGGCCCGATGAGGTCCGGGTGGCGGTGCGCCGGCTCAACCTGGACGCCGCCTCGTTCCGGCAGCTCCGCGAGGCCACCGGCGGCGCGGCCGCCGGGATGCGCGCCGCGGTGCTGGACATCGTCGCCAGCCGGGGCAAGATGCAGAACCCCGTGACCGGCTCGGGCGGCATGCTCACCGGGGTCGTGGACGAGGCCGGGCCGGCCTCGCCGCTGGGCCTGAAGCCGGGCGACCAGATCGCCACGCTGGTCTCGCTCAGCCTGACCCCGCTGGTCATCACCGACGGCCTGGCCAGCTGGGACGGCCGCTCGGAGCAGGTGCCGTGCGCCGGGCATGCGATCCTCTTCGGCCGGTCCATCGCGGCCGTGCTGCCCGCCGACCTGCCCGCTGACCTGGCCCTGGCCGTGATGGACGTGTGCGGCGCGCCCGCCCTGACCCACCGGGTGGTGGCCGGCCACGCCGCCGGGGGGCACCCGGGCAGCCCCGGCCCCGTGGTCGCCGTCCTCGGCGCGGCCGGCAAGAGCGGCTCGCTGTCCGCCGCCGCCGCACGCCGGGCCGGCGCCAGCAAGATCATCGGTGTGGTCCCCTTCCAGGCGGAGGCGGACCTGCTGGCAGCGGCCGGCCTGGCCGGCGAGGTCGTTATCGCCGACGCCCGCGACCCGGTCGGCGTCTCGCGCGCCATCGAGAAGGCCGGCGGCCCGGCCGACGTCACCGTGGTGTGCGTGGACGTGCCGGGCTGCGAGGGCGGCGCGATCCTGGCCACCGCCCCCGGCGGGACCGTCATCTTCTTCTCGATGGCGACGTCCTTCACCGCCGCGGCGCTCGGCGCCGAGGGCGCGGCAGCCGACGTCACCATGCTGGTGGGGAACGGGTATGTTCCCGGACACGCCCAGCTCGCCCTGGACCTGATCCGGGCCGAGCCGGGGGTGCGCACCCTGTTCGACCGCCGGATCGACGAGACCGGGTCAGCCGAGGCAAAGGAGTAGTGGTGGAAGCAGCCAGCTCACCCCGTGCGGTTCCGGCCGCCTCGGTCACGGCGGCCACGGGCCCGGACCGGCCCGTTACCCGCCGGCTCAGCCTCGACCCGGCGCTGGTGCGCGAGGCCAGGGAGCTAGCCGGCCGGGCCGGGCAGCCAATCGTGGATATGGCCCGGACGCACACCACCGTGTCGGTCGAGCGGGTCGTGCTCCGGCTGGCCGGCCTGCAGGGCGCCGACGACGACGGCATGCCGTGGGTCAACCGGCTCGCCGACGCCGTCCGCGACAGCGCCGGCCTGGAACACGGAGTTGCCCTGCCCGCCTGGGACGCACTGCGGGCCGGCAACTACCCCGACCTGGGCGCGCTGGCCCGCGACGCCGCGGCTGGCAAGGTGTCCTTCCGGATCCCCGGCGGGGCCGATGCGCACAGCGCCAGGGACGCCGCTGCGGCGGCCCTTGGCCGTGGCATTTCCCGCATCGATGCCCAGCGCGCGGCCCGCGACCAGATGATCGCGCAGACGTCGCAGCCGCGGATGCCGTGGATCTACCTGATCGTCGCCACCGGGGACATCTACGAGGACATCCCGCAGGCCCAGGCCGCCGCCCGCGAGGGCGCCGACATCATCGCGGTCATCCGGTCCACCGGCCAGTCGCTGCTGGACTACGTGCCCGAGGGCGCCACCCGCGAGGGCTTCGCCGGCACCTACGCCACCCAGGAGAACTTCCGGCTGATGCGGGCCGCCCTGGATGAGACCTCCCGCGAGCTGGGCCGCTACGTCCGGCTGACCAACTACGCCTCGGGCCTGTGCATGCCCGAGATCGCGGCGCTGGCCGGGCTGGAGCGCCTGGACATGATGCTCAACGACTGCATGTACGGGATCATCTTCCGCGACATCAACCCCCGCCGGACCTTCATCGACCAGCGCTTCTCCCGGCAGATTCATGCCCGTGCCGGGATCACCATCAACACCGGCGAGGACAACTACCTGACCACTGCCGACGCCGTGGACGCCGCGCACACCGTGGTAGTCAGCCAGCTGATGAACGAGTTCTTCGGCAAGGAGGCCGGCCTGGCCGACGGCCAGCTGGGCCTGGGGCACGCGTTCGAAATCAATCCCGCCGTGCCCGACTCGTTCCTGCTGGAACTGGCGCACGCCCAGCTGATCCGCGAGCTGTTCCCCGAGGCCCCGCTGAAGTACATGCCGCCGACCAAGCACATGACCGGCAACGTGTTCGCCGGCTACCTGCTGGATGCCTTCTTCAACCTGGCCGGGGTGATGACCGATCAGTCCATCCTGCTGATCGGGATGATGACCGAGGGCATCCACACCCCGTTCCTGTCCGACCGGGACCTGGCCCTGGAGAACGTCCGCTATGTGCGCGATGCCGCCGGGCGGCTCGGCGAGAGCTTCCAGCCCACGCCGGGCGGGTTCATCGACCAGCGGGCCAGCCAGGTGCTGGCCGAGGCCGTCGCGCTGCTGCGCCGGATCACCGACGAGGGCCTGCTGACCGCCATCGCCGAGGGGACTTTCGGCATCACCCGGCGCCCGGCCGACGGCGGCCGCGGCCTGGAGGGCGTCATCGAGCAGGCCGACGGGTACTTCAACCCGGCCAGGGACATCCTGGACGGCGCGGACGCGGCGGGCGACCCGGCCGCCGAGCTGAGCGAGATCGGAGTCTCGTCATGAGCGACCAGCCCCAGTCCGGCCAGCAGCCGGGCGAGCTCCAGCCGGGCCAGCAGCAGCCGCAGGTCGTCCGGCCCTACGGCGACACCACCGGCGATGGCCGGGTCCAGGTGTCGTTCACCCTGCCCGTTCCCTTCGGCACTGCCACCGAGAAGGCCCGGGCCGAGGGCGCCGCTCTGCAGCTGGCGGCCAAGATGGGCCTGGAGCCCGCCATGGCCGTGCACGCCAAGGGCATGGGCCCGGACTTCACCTTCTTCATCGTCTACGGCCGGGTCGGCCACCTGGTTGACCTGTCGCAGGTGGTGGTGGCCGAGCGCGAGTTC
This sequence comes from Streptosporangiaceae bacterium, assembly GCA_036490755.1. Taxonomy (GTDB): domain Bacteria; phylum Actinomycetota; class Actinomycetes; order Streptosporangiales; family Streptosporangiaceae; genus DASUBV01. The sequence goes on from DASXDJ010000134.1 coordinate 39,491, forward strand.
CCGCTGCTGTCCCCGGCCGAGGTCAACCTGCGGATCCGCTCGGGCCTGGGCCGCAAGCTCGTCGTCGTGGGTGCCTGCATCGGCACCGACGCGCACACGGTTGGCATCGACGCGATCCTCAACGTCAAGGGGCACGCGGGGGAGAAGGGCCTGGAGTACTACCGGGAGATCCGCGTAGTCAACCTCGGCTCCCAGGTTGAGGTGGACAAGCTGGTGGACCGGTCGAAGGCCGAGGGCGCGGACGCCGTCCTGGTCAGCCAGGTCGTCACCCAGCGGGATGCGCACATCCAGAACGTGCAGCAGATGTCGGCCGCCTTCGACGCGGCCGGCCCGGGCCGGCCGCTGCTGGTGGTCGGCGGCCCGCGCTACGACCCGGCCAGCGCGCCCAGCCTGGGCGTGGACAAGGTGTTCGGCAAGGCCACCACGCCCGGCGAGGTGGCCAGCTACCTGGCCTACAGCCTGGCTCCCGCGCCGGCCGCCGCACTGGCCGAGGCCAGCGCGTGACCGCCGGAACGCCGGCCGCCGACCCGCGGCTGGGCCTGACCGTCACTCACCGCCGGTACGTGCCCTACAGCCACGCCCACTACGGCGGCAACCTGGTCGACGGCGCGTACGTGCTCGGCCTGTTCGGCGACGTGGCCACCGAGGCCTCGATCCGCTGCGACGGCGATGAGGGCCTGTTCGCCTCCTACTCCGACGTCCAGTTCCGCGCGCCGCTGCTGGCCGGCGACGTGGTCGAGGTGACCGCGACGGTGACCCGGCTGGGCACCCGCAGCCGCGGCATGGCGTTCGAGGCCCGCGTCGTCTGCCGCGCCGAGCCCGGCCGCGGCGCGTCCGCGGCCCGCGTCCTGGACGAGCCCGTCACAGTCGTCTCGGCCACCGGCACGATCGTCGCCCCGCCCCCGGAAGCCTGACCGTTCGTCTTCTGAATGGCGGGGATGACAGTGGCGACTACTAGCTTGGAGCCATGTCAATCGGCCGGATTGACCAGCGCGCGCTGCTGGCCGCGTTGGGCCTGCCGGGCCTCGTTCTCAGTACGCTAAGAGTGATGTCTGGCGAGAGGAGGGCTGACATGTACCGCGTCGATATCGCCGCTGACCTTAATGACGAGGACCACACCGGTTACTTGTGGACGTTTCTGGATGAAGCCCGAGACCCCGCCCAGATCACGCCGGGTGCCCCTGGTGGTGGCGGGTGACGAAGACGCCGCCGCAGTTTGTCAGGTCATTGATCTCGGGCCAGCAGGCGACGGGACCATCGTTTACCTGCGACCGTTGCCGGGTGTGGTTGACGATTACCGGGCTCTGGTTGAGCGGGCGCTGGCCAGCTAGTCGCTAGGTCAGTCGGTGCGAGAGTCGTAGGCCTGCTGGCTGGCCTCGATACCGGGGTTGTGCTCGATCGCCCACTCGGCGAGCGTCACGGCGGGCTCGATCAGCGTGCGGCCCGTCGCCGTGAGCTCGTACTCCACCCGCGGCGGCACCTCGGCGTGGACCGTGCGCCCGACGAGCCCGTCCCGCTCCAGGTGGCGCAGGGTCAGGGTCAGCATCCGCTGCGAGATGCCGGGGATGCGCTGCTGCAGCGCGCTGAATCGCATCCGCTCGCCGTGCAGGGTCGCGACGACGAGCAGGGACCACTTGCCGCCGATGCGGTCGAGAATGCCGCGGATGGCGCGGCCGCCGTCGCCCCGGATCAGGCAGGTCTTCTCGTACCTCGACATCACGTCCCCGAGGCTCGGTCAGGCACACCGGTGTGCCTTTTGCAGGTCCTTCGATAGTGACTCATGATGGTGCAGCTAACAACTCGTAACCATGAAGGGCTTCACCGTGGTCGTCGCGTACTGGATCGTTGCCGGGCTGCTGGGCCTGTTCTACCTCTACGCCGGCGGCAAGAAGGTCGCGCAGAGCAAGGAGCAGCTCGCGCCGATGATGGGGTGGGTCGACACCGTCCCGATGCCGGCGGTCCGGCTGATCGGCGGCGCGGAGATCCTCGGCGCGGCCGGGCTGATCCTGCCGCCGGCGACGGGGATCGTCCCGGCCCTGGCGATCGCGGCGGCGATCGGGTTCGCAGTCCTGCAGGTACTGGCCACGGGCCTGCACCTGTCGCGCGGCGAGGCCAGGGTCACCGGGCTGAACGTGGCCCTCATCGTGGCCGCCGCTGCCGCGGCGTGGCTCGCCACGGCGTTCTGACGACGGCGCGGCCCGGCCCGGCCCGGCCCGCTGAATTATCGGTCTTGTCCGGGCCGGGTGACAATGTGCACGTGGACAACCAGCCGGGGCCGACTGCGGCGGGTGTCTCCGCCCGGGAGGCGGAGGTGCTGGCCGGCATCGCTGAGCACCTGACGAACGCCGAGATCGCCGGGCGGCTGGTCATCTCGGTGCGGACGGTAGAAAGCCACGTCTCCTCGCTGCTGCGCAAGCTCGGCGCGGGTGACCGGCGTGCGCTGGCGGGCCTGGCCGCGGCCGTCGCCGGCGGCACCGCGCCGCCCCGCCCGCAGCAGCGGGCCGCGCCGCTGCCGGCGCCGCTGACCCCGTTCGTCGGGCGGGCCGCTGAGCGGGCCGGTCTCGCCACGGCGCTGGCCGGGCACCGGCTGGTCACGGCCGTCGGTCCGGGCGGCATCGGCAAGACCCGGCTGGCGCTGGCGGTGGCGGCGGAGCTGGCCGGCCGCTTCACCGACGGCGTCTGGTACGCCGACCTGGTCCCGGTCACCGAGGAGTCGATGGTGGCGGCGGCGCTGGCCGCGGCGCTGGGCCTGGGCGAGCAGCCCGGCCGGTCGGCGGAGGAGACGGTGCTGGGCTGGCTCGCGGACCGGGAGACGCTGCTGGTGCTGGACAACTGCGAGCACCTGGTGGACGGCGTGGTCGTGCTGGCCGAGCGGGTCCTGGCCGGCTGCCCGGGCGTGACCGTGCTCGCAACCAGCCGGGCCCGGCTGCTTGTCCCGCACGAGCGGGTGTTCCTGGTACCCGGCCTGATGCTGCGCGGCGACAGCGGCGACGCCATGGAGCTGTTCCTCGACCGGGCCGCCGCGGCCGGCGGAACGGCTGAGGAGGCGGACCGGCCCCGGCTCGCGGAGATCTGCCGCAGCATGGACGGGGTGGCCCTGGCCATCGAGCTGGCCGCCGCCCGGCTGCCCGCCCTGGGCCTGGACGGCCTGGAGGCCGGCCTCGATGACCAGCTCGGGCTGCTCGCGGGCGGGCGGCGACTCGATGACCGGCACCGCTCGCTGCGCTCCGCGCTGGACTGGAGCTACGCCCTGCTGACCGAGACCGAGCGGGCCATCCTGCGCCGGGTAAGCGTCTTCGCCGCTCCGTTCACCGCGGCGGCCGCCGCGGCGCTGCTGGCCGGCTGGACGCCGGCCGGGAGCACGGCGGCGGCCGCCACTGCCGCGCAGACGGCCGCCGGGCTCGCGGGGCTGGCCGAGCATAGCCTGCTGACCGCCGTGGCTGGCCCGGACAGCACCCGGTACCGCGCCCTGGAGACGATCCGGCAGTACGGCGCTGAGCGCCTGGCGGAGGCCGGCGAGCTGGCCGAGGCGCAGGCCCGGCACCTGCGCTGGTGCCAGGCCCGGGCCGACGCCCTGGACGAGTCGCAGGTCTCTCGCTCAGCCGACGGGCGGGCGGACTTCGACCGGGTGGCTGGCGAGCTGCGCGCCGCGCTGGACCGGGCGGCGGCCGCGCCGGGCCAGCGAGCTGCCGGATACCGGCTGGCGATCCGGCTGGCCGCGCTGTGCTTTGCCCGCGGCCTGACCGGCGAGGCCCAGCGGCGCTTCGAGCAGGCCGCCGCGCTGGCCGACGGCGATGGCGAGGCGGCAGCGGCGCTGCGCCACGCGGCCGCGGCGGCGGGACTGCGGCACTTCGGCGGGGACATGATGCGGCTGCACCGGGCCTGCGCCGCCGTGGCGCTGCGGGCCGGTGACCGGCCGCGTGCGGCCTATCAGCTGGCCCAGGCCGCGGAGCTGGTCGGCCGTGCTCGCGGCCTGATACCGGAGGCCATCCCGCCGGGCACGGCGGCCGGGCTGATCGCCGAGGCGTCCGCACTGGCCGGCGCCGATCCGGCCGCGCAGGCCCGGGTTCTCATCGCCGAGGCTTTCGGCCGGGTCGACCTGGACCCCGTCACCGCCGAGCTGGCCGAGCGCGGCATCGCGCTGGCCCGCCGGGCAGGCGACCCGCTGGGCGAGAGCGCGGCCCTGGACCTGCAGAACGGGATCGAGCTGGCCGCCGGAAACCTGCCCGCCGCGGTGACCAGCGCGCTGCGCCGGACGCAGCTCCTGGCGCCCCTGCGGCACCGGCCGCTGGACTGCGGGCTCGAGTTGTTCGACGCCTACCAGATGGCGGCCGACACGGTGCTCGCCGCGGGTGATCTGGCAGCGGCTCGTCAGCTCGCCGAGAATGTTCGCGACCTGCCCTTTTACCGGGAGGCGGGCCACCTGGCCACGAGCCGGCTGCTGGTCGTGACGGCGCTGGCCGGCGACTGGGAGGAGACGGCCGCGTTCGGCGAGCGGTTCCGCGACGGCTGGGAGCGGGCCGGCCGGCCCCGGGCCGGCGACCTGAACCGGGGACCCTACGCGGCCGCGGCCGTGTGCGGCCTGCGCGGTGATGACGCCGGCCGGGCCGGGTGGCTCGCGGTGGTGAACGCGCTGATCACTCCCGGCCGGCCGATATCGGAGATCCATCACGGCGAGTTCTTCGACGCGCTGGTGCTGCTGCACGCCGGCCGCGCGCAGGAAGCAGTGACCCTGCTCGCCACGCCGCCCGAGGACTTCCGGGACTGGTACAGCGGGCTCTGGCGGCCCTGGTACGCGGCGGCCTGGGCCGAGGCCGCGACGCTCGCCGGCGACCCGGACGCCGCCGGCCGGGTCAGCCGGGCCCGGCGGTGCGCCGGCGGCAACCCGGTCGCGCTGGCTGTCGTGGACCGCTCGGCTGCCCTCGCCGCCGGTGACCCGGCCGGGATGCTCGCCGCGGCGGCACGGCTGGAGGCAGCCGGCTGCCGGTACCAGTGGGCGCGCACGCTCGTCCTCGCCGGCGGCCCGGGGCGGGCACGCGGCGAGGACGAGCTGGCGGCGATGGGCGCCACGGTGATGGCCCCGGGCTGAGCGCTCAGGCCGCGGCGATCACGGCGACCGATACCCGCATGCCGCCGGGCCGGACCGGGAGCTGCGCGCCCTGCCGGGCTGGCGGCTGGTCCGGGAACCACCGGGCCCACTCCTCGTTCAGCCCGGCGAAGTCGTTCTCGTCGGCGAGGATGAACGTGGCGCTGAGCACCTTGCCCAGGGTGGTGCCGGCGGCGTCCAGGATGGCCTGGACGTTGGCCAGGCACTGCCGGGTCTGCTCCTGGATGGAGGATCCGACGACCTCCCCGCTGACCGGGTCGAACGGCCCCTGTCCGGAGACGAACACCAGCCCGCCGCCGCGGACCGCCTGGCTGTAGGCAGGCGCGGCGGGCGCGCCGGCAGTCTGGATGATCTGCCTGGTCACGGCCATCTCCTACGGGCGGGCTTCGAGGATCAGGTGGAACGGCGTCTCGGCCACCCGGCGCACCCGGGAGAACCCGGCCTCGGTCAGCACCTCGGTCAGCCGGGCCTGCCCGGCCTGGGCGCCGAGGCCGAGGCCGACTGGCTGGGCCAGCGACGCCGGGGTGCAGACCACCGTGGACAGGCCGTAGAACGTCCGGCCGACCGGGTTGAGGTTGTCCTCCAGCGCGTCGCCGGCGTAGGGCTCGGCCAGCATCAGTGTCCCGTCGCCGGCCAGCGCCTGCCGGATATGGCGGGCGCCGCCGACGGGGTCGCCCATGTCGTGCAGGCAGTCGAACAGGCAGATCAGGTCGAACCCGGTGCCGGGGAAATCCGCGGCAGCCGCGGTCTCGAACCGGACCCGGTGATCCACCGAGGAGTCGGCGGCCGACTTGCGGGCGGCCTCGATCGAGGGCTCGTGGTAGTCGAATCCGGCGAACGTGGACCGGGGGTAGGCCTCGGCCATGATGATCGTCGAGGCGCCCAGCCCGCAGCCGACATCGGCCACGCTCGCGCCGTCCCTGAGCTTCCCCTCGGCCTCGTCGAGGGCCGGGATCCACGCCGAGGTCAGGTACGCCGCGTAGCTCGGGCGGAACAGCCGCCGGACACCGGAGAACAGCCGCTCGTCGTGCTGCTCCCAGCCCACCCCGCCGCCGGTGCGGAACGCGTCCAGGAAACGCGGGTAGTCCGAGTAGCAGGACGCGATGCCCTCGTAGGCTCCGGCCAGGAACACCGGGCTGTCCTCATCGGCGAGCACCGCAGCGTGCTCGGCGGGCAGCTCGAACGTGCCGTCCTGCGGCCGGTAGGTCACGTAGCCGCCGGCCGCCTGGTTGCTCAGCCACTCGCGGACGTACCGCGGCGCGGTCGCCGTCCGGGCCGCCAGCGCCTCCGGGGTGACAGGCCCGGCGCCCGCCATCGCCTTGTACAGCCCGAGCTGGTCACCGAGGTGGACCAGCAGCCCGGAGATCGCTGCCCCCATGTCGCCCACGGCCTGCCCGGCGAACTGCTCCAGCCTCGCCTGATCGATTCCGCTCATCTGACTCTCCCTCGCATCCTCGCGGGTGATCCCGCTGGGGGAGAGCCTTCATCAGCCTGCTGCCCGGGCACATCCGTGCTGACCACGGAGAATCGCGGATCGGTGCCCGGCACGGAGTCCGGGCCGCCGGCCGGAACGTGGCCGTATCGCCGCGGCGTGGCTGGCCACCGTGCTGTGACTGACCCTGATGCCGCCGGGCTCATCTCAGGGTCAGGCCAGGGTCGTTCCCGATCGTCACCGGCCATCGCAGGCGGCAGTCTGGAGACACCGGCACAACCAGTGCCTCCGGAACGGAGACCGATCACCATGCTCGCCTTCATCGCCGTCGTCATCGCCGCCATCGTGGCGCTGGCCGTCCTCAGCTTTGCCGTGCACGTCCTGTTCTCCCCGTGGCTGCTGCTGGTGGCCGCCGGCCTCCTGCTGTGGGTCAAGTTCCGCCCGCGCCATTCCCGCCGGTAACGGCTGCGGCAGTCCCGGCAAGAGCGGAGAAATACGGCCTGTGCCCCGGTTTCGGCCGCCCTGCGCGCGGCGCAGCCTCACCCCGCAGGGATGATCCGGGAGGCCTCGCGAGGCTGCCTACCATGGCGCGAGGCGAGCGTGCGCGTCCCGCGGGGGCGCTGGCGCTGCCCGCCCGGGAAGGAGCGGGACCAATGGCAACGACGGCATGGCGGTTCAGGGGCACCGAGGGGGCCGATGACGCTGTCCTGCGGCTCAAGGAACTGGATTCGCAGGACCTGATCAACGTCGTCGATGTCACCGTCCTGCGCTGGCCGCACTATGCAGCCGCACCCCTGGCGCACGAGCATGTCACCGACGAGGGCACCAGGGTCGCCAGCCTGGTGAGCAAGTTCCGGCACCCCGTCATCGACAGCACCCTGCTCGACTCGGTGCGGGGGGACATGGCCCCGGGGACCTCAGCGCTGGTCCTGCTCAGCGCCGACGCGGCGATCGACAATGTGGTCATGGCGTTCCAGGGCCGGGCCATGGAGCTGATCCGCTCCGACCTGTCGGTGCAGCAGCAGGATCAGCTGCGGGCCGCCTTCGGCCAGGCGCCCGGCGCCTAGCGCAGGTTACTGATCAGCGCCGCCCGGCCCGGGAGCCGGGGCCGGGCGGCGGGAGCAAGCCCGGGCCCGCCAGCATGGCTGGCGGGCCCGGGGTTCTCGGGGACGGAGGAGCGCCGGCAGGCTGCCGGGGCCCGGCGACGGCGGCTACTCGGAGCCGAACGCCTTGATCTCGGCCTGCTCGGTCTCACTGAGCTCGCGGGGCACGTCCCCCTTGGCCACCTTGGCGCTCTGCACCTGGTGCCGGATGCCGTCCACCACCTCCGGGTTGGCCAGGGTGGTGACGTCGCCGATGTCGGTGAAGTTGGACACCGCGGCGATCACCCGGCGCATGATCTTCCCGGACCGGGTCTTGGGCATGTCCGGGACGATCCACACGTTCTTCGGCCGGGCGATCTTGCCGATCTCGACCTCGATCGCCTTGGTCACCTTGGCGTCCATGCCCTCGGCGGGGACGCCCGGCTTGAGCGCGATGTACATCTCCACCGCGCGGCCGCGGATGTCGTCGACCACCGGGACGGCGGCCGCCTCGGCGACCTCCTCGACGGTCAGTGAGGCCGACTCCAGCTCCTTAGTGCCCAGCCGGTGCCCGGCGACGTTGATGACGTCGTCGACGCGACCCAGGATCCGGTAGTAGCCGTCGGCGGCCTGCAGGGCGCCGTCGCCGGCGAAGTAGGGCCAGTCGTGGTAGTCCTTGCTGTCCGGGTCGGCGTTGTACTTGCGGTAGTACACATCGATGAACCGGTCGGGCTGGCCCCAGATCGTCTGCATGATGCCCGGCCACGGGTAGCGGATGCAGATGTTGCCGGCGTTGCCGCTGCCGGCCGGGACCTCGTTGCGGTCCTCGTCGTAGATGACGCCGTAGATGCCCAGCGCGGTCGGGCCGCAGCTGCCGGGCTTCATCGGCTGCAGGCCGGGCAGGGTGCTGCCCAGGAAGCCGCCGGTCTCGGTCTGCCACCAGGTGTCGACGATCGCCGCCTCGCCCTTGCCGACCGTCGAGTAGTACCAGCGCCAGACCTCGGGCTCGATCGGCTCGCCCACCGTCGTCATGTGCTTGAAGTGGTAGTTGTACTTGGCCGGCTCGTCCGGGCCGACCTTGCGCAGCATCCGGATCGCGGTCGGGGAGGTGTGGAAGATGTTCACGCCGAGCTTCTCGGCGATCCGCCATGGCCGGCCCGGGTCGGGGTAGTTGGGCGTGCCCTCGTAGATCACCGTCGTGGTGCCCAGGGCCAGCGGCCCGTAGACGATGTAGGAGTGGCCGGTAATCCAGCCGATGTCGGCCATGCACCAGTACATGTCGTCGGGGTGGATGTCCTGGTAATACTTGGAGGTCCCGGCCACGTAGGACAGGTAGCCGCCGGTGGAGTGCTGGGCACCCTTGGGGCGGCCGGTCGTGCCGCTGGTGTACATGAGGAACAGCGGCGCGTCGGCCGGCAGCGACACCGGGGCGACCTCCTGCCCGGCGAAGTCGCCGAGCACCTCGTCGACGAAGAAGTCGCGGCCCTCGGTCATCGGCGTCTGCGAGGCGTACTGCCCGGCGTGCCGCCGCCAGACCAGCACCTTGTCGACGTCCTGGTCCTGGCGGGCTGCCTCGGCCACCGCCTCATCGGCCTTGACCTTGTGATCGACCAGGTCACCGCTGCGGAAATAGCCGTCCATGGTGATCAGGACGCGGCTGCCGGAGTCGGCGATCCGGGTGCCGCACGCATTCCCGCTGAAGCCGCCGAACACCTGGGAGTGAATGACGCCCAGCCGTGCGCAGGCCAGCATCGTAATGGGCAGCTCGGGGACCATCGGCATGTGCAGCGTGACCCGGTCCCCGGTCTTCAGGCCGGCGAAGTCGCGCAGCAGTGCCGCAAACTCATTGACACGGCGCAGCAACTCACCGTAACTGATGTGGACCATCTCATCGGCTTCCGGCTCGGCCACCCAGATGATCGCATCCTTATCGGGATTGGCCGCGGCGTGCCGGTCCACGCAGTTGTAGCTGGCATTCAGCTTGCCGCCGACGAACCAGTTCCAGAATGGCGGGTTCGATGAATCCAGGGTCGTGTGCCAGGGCTCATCCCAGGTCAGCAGATCGGCGTACTCGCGGAAGCACTCCGGGAACTTGTCCTCGGAGAACCGGTCGAAGATCGCCTGGTCGTTGGCGTTGGCCTGGGCGGTGAACGCCGCGGGTGGCTGGTAGTACTCTTCCTCCCGCCAGTGCACCGCGATCTGGGACTCGGAGACCTGCGACTCCGGGTTTTCTGTCATTCTGCGTCCTCCAGCCGGAATGGTTTTCCGCGCGCTGCGGATGCGTAGCGCCGCCGTTGGGTCAGGACTCAGCGCAAAGCCGGGCCCCGGCATAGCTTCCGGGCACAGCACAGCTTAGGGACGCCTGCCTCAGAAAGGTTGGTACTGGTCGCCCATGACAACCCTGTCATGCTGCCCTCACAACGCTACGGGAGCCTCAATCGTATCGCTGGCGGACAACACCCAACAGGCCCGTCATGCTGCCGCTGATAACTGCATCGTTCCTGGTAGGACAGGTTGACATCGGCGCGATCGACGGTAAGTTTCTGCCCAGTCCAGCACCGGGCCAGCCGGCCGGGGGCAACCGCTCAGGCCCCGGCTGGACGGGGGTTGGACCCAGGAGGGGCCCGGGTACCCAGTAGACAACGGAGCGCGATCCCGCTACCTGCGGGACGTGACCCCGGTCCGAAGGGTGTCCCGGGCCCTCTTCCTGTCTGGCGCCGGGCCGGCCGCGAGGCCCGCCCGCGCCGCGGGGAGCTGGCACTGTCATGTAAAGCGGGGGTATGGCGAGTTCATGAACCTGGCCACCGGGGAACCGGCGCGGCCGGCCTGGTCGTTGACCACGCGTGCGCACTTTCCTGCTGCCCGCCGTGACGTCCGGCGGCTGAGGCAGCCATCATGAGCCCCGACGCAGCCGGCGGCGACGCCGCTGCCAGCCGCCCGGCCGGGCGGCTGGCGGTCATCGTCCCGACCTACAACGAGCTGGCCAACCTGGAGACCATCATCGGCCGGGTCCGCGCCGCGGTGCCGGCCGCGGACATCCTGGTGGTGGATGACGCCAGCCCGGACGGGACCGGGGAACTGGCCGACAAGCTGGCTTCCGCTGACGACCACATCCGGGTGCTGCACCGGGCGGGCAAGGCCGGCCTGGGCGCCGCCTACATCGCCGGGTTCGGCTGGGCGCTGGAGCGCGGCTACGGGACGCTGGTGGAGATGGACGCCGACGGGTCGCATGACCCGGCCGACCTGCCCCGGATGCTGGCCGCGCTGGAGGACGCCGACCTGGTCATCGGATCGCGCTGGGTGCCCGGCGGCGTGGTGGTCAACTGGCCCCGGTCCCGCCAGCTGCTGTCGCGGGGCGGGAACACCTACGCCCGGCTGATGCTCGGCATTGACGTGCACGACGCGACTGGCGGGTTCCGGGCCTACCGGGCGGGCGCGCTGCGGGCGATCGACCTGGACCAGGTGGAGTCGCAGGGCTACTGCTTCCAGATTGACCTGACGCTGCGCACGATCAGCGCCGGGCTGGCGGTGCGGGAGGTGCCGATCACCTTCACCGAGCGCACGCTGGGCGCGAGCAAGATGAGCCGGGCGATCGTGGCCGAGGCGCTGTGGCGGGTAACCCAGTGGGGCCTGCGACGCAGAACAGCGCCCGGCGGGGCCGGGCGCTGATCGCAGCTGGTGCTGAGGGTGGCGGGTGCTACGCGCTCTTGCGCTGGCGGGACTGATGCGAGCGACCGGGCTGCTCGCCGCGCTCGCCGCGGATCACCGCGAGCCGCTCGGCCAGCACTTCCTCCAGGTCGGCGATCGTCCGCCGCTCCATGAGCATGTCCCAGTGGCTGCGCGGCGGCTTGCCCTTCTTCGGGGCGGGCAGATCCCCGGCCACAGTGACAGCGGTGGCGCCGCAGACCCGGCACTCCCAGTTTGCGGGCAACTCGGCTTCCGCCGAGAAGGGCACCGTGAACCGGTGGCCCTTCGGGCAGTCGAAAGCGACCTCCTGACGCGGGGCCAGGTCGGTGTTACGGTCGTTCTCGTAGCTCGTTGCTCCGAGACGGGTGCCCCGAAGTGCGCGTTCGGCCATAAGTTCCACTGCCTCTCAGGCGCTCAGCCGTCCTACCTAACAACGGTGAGTACGCGAACAAGATTCCCGTCCGGCCCGGGTTCCAACCCCCGCAGGGGGCCCGATCTGCTTCCGATCTGCCTGCCGCACAAGGGTTCGCAGCCCCGGGGCTCACGTGCCTGGTGATTTTCGCCCCGGCAGCGCCCCTGGCCGCGGGTGCCAGCCGCCCCGGCTCTGCAGGACCTCACGCAACGTGACCGTATTGTCGGTCATAATGCCGTCTGCGCCGAGGTCCAGCAGTCGCGCCATCTCTGCCGCCTCGTTGACTGTCCAGGCGTGCACCTGCAGGCCGGCGGCGTGGGCGCGGCGCAGGAACCGGGGCGTGACCAGCCCGGCCGGCACCTGGGCGCAGCCGGTCCCGAGCCGGGCGAACCGCTCGGCCTGCCCCGAGTGCCCGGTGCCGTAGCGGAGCATCGCGATCTCGGCGGGGGAGGTGGCCGTGCAGACCGGCCGGTCCAGCAGCCGCCGGACCGCGGCCAGCCGCCGCCCGGAAAAGGAGACCAGGCAGACCCGGTCCCAGGCCGCCGTCCGGCGGACCACCTCGGCGACCGGCGCGACCGCCGGGTCGTCCTTGATGTCGATGTTGAAGCGCACGTCGGGCCAGGCGCCGATCAGGTCGGCCAGCAGCGGGATGGGCTCGGCGCCGTCGATCCGGGCCGCGGCCACCTGCGCCCAGGGCAGCCGGGCGATGGCCCCGGCGGCGTCGGTCACCCGGTCCAGGCGCTTGTCATGGAAGGCCACCACCACCCCGTCGGCCGTGGCGTGCGCGTCGGTCTCCAGGTAGGCGTAGCCGAGCTCGACGGCGTGCTGGAACGCACGCCAGGAGTTCTCCGGGAAGTGGCCCGCGCCGCCGCGGTGGGCGAAGGCGAGCGGCCGCGGATGATCCAGGAAGCCCGTCGGCGGGGCGAGGCCAGGCACGGCCTCAGTATGCCGGCCCGGCCGGGTCCGCCTCGTGCTGGCCCGCCGGGCCGGCCCCGGGACTGGCCGGCGGCTGGCCGGACCATTCCCGGCGCCGGGCCTCGGCCAGCGCGATGGCCGCCGCGGCGGCCACGTTCAGCGAGCCCACCCGGCCGGCCTGCGGGATATAGGCCACCGCGTCGGCGGCCGCCAGCAGCCCGGCCGAGCAGCCCCGGTCCTCGTTGCCCAGGGCCAGGCAGACATCGCCGTCCAGCGGCGCCTCGTGCAGCGGCACGGCGCCGCTGGCCAGCTCCACCGCCACGACGGCCAGCCCGGCCGCGCGGGCCGCCGCCACCCCGGCCGCCGCGTCGGGCAGTTCCGCCCACGGCAGGTAGCGCCCGGTGCCCAGGGCCGTCTTGCGGGCCGAGGGGTGGTCGGGCGAGGCGCTGTCCCCGCACAGCCACAGCTGGTCGACGCCGAGCGCGGCCGCCGTCCGGATGATCGAGCCCACGTTGAACGGCTGCCCGACCGACTCCAGGAGCAGGCCGAGCCGGCCCTGAGTCTGCCGCCGCCAGGACCGGTTGAGCCGCTTCACCTCGGTGGCGCCCAGCTGGCGCGGCCCGGCCGGGGCGCTCGCCCCGGGCTTCCCGTTACTGGTCATCGCGGGACTCATCCGCCGCGGCCGCCTGGCGGACCCGCAGCACCCGGTACCCGGCACGGGCCGCCACCCGGTCAGCCGCCCAGCCCTCGCCCGCCAGCCAGCGCTGCAGGGAGTCCGAGCCCAGGTTGCGCTGCACCACCAGGTAGGCGGCGCCGCCGGGCGCCAGCCGGGCCAGCCAGGAGGCGAGCAGCTCGTGCAGGGCCGCCTTGCCGATCCGGATCGGCGGGTTGGACCAGATCAGCTCGAAGCTGGCGGGCAGGGCCGGGTCGCCGGGCGGCAGGCAGCGGACCTGCTGCAGGCCGGCGGCCGCCGCATTGCGGCGGCACAGGTCCAGGGCCCGGCGGTTCACGTCGGTGGCCCACACGGCGGCACCCGGCGCCCGGCTGGCCAGGGTCAGCGCCAGCGGGCCGTAGCCGCAGCCCAGGTCGAGCAGGTTGCCGGCCGGCGGGGGCGGCGGCGCGGTCTCCAGCAGCAGCCGGGTGCCCGGGTCCAGGCGGCCCGGCGAGAACACCCCGGCGTCGGTGGCCAGGGCCAGGTGCAGGTCGGGCAGCACGACGTGCACCAGCCCCGGCCGGGACGCGGCCGAGGGCTGCTCAGCGAAGTACTGGGTGCTCACGCGGGGACACTCCGGCGGCGGCCAGCGCCGGCTCGATGTAGCTGCGGCTCACCCAGCGCTCGACCACGAAGGTCAGGATCGGGATGGTGCCGGCCAGCAGCACGATCACCGTGCGCGGGCTGGCAACCGGCATCCGGACCGCGCGGGTCATCGCGAAGGCGACCAGGACGTACACGATGTACAGGAACCCGTGCGCGGTGCCGACGTAGCGGACCAAGAACAGGTTACTGGCCCACAGCTGCAGCGGGATGCCGACAAAGACCAGCACCATCAGCACCACGCCGGTCACGTAGGCCATGACCCGGTAAGCGCGCACCACTAGCAGGAGCGTGTCTGCACGCACCAGGACCTCCTTCTGCGAACGTGAGCCCGCCCGGGCGGGCCGGCGCCGGCGGTCCGGGCGGCCGGCGGTGCTCGCCAGCCGGGCCGGGTGCCTAGCCCGGCCCCGGCCGCCGGACCTGCTCCCGGCCCTGCTTGCTCAGCTGGGCCAGGTAGGCGTTGTACTCGTCGAGCTCGGGGTCATCGTCATCCTCGCCGGCTGCGTCCGCGGCCGGCCTGCCCGCCCGGCGCAGCGCGGTCAGCGGCAGCCCGGCCGCCGGGTCAGCAGCCAGCCCCGCGTCCGCGTCCGCGGGCGCCGTCGGCCGGGCCTCGTCCCAGATGGTCTTCGCCCAGAAGACCAGGCCGAACGCGGAGAAGACCGGCCACTCAAAGGTATAGGCCCAGCTCAGCGCATTCCCGTCCACGGCACGGTCCCACTGCCACTTGCCCAGCCACAGCATGCCCAGCACGGCCACGGCCGTGAACGCATGCCAGGCGAGCCACCTGGGGGTAATCACGAACCGCCAACGCGATCGTGCCGCAGCGCCGGACATGCCCCGAGCCTAGCGCTGCTGCGCAAGCACAACGCGCGCAGGCTCGCGCGGACGGTCCGCGGACATCCCATCCAAAACGAGGCAGAGCCGGGGCAGCGGCCGCATCATTACGCGGAGCAACAGGCGAGTCACGCCGCGAGACCGGTCCGGGGTCGGTGATAATCGGTCGCATGTCTCTAGCTGAACTGCTCTCGGGCCGGCTCGGCCGTGCCGCCCGGCTGCCCGACCGGCTCGAGGAGCTGCGCGGGCCGGCCAGGGGGGTCGTCGTGCTGCCGCGGCACCTGTCCTGGCCGGGCATGCGCGAGTTCGACGTGACCGACGACAGCACCCGGCGCAGCATGTACGGCATCGTGCTGACCCAGGGCCAGCGCAACGACATGATGCGGTTCCTCAACCCGGACCTGCTGCGCGCCGACTGGCCGCAGATCCGGGGCGCGCTCGACCCCCGGCTGCGGCGCTGCTGCGAGCGGCGTTTCGCGCTGGCCGGGCCGGCCGCCCCGGCCGGGGCTGACCAGGTCACGGTCAGCGGCCGGGCCGGGGCGGGGCGCTAGCCGCTCCGGCGATGTCCCGGAGCTGCCGGCCGGGTCAGGGCGTCCACAGGATGTCGGCGCTGTGGCGCTGATACTCATGGACATGCTGCATTCCTGGTCGAAGACCTCGTGCTGGAAGGCCGGGGTAGCCGGGGCCGCGCTGTGGGTGTCGATGGCGATGCTCCGGAAGACGCCGTGGTGGTTGGCGAACAGCATGTTGCAGCCCGAGGCCCCGCAGGACTCCAGCACGCCGCCCTGGGCGCTGACATAAGCCGGCGAGCTCACGACGCTGATGCTGGAGACATTGCCGTTATTGGTGTCGGTTGTCTTGATGGCCCAGGTGCAGCCGCCGCCGGAGGAGCTGCAGCTGCTCGCGGTCATCGCGCCCGCGATCGTGTCGCCGGGAGTTTCCCGGTACAGGTAGCCGGCCGCCACGTTGTTGGCGCCCAGACGTAGTAGGAGTCCATCCACATGAAGTTCCCGCCGATGGCCCCGGTGCTCGGCGTGCCGCTGGCCGCGGTCGAGCCGTAGCCGGTGACGGGCTGGATGATGGAATCACCGGCGGCGTCCTCGAACGAGGAGAACAGGTAAGTCGGTGGCGCCGCTCACCGTCGGTGCCGTGGGCAGGGCATACCGGACCGACAGCGAGGTCAGCCACGTCGGGGCGTTCCACCAGGAGGCCTGCAGCCAGCCGTTCGTGGTGGGGGCCACGGCCCGCCGGGCCTGCGCGCGGGCCTGCCCGGGACGGATCAGCCGCGGGTAGCGGCAGGACGCGAAGGACCGGACCGCGCCAGAAGCCAGGACGATCTTGTTGGCCCGCCGGCCCTGACTGCAGCCGCGCGGCCGGACGGGCGCGTGGCGGCATTCGCTGAGGTTTAGGCCAGGGCGGCTGCCCCGGCGCAGGTGACCAGAAGGAGAAACAGGGCTAAAACTCGCTTCACGTGCAGCCTCCGGCTATCCGGAATAGGTCAGGCGCACGCTAACAATTAATTATCCGTAAATCGAGGATCTTGTCCCTCTATCAGACGGACATGAAAATGGTCAGATCGGTCGCCTGCCAGGTTTCGGCGAGCCGAATACCGGACAACGGCTAGCCGCGATGAGGGCGCGGGATAGCGGCGAAGCGCTCGTCGACCTCCTCGCCGGTCAGGCCGAAGTCGGCCAGCCGGTACCGGTGCGCGGCGCCGGGCCCGCCCCGGCCGCCGCGCTCGGGCCGGGCGCGCATGGCGTCGGCGGCCGCGCCGCTCAGCGGGATCCCGAACCGGGCGTAGACCGACTCGGCCACCGCGACCGGATCGGCCGCGAACTGGTCGTAGTCCACGTCGTGGAACCGCGCCGGGTCGTGCCGGGCCCGGGCGGCGGTGAACCGCTCCAGGCCCAGCGCCCACAGCTCCAGCTGGTCGCGGCCGATGACCGCGCCGGAGAACCGGTCCGACCAGCCCGCGGTGGCCTGCGCGGCGAGGCTGCAGACCGAGGCAATCGCGGCCCGCGGCGCGCGGTGGGTCTGGATGATCAGCGCGCCGGGATAGACGGCCAGCAGTTCCTCCAGCGCGAACAGGTGGCTCGGGTTCTTCAGGATCCACCGCCGCCCGGCATCGGGCAGCCCGATCAGCTGCAGGTTGCGGCGGTGCCGCCGGTAGGCCGCGGTCCAGTCCTGGCCGCGCAGCCAGCGCGAGTAGGCCGGCAGGTGCGCCAGGCACTCAAACGACACCGACCGCATCGACTGGCGCAGCAGCTGCCAGCACTCCTCGACCTGATCGGCGGCGAGGTAGTGCACGCCCGCGAACTCCGGGTGCGCGGCGTGGTGGCGCTCGCAGCCGGCCTGGACATGGCGGAACACCGGATGGCCGGCCCAGGTGCCAGCAGGCGGGCGCGGCTGCGGCGCCTCGGCCAGCCACAGCTGCAGTCCCTGGTGGGCCGGGTCGGCGGTGAGCATCCGGTGCAGCGCCGTGGTCCCGGTCCGGGGCAGCCCGGTCACGAATACCGGCGCCTCGATGGCAACTGCGGCATGCGCGGGGTAACGGTGCCAGGCGGCCTGGCTCAGCAGCCGGGCGGCCAGCGCGCCGCGCAGCAGCAGCCGGGCCTGCTTGCGGCCGGCCGGGGTCAGGTCAGCGTCGCTGGCGTAGGAGTCCAGCAGCACGGCCAGGCCCTCGGCGTAGCCGTCGGCGTGCGGGTCACCGGGCGCCTCGCCGGGTCCGAAGTCGGCCAGGCCGGTCAGCCGGGCGGCTGAGGCGTGCAGGCCGGCGACGGTGCCGACGGTGGTCCGCTCGCTGCTCACCGGAATCCAGCTCACCGGGCTCAGTGGTGGTAGTCGCCGCAGTTGACGTCCAGGCACTGGCCGGTGACGGCCCGGGCCAGCGGGGAGGCCAGGAACACCACCGCGTCGGCGATCTCGTCGGGCTCGGGCAGCCGCCGCAGGTCCAGGCCCGCCGCCGTCTCGTCGTAGATCTGCTCCGCGCTCACCCCGCGGCGCTGGCCCAGGTAGCCGTAGTACCAGCGCAGCGACGGGCCCCAGATGTGGCCGGGGGCGACCGAGTTGACCCGGATCCCGTCCGGGCCCAGCTCGGCGGCCAGCGTCTGGGCCAGCGCGAGCATGGCCGCCTTGGCCATCTTGTACGGCCCGAACGCGGGCTGGGAGTAGCGCACCACCATGGAATTGATCATCACCACCGAGCCGCCCGTCGCGGCCAGCGCGGGCGTCAGCAGCCGGGTCAGCCGCAGCGCGGCCACCGCGTTGTCGTCCAGCCCGGCGCGGACCGCGGCCAGGTCGACCGCGGCCAGGCGGGCGATCGGCGGCATGGCCAGCGCGTTGTAGACCAGGGCGTCCACCCGGCCGAACGCCCCGGTCGCGGCCTCGGCCAGGCTCGCCGCCGCGGCATCGTCGGTGACGTCGGCCGGGATCGCCGCGGCGCGCCGGCCCAGCGCGGCGACCTCCTTCGCGATGTCGGCCAGCCGGGACGCGGTGCGGGCGGCCAGCACGACGTCCGCGCCGGCCATCGCGCTGCGCAGCGCGATCGCCCGGCCCAGGCCCGGCCCGGTCCCGGCGACAACCACGACCTTGTCCTGCAGCAGCCCGGCCGGGCCCGGCTGCGTCGTGCCGTCGGGCATGGTGCCTCCCTCAGCCCAGCATCCGCGCGGCCACCGCCGCCTGCCGGGCGGCGATCCGCTGCGCGTACTGGCGGGGCGTGATCCGGGCCTGCCGGTAATACGGCAGCACGGCGGGCAGCCGGACGGCCGGCACGACCTCGACCTGCGGCCCGTCCGCCGGCCCCAGCGGCCGGGCCAGCCGCTGCCAGCGGATCTGCACGTAACCGCGGCCGTGCCCGGTGCACTCCAGCCAGTTGGCCACGCCAGGGTCGCGATCGCTGATCACGAAGCGCAGCCGGCCGTCCGGGTCAGCGCGAGCCTGGTCGGCGGTCAGGCTGGTCTGGTGCCCGGCGTAGTCCAGCGAGACGTACCACATGCTGCCCAGCTGGATGCCCTGGTACGGGGCCACGGCGGGGCCGGCGGCCGGCACCGTCACGATCATCGCCTGGCCCGGTGCGAGATCGAAATGCCCGGCTGAGGAGAACTGGGTGGCCAGCCCGCCCGGCGTGGGCCGCGGCTCGGTCATCGTGTTCGCCGGCAGGCTCAGGTAGAACCACTGCGGGAAGGCCAGGAAGGTGCGCAGCCGCGACAGCAGGAGCTTGCCCGCCACCCGGTAGCGCTTCTGCATGGTGTCCAGGTCCGGGGGCGGCGCCGCCTGGCCCGCCCGGTCAGCGCGGTGAATGGCGATGACGCCGCGCTGCTCGGCCTCCCAGTCGCTGTAGACCTCGCGGACTACCAGCATCGCGGCGCCCGGGCCGAGGGTGACGTAACCGGGCCCGCCGGCCCGGGGCCCGCCGCCCGGCCGCGGCGGGCCGAACCGGACCTCGAAGCGGCCGTCCGGGCTGATGTCCAGGTCCCGGTCATCGAACGCGGTCAGGCTGCCCGGCACGGCGACGGGGGAGTAGTCGCCGTCCAGCACCTGGAAGCTCAGGTCGGTGGTGGAGCCGCGCCGCCCGGTGACCACGTACTCGGCGTCATCGCGCAGGCAGGCGTGGAAGTAGAGGGTGTCGGGGTTGTCCAGGCCGAGCTTGGTGTAGGGCCCGGTGGACTGGACGAAGTACGGGAAGTCCCGCTGGTAGGCGCGGGCCAGGTGCAGCGAGGCCTGGATGCTGCCCGCCAGGTACTCATAGCCCTCGGCCAGGTCGCGCTCCGACCGGACGTGCGGGGCGCCGGCGATGATCTTCTCGGCCTCGGTCACCGCGTCGGCGAACGACTGGGTGATCACGCCTAAGACTAGAACGAGTTCTAATATGGAGTCAACGAGCGGCGCCGTCCGCGGCGGGCCCGGCGGGCGGGCCGGGCGGCGCTGCCCACCGGTTAGCGGTCAGCCGGAAACTGGGCAGGTCGGCTAGGGACATCATCGCCTCATAGACCCGGACGTAGCCCGTGTGCGCGATCTGCCACCGGCCGCCGGCGCCGCGCGCGTACCGGTCCTCGTAGAACGCCGACCCGGTGATCACCACGTTGTGCTCGGTCGCGATCACGGTGTCCTCGAACCGCCACGTCCCGGTCGCGGTGTCGCCGTCGATGTCGATCTCCGGCTGGCCGGCGGCGTGCACGGTGATGATCCCCGGGCCGAGGCGGCCGCGCAGGAACTCCACGATCGCGGCCCGGCCCGCTAGCCGGATCGGGGTGCCGAGCGCGGGCGTGCCGTAGTCAGCGGTGGCGCCGGCGGTGAATACCCCGGCTAGCTCGTCCCACAGCTTGAGGTCCACGCAGCGCAGGTAGCGGTATTTCACCCGGCGGATCTCCTCGAGGGCGACCAGGCCGGTGCCAGCGGCGCCGGCGTGCTCGTGGTCAGCGTGCTCAGCGTCCATGGGCTCAGCTTGGCCAGCTGATTGACGCTGAACAAGAACTTGTTCTAGATTTTCGTGCAGCGGGCCGCTCCCCGGCCCGGACCGCGAGGCCCGTGGCGCGCGACCCGGCGCGGTAGCGGATCCGGAGCGAGAGAGGTCCCGTGCGCTTCTCCTACGCCGAGTCCATGACCGATCCCGCGTACTACCTGCCGCTGGCCCGCGCGGCCGAGGCGGCGGGCTTCGACTCCATGGTCATCCCGGACAGCATCTGCTATCCGCGCGAGTCCGGCAGCCGGTACCCGTTCACCCCCGACGGCAGCCGGGAGTTCCTGGAGGACAAGCCGTTCCTGGAGCCGTTCTCGCTCATCCCGGCGCTCGGCGCGGTCACCAGCCGGCTGAAGTTCGTCACGTTCGTGATCAAGCTTCCCGTCCGGCACCCGGTGCTGGTCGCCAAGCAGGTCACCTCCACCGCGGTGCTGACCGGTGGCCGGCTAGTGCTGGGCGTCGGGTCCAGCCCGTGGCGGGAGGACTACGAGGTGCTGGGCGTGCCCTGGGCCGGCCGCGGCCGCCGGCTGGACGAGGCGCTGGTCATCCTCCGCGGGCTGTCGGCCGGCGGCTACTTCGCGCACCATGGCGAGGCGTACGACATCCCGCCAGTGAAGATCGCGCCGGTGCCGGCCGAGCCGGTGCCGGTGCTCATCGGCGGGCACTCCGACGCGGCGCTGCGCCGGGCCGCCACGGCGGGGGACGGCTGGATGCACGGCGGGGGAGACCCGGCGGTGCTGGCGGGCCTGCTGGCCCGGCTGACGGAGTTCCGCCGGCAAGCGGGCACCGCCGGCCGGCCATTCCAGGTTCACGTGATCTCCCCGGACGCCTACTCGGCGGCGGGCGTGGCCCGGCTGGCGAGGCAGGGCGTGACCGACGTGATCGTCGGGTTCCGCTGGCCGTATCAGGCCGGCCCGGACACCGAGCCGCTCGCCGCCAAGCTCGATCACCTGCGCCAGTACGCCGGCGACATCATCGCCGCGACGCGCGCGACCTGACGGCGCCGGCGGCTAGCGCAGCAGCAGTCGCGCGGCCAGTTCCAGGTGGTTGCTCACGTCGTTGGCCGAGGCCCGCCGGGTCACCCAGGCAACCAGGTTCGACAGCCATACATCGCCGATCACCCGCGCGATAGCCATGTCGTCGGCCGACGGCTCGCCGTCGTGCATGGCCTTGGTCAGCATCCGCTCCATCAGCCGGGCCACGGTGTTGACCTCGTTGGCCGCGCTGGGGTCGGCGAACATGAACGCCCGGGTCATCGCCTCGGTCAGCATCGGCTCGCGCTGCATCGTCCGGGTCACCCGGCCCAGCACGTACAGCATCCGCTCATACGGCGAGTCGCCCGGGATCGGCGTGCGGTCCAGCCGGTCCTGAGCCCGCTCGAACTCGCGGGCCAGCCCCGACACCAGGAGGTGGATCTTGGACGGAAAGTACCGGTACAGCGTGCCGAGTGCCACGTCCGCCTGATCGGCGACCGTCCGCATCTGGACCGCGTCGTAGCCGCCCTTGGAGGCCAGGGCCAGCGTGGCGTCCAGGATCCGGCGGCGCCGGTCCCGCTGCGCCGCTGAGCCGAGCTCCGCGTCTGCGGGCGCGCTGATGGTACGTGTTCTCGGCGGTGTCATCCGACCCTCCCCTTGCACTGGCCTGGCGTCACGCACCAGTCCCCTCCCCGGTGATCACCATAACAGCGACGGCGCCCGGCCAGCTGTTACAGCCCGGCCGCAGTCCTGTCACCGCTCTTACCTATAACGTGTTCTAATTCTACGGGAAGGGAGGGCCGGTGCCGATCGCCACGACCGACGAGCAACTCGCGCTGCCGGCGGCGATCCGGGACTGGGCCAGGCGATCCGGCCCGCTCGCCCAGGTGCGCGAGCGTGAGCCTGACCGCGGGTCCGCCGGCCCGGAGCGGCGCGAGCTTCTGACTGATAACAGCAAGAAGCTGGCCAGCGCGGGTGAGCGCGGGCGCGGGCTGCCCCGCGAGGAGGTGCGCTGAGTGGACTTCACGCCCGGCGAGACCCAGCAGGCCATCGGCCGGGTCGCGGCCAGCGTCCTCGGGCCGCCGGGCACCGCGGGCAGCCGCCCGGCCGCGACCGGCCGGCCGCCCGCGGCAGGCACGCCGGGCCGGGAGAAGCGGCGCGAGCAGGCGGCCCGGCACGAGCACGCCGGGCAGCAGGCAGAGTCAGGGGAGGGGACGCGTGATGCGCCGACTGTGCCGGGCCCGGCGGAACCCGCGGGCGGCGAGCCGGGGTTCGACGCGGTTACCTGGAAGGAGCTGGGCCAGGCCGGCCTGCTGTCGCTCGCGCTGCCGGACTGGCTGGGCGGGGACGGGCTCGGCGTGCTGGAGACGACGGCGGTCCTGACCGAGATCGGCGCCCGGGCGGCGGCCGTGCCGGCGCTGGCCACGCTGGCCCTCGGCGTCCTGCCGGTCACCCGCTGGGGTGACCGCGCGGTGCAGGGGGCGCTGCTGGCAGGCGTGGCCGCGGGCGACTCCGTGCTGACCGCAGGAGTTCGCGAGCCCGGCGACCCCATGCCGCCGGTCCCGGCCACGGTGGTAAGCGCCGCGGGCACGGTCTCGGGGGTGAAGCTCGGCGTGCCGGATGCCGCCGCGGCGGCCTGGCTGCTGGTGCCGGCCAGCTTTGCCGCGGGCGGGACCGGCGTGGTGATCGTGGACCCGGCGGCGCACGGGGTGACCCTGACCGCCGGGCCCGGCACCGCGCGCCGGGAGTGCACGGTCGTGCTGGCGGACGCGCCGGTCAGCTACGTGCTCGGAGCGCAGCTGCCGGACCGCGGGACCAGCGGGGCCGTGCTGGGCGGGCTGTACCAGCTCGCGCTGGCCGGGGCGTGCGCGCTGGCCGACGGCGCGCTGGCCGGGGCGCTGGCCCTGACCACGGCGCACCTGCGCACCCGTGAGCAGTTCGGCCGGCCGATCGCCACGTTCCAGGCCGCCGCCCAGCACATCGCCGATGTGTACATCGCGGCCCGGACGCTGCACCTGGCTGCGGCGGCGGCCTGCTGGCAGCTGTCGGCAGGCCGGGACGCCGGCTACGACCTCGACGTCGCGGCGCACTGGCTGACCGAGCAGGCGCCGGCCGCGCTGCGGATGTGCCATCACCTGCACGGCGGACTCGGGATGGACGTGAGCTACCCCTTGCACCGTTACTCCTCGCTGGTCCGGGACCTGACCCGGTTCGCCGGCGGTGCCGACTACCGGCTGGACCGGCTCGCGGTCAGCGCCTGCGGCCCGGCGGCGGGATAGGCGGCGTCATGTTCATCGACCTCACCGACGAGCAGCGCGCGCTGCGCGGCCAGCTGCGCGCCTACTTCGCGACGCTGATGTCCGGCGCCGAGCGCGCGGTGCTGCTGACCGAGCGGCACGGCCCGGCATACCGGGAGGTCGTCCGCCGGATGGGCCGCGACGGCTGGCTCGGGGTGGGCTGGCCGGCCGAGCACGGCGGCCGCGGGCTCGGCCAGGTCGAGCAGCAGATCTTCGCCGACGAGGCGGCGCGGGCGGACGTGCCGCTGCCTGCGGTCACGCTGCAGACCGTCGGGCCGACGCTGGCCGAGCACGGCAGTGCCTGGCAGCGCGCGTTCTTCCTGCCGAGGATCCTGGCCGGCGAGGTGCACTTCGCGATCGGCTACACCGAGCCCGAGGCCGGCACCGACCTGGCCGCGCTGCGCACCAGCGCGGTCCGCGACGGCGAGGAGTACCTGGTCAACGGCCAGAAGATCTTCACCACCGGCGCGCATGACGCCGACTACATCTGGCTGGCCTGCCGTACCGACCCGGACGCGCCCCGGCACCGCGGCATCTCGATCCTGATCGTCGACACCGCCGACCCCGGCTTCTCCTGGACCCCGATCATCACTCACGACGGCGCCCATCACGTCAACGCCACCTATTACTCCGGCGTGCGGGTCCCGGAGCGGATGCGGGTCGGCGCCGAGAACCAGGGCTGGCGGCTGATCACCACGCAGCTCAACCACGAGCGGGTCATGCTCGGCCCGGCCGGGCGGATTGCCGCCCTGCATGACCGGGTCCGTGACTGGGCCCGGGCCCGGACTACCCCCGGCGGCGCCCCGCTGCTCAGCCAGCCCGACGTCCGCCGGGCGCTGGCCCGAGCGGCCGGCTGCCTGCGGGTCAATGAGCTGCTCAACTGGCAGGTCGCGGCCGCCCCCGCGCTCGACATCGCCGACGCCTCGGCCACGAAGGTGTTCTCCTCCGAGCAGCTGCAGTGCCTCGGCCAGGTCCTGGAGGAGGTCGTCGGACGGCACGGCGACCCCGCCGACCCGGGCACCGCGGACCTCATCCGGTGGCTGGACGTCCAGGTCCGGCGGAACACGGTGCTGACCTTCGGCGGCGGGGTGAACGAGATCCAGCGCGAGCTGATCGCCAGTGCCGGCCTGGGCCTGCCGCGGGTACCGCGATGAGGAATGAGGTGGCCCCGGACAGCGGAGCGGCCATCCGGGCGGCAGCCGACCGGATCCGGGCCGCGGGGCCCAGCCAGCCCCGGACGGCCCGTGACCCGGTCAATCAGCCGATGATCAGTAACTGGACTGAGGCGCTGGGCGATACCTGCCCGGTCTACGCCGATGCCGCGGCCGCTGCCGCCTCGGTGCACGGCGAGCTCGTCGCCCCGCCGGCGATGCTCCAGGTCTGGACGATGCACGGCCTGCGGCCCGCGGCGGCTGCCGGCGACGACCCGCTCCAGCTCATGTCGGCGGTGCTGGACGAAGCCGGCTTCACCTCCGTCGTCGCCACCAACTGCGAGCAGGACTACTGCCGGTACCTGCGGCACGGCGAGCTGCTCACCGTCCGCGCCGTGCTGGAGGACGTGACCGGGCCCAAGCGCACCGGCCTGGGCGAGGGCTGGTTCGTGACCACCCGCAGCACCTGGTACTCCGGCACCGAGGCCGTCGCCTCGATGATGTTCCGGATCCTGAAGTTCCGGCCGCCGGCCGCCCCGGATCAAGCGGGGCCCGCGGCGGATTCCGCAGCGGCCAGCCCGGCTGATGCGGTGCTGCGGCCCGTCGTCTCGCGGGACACCGAGTTCTTCTGGGCCGGGACCGCCGCCGGCGAGCTGCGGATTCAGCGCTGCGGGGCGTGCGGCGCGCTGCGTCATCCGCCCGGCCCCTTGTGCCCGGCCTGCGGCGAGCCCGTCAGCCGCGACCAGCCCGGGTACATCGTCGCTGCCGGAACCGGCGAGATCTACAGCTACGTCGTGCACCACCACCCGCCGGTCCCCGGCAGGCAGCTGCCCATCGTGATCGTGCTGGTGGAGCTGGACGAGGGCGTCCGGATGGTCGGGGAGCTGCTGGACGCCGGCCCGCAGCAGGTACGCATCGGCGCGCCGGTCCGGGTCAGCTTCGCGCGGGTCGACGACGAGCTGACCCTGCCCGCCTGGCGGGAGCAGCAGCGGTGATCGCCGGCGGGACGGTGCTGCCCGAGCTGGTTCTCGACGTCACCCCGACGCTGGTGATCTCCGCCGCGATCGCCACCCGGGACTTCCAGGACGTGCACCACGACCGGGACAAGGCCGTCGCCCGCGGCAGCCGGGACATCTTCCTGAACATCCTCACCACCACCGGCCTCGTCCAGCGGTACGTGACCGACTGGGCCGGGCCGCAGGCCCTGGTCCGGCAGGTGGCCATCCGGCTCGGCGTGCCCTGCTACGCCGGGGACACCCTCACCTTCTCCGGCCAGGCCGAGCGAGCCGCGGACGAGCCAGGTCAGGCCGCCAGCGACGGGAGCGGGACAGACCCGGTCGCCGGCGAGTACGTCATCCGGGTCACCGGGCGGTGCCAGCTCGGCGACCACGTCACCGGGACCGTCCGGATCAGCCTGCCGCGCGACGCTACGGGCAGCTACGCCGGCGGCGCCGCATGATGCCCGGCGCCGCGGCCATCGCCGGGATCGGGGCCACCGAGTTCTCCAAGGACTCCGGCCGCAGCGAGCTGCGGCTCGCCGCCGAGGCCACCCTGGCTGCCCTTGCTGACGCCGGGCTGCGCCCGGCCGACGTGGACGGCCTGGTGACGTTCACCATGGATGCGATCGCCGAGATCGCGCTGGCCCGCGAGCTGGGCCTCGGCGAGCTGCGGTTTTTCAGCCAGGTCGGCTACGGCGGCGGCGCGGCCTGCGCCACCGTGCAGCAGGCGGCCATGGCCGTGACATCCGGCATCGCCGAGGTCGTCGTCTGCTACCGGGCGCTGAACGAGCGGTCCGGCCACCGCTTCGGCCAGGTGTCCCGGGCCGCGGTCGCCGCGCCCACCTCCGGCGGCATCGACAACGGCTGGCACTACCCGATGGGCCTGGGCACCCCGGCCGCCACGGTGGCGATGATCGCCCGCCGGTACATGCACGAGTACGGCGCGACCAGCGAGGACTTCGGCACCGTCACCGTGGCCGACCGCCGGCACGCAGCGGTCAACCCGGCGGCCTGGTTCTACCAGCGGCCGGTGACCCTGGCCGAGCACCAGGCGTCGCGCTGGATCGCCGAGCCGCTGCGGCTGCTGGACTGCTGCCAGGAAAGCGACGGCGCCGTCGCCGTCGTGGTGACCAGTGCCGAGCGAGCCCGTGACCTGCGCCAGCCGCCCGCCGTCATCCGTGCCGCCGCGCAGGGCAGCGCCCCCGGCCAGTACGTCATGACCAGCTACTACCGCGACGAGCTCGGCCTGCCCGAGATGGGCGTGGTGGCCCGGCAGCTGTGGCGTCAGGCTGGGGTTGGCCCGGCCGAGGTCCGGACGGCGGTGCTGTATGACCACTTCACGCCGTACGTGCTGCTGCAGCTGGAGGAACTGGGCTTCTGCCCGCGCGGCGAGGCCCGGCAGTTCATCGCCGGCGGCGCCATCGAAGTGGGCGGCAGGCTGCCGCTGAACACCCACGGCGGCCAGCTCGGCGAGGCCTACATTCACGGCATGAACGGCATCGCCGAGGGTGTCCGGCAGGTCCGCGGGACTTCGGTCAACCAGGTTCCGGGCGACGGCCCGGTACTCGTCACCGCAGGCACGGGCGTCCCCACCAGCGCGCTCCTGCTCGGCTCGGCCTGAGTATGGCCGCGGGCACTCGCCGCTGATGTCTCTGCCTGCCGTCGCAGCTGAGCAAGTCTCCTATCCTGGCGTCTGCCTGTATCGCAGGGCTCGGCCGACGCATGATGAGCGCATGAGACGATCCCTGGCAGCTGTCCCCGTCGCCCTGTTAGCTTCCGCCGCCCTGGTATTCGGTGCCGTTATCCCGGCCAGCGCGCACGCCTCGCCTGCCGCAGCACGGCGGCATGCGATCGTGATCAAGGAGATCTTCTACAACTCACCCGGGTCTGACCACGGATCAAACAAGAGCCTGAACGCCGAGTGGGTGAAGCTGTACAACCGCAGCGGCCAGCCCGTGCACCTGACCGGGTGGACCTTGCGCGACGCGTCGCACCACGTCTACACGTTCGGGACCTTCATCCTGCGGTCGAAGAAGTCGGTGATGGTGCACACCGGCCGAGGCCACGACACCCGCTCCAGCGTGTTCCAGGGCCGCCGGGCCTACGTGTGGAACAACAACGGCGACCGGGCCGTGCTCAGGAAGGCCAGCGGCCTGTTCCGGGATAGCTGCTCCTACTCGGACCCGCACGAGCAGTCGTCCTCGAAGGGCTGCTAGGAGCGGAGCTGGCCGTCTTGACTAGTCGCGGGCGGACGACGGGGTCTAGCGCACGGCCGCTCGACTGATGCTGGCTAATCTCCAGCTCGCCACGTGATGACCATGACGTCCAGCCCGGGGATCCGGGTGAAGTGTCGTGCATTAGCTGTGCCGACGCGCCACCCGGCTGTGACAGCGGTGGCCGCGACAAGCCGGTCGTGGGCTCCTACATCCGTCCCTGATGACGCCAGGGCTGCCCGGAGCCGTGCATGTGCGCGTGCGGTAATCAGGTCGAATGGGAACGGCGGGAACGCAGCCAGCACACCTTCGACGAATGCTTCTCGCCGGGCGCGGTGCTCCGGTGTTGCCCGGTGCACTCCGTGCAGGAGTTCTGACGCCGTAATGGCAGCGATGCCCACCTCTTCGGCGGGTCCGAGCTGGTCCATCAGGCGCTCGGCGACCTCGTTCATCGCGCCAGCACCGGGCACGCGGCGGATGGCGCGCTCGAGCTCGATGAACACGGTCGTGTCTAGGAGGGTGCCCATGGATCATCCGGGGACGGCCCGACTTCACCGAGCACGGCCTCCATATCCTCGACAAAGTCAGGATCGGGCGATGCTGCGTTGGCCAGCATGTCCAGGGCTTCGCGTAGCGGCTTCCCGCGGCGGGACGGCCGAGGGCTCACAGCGCGGTCGTCTGGGTGGACGATGACGTAGGCCGGCCGCTCACGGTTGACTACGACTACCTGTTCGTGACGGGCGACCGCTTCGCGGGCCCGGCGCGGGATGCGGACCTCGTCTGCGCGGATCGTGGTCATAGCATGAGCATATCATGCTTCCGTACGGAAGTGTACGGAACCGTACGGCGGCTGTCATTTGCGGAGCACTGCGCGGCCGGGATCCCTCAGGGGATGGCCCGCTCACCGACCACTCCTTGACCGTGGTCAGGTGCGAGATCAGGCTCCACAGCCGCTTCCACGCCTTGCCCAGCGCCTTCTTGATGGAGGTGAGGACCGGCGATGCCCCGGCTTGCCAGGCCGCGGCCGGCATAACGCCGGCGGAGCGCGCCGCGCGGGCGCCTGCGAGGCGGCTCATGCCGGGGATGGAGGGCTGCCCCCGGCCCGGGCCGCCCGGGCCGGGAGCAGCTGGTCAGCCCGTCACGCGGGCGTAGGGGATGGCAGCGGCGGGCGCCGCGACGGTGAGGGACCGGCCCCAGCTGCCGAGCTGCACCGTCTGGCTGTTGCCGTTCGCCGTGGTCGTCTCGCTGACCGGCAGCGGCTTACTGCCGGCGGTCAGGATGAGCCGCTCGGAGATCTGGCTGCCGGATCCGCTGGCCGTGGTCTGCCAGTCCAGGACGTAGACCTTGCGGCCGGACATGGTGGCCGTCCGCAGGCGCGCGGTATCGGAGGCGGCGGGCAGGATGCTGGCGGGCAGCGCGGCGATGGTGTCCTCGGCCGCGAGGTCGGAGTACTCGGCGGCGCCCTTCCGGATGGCCACCCACCGCGACCCGGCCTTGCTTGCGGCCGCCCGGGGCAGGCCGATGAACGTGGTCAGGCCGGCCGGGTTGCCGGCGAAGTAGGCCGTGGAACGCGTCACCCGGATCCGCGCGGACGCGGCCCCGGACGTGATGGTCTCCGAGCCGGCGGCGGTGCCGATGTTGGCGACGATCCGCTCGGCCACCGCGCTGCTGCCGGGCTTGTGCCCGGTGATGACGATGTGCACGCTCTTCGCGGCCACGATCGCGTCGCTGGCCGCGGCGACGACCGAGGCCTGCGCCGCCTTGCTCGCCTCGGCCGGAGTCAGCGCCGGGACGGGCAGCTTCCAGCTGCGCAGCAGCTCATTCAGGCTGGTCCGGGCGCTCACCGGGCCGCTGATGTGAGTGACGGCGTACCAGTACAGATTCCCGGCCGCCGCCGCGGCGGCGGGCACAGCGTGCTGCTGCCCGTAGCTGTAGAGGAAGAAGATCAGCGGGGCGCAGGCGATCAGCTGCCCGGACTCGGCGGCCTGCGACTGCGCGCCGGCCGCCGCGGCGCCACCGGTACCCGAGGCGCACTCACGCAGGATCGGCTTCCACGACTGCCCGGAGTACTGAACGTCCTGGACGGAGAACGTGCTGATGCCCGGGTGCGCCCGGTACAGGGCGCTCACCGCCTGCTCGGTCTGCGGCAGCGAGGCCGTCTGCCGGGTCAGGAACACTTTCCCCGGTGACGGCGCGGCAGCGGGCCCGCCCGAGCCGCAGCCGCCCAGCGCCGCAGCGGCCAGCGCCGCCAGCGCGCCGCCCGCTACCAGCCGAGCCGTGCGCGAGGCGCCCCGCGAGAACGCCCGCGGGCCGGGCGAGACCGCCCGCAGGCCAGGCGAGACCGCCCGCAGGCCAGGCGAGACCGCCCGCAGGCCAGGCGAGACTGCCCGCGAGGCGGGCAGGCCAGGCCGGGAGACGGCCCGCGGCCGCCGCGGGGGGCAAGCCCCCGCGGCGGCCCGGCCGCGCCGGCGATCAGGAGCCGGCGCTGCGATCACGTGCTGCACTGTCCTTCCGTGCGGCCCTTCACCTTGTTGCCGGACGCGGCGACGGAGCCGCTGCCGGCGCAGGTGAGGCTGCCGCCGATCGTGTTGCCGGTGATGGTGTTGCCGGAGGATGCGTTCTGCGTGAAGGAGACGCTGCCCTTGACGGTGTTGCCGCCGCACAGCCCGAGGTTCCACGGCGCGGACCGGGAACTGCCGTGCAGGACGAGGTTGCCGTTGATGGTGGAGTTGCACACGACGTTGGCGCCGGAGCTCAGCGGGTCATCCGCGGCGCGGACGTTGCTGATCACCAGGCTGCCGCCGATGGTGGACCCGGCGATCCGCACGCCGGACCCGCTGACCAGCAGGTTTCCGGCCACCGAGGTGTCGACCAGGTCGCACCAGGCGCCGTTGGGCACGGTGAGGTTGCCCTGCACCATCGCGGCGCTGAGCTGCTCGTTGTCACAGCTGATGCTGCCCGTGGCCGGGATGGAGACCGTGGCGCGCAGCGGGAGGCTGGACGTCGCGTCGGCGTCGCCGGCGTAGACGGTCCGGCTGCCCGCAGCCGTGATCCACTGCTGCTTGCCCGCTGACCAGTACTGCAGCTGGCGCAGCGGCACGGTCATGGTGACGTTCGCGGACTGGCCCGGCGCCAGCGTGACCCGGCCGAACTGGGACAGCTGGCGGACGGCGAACTGGATGCCCGCCGGCTGGCTGCCCGGCGCGCCCAGGTAGACCTGCGGGACCGCGCTGCCGCTGTCCCGGCCGGTGTTGGTGACCCGGACGCTGACGTTCAGCCCGCCGTCGCTGGTGCGGCTGACGTGCAGGCCGGAGTAGGCGAAGCGGGCGTAGGACAGGCCCCAGCCGAACGGGAACAGCGGGGTGATGCCCTCCTTGTCGAAGAACCGGTAGCCGTTGTAGATGCCCTCGGTCTCGTCGGTTGTCCCGTTCGGCCCGTTGTTCAGCCGCTCCAGATGCGGGCCGGTCGTGTCGCCGGGGTAGAGGGGAGCGGTCTCGTTGTAGCCCCAGAGCGTGTCGGTGGCGTTCGCCGGCCAGGTGATGTCGGTGTGCCCGCCCGGGTTGGCCAGGCCCAGCAGCAGCCGCGCCGTCGACGTGCCGCCCTCCTCACCGGAGAACCACATTTCCAGCACCGACCTGACGCTGCCGATCCACGGCATCAGCACCGGGTTGGTGGTGTTGAGCACCACCACCGTGTTCGGGTTGGCCGCGGCGACCGCCTCGACCAGCTGGGTGCTGGCCGCGGACAGCTGCTCGGGCGCCGAGATCGTCGCGGGCGTCGTGCCGTACGGGTTGGGGATGGTGGTGGTGGCGCCGTTGTCGTTGAGGAACACCACGGCCAGCTTCTTGCCCCTGGCCGCGGCCGCCGCGTCGGCGATGTCGCCGCTGGCGCGTGAGTAGGCGAACCGGAAACTGGCCGGCCCGCCGGTGTCATTGCTGAAGGTGATCGTGACCTGGTGATAGGTCCCGCCGGTCAGCGTGGCCGCGGAGGTCGCCTCGTTGGTCAGCCCGGCCTCGGTATAGCCGGTGTCGGTCGGGGTGCCCTGAATCGACGCGCTGTGCGCCCCGGTCACGCCGGTGCCGTACACGTCGGCCGGCGCGCCCAGCTTCTGGGCCGCGCCGTCCAGGCTGAAGGTGACGCCGGAGGCGGGCACGCCGGAAGAGAACTGGAACCGGAAGGTGTAGCTGTCGGTCGTCGGCACATACACGTCCCCCGTCCAGGTGTAGTCGCCGGCCGCGAGCTGCCCCTGGCCGG
Source organism: Streptosporangiaceae bacterium (assembly GCA_036490755.1). GTDB lineage: Bacteria > Actinomycetota > Actinomycetes > Streptosporangiales > Streptosporangiaceae > DASUBV01. The sequence continues at coordinate 71,620 of DASXDJ010000134.1, forward strand.
AGGCGGTGGTGAAGTTGAGCGACGAGTCGGTGGACGGGGAGCCCGGCCCGGTGGTGCGGTCCAGGTGCCCGGTTACCGACGAAGTCGAGTCCGACAGCGCTGAGGACGGCACCGGCTCGCCGGACGGCGAGCTGGCCGGCACGTAGCTGAAGGCACCCGGATCGCCGCTGAACTGCTTGAGCTGCTCCAGCGGGCTGATCGCGTCGCGGTCGGCGTAGCCCACCGAGGCCTCACCGGTCGGGTCGGCGATGGTGTACTCGGCGCCCGGCCCGGTGACCAGGATCCCGCCGTGCAGGTCGCTGCTGGTGAGCGGCAGCGCGCTGCTGTCGTTCTTCAGCAGCACGGCGCCTTCCTCGGATTCCTTTTCCACCACGGCCTCATCGCCGCTCTTGGTGCCGAGGTCGGCTGCCGGGGTGGCAGCGCGGGCCGGGCCGGCCGGCAGCGGCGCGGTGCCGGTGCGGTCGCCCTTGATCCCGCCGGGATTGGTGCAGCTGGCGGCAGCGGGCGTCTGGTCGCAGCCCAGCATCCCGAACCGCTGCTCCTGGTAGAGCATGGTGGCCAGGGCCTGGTTGAACACCGACAGCGGGACCGAGCCGTTCTCCACGGCCTGGACCAGCGTGCAGCCGGTGGCCGGGCAGCCGGTGCCCGGAACGCCGGCCACGTGCACGGCACCGGGCGTGGCGCACGACTCGGCGTTACCCGAGGCGTCCGCGCAGGTGTCGCCGGTGGCGTCGAACGCGGACGGCGGGCCGCCGAAGCCGCCGCCGGAGGTGGTGGACAGGCTGTTGCTGTCGCTGAAGTAGCCGGTGGCGGTCGGCTGCTCCTGGTCCTCGCCCTGCTCGATGGCCGCGGTGGAGTGCGTCGCGGGGTAATCCGAGCCGACCATCGCGTCCGAGCCCCACAGGTCCCGCAGCGCGTAGGTCAGCGTGAGCGGCTGCTCGCAGGAGAAGTGCGACTCATTCAGCGGCCAGGTCTGCGGGTTCTGCCCCGCTGCCGCGTACGGGCTGAGCGGCTCGGTGCTGCTCAGCGCGGGCACGGTGGACGGCAGCGTCGTCGCGGTGTCCTGCCAGATCTGGTACGAGCACATGGTCGCGGCGGCCCGGCCGTTGACGAATCCCGCCTCGTACGGGGTCAGGTAGATCTGGTGCAGGGCCTGGTCGGAGATCTGCGTGCTGGTGTTCTGGTTCTGCCCGTTGTAGACCGCGAAGTGCTTCATCTGGGACAGCGTGCCGGCGCCCTGGATGCCGTTGATCTGCGCCGCTACCGACTGGCCGCTGAGGTAGGGGTCCTCGCCGGTGGTGGTCAGGTTGCGGCCCCAGTTGGGCAGCCGGTCGATGTCGGTCTGCGGGCCGAACAGGCCGGTCACCATGAGCTCACGGCTCTCGGTGCCCTCGGTCTGCCCCCACACGTTGGCCAGGTTCCGGTCGAAGGACGAGGCCAGGTTCATCAGCGTCGTGGGCCCGGTCGTCATCTCCGCGTTCGGGCCGGCGAAGGTGTTGACGCCCTGCGCGTCGGTCCAGCACGGCGGCATGATGCTCGGCGTCGTGCCGGTCGGCGCGGCCGTCGGGCCGACGTTGTTGCAGGTGGTGTTCGTGCCGCCGTGGAACAGGATGCTGGCGTTGGCCAGCTCGGCCTCGGTCGGCGGGTGGTCCGGCTCCAGCTGGGCGATGAGGCTCAGCACGACCGGGGTGTAGGGGGCGTCGGCGGCGACCGACGGGGAACTGGTGCCGGACGGGAGCTTCACCGGCAGCGCGTACGGCACGTCCGCGGGCGTGCCGTCGCGTCCGGCGATGCCCGGCGCGGTGGCTCCGGTGCGCGCGGCACCGGAGCGGGCGGCGGCCGGTGCCGCCGCGGCGGGCCGGGCCTGGCCGGCCACCGTGACGCTGGCCCCGGCCGGGGCCGCGGCGGTAGCCGCCAGCAGGACGGCGGCCGCGCCGGCGACCGACATGACAGGCAGGCGGGCCAGGAAACGTCCTGGCCTGGTAGGTGACGGGCGTGAATGTGGTCGGGTACCCAAGGCGGCCTCATTCCCTCCAGCTGCGGGGGCTGCTAGCAGGAACGTAAAGGCGCGGCCGTTAACGAACCGAAAATGTTCCAGCGGGTTTTGTTAACAGGACATAAACGGATCTCTGGCTGACGGCGCCCGCCGGCGTCCGGGACCGCGCCGCCGGTGCCGGGCCCGGCCGGCCGCGGGCCGTCAGCGGGCGAGCGCCTGGTCGCCGGCCCGGGGCCGGGCGCGCAGCGCCAGCCGGGCCTCCACCGCCGTGGGGACGTCCGCGCCGGGCCGCTCGCAGGTCAGGCCCGCTACGAGCGCCGCCTGGTCCAGCAGGCCCATGAGCTCCCGGCCAGCCAGGTCCTCGACCCGGCGGCCCGCCAGCCCGAGCGCATGCAGCCGGCCCAGCAGCACGGCGGTGACCGCGTCGCCCGCGCCTGCGGGGTCGGTGACCTGCGCCGGGTAGGCCGGCCGGTGCAGCACCGAGCCGGCTCCGCGGACGGCCAGCAGGCCGGCGGCGCCCCGGCTGATGACGACCAGGCGCGGGCCGAGCCGGAGGAACTGCCGGGCCACGTCCTCGACGGCGCGGCCCGGGTACAGCCAGCCGATGTCGGCGGCGCTGGCCCGGATCACGTCGGCGGCCCGGGCCGGCCGCTCCAGCAGCACCCGGCCCCGGCCCGGCGACTGCATGACCTCGGGGTGCGCGCGCACGTCCAGGACCGCCAGCGCCCCGCGGGACTGCTGGCGGGCCACCCGGCGCAGGACCCGGCCGGCGGCCGGCGGCAGGCAGCAGGCCAGCGTGCTCAGGTAGACCACCGAGCTGGCGGCCGGCAGGGCGGCCAGCTCGGCCGCGGTCCACTGCCAGTCCGCCGTGCCCGCGTAGTACAGGTGCCGGGCCGGGCCGTGAGCCGGCCCGGGCGCCGCCAGGGTGGCCGGCTCGTCGGCGTCCGGCGCCGCGCTCAGGTCGACGCCGTGCTGCCCGGCGTGCCGGCGCAGCAGCTGGCCGAACCGGTCCCGCGACAGCCGGGCCATCAGCGCGACCGGGTAGCCCAGCCGGGCCGCCGCGACCGCGATCCGCAGCGCGCGCCCGGCGGGCACCGCCTGCACCATCGCCTCATCGGCTGTGGGGACGAGGTCCATGAAGGCCTCGCCGATCACCGTGATCAATGCCCGCTCCGCCTGGCCCGTTTCGTAGTTCTGACGGATTCCGGTAAAACATGGCCCGCTTCCGGGAGGGCGCCACCGATCATTGGATGCCTGAGGTCCTGAAAGGTCAATAGCCCAAGATCTTCAACCGGAATCCGGCATAAGTCGGTACAGTGCCGCCATGGCCGACCTGCTCGCGCTTCGCCCCAGTGACCGGCAGCTGCTGGCCGTGCTCAGCCAGCACGGCGAGCTGGGCCGCGGTCAGCTCGCGCAGCTGTCCGGGCTGCCGCGCAGCACCATCGCCGACGCTGTCGCCCGGCTGCAGCGCCACGGCCTGATCCTCGAGCGGGACGCGGCCGCCCGGCGGGCCGCCGGGGGAGCAGGCGCGCGCACCGGCCGGCCGCCGCGGCTGCTGACCCTGGCCCCGCCCGCCGGGCTGGTCGCGGTGCTGGCCCTGACCCACGAGACGCTGCAGGCCGCCGTCGCGGGCTTTGACGGGGCCCTGCACGCCGTCGTGCCCGCCCGTGCGCATGACGAGGACGGCCGGTTTGCCTCGGCCGGCCAGGCCGTCGCGCTGCTGGACCAGGCGCTGGCCGCGGCGGGACGCGCCCGCGCCGACCTGAGCTGCGCCGTCATCGGGCTGCCGATGGCCGTGGCGGTGCCGGGCAGCCCGCCAGACAGCGCCGGGGACGCGGCGTTCCGGCCGCCCTGGCTCCCGGCCCGGCTGCCCGAGGAGGCCGGCCAGCAGCTCGGGATACCCGCCTGGGGCGAGAACGACGCCAACCTCGGCGCCCTCGGCGAGGGCGCGTTCGGCGCGGCCACCGGGATGCCGAGCTTCATTTACGTCAAGATCGCTCAGGGCATCGGCGCCGGCCTGGTCCTGGACCGGCGGCTGCACCGCGGCGCCGGCGGCCTGGCCGGCGAGCTCGCCCACCTGCACACCGAGGACGACGGCGCGCTGTGCCGCTGCGGCGGCCGCGGCTGCCTGATGACGACCCTGAACGCGATCCGGCTCATCGACCGGATCCACTCGGTGCACCCGGCCGCCATGTCGATGGCGGATGTGCTGTCGCTGGCCGCCGCCGGCGACGCCGGCGTGTGCCGCCTGCTGCGCGACCTCGGCCGCACCCTGGGCCGGTCGCTGGCCGACCTCTGCGTCTACCTGGCCCCCGACGGCATCGTCCTGGACGGCCTGCTGGGCAGTGCCAGCGCCCCGGTCATCGAGGGCATCAGTGAGTCGCTGCGCCAGTTCGCCCCGCCCGCCATCGTCGCCCGGGTCCGGGTCGTCGCCGGCCAGCTCGACAGCCGCGCCGAGCTGCTGGGCGCGGTAGTCCTGGCCCGCCGGCGGCACCTGCGGCAGGACATCCTGCAGTAAGCAGCGCCCGGTCACCCGGTGCCAGGCCGGCCGGCTGAGCCGGCTGACCAGCAGGTTCCGTTCGGGATAAAGCCGCCGGGCCCGAGCCCGCCGCGCTGGCAGCGCGGCTGACGCGGGCCCGGCGGCCCGGTAGGCACGGCCCGGGGGCTACCGGCGCGCCGCCTGGTGCAGGACTGCTGAGCCGCTGACCGCGCCGGTGGCCGGGCTGAAGGTCACCTGGTGCCCGGTGAGGTCCACCGCGGTGCACTGCCCGGCGGCCGGGCAGCTGACCGACTGCAGGCCGCCCGCGTGGTCGACCAGCGTGACGCCCGCGGTGCTGACGGCGCCGGTGGCCGGGTCGAAGGTCACCTCGTTGCCGCTGTCGTCGACGGCCGTGCACTGACGGGCCGACGAGCACGACACCGAGGTCATGACGCCCAGTCCGCCGGCCACGTCAGCGCCCTCCAGGGGCGCCAGCCCGGCGGCGTTCGGCGTGAGGGTGACGGGGTCGAACGTCAGCTCGTTGCCGGTGCCGTCGACCATCGTGCACTGGCCGGCCGACGGGCACGACACCGAGGACACGCCGTTCACCGTGGCGGAGTCCAGCGCCGTCACCCCGGCCGGCCCGACGGCGCCGGTGACCGGGTTGAACGTCACCTCGGTGTCGCCGTTGTTACCCCCGCCGCCCCCGGCCGTGCACTGGGTGGCCGACGCGCAGGAGACGGTGCCGAGGTAGGTGAACGGGTCGACGGCGGTCACGCCCGCCGCGCTGACCCGGCCGGTCAGCGGGCTGAACGTGACCTCGTTGCCCTTGCCATCCACGGCCGTGCACTGAGTCGCGGATACGCAGCTCAGTGCCGTGGGCTGGTTACCCGCGTCGACCGCCGCCCGCCGGGTCACCCCGGCGGCCGGGTGGCTGGCATCGAAGGTCAGCTCGGTCCCGGCACTGTCCAGGGCGGTGCACCGGGTACCACCGGGCGGGCAGGAGACCGACACCAGCGAGTGACCGGGGTCGATCCCGGCCGCAGCGGCCGGCCCGCCGGCCGGGCGGAACGTCACTGCGGCGCCGAAGTTGCTCACCGTCGTGCAGCGGGCCGCCGTCGGGCACGACACCCCGGTCAGGCTGGCCGGGACCGCGGACGTCGCGGGGGAGCCGGCCTGCGGGCGGGTGACGGCGCGGGCGCCGGCCGCGGCGGCATGCCCGGAAGCTGCGGGCGCGGCACCGCCGGCGTGGCCGGCCGCGCTGATCCGGAACATCACCGTGCCGGTGGGCGGCACGGTGGCGCTGATCGTGCCGTCGGCGGAGGTGCTCGACTGGCCCGACCACAGGTCCTGCAGCCGGTAGGCGGAGGCACTGGGCAGCCCGGCGGCCGCGGCCGTGGTGCTCATCGTCGCCGCGTCGGTCGTGCTCTCGTTGAACAGCGTCACGGCCACGTCGCCGCCCGCCAGCGGCTTGGTCATGATGAGGTGCGTGCCGTCGAAGGTCCCGACGATGTGCGCCGGCGAGCCGAGGCGGTCCTGGTCGACGGCGATGACCCGGCGGTTGCCGAAGACCGAGACATCCTGCGCGAGCTGCGCCGCCGTGGCGGGCGTGGTGTCCGGGCCGCACTTGGCCGGGCAAAGGTTGGTCGCCATCAGCAGCGGGTCGGCCATCTCGGAGAACATCGACATCTCCGACTGGTCCTCGGCCAGGGTCAGCGACCCGTTGCCGATCTCCATGCCGTCCGGGTCGACCCAGTGGCCGGGCCCGGTGAGCGCGTCGTAGGTCTGCGCGTCGGCGTTGATGATCCCGGTGACGCTGCCCGCCGCATGCTTCCCGGTGGTGGTGAAGCTGGCGTTCGCGTCGCCCGTCGGGCGGACGAGCTGGCCGACGCCGAACCCCCAGTCCTGGGAGTTCACGGTCCCGCCGCCGGCCACGCTGACCACGATCGGGCGGCCCGCGGCGCGGATCGCCTGGGCGGCCGCGGTGTACATCTCGGTCTGGGTGGCCTCCTGCGAGCCGGCGTAGGCCGGGTTGGTGGAGAAGGTCGGCCCGCCGAATCCCTGGTTGCCCGGCGCGGCGTCGATGCCGGTGTAGCCGGCCGGCGCGTTGCTCGCCGGCGGGACCGTGTCGTCGCCGCAGCCCCAGTCCAGCTTCACGTAGTCCACGCCGTCAGCGGCGAGAGTGGCGGCGTCGGTCGTGTCGAAGCCGTAGCTGCCGGGGATCTCCTCGCAGTTCCAGTTGTTGGAGGCGTCCAGGTACAGGCCGAATTTCAGGCCGAGAGCGTGGATGCGGTTGCCGACCAGGCGGAAGCCGTCGTTGGCACAGGGGCGGCTCGGCGGGAAGGAGTAGGAACTGGCGAACAGCTGGCCGCCGGGCAGGCGGCCGTTGATCGCGCCGCAGGTCTCGGGGTCCTGCGGCACCGGCGCGGTGACCCCGAAGGTGTTCGGGCTGCCCAGGCCCTCCAGGTCGTCGTAGCAGCCGTCGGCGTTGACGTAGCTGTAGCCGTCGCGCTCCAGGCCGGAGTCGTGGATGAACCTGGCCACGGCCTCCATGTTCTGCGCCCCGTTGTCACAGGCGTAGGCGTTGAAGCTGTTCCAGCCCATCGGCGGCGTGGCGGCCAGGCTGACGTTCCGGGCGCTGGCCGCGGGACGAGCAGCGGCGGTAGCGGTCGCGGCGGGCGAGCTGCTGCCGGCCGGGCCGGCGGTCGCGGCGGTCGCCGGGGCGGCGAGCGCGACAACGGCGGCGCCCGCCGCGGCGATAGCCAGCCAGATCGATCTGGTCAACGACGAACTCCTGTCTGCCCGGCGGGCCGGGCGATGGTGCGCGGGGCAGTAGTGCGCGAGGCGGTGGCGCGGGGACGGCGCGGGCGGAGGGTCGGCAGGCGGGAGCGCTGCGCACGGCCCTGCGGCCGGGCGGCAGCGCGGATCGAGCGCCGCGTCAGGTCACGGGCTGGGCGTGGCCGGGCAGCGCGTACATAAGCAGGTCAACAGGGACGATGGGGGCAAGCTGGTGGCCAGCATTCTGCGGCCATGATCATCCCGCTGTCAATCAAGAGGCAACTAATCCGCTCAGCCGGCGACGAGAACGCACTCGCGAAGGCTGCGGAATCTGTGCGTTCTTGTTCAGTTCGCCGCAGGAGCCTCGCCCCGAGCGGCCGGGCCGCGCCGGCTAGCCGGCGTCGGTGCCGAGATACTTCAGCACGGCCAGGACCCGGCGGTGATCGGTGCCGGTCGGCGGCAGGTCCAGCTTGGCGAAGATGTTGGTCACGTACTTCTCCACCGCGCTCGGGCTGACTTTCAGCTCCGCGACGATGCCGTTGTTGGACTTGCCCTCGGCCATCAGCTGCAGCACGTGCCCCTCCCGCGGCGTCAGCCGCCCGACCGGGTCGTCGGTGCGCCGGACCAGCAGCTGGGCCACCACCTCCGGGTCCAGCGCGGTGCCGCCCGCGGCCACCCGGCGCACCGCGTCGACGAAGTCGCCGGTCTGCGCGACCCGGTCCTTGAGCAGGTAGCCGACCGAGCTGGTCGCGGCGGACAGCAGGTCGGTGGCGTAGCTCTCCTCGACGTACTGCGACAGGACCAGCAGCGCCACGTCCGGGAACTGGCGGCGGATCACCAGCGCGGCGCGGATCCCCTCGTCGGTGTGGGTCGGCGGCATCCGCACGTCGATCACCGCCAGGTCCGGCTGCTGCTTGGCCACGGCGGTGAGCAGCTGCTCGGCGTCCGGCACCGCGGCGACGACCTCGAAACCGCTCTCGGTGAGCAGCCGGGTCAGCCCGTCGCGCAGCAGCACCGAGTCCTCGGCGATCACGATTCGCATGGCAGCTCCACCCCGATAACGGTCGGCCCGCCCGGCGGGCTGTCGATGATCAGTGTCCCGTCTACCGCCGCGGCCCGCTGGGCCAGCCCGGCCAGCCCGGTGCCCTCGCCGCCGCCGACCACCGCGCCGCCGCGGCCGTTGTCGGTCACCGTGATCTGCAGCCGGTCGGCGGCCCGGGTGGCGGTGACCGACGCCTCAGTGGCCTGCGCGTGCCGGGCGACGTTGGTCAGCGCCTCGGACACGATGAAGTAGGCCACCGCCTCGATGCTGGGGGATGCCCGGCGCGGCACGCTCACCCGCAGCCGGACCGGCAGCGGCGACCGGGCGGCCAGCCCGGACAGCGCCGCGTCCAGGCCCCGGTCGCTGAGTACCGCCGGGTGCAGGCCGCGGATGAACTCGCGCAGCTCGGTCAGCGCCTGCACCGCCTCGTCGTGCGCCTGCTCGATCGCCCGGGCCGCGGGATCGGTCGCGCCGTCCAGCCGGGACCGGGCCAGGCCCAGGTTCATCGCCAGCGACACCAGCCGCTGCTGCGCGCCGTCATGCAGGTCCCGCTCGATCCGGCGGCGCTCGGCGTCGGCCGCCGCGACCAGGTCGGCGCGGCTGCGGGACAGCGTGGCCACCCGGGCCGTCAGCTGCTCGCTGCGGCTGGGCCCCAGCAGCGCCCGGCCCGCGACCGCGTCCGCCTGGCTTATCCACCGGGCCAGCCAGGGCGCCGCGAGCACGAGTGCCGCGGCCCCGGCGGCGGCGGCCGCTCCCGAGCCGGGCGTCGGCTGCCCGCCGCACAGGTACGTCACCGCCAGCGGGGCGGCCAGCCAGCAGGCCACCACCAGCCCGCCGCCCAGCACTCCGGTCACGACCGCCAGCGCGTGGAAGCTGAGCTGCCGCCAGGTCGAGGCATTCCGCCAGTGCCCGGCCAGCAGGGCCCACGGCCCGGCTGGGGCGGTGCCGTGACCGCCCAGGTCCAGGCCCAGCGTCGCGTGCAGCCGGGAGCGCTGCAGCCCGGTGGGCACCGGCATGAACAGCAGGACCAGCGCCGGGCAGACCACGACGGCCGCCGCGTACAGCACCACGTGCCCCCAGCTGCCCACCGGCCAGTCGATGAAGCTCACGATGGCGGCGACCCAGAGCACGACCGGCACGCCGAGCACGATCGTGCCCAGCGCCCCGGCGACCAGCGCGGTGACCGCGTTGCGGGTATCGCGCGCGGTATCCGCCGGCCACAGCGCGTTCAGCGCCCGCTGCGGCCAGGCGAGGGAGTCTGCCGAGGTCATGACCACACGTTATAAAGCGGGCCCGGCGGCCGCTATCTGGCTCTCCCGCCCGCGGCGTGGGGAAATCCCCACCGCGCTGCGGCCGGGCGCCCCACCCGGGTGCGGCCGGGCACCCTACTTACACCGGCCTGCCGCGCTGGCAGCGTTGCCGTCATGATCGAGATCCAGTCACTGACCAAGCACTACGGCACCACGACCGCGGTCTCGGACCTGACGTTCACCGTCCGGCCGGGCACGGTCACCGGCTTCCTCGGCCCCAACGGCGCCGGGAAGTCCACCACGATGCGGATGATCCTCGGCCTCGACGAGCCGACCAGCGGGTCGGTCACGGTTAACGGCCAGGCGCCGCGCACGCTCACCGCCCCGCTGCGCGAGATCGGCGGCATGCTGGACACCCGCGCCGTGCACCCGTCCCGCAGCGCGTATCACCACCTGCTCGCCCTGGCCCGGACCTGCGGGATTCCCGGCCGCCGGGTGCGCGAGGTCATCGAGTCCGCCGGGCTCGGCGAGGCCGCCCGCCGCCGGGCCGGCAAGTTCTCCCTGGGCATGAGCCAGCGGCTGGGCATCGCCGCCGCCCTGCTCGGCGACCCGGACACCGTCATCCTCGACGAGCCCGTCAACGGCCTCGACGTGGACGGCATCCGGTGGATCCGCGGCCTGCTGCGCGACCTGGCTGATCAGGGCAAGACCGTCTTCGTGTCCTCGCACCTGATGAGCGAGATCGCCCAGACCGCCACCCACGTCATCGTCATCGGCCGGGGCCGGCTCATCGCCGACACCACCGTCGCCGACCTGCTTGCCTCCGCCCCGGCCGCCGCGGTCCGGGTCCGCAGTACCGATCAGGCCGCCCTGGCCGGGCTGCTGCACGGGCCCGACATCACCATCACCCCCGCCGCCGACGGCGCGCTGACCGTGGCCGGCCTGACCGCCAGCCAGATCGGCGCGGCCGCGGGCGCCGCCGGCATCACCGTCCTCGAGCTGGCCGCCGAGCAGGCCTCGCTGGAGGACGTGTTCGTGCACCTGACCCAGGACGCGGTCGAGTTCCGCGCCCCGTCCGCCTGACCGCCCCCGCAGACCTCCAGGAGCTGACATGACCTCCCTCGCCAGCACTCCCGCCCCGATCACCCCGGCCCGCCGGGCCCGCCCCCGCGCGCAGCAGGTCACCCAGCTCCGGGTGCTCCGGTCCGAGTGGACCAAGCTGCGCACCCAGCCGGCCGCGGTCTGGACCCTGCTGGCGGCCATCATCACCACGGCCGGGTTCGGCGTGCTGTACAGCCTGGTCCGCGAGACCCGCCCGCCGCACGGCGCGGCCGCCATCGCCGCCTTCGACCCGGCCGCCATCAGCCTGTCCGGCGTGCAGCTGGCCCAGATCGCCGTCGGCGTGCTCGGCGTCCTGCTGATCACCGCCGAGTACGGCACCGGCCTGATCCGCGTCACCTTCGCCGCCGTGCCCCGCCGCCTGCCGGTGCTGTGGAGCAAGGCCGTCCTGGTCGCCGTCAGCACGCTGATCATCAGCCTGCCCGCGGTGCTCATCGCCTTCGCCGGCGGCCAGTCCGTCCTGGCCCGCGCGCACCTGTCGGTGGCCCTGGGCGCGCCCGGCGTGACCCGCGCCGTGATCGGCAGCGCGCTGTACATGACCGTGGCCGCGCTGCTCGGCCTGGGGCTGGGCGCGCTGCTGCGCAGCACCGCGCTGGGCATCGCCGCCCTGTTCGGCCTGCTGTTCGGCATCCAGATCCTGGCCGGCCTGCTGCCCGGCAGCGCCGCGCAGACGGTCACCAAGTTCCTGCCCGGCCCGGCCGGCCAGGCCGTCACCACCGTCCACCCCGATCCCGCCTCGTCGCTGGCCCCGTGGACCGGCCTCGGCGTGTTCGCACTCTGGGCTGCGATCCTGCTGACCGCCGCGGCGCTGCGGATGCGACGCGGTGACGCCTAGCCAGGCAGCGCAGGGCTTTCGCGCACGCACGGGCACGGCCGGGTTTCAGCTTGAACCGGCGGCCGCCGAGTCATAGGACTCGGCGGCCGCCGGTTCAATCCAACCCGGCTAGGCCTCGGGACCTTCGCTTGCTGGGCTACCACTCGCGGCTTGCCGCATGCCGTGGTGGGCCGCGATTGCTGAGGATAGCGTGCCCGTCCGGCAGCGATCAGTGCCAGTGTGTCCACAACCTAATAGCCAGGCCGCTGACCCCGACTACGGTGATCCCGATGACTCCGCGAGGCCAGAATCTCGCCATCACCAGCAGGACCAAGACATAAGCTCTGCCATCGGCTGTCTCCGCGAATGCGTCCCGCATAGTCCGCCCAGTGACCGGCCTCGGACGACTGGGCCGCGTACGCCCTCTCCGGCTCGAGCCTCGTGGCATCAGAGACACGGCCTAATCCGGGGCCGAGTACGGAACGTATTCGCGGGCCAGAAGCTCGTGCATATCGTCATCGGAGAGCCGATCGAACTCTTGATCCGTCAGCCGTTCACCCAGCCAGACGTACTGGTCCGCAGTGATGCCAAGTTGTGACGCCTCCGACCACGCGTCCCTTGTCGCATCCTCGTCTTGGTACACGACGTCGTGACCGCTGATCAGCTCCTCGAAGAGCTCTATGTCCTCGACGCGCTCTCGCAGCCAGTCGTACACCAGCTCATCCCGCTGGTCCGGATCGGCGTTCACATAACGCTGAAGTTCCTCGGCATCCAACTCCAGGTGTGCTGTATGGAAGAGGCACAGCCTCACCGTGGACGGCTTGGGGCCATCCACGAATCTGGCCGAGATGCGCGGGAGTACCCGGAGGTTTGACGGAAGCACCTCGGAACGCGCCGCGTCCAGAAGCGCTCGGTAAGCGGTGGTGTACTTCTCGCCTGTAGCTTCCATACGCCGACGGACTAGCTGCTTGAACTCACTGCTGTCGGTCACCTAACTGTCCCCTCAGACCGGCGATACCGGCCCGCGCACGGATGTCACCGAAGACAGCAACAGTTAGCGACCTGGATAATCCGAGCATTAGCGCGAGCACTAGGCCCTTATCCTTCGAAACCAGCACGGCGCGGGCGGTGCTGACTCGGAGCGCGGCATGCGCTGCTGCCGTGCCGACAGACTACCGCACTCAGCTGGTAACTGGTCGGTCGCCTTACACCATCCAGGATCCACTTTCGCACTGCGCTGCGCGGGAATGACCTCGCGCGATCTCGAATGGTGCGGGATCACGCAGCGCCGGGCGCGATAGCTGCGCCGGCGGTTGCGAGAGTGCCGGGCGACGCCTGTCCTCGGGCGGCTATTGCCGGGTCAGGAAGAAGACGTGGCCAGCTTGGACCCGATCGGGCTCGTCAAGCAGAGCGGCGAGTGCACTGGCAATGGCCGCGGTGTAGGTGCGGTCCTGGGCGACGGTCTTAGTGGAGACCAGGATGAGGCCAGCATGGGTTCGTCCGGCGGCGCGGTACTGAGCGTCCAGGGGCATGAAGTCTTTGATGTTGGCGGTCACCAGTGCGCGCCCGGCGGCCGTTGCGCGGGCGAAGATCTGATCGTCAGGGAGAGAGATGAGGGCCGGATCGTCTGCCACTGCGAGTACGTCGTGTCCCTTGGCGCGCAGGTGCTCAGCAATGGTTCCGGAGAGCATCTCGTCCAGGAGCAGCGGGCAGCTCATGGCGCTAGCCGGCGAGGAGCTGGCGTTCGCGCTGCCAGGCGTCCTCAGCCGCTGCCTCGGCGGTGCTCGCGGCAGCGATCTCCGCGTCGATCTCGTCGGGGTAGGACGCCCAGTAGATGATGGCGACGCGGATCAGGCGCAGCGGGGCGCCCGTGTTGGCGGCGATGAGCGCGATTAGATCGTTCTCGGACAGGTCAGGCTCAGCGCCCCGGGCAGATCTGACAGCGCGGACCACCTCCCACACATCGGGTCCGCCGGCAATGCCAGCTCTCCGGCCAGTAGGCCCAGGCCGGAACGTGATTCCGGGGTGCTCACTGATGCGCAGGGCTTCGTCGACCAGCCGGTTCGCAGCCGAGGACAGCGACATGCCCGGATTTGCTGCGACGAAGGCGGCCAGCCGGTCGGCGACGGGACCGTCGAATCGGACCGGAGTGGCCGTGCGCTTGCTCATGACTACATCGTAGTCGATTCAACTCATTGAGGCAATCGGCCAGAGCCGCCGTGTCAGGGGCCGTGTCAGGGCCGTGACAGGGCGGTGTCTGGCGGGCCGCCGATGGTGGTCGCATGAGAAGTTCAGCGATTGCAGTCTCAGGACTGCGCAAGACATTCGGGGACAAGATCGTTCTGGACGGCATCGATCTCGATGTCCGTGCGGGCACGGTCTTCTCCCTGCTCGGCCCGAATGGCGCGGGCAAGACGACGGCGGTGAACGTGCTGAGCACGCTGATGAAGGCCGACGCCGGGACGGTCCTGGTGGCCGGGCACGACGTCGCGACCGAGACCAAGGCGGTGCGCGCGTCCATCGGGGTCACCGGCCAGTTCGCCGCGGTGGACGAGCTGCTGACGGGCCAGGAGAACCTGCAGCTGATGGCGGACCTCAAGCACCTGGGCTCGGCCGAGGCCAGCGGGCTGGTCACGGACCTGCTGGGACGGTTCGACCTGACCGAGTCGGCAGCGAAGCTGGTGTCGACCTATTCCGGCGGGATGCGCCGGAAGCTGGACCTGGCGATGACCCTGGTCGGCAGGCCCCGGATCATCTTCCTGGACGAGCCGACGACGGGACTGGACCCGCGCAGCCGACGCACCATGTGGGGCATCGTCCGGGAGCTGGTGGCCGATGGCGTCACCATCTTCCTCACCACCCAGTACCTCGACGAGGCCGATCACCTGGCCGACCGGATCGCGGTGCTCGACCAGGGCCGCCTGGTGGCCCAGGGGACTCCCGGCGAGCTCAAGCGCCGGGCCCCCGGCAGTCACGTCCGGCTCCGGTTCACCGACATCGCCGACCTCGACGCGGCGGCGCGGCTCCTGCCCGGCTCCGCCCGCGATGACGATGACCTGACCTTGCGGGTGCCCAGCGACGGCGGGACGAAATCGCTGCGGGGCCTGCTGGCCCGGCTCGACGAGCAGTCCATCGAAGCCGAGGAATTCTCCGTGCACACCCCGGACCTCGACGACGTGTTCCTGGCCCTGACCGGCCGCGCAAGCACCGAGGAGAACCCGCGATGAGTACCGATTCGGCGGTCATGCTGCGCCGCAACTTCAAGCACACCCTCCGCAATCCGACCGCGGTGTTCAACGCGGTCCTGCTCCCGATCGTGATCGCGCTGATGTTCGTCTACGTGCTCGGCGGTGCCTTCAAGGTCGGCGTCAAGTACATCGACTACGCGACGCCGGGCCTGATCATCATGGCCATCAGCTACGGGCTGAGCGCGACCGCGCTGGCCGTGAACACCGACATGACCAAGGGCATCATCAGCCGGTTCAAGGTCATGGACATCTCCCGTGGTGCCGTGCTGACCGGTCACGTCATCGCCAGCATGCTGACCAGCCTGGTCGCTGTCGCGGCCATCATCGGGGTGGCTTTCCTGATCGGATTCCGCTCCCCGGCGGGCGCCCTGGACTGGCTCGGCGCGATCGGCGTCATCGCGCTGGTGTGCTTCGCGGCCACCTGGCTGACGGTGGCGCTGGGGCTGTTCGCGAAAACCGCGGAATCGGCGGGTCTGGCCACCGTGCCGCTGATCATGCTGCCGTTCCTGAGCAGCGCGTTCGTGCCCGCCGACACGATGGGCCCGGGCGTGCGGCAGTTCGCGGAGTACCAGCCATTCACGCCCATCATCGAGACGGTTCGCGGACTGCTGACCGGTCACCCCGCAGCCGGCCACTCGATGGCCGCGATCGCCTGGTGCGTCGGGATCGCCCTCGTCGGATACCTGTGGGCGCTCGCCACCTTCCGGAAGCGGGCCTGACCGCGCAGCGCCGACCACAGAAGAGGAGAGGGACATGCCCGCATTCACTACGCCAGGGCCCGTCATCGCCAGCGTCACCGTCGGCGGGGCCCGGGTGCGGATAACCGCGAGCGACCGGACTGACACCGTGGTGCTGGTCGAGCCGATCAACCAGGCGAGCCAGTCAGACGTGAAGGTGGCCAGCAAGACCAAGGTCGACTTCGCCAGCGGTCAGCTCACGGTCAAGACCACCAAGTCGGGCGACAAGGATGGCTCGGTTGCCATCACCATCGACCTGCCCGCCGGCTCCGGCCTGGTCGCGTACCTGGCGCACTCGAGCGTGCACGCAGCGGGCTCGCTGGGCGAGTGCGAGCTGCACCTGGCAGCGGGCCGGGTCCAGCTCGACCGGATCGCCGGACTGCAGGCGAACATCTCGGGCGGCGATGTCGCGGTCGGGCGCATCGCCGGGCGCGCCAGCATCCAGAGCAGGGCCGGGCAGGTCCGGATCGGAACTGCCGCGGCCGACCTCGAGCTGAGCGGGGCCGGCGGCAGCGTCGATATCGACCGCGCCGACGGCAGCGTCACGGTCACGGCAGCCGACAGCCCCATCCGGATCGGCCGGCTGACCCGCGGCCAGGCGAAGCTGATGAACGCCTCGGGAAACATCGACATCGGCATCGGCGAGAGCACCGCCGCCTCGGTGGAGGCCACCAGCGAGCGGGGCTCGGTGCGCAACTCCGTCCCGTCGCCGGACGACCCCGCCGCGTTCGACGACAAGCTGGCGGTCCACGCCCGCACGCGGCACGGCGACATCATCATTCACCGCGCAGCCAGCTGATCCCGGGCGCGATGACGCCGCCGTGGCGTCATCGCGCCCGGGGCCCTCGCCGGGCGGGCGCGGCTCCGGCCGCGCTCAGCCGGCGAGCGCGGACTCGACGAGCTCCGGCCAGCTCGCCCGGTTGCCCTCCCGCGTCGCGTCGGCGAACCGTTCATCGCCGAGCTGAAGCCGCGCGGCCTGCGCGATCCGGGCCACGTCCGGATGGGAGCGGTCCGTCAGCCCGCGCACGGCGGCGCTGGCCGCGAGCAGCCGCGCGGCCGGGCCGGGCTGGTCGCGGCGCAGCGCCAGGTCCGCGACCCCGACCAGGACCTGCGCGACCAGGGGCGCGTGTCCCGCCTCGGCCGCCGCCTGGCAGGCGGCCGCGCGGTGCTCGCGGGCCTCGCTGAGACCGCCGGCCAGATAGCCGAGCAGATCGTGCATCGCCGCCCGGGCGCCGGCCTGCTCCGCCTCGTCGCCCAGGATGGCGGCCGCTACGCCGACCTGCTGGCCCGCCTCCCCGGCGTTGCCGCGCCAGCGAGCGAGCTCGGCCTTCGACAGCGCCAGCTTCGCCAGCGCGTCCGGCCAGGTGACCCGCTCCGCGTGCCGCTGCGCCTCGGCGAGGGCGGCCGCGCTGGCGTCGGCATCCCCGAGCAGCCAGTGCAGCTGCGCCTGCCGCGAGCGCATCTGGATGACATCGTCGACGGAGCCGACTTCGGTGACGACCGCGATCGCCTGGTCATACAGCTCGCACGCCCCGGCGAACTCGCCGCGGACGGCGATCCGGTCCGCCAGCTCGCTCAGGGCGATCGAGATCCCGAACCGCTCGCCGAGGGCCCGGAACTCGGCGACCGCCATCTCGAGGTAGGCGTCGGCGTCCCGCCCGCCCTGACCGAGCACGATCCGCATCTTGCCCTGCTGCAGCCGGGTCAGCGCGCGGACCCAGGGGTCCGCGCTGTCCAGCAGCGACTCCCAGGCGGGCAGGAAATCACCCGGCGCCTGCAGCATGCGCTCCAGCGGGGCGACGAACTCCAGCCGCGGGTCACGGGACTGGGTGCGCTGGCTGAACCGGTAGGCCCGGTGGATCCACTCCGCCGCCGTGTGCTCGTCGCCCAGCCCGGAGCCCGCGAAATGCACGACCAGCGCGTAGACCAGGGCCCGGGCGTCATCGCTCACCACACCGGGCGTGGCGGCCGCCGCCTTGAGCAGCTCGATGCCCTCGGCCTTGTGCCCGCCGAGCCACCAGTACCAGCCGGCACCCGCCGCGAGCTGCATCGCCGCCTGTGCCTCGCCGGCGGCCAGCGCGCCGCGCATGGCCGCGCCGATGTTGTCGTGCTCGGCCTCGAGCGCGGCCAGCCAGTCCAGCTGCTCGGCGCGGCGCAGATGCGGATCCGCGGTCTCGGTGAGCTCGGTGAAGTAGGCCAGGTGCGCGCGGCGCGCCAGGTCTGACTCGCCCGCTTCCGCGAGCCGCTGCCCGGCGTACTCCCGGATCGTGCCGGTCATCCGGTAGCGCGGGGTGCTGCCGCCCCCGGTGCGCAGCAGCGACTTCTCGGCCAGTGCCGTCAGCAGCTCAAGCACCTGCTCCTGCTCGGCCGCATCGCCGGCGCAGACCCGCTCCGCCGCCTGCAGGCTCGCCCCGCCGGAGAACACCGAGAGCCGGCGCAGGACCACCCGCTCGGCGTCGGTGAGCAGTTCCCAGCTCCAGTCGATCACGGCGCGCAGCGTCCGGTGCCGCGGCAGCGCGGTCCGGCTGCCGCCGGTCAGCAGGCGGAACCGGTCGTCGAGCCGGTGCGCGAGCTGGTCGACGGACATGGTCCGCAGCCGGGCCGCGGCCAGCTCGATCGCCAGCGGCATCCCGTCCAGCGCCCGGCACACGCGCGCCATCGTCGACAGCGTGCGCGCGTCGGGTGCCAGGTCCTGGCGCACCGCGCCAGCCCGGTCCCGCAGCAGCCGGACGGCCGGAGCAGACTCGATCTCGCCGGGGCTGGCGTCGCCCTGCGGCAGGGCCAGCGGCTCGACCAGCCAGAGCGCCTCACCGGTAATCCCGAGCGGCTCCCTGCTCGTCGCCAGGATCCGCAGCCGCCGGCACTCCCCGAGCACCCGGTGGGCGAAGGCCGCCGCCTGCTCGATCACGTGCTCGCAGTTGTCCAGGATCAGCAGCGCCTCCCGGTCGCGGATGGCGGCGATGAGGCGGGCCGCCGGGTCGGCGTTCAGTGCCTCGCCGAGCAGGGCATCGCGGAGGCCGAGTGCGGCGAGGGCCGACTGGGCCACATCGCCGTCCGGGCCGATGGCGGCGAGCTCGACCAGCCAGGCCCCGTCCGGCAGGTCGCTGAGCAGAGTGTGCGCAGCTTCCGTGGCCAGCCTGGTCTTGCCTGAGCCGCCCGGCCCGATCAGGCTGGTCAGCCGGTGCTCGGCGATCAGCTCGCGGACCGCGGCGACATCGGCGTCCCGGCCGACGAAGCTGGTGAGCTCGGCCCGGACGTTGGTCTTCCGGGACTCTTCCTGCCGGCCCAGCTCACCGCGCAGCAGCGCGACGTGCAGCGCGGCCAGCTCCGGTGCGGGATCGACGCCCAGCGCGTCGGCCAGGGCCTCTCTGGTGCGCTGGTACGCCAGCAGCGCGTCGGCGCTGCGGCCGGCCGCGACCAGGGCCTGCATCAGCGCGGCGACCAGCCGTTCCCGGACCGGATGCGCGGCCACCAGGTCGGTCAGCTCGGCGACCAGGCCCGCGCCGTTGCCGAGGCTGATCTCGGCATCGAACCGGTCCTCCAGGGCCGCCAGCCGGCGCTCCTCCAGCCGGGTGACGGCCGCGTCGAACGCCGCGCTGTCCTGCATATCGACGTCCTGCATGGCCGCGCCGCGCCACAAGGCCAGGCCCTCGCGCAGCAGGCGCAGCCGCTCCAGGCCCTGCTCATAACGAGCCTGTCCGACGAGATGCTCGAACCGGACGGCGTCCACGGCGTCCGGGTCCACCGTCAGCCGGTAGCCGCCCGGCAGCCCCTCGACCAGCCCGTCCGGCAGCACTTTCCGCAGCCGGGAGGCCAGCCGCTGCAAGGCATTGGCCGCGTCGGCAGGCGGGTGCTCACCCCAGATCCAGTCGACCAGCGTGGCCTTGGGGACGAGGTGCCCTGACTTGAGGGCGAGGGCGATCAGCAGCGCGCGCAGCCGGTCGCCCGGCACGTCGGCCACGACGCCGTCGTCCGCGCGCACCTCGAATGAGCCGAGCATCCTGATCTGCACCCAGCTGATTTTGCCATGGGCGGCGAGCAGGCATCCCGCCGCCGACGGCCGGGCTTGACCCTGACGTAGCGTCAGGGTGTTCAGTAGGCGGCATGACCACCTCCGAGCCCGGCTCACCACCCGCCTCGCGGAGCCGGGGGCTGTCGATCGGCGAGATCGCGCGGCTGGCCGGGGTAACCTCCCGCGCGGTCCGGCACTACCACGCGACCGGGCTGCTGCCCGAGCCCGCCCGCGACAGCTCCGGGTACCGCCGCTACCAGGCCGCCGACCTTGTCACGCTGGTCCGTATCGCGCGGCTGCGGGCCCTGGGGATGCCTGTCCCGCAGATCGCCGGGCGCATCACCGCGCCCGGCCAGGCTGGCCTGGCGGCGGACCTGCGGGCGCTGGCAGGCGAGCTGCAGGCCGAGATTGAGCGGCTCAGCGCGCTGCGGGCCCGGCTGCTCGATGCCGCCCGCCAGCAGGCCCTCGATGACCCGGCCCGGACACTTGCCGCGGCCCTGCGTGAGTTCGGGAGGCTGGAGGCCGGCCGCGACCTGGCGCCGCCCGAGGCGCAGGCGGCCGCCCTGGTCGACGCGCTGCATCCGCTCGGCATCGCCGGCGCGCTCGACGCGGCCGGGAGCCTGCTGACCGACCCCGGCCGCCGGGCCGCGCTGGACGGCCTGCTGCAGCGTTACCGGGCCCTCACCGACGACAGCCCCGACGGCGACGCCGACGCCCTGGCGCGCGATGTGGCGGCGATCCTGCCGCGCCCGGAGGTGGCACCCCGGCCCGTCCCCGTCGAGGCGATGGACAAGCTGCTCGGCGGCCGGCTCAGCCGCGCGCAGCGGCGCTTCCTGCACCAGCTGCGGGCGACCCAGGAGAGCGGTCATGACTGACCCGGCCGGCTACGACCCGGCCTCGGCGGGGCCGGGCCCGGCGCCTGCCCCGCGAAGCCTGCGGGATCGGCTCGGGCCCAGCCGCGCCGGCCAGGTGCTGCGCGTCCGGCTGGCCGGTCATCCGCTCTACGTCTGGCTGCTGTGGGCCGCCGGCGCGCTGATCCTCGCCTCGTCCCCGGTGCTGCTCTCCGACCCGGCGCTGTGGCGCCTGCTGGTGGACCCCGAGCTTGTCGTGCTCATGGTCATCGTCGGCGCGCAGTACGCCAGGCTCTCGATCGGCATGCTCGGGATCCGCTGGCGCGCGGTGACCCGCGCCGCCCTGGCGGCGCCGGCCCGGAGGCGGGGGCGAGACCCCGGGCCCGGCCAGCCGGGCGCGCCGGCCCGCCCTGGCGGCCGGGTGCCGCGCCGCCCCCGCCTGCCCTGACCTGCTCTTCGGCGCTGCCGGCGGCGGTAGTCACCGTGTGACTAATCAGGGCTCGCCTTGGTAGTCTCAGTGGGACTAATCAGCCCGCCGGAAGGCGCATGTGCCAGCCAAGGTGAGTATCTCCGCGCAGCCGCAGCACCCGCCGCGGCCGGCTGGCGGACGGCCCGCGCAGGCCCTGCGCCCGGTCGCCGGCGTCCTGCCCGACGGCACCCCGTTCTACGCCCCGATGGGGGAGGTCGCTTCCGACGGGGACCTGGTCACCTGCCACCTGTGCGGCCGGTCCCGGCGGTCGGTCACGGCCCACCTGAGGGCGCACGGCTGGACGAAGGCGGCGTACTGCGAGGCGTTCGGGCTGGAGCGCGGGCAGTCCCTGGAGGGCCAGGACACTCAGAAGCGCCGGGCCGCCGCCTTTACCCCGCGGCTCGTCTTCGACCCGGCGATCCGGGCGGGCAGCGCCGCGGGCCGCCAGCGGGCCCGGTCCGGGGACCTGAGCCGGGACGCGGTCCGGGCCGTTACCGGACGGCCGGTGCCGGAGCAGCGCCGCCGGAAGGCCGCCGTGGCCCGCGCCGCGATGCCTCCCGAGCGGGTCGCCCGGGCGAACCGGGACCGCGCGGCCCGGCACCTCGCCGAGGTCGCCGCGGCCTTGGCCCGCCTGCAGGGCTACCCTGACCTGCGGGCTTTCGTCCTGGCCCGGGCGGGTGCCGGGGCCAGCCTGGCGGCTATCAGCCGGGAAGCTGGCCTGCACCAGAACTGGCTGGCCCGGCACCTGGCCGCCATCGACCCCGGCGCTGCCGAGGTCGTCCGGCAGTTCCGGCCGGATCGCTCCGAGGCCCGCTGGCGTCCGCTGGTGGCCGCGCTGGGCTTCGCCGGCCCGGCGGAGTACCTGCGCGACCGGCACGTCCGCCAGCACCGTACGGTGGCTGCGATCGCCGCTGAGATCGGCATGTCCCATCACGCCGTCGAGGCCGCGCTGGCCCGGCACGGGCTGGCTGTCACCGCGGACGCCGCCCGGCGGAGCGCCGCCCGGACCGCGCGGCCGGCGTCGCTGCCGCGCTCGGCTACGACAGCATCGGCAGCTACATCAGCGACCGCCGCGCCGCCGGGCGGAGCTGGCGGGCGATCGCCGCGGAGTCGGGCCAGCCGGCCACCTGGCTGCGCCGGCAGCACGCTGCCGCCCGCTGACCAGCAAGGAAGGCGGGGCGCCGGCCCGCCGCGACCGTGCGGTTCCCGCCGGCCGGGGTCAAGGGCGGCGGCTGCCCAGCAGGCGGCCGAACTGGGCCGGGCTAGCGTCGAACGCAGGCCGGCCTGGCGCGGCGGCGGAGCCACGACGGCCGCCGCCGGAGCCTCCGTAGTCTTGCCGGAAACTCCGAGGCGGCCGCCGTAGCCACCCCCGGCCTGGTCTGTCCGGCTAGGCCCCGGCTGCTGCTGCCAGCGCCCTTCCGGTCAGCACCCGGGCGAGGTGACGCCGGTAGTCGGGAGCGCCGTGCAGATCACCCGGTGGCTCGGTGCCGTCGGCCGCACGTTCCGCAACGGCCTCCAGCGCACCGCGAGTGGCCTGCGCTCCCGCGGCGGCCTGCTCAGCCGCCCTCGCCCGGAGAGGCACCGAGCCCATGTTGGTGAGCCCGATCCTGGCCTCGGCGACGGTGCCGTTTGACCGCCGGGCCAGGGCCGCGACCCCGACGGTGGCCCAGGCCTGGGCGGTCCGGTGGAATTTCTCGTAGCGGAAGCCCCAGTCTGGACCGAGCTTGGGCACCCGGATCGCGGTCAGGATCTCACCGGGCGCGAGAGCAGGCGTGAGGTAGTCGAGGAAGAAGTCCGGCGCCGCGATCTCCCGTTCTCCTTCCGGCCCCCGGACGATGAACGTGGCGTCGAGTGCGAGGGCGACGGCGGGCAGGTCACCGGCGGGGTCGGCATGAGCCAGCGACCCTCCGATGGTGCCACGATGCCGGATCGCGGGGTCAGCGACCGTGGCGGTCGCCTGGGCCAGCAGGCCGCAGTGCGCTCCGATCAGCGGGTCATGGACAACCTGGTAGTGGGTGGTCCGGGCTCCTATCAGCAGCTGGTCACCCGCGTCGGTGACGCCGGCCAGCTCGTCGATGCCGCCGAGATCGACGAGCAGGTCGGGGTAGGCCAGCCGCAGCCGCAGCAGCGGCAGCAGGCTCTGCCCGCCCGCGATCACCTTGGCATCCTCGCCGCCACCAGCCAGCGCGCTGATCGCGTCGTCCAGAGAGCGGGGCCGGACGTAGTCGAACTTCGCCGGGATCATGCCGTGCCTCCGTCCTGCGGGATCTCGCCGATCCCCTGCGGGCTGTTGCCCTGGCTGGCCAGGTTCTGCCGGGCTTCGTGCTGCCCGGCTGCGCTGCCCTGGGCATTGCCCTCTGCAGCCTGGATCGCCCGCCACACCCGCTCGGGCGTGCACGGCATCTCGACGTCCCTGACCCCGAAGGTCCGCAGGGCGTCCACGATGGAGTTCACGACAGCCGGAGTGGAGGCGATCGTGCCGGCCTCGCCGACGCCCTTGACCCCGAGCCGGTTCGATGCCCGGGTCTCAGTCCGCTCGGTGACGTAGGACGGCAGGTCAGCCGCGGACGGGATCAGGTAGTCGGCCATCGTGGTCGTGACCAGGTTCCCGTCATCGTCGTAGACGCCTTCCTCATACAGCGCCTGGGCGATGCCCTGGGCCAGGCCGCCATGCACCTGGCCCTCCACGATCATCGGGTTGACCACGACGCCGACGTCGTCGACGGCCACGTAGGAACGGATCTTCACGAACCCGGTCTCGGTGTCGACCTCGGTCGCGCACAGATGGGTGCCGTGCGGGAAGGAGAAGTTGTCCGGGTCGTAGGTGTAATCGGAGTCCAGCGACGGCTCGACGCCGTCGGGCAGCGCGTGGGCCGCGAACGTGGCCAGCGCGATCTCCTGGATCGACTTCCCCGCATCCGGGTCGCCGGTGACCGAGAACCGCCCGGCTGAGAACTCCAGGTCGTCCGGCGACACCTCCAGCATCCCGGCCGCGATCACCCGGGCCTTGTCGATGACCTTGTCGCAGGCCCCGGCCAGGGCGATGCCGCCGACGGCGAGCGAGCGCGAGCCGTAGGTGTCCATCCCCTTCGGGGAGACCTGGGTGTCGCCGTGCAGCACCCGGATGTCCTCGAATGGCACGCCCAGCTGGTCAGCGACGATCTGGCTCCAGGCCGTCTCGTGGCCCTGGCCGTGCGCGCTGGACCCGGTGACTACCTCGACCTTGCCGGTCGGCAGCATCCGGATCGACGCGGTCTCCCAGCCGCCGGCCCCGTACGACAGGCTGCCCAGCACCCGGGAGGGGGCCAGGCCGCACATCTCGGTGAACGTGGAGATGCCGATGCCCAGCCGTACCTTGTCGCTTCGCTCGTTCCGCTCACGCTGCTCGGCTCGCAGGCCGTCATAGTCGAACAGCTCCCTGGCCTTAGCCGTGGCGGCCTCGTAGTTGCCCGAGTCGTAGGTGAGGCCGCAGATCGTGGTGAACGGGAACTCCTCGTGCTTGATCCAGTTCCGCTCGCGCAGCTCCAGCGGCTCCATCCCGAGCTCGGTAGCCAGCTCGTCCATGATCCGCTCGATCGCGAACGTGGCCTCCGGCCGGCCGGCGCCGCGGTAGGCGTCGGTGGGCATCTTGGTGGTGAACACCCCGGTGCACTTGAAGGAGTAGGCGTCCATCTTGTAGATCGCCGGGAACATGAACGCGCCCAGCAGCGGCACGCCCGGCGTGACCAGCATCAGGTAGGCGCCCATGTCGGCCAGCAGGTCCACCGACAGGCCGCGGATCCGGCCGTCAGCGTCGGCGGCGATCCTGATCCGCTGCCACTGATCCCGGCCGTGGTGCACCGTGAGGTTGCCCTCGCTGCGGGTCTCATTCCACTTAACCGGCTTGCCAACCTTGCGGCTGATGAGGACGCTCAGGACTTCCTCGGCCGTGACCTGCAGCTTCGACCCGAACCCGCCGCCGACGTCGGGGGCGATCACCCGGATGTTCTGCTCGGGAATGCCGAAGAACGCTGACAGCGCGAATCTGAGCACGTGCGGGATCTGGGTCGCCGACCACAAGGTCACCTCGTCGCCGATCCACTGCGCGACCACTGCCCGCGGCTCCATCGCCGTCGGGATCAGCCGCTGCTGGCGGTAGTCACGCTCGAGCACGACCGGGGCATCGCTGAAGGCGGCCTCCTGGTCTCCGTTGGCGAAGACCCACTCGTAGCTCTTATTGCCTGCCTCGTGCACCTTCGGCGAGTCCGGGTCCAGCGCCGTGCGCATGTCGAGGACCGGCGGGAGCGGCTCGTAGTCCACGTCAATCAGGCCGACGGCGTCGGCGGCGGCGAACCGGTCCCTGGCGACCACGACAGCGACAGCCTCTCCGACATAGCGCACCTCGTCCACCGCCATAGGCGGATGCGCTGGAATCACAATGTCCGGAGTCACCGGCCACGCGCACGGAAGGCTGCCCTGCTCCTCAGCGAAGTCGGCGCCGCTGAATGCCGCGATGACGCCGGGCTGGCCGAGAGCGCCGCTGACATCCACATTGGTGATCTTGGCGTGCGCGAACGGGCTGCGGACAAAAGCCATGTGCAGCATGCCGGGCAGTCTGATGTTGTCGGTCCAGTTGGTCTGGCCGGTGATCAGCTTCGCGTCTTCTTTACGCAGCCGGGCCCGGCCGAGCTCAGCCTCCGGCGCATCGATGGTCGCGGTCATGAGGTCGCTCCTGCCTCGGACGCGCGCTTGACGGCGCGGACGATGTTCTCGTAGCCGGTGCAGCGGCAGAGGTTGCCCTCGAGGCCTTCCCTGATTTCCGACTCAGTCGGGTGCGGGTTGTCCCGCAGCAGGTCGGTGGCCGCCAGGATCATGCCGGGCGTGCAGTAGCCGCATTGCAGCGCGTGCTCTTCGTGGAACGCGCGCTGCATCGGGTGCAGCTCGCCGTTGGCCAGGCCCTCGATGGTGGTGACATCAGACCCGTCGGCCTGCACCGCCAGGACCGAGCAGCTCTTGACCGATACCCCGTCCATCAGCACCGTGCATGCGCCGCAATTTGAGGTATCACACCCCACGGGCGTACCGGTCTTCCCGAGCGTCTCCCGGAGGTAATGCACGAGCAGCATCCGAGGCTCAACATGATCTTCGTATTGGACGCCATCAACAGTGACGGAGATATCTGCCATACGTGCTTCCTCCCCAGGAATCACACGGGTCGTAGATGCCAACCTAAGACCACAGGACGGCATCGCACCAGTACTGAAACGAGACATGATCATGAAGAGCCGGGCCGGAGACACCACTGCCGACGTCGTGGTAGGCCGACGGCCGAGACGGCCTGCGCGGCGCCCGGGTTCGCCGGGCCGCTTGGCTGGCACCCGTCGCGGTAACCAGGCCAAACGTCCTCTCGGCCGCAGCAGCCAGTGAGCCCGCTCAGGATGTCACGAGACCTTGCGCCGCCTTCACTGTCAGCGTCCTGCCCGCTGCGAATTGGCCGTCCAAGGGCTGTATTCCCGGTGACCAGGATCAGCCAGCGGAATTTCTGCACTCGTTCGCCCCACGATCCCGCCGGACCCGGCATGGGATGTCGACTGGACGTCGAGGGGGTTGCGCCCTGTATGCCTGGCGCCACCCCTGACTCAGTCGAGGGTATTGAGATCAAGGGCCGGGTCAAGGTCAGGCTCGCCCCGGTATTGATGATCTACACAGGCACTGCGCGCTTCACTGAACGCAACCGGGACGCCGCTCGGAGTCGTCAGGCTGGAGGCATCACGCAAGGAGACCGGGGGAGCCGGCACCCCCACGGCCACAGTCCGCTCCGAACTTCACGGTGAGGGCTGTCACGCCAAGGTAACCGTGCGCACCTGGCCGAATTTGACCGGTATAGCACAGTTCGGCCGAGGGGTGATGGCTGAGGTCAGTGCAAGTGATCGGCGTCTTCAGGCGGTCCGCGGTGGCGGGCACGGTATCCGCCCGGGGGGGAAATAGTCTTCGGTGGTGGAACTGGTCGAACGCCATGGCGTGCTTGGCTAGGTGGCTAGCCTGCTCGACCGCGGCGATACCGGATCGGGCGGGGTCCTGGTGGTGACAGGGCCGGCCGGTTCAGGTCGGACGGCGCTGGCCGATGCGGCCGTGGAGCAGGCGCGTCGCCGCGGGCTGGAGGTCGTGCGCGGGACGCCGGTCGCGGGGCGGGCGGTGGGTGTGGGCGCAGCTGGTGCGGGACGCCGGGGGGTCCAGCGAGCTGGTCGCAGCCCTGCTGGCCGAGCCGGGAGACTACGATCTCGACGCTGCAGTGGTGGCGTTGTGCTCGGGCTGACTGGTCGTCGTGGACGACCTGGACCGGGGCGGACCGGATGCCGTGGCGGTGCTGGCGGTGCTGGCGGGCCGGGCGATCGCGGCACCGGTCGCTGTGCTGGTGACGTCGCGAACACCGCCGGGCATCGGCAGCGAGGTGTGGCTGGCCCCGCTGAGCCCCGCCGCGATCGGTGTGGTGACCGGTGAGACGCGGCCCGACGTGCGCCACGCACTGTGGGTGGCCTCCCGAGGTCTGCCGGGCCCGGCCCGCGCCCTGGCGGCGACCCTCGACACGGGCGCGGGCGGCGATCCGGTCGTGGCGCTGGCCCTGGGCGCGGTGTCGGGCGAGGGATTCCTGGAGGTTGACACCGGGCTGGTCAGGCTGCTGGAGACGGCGCTGAGCCGGGTGGCCGAGGACGGTGCCCGGGCCCGGCTGCTGGCCCGGCTGGCCCATGCGCTGCTGGGCGACACCGGCGCGGCGGGCCGACGTCGCGCACTTGTCGAGGATGCCATGGTCCTGGCCCGGCGCGGCGGAGATCGCGCGGTGCTGGCCGAGGTGCTCGACGCGCGGCTGCACGCACTGTGGGATCCCGGCGGCGCACTGGACCGGCTAGCGGCCGCGGGTGAGATCATCGACCTGGCGCGTGGGTCGGCGGATCTGGAGCGCGAGCGCCGGGGCCTGTTCTGGCGATTCGTGGCGCTGATGGAGCTGGGCCGGGTCGCAGAGGCGGAGGCCGCGCTGGCCGCGTTCGACCGGGAGGCCCGCGCCGCGGGCGACGCGGCAGCGGCGGTGATGGTCGTGTCCCGCCACGCGATGCTGACGGCATTGCGGGGCCGGTTTGACGATGCGCAGGCGCTGATCGCGCAGGTTGCCGACCAGGGACAGCGGGTGGGCCTGGCCGACACCGACCGGCTCGTCGGCACCGTACAGGGGGAAATGATCGCGATGCTGCGCGGCGACCCCCCGACCGCCGCAGCCGAGGCCGGGCTGGAGGAGCTGCAAGCGGCCGCCCGTCGCAGCCCCGGACACCTCTACGAGGCCACAGCGGCCCGGTTGCTCGTGTACCTCGGACGGCCGGCCGAGGCGGCCCTGGAGCTGCAGCGCGCCCTGTCCGGGTGCTGGCCGGCTCAGGACCGCGCTGGCTGGGTGCGGCCGCGGACCTCGCCGTGGTGGCGGTCGCGACCGGCAACACCCCTGCCGCGGCCCGGCTGTATCCGGCGCTGACCAGTTACCGGGGGCGGCTGGTGGTGTGGGCGGGCGCGAACACGGTCACCGGACCGGTTAGCCACCACCTCGGGATCCTCGCGGCCCACCTCGGGCGGCTCGACGACGCGGCCGAGCTGCTTACCGAAGCCGCCGCATGGGAGGAGGAGACCGGCGCGCTGCCCTTCCTCGCCAGCACCCTGGCCGCGCTGGACGAAACGCTGTCCCGCCGCGGCTACGACGGTGACGCCGAGCGGGCTTCGGGCTATCAGCGGCGGGCGCGCGAGATCGCCGCCCGGCTGGGCATGTCCAGGCTGCTCGCATCGCTGACGCCTGCGGCCGATGAGTGGACGTTGCGCCGGGACGGCCCCGACTGGCTGCTCGCGGCCGGGGACGAGCGGGCCCGGCTCCGCGATAGCCGGGGCCTGGCGTACCTGCGGGCGCTGCTCGCCGCACCTGGCCGGGAGATCGCCGCGCTGGACCTGGTCGCCGGCGGCGCGGGCATGCCCGCGGCCGCCGCCGAGCCGGTGCTGGATGCCGCAGCGCGGGACGCCTACCGCCGGCGGCTGGCTGCGCTGGATGACGTACTCGACGCGGCTGACACCGCCGGCGACAGCAGCCGTGCACAGCAGGCGGTCACCGAACGCGACGCGCTGCTCGGCGAGCTGCGCAGGGCGACCGGTCTGGGTGGCCGCGACAGAGGAGTGCCCGGCGCGGACGAGCGGGCCCGGGTCAACGTCACCCGCACCCTGCGCGCCACCCTCGACCGGGTCACCGACGCTGCCCCGAAAGCGGGCGCTCACCTGAGGGCGTCGATCCGCACCGGACGGGCCTGCCGCTACCATCCGGCCCCCGGCGGACCGCCACGCTGGCGCGTCTGACACCCCGTACAAATCGTTCCTTCCCGGTTTACGCCTCCCGTGTGAATCACCACATCGAGGAGGAACCCATGAGCACCATCCAGGCCACCGGCCAGCCGGCCCGCATCGCCGGTCTCGCAGCCGATGACTATGGCCACAGCGACGACCGGGCGCCGCTCATCCTGCTGCACGGCTTGACCTTCGACCGCACCACGTGGCGCGACATCATGCCCGAGCTGCAGCGCATCGACCCCGGACGCCGCGTCGTCGCGCTCGACCTACCCGGGCACGGCCAGTCACCCGACCAGCCGGCCTATGAGCTCGACACCATCGTCGAGCAGATCCACGAGGTGGTCGAGGAGGCCGGGCTGAGCGCACCCGTGCTCGTCGGCCATTCCGCATCCGGTGGCTTCGCCACCGCCTATGCGGCGCGTCACCCCAGCCACGGGGTCGTGAACATCGACTCCTCACTGCAGATCGCGCCGTTCATCACTCTCCTGCAGTCGTTGGGCGACCGGCTGCGCGGGCCCGACTTCCCGGCACTGTGGCAGCAGATCTTCTACGCCAGCTTCCGCGTCGAGCTGCTCCCGCCCGCCGCTCAGGACCTGGTGAGGGCTACGTGCCGGCCCCGCCAGCAGGTCACCCTGGGCTACTGGCGCCAGCTCATCGAGCAGTCCGCCGACGAGGTCCCGGCCATGATCGAGCACGAGGCAGCGGCTCTGCGGGCCTCCGGTATGCCCTACCTCTACATCGCCGGTGACGACCTGCACCCCGGCTACCGGCAGTGGCTCGGCGCGCGCCTGCCTGCGGCGACCGTGGAAGTGTGGCCCCGGACCGGTCACTTCCCGCACCTCGCCGACCCGCAACGGTTCGCCCGGCGGCTCGCCGACACCGCACAGTGGATCGCCCGGTGAGCGCCGTCGCCCGGGCAGCTGTGCGGCGGCGCTGCTCCGGCACCGGACGGTCGGTGCTGGCCCGCGCCGCATCCCGCGAAAAATTCACCCGCGGCAGCGCGCTGCCGCCCCACCGCGCAGCCCGACCGGATGGCCGGGTCCAGGACTAGCCGGGGAGTTAAAGATGCGGCCCGGCGCCTCCTGGTCTCCCAGCCCCTCCAGCGACTGGCGTCGCCCGAGGCCGAGGGCTTCGCAGGAGGCCGTCGTGGACCAGCCCTGCACGCGCAGGCGGGCGGTCACCGATCTCAGCGAGCGGCCGCACAGATGGCAGGTGACGGTGGCGCCGTCGGAGACCACCTCGCCGATCGGGGCGCCAGTCCGGAGTCCCGTCAGCAAGCATTCCAACTTCTGGCCGGATCCCGCGCCGCGCTCCCCGGCGTCCCCGGTCGGACCGGGGCCCGGCAGCGGTCGTCCCAGCCGTCATGCGCGCTTTCCTCCGCGGAGATCGGAAGACTCAAGGAGAGTAGCAACCTGACCCCGGCCCAGGACAGGAGAGGGACGAGGCCGGCGCACCTACCTGGGCCCATGTCGGACAGGGCAGGCCATCCCGGGCGCTCCTTCCGCGCCTGCCTTACGAGCAGCTGCAGTTAGACTCGGCGCTTGTGACCCATGATCTGGACGCCCGCTTTCCCCGGGTCGGGGCTCTCACTGAGGCTCTGGGGACGGCTGGTTACCTGGCCGGGGAGCAGTTGTCCGCTGCGCTGTTCCTGGCGGTCCAGATGGGCCAGCCGATCCTGCTCGAGGGCGAGCCAGGGGTAGGGAAGACCGAGGCGGCTAAGGCGCTGGCCAGCGCGCTGGATACGCCGCTGGTCCGGCTCCAGTGCTATGAGGGCATAACGGCCGCCGAGGCGTTGTATGAGTGGAACTACCCGCGCCAGCTGCTGGCTATCCGGCTGGCCGAAGCGGCGCGGGAGCACATCCAGGACAAGGACCTGTTCTCCCGGGACTATCTGCTGTCCCGGCCGCTGCTGACCGCGCTGCTCCATTCCGGCCCGCGGCCCGCGGTCCTGCTCATCGACGAAGTCGACCGGGCCGATGATGAGTTTGAAGCATTCCTGTTTGAAATGCTGGCCGAGTCGGCGGTCACCATCCCCGAGCTCGGCACTCAGAAAGCCGCCCTGCCGCCTGTCACGGTGCTTACTTCCAACCGGACCCGGGACTTGCATGACGCGCTCAAGCGGCGCTGCCTGTATCACTGGATCGCCTACCCGGACACGGCCCGGGTGACTGAGATCATCCGGCGTCGCGTGCCGGCTTCGAAAGAGGCGCTGGCGGGCCAGGTCGCGGCCGCGGTGCAGCGGCTCCGGGACCTGGACCTCACCAAGCCTCCTGGCATCTCCGAGGCCATTGCCTGGGCGTTCGCCGTCAGCGTGTTCGGTGCGGACGAGCTGACCGTGCCGGTGGCCACCCAGACGCTGAGCGCGGTAGTGAAGTATCCCGAGGATGAGGAGACGGTGCTCCAGGCTGGGCTCGCTCCGGTGATCGCTGCCATTGACTGAGCGCCTGGCATCAGTGGATGTCGCCGCCACGGCGGCGGCGTTCGGAGTCGCCCTGCACAGCGCCGGCCTGCCCGTCGGGCCCGATCGATGCGAGCGGCTGGCGCAGGCCATCACGGTCATGAAGGCTCAGTCCCTGGCCGAGCTGCGTGCCTGCGCCCTCGCCACGATGGTGTCTGACCCAGGCCAGCTACTCATCTTCGACCGGGTCTTCGCAGCGCTTTTCGGCAGCCCGTCCCCGCTCAGCGCGCTGCTGTCAACAGTCCCGTCAGCATCGCCGCGTCCTGGCGCCATCGGCCCGTCGGCTTCGCCGGCACCTTCCTCGGCTGATGCTGGCGGCTGGACTTCTGTTATGCAGAGCGCCGAGGCCGACTCGCAGTCGTCAGGCGGCATTAGCGATGACCTCGCCGAGGGTCCGGCTCTGCGCCTGGTGGCATCGGACACCGAGCGTCTGCGCAACCGTGATTTCACTGAGCTATCCCCGGCCGAGCTCCGCCAGCTCGTGGCACTGATGCGGGAGCTGACTCTGGCCATCCCGCCGCGGCGCACCCGCCGGTATCGCGGACCTCGCAAGGGCAAGCGGCCCGACCTTCGCCGGACCATGCGCCAGGCCCAGCGATACGGCGGTGAGGTAATCAAACTGTCGCATCAGGCTCGGGTGATCCGGCCGCGCCGCCTGGTGGTGCTGTGCGACATCTCCGGCTCCATGGAGCCCTATGCGCGGGCGCTGCTCCTGCTCATGTACGTGCTCTACGGTGCCCAGTCTCAGGGCGTCCGATTGCGGAAGCCCGGTGCCAGCCGGCTCGAGCTATTCAGCTTCGCAACCCGGCTCACCCGGCTCACCCCTGCGCTGGCCGCGGCCAGCCCGGACACCATGCTGGCCAAGGCAGGCGAAGTCGCCCTGGACTGGTCCGGCGGAACCCGGATCGGCCCTGCGCTTAAGGAGTTCAATGACCGCTACGGAGCCCCTGGCATGGCCCGCGGCGCGGTGGTACTGATCATCTCCGACGGCTGGGAGACCGGGGATCCGGAGCTGCTCGGGAAGCAGATGGCCCGGCTGGACCGGCTGGCTTACCGGATCGTGTGGGCCAACCCCCGCACTCAGTCCCCGCGATACCGTCCGGAGGTGGGCGGCATGGCCGCCGCATGGCCCTTCTGCGACGCCGTGGTGAGCGCGCATAACCTGGACGCCCTCGACGACCTGCTGGCCGCGCTCGGCTGAAGCATGAGTCGAGGCTGGGTAGAAACGCGGCTCTGCGGGAGGAACCTCCGGGAACGGGGCGTGCCCCCCGTTTCCGGGCGCCGAACGCTGAGCGAACGGCACGACCCCTAGCTTCGTGATGGCCCTGACTGCCAGGGCCCGCTCGTCTGAAGGGGGACCCGTGACGACCACGTCTGCCGGCCTCGGCTCGCCGGTTACCGAGCAGCTGGCTGCTGCCCTGCGCGGCGAGCTGATCACGGCGGGCCAGGACCGGATCAAGGCTGCCTGCCGGGACAGCTACGACCGGCTCACCCGGGTCAGGCAGCGCTACGACCCGGACAACATCTTCCACGTCAGCCAGAACATCCAGCCGCGGGGGAGGTAAGCGATGTCCCGGCCCGTCCTGTTCGTGCTCGACGACGACGCCGGGGTCGCGGAGGCGCTTCGCGGCGACCTCAGCCGGCGATTCAGCCAGGACTTCAGCGTCCTGGCAGAGTCGTCGGCGGCCGCGGGACTGTCGACGCTGCGCGAGCTGGCCAGCCAGTCCGATCCCGTGGCCCTGCTAATCGTCGACGATCAGATGGCCGAGATGCCCGGGGTCGATTTCCTGGTCCGAGCGCATGACCTGCATCCGCTGGCCAAGCGGGTGCTCCTAGTCGAACGCGACTACTCGGCGTGCAGCCCGGTCGTCCGGGCCATGACGCTCGGCCAGGCCGACTACCACCTGGTCAAGCCGTGGTTCCTCGAGCAGGATCTGTACCGCGGCATCAGCGAGTTCCTGGCTGAGTGGGCCAAGGACCAGGAAGCTGGCTTTGACCTGTTCCGCATCATCGGCGGACTCCAGGACCGCGCCACCAATGAGCTGCGGGACCTGCTGATCCGCTTCAACGTGCCGTTCGGCTTCCTGAGCGCCGACGACGAGCCAGGCCGGAGCCTGCTCCGTGACCGGGACCTGGACGCGTCCCGGCTGCCGGTCATGATCCGCCATGACGGCTGCACCATGGTCGAACCCGAGCCGGCCCAGGTCGTCGATGCAGTCGGCGTCAGCACGCACAGCGACATCACCGAGTGCGACGTGGCCATCATCGGAGCCGGGCCGGCCGGCCTTGCGGCCTCCGTCTGCGCTGCCTCCGAGGGGCTGCAGACGGTCGTGCTGGAGGAGGTCGTCTCGGGCGGCCAGGCGGGCAGCAGCCCGATGATCCGCAACTACCCTGGCTTCGCGCACGGCGTCAGCGGCCACGACCTGACCCGCCGGGCATGCGAGCAGGCCTGGATGTTCGGGGCGCACATGGTGTGCGCGCAGGCCATCACCGGGCTGGACGACCAGGGCGGTGAGCAGATCGTGCAGCTGGCCGACGGCCATCAGATAGCGGCCCGGTCGGTGATCGTGGCCACGGGCATCACATGGCGCAGCCTCGGCGTGCCGCGGCTGGAGGAGCTGGTCGGCTCGGGCGTGTTCTACGGTGCGGCCGGCAGCGAGACCATGGCTATGGCGGGCCGCGACGTCTTCGTCGTCGGGGCAGGCAACTCGGCCGGGCAGACCGCACTGCACCTGGCCCGGCACGCCAGGCACGTGACCATGGTCGTGCGCCGGGACAGCCTGGCACATTCCATGTCGGAGTACCTGATCAAGGAGATCGAGGCCACCGCAACGATCACCGTGCGCCTGGAAACCGAGGTCATCGACGGCCACGGAGCCGGTTACCTGGACGGCCTGACCCTGCACGACAAGCAAAGCGGCCGGACGGAGCAGGTCCTGGCGGACGCGCTGTTCGTGCTCATCGGCGGCGAGCCCTGCACTCAGTGGCTCCCGAAGGCGATCCAGCTGGACGGCGGCTACATCCTGACCGGGAGCGACGTCGTCCGCGACGGTACTCATCCGTCCCGGTGGCCGCTGGAGCGTCCGCCGCTGCCGCTCGAGACCTCCATTCCCGGCGTCTTCGCCATCGGCGACGTCCGGTACCGCTCAATTAAGAGAGTGGCTTCAGCCGTCGGCGACGGTGCGGCAGCGGTGCGAATCGTCCACGAGTACCTGGCCACCAGCACGCGTTAAGTTTCGCCCCCCGGGAACGCCGGAAATTGCTCGCGGAAATTGATGCCTGCCGGGGCTGGCGATGGGGAGGATGGTAGCCATGAGCCCTGTTTCGCGCGGTTTCCACCGCAGGCACCAGGAGCCGGCCGAGACGGCGGGCCGCGTTCCGCCCGGCCAGTACCTGACCAGGGACTTCCCGGTGCTGTCCGCCGGCCCGACTCCGCATACGCCCCTGGACCGGTGGACGTTCTCCATCAGCCGCAGCGGGCAGCAGAAGACGTGGAGCTGGGAGGAGTTCCGGGCGCTGCCGAGCCAGGACGTGACAGTCGACATCCACTGCGTCACGAAATGGTCCAAGCTGGACACGGCCTGGCAGGGCGTGTCGGTGGATACGCTGCTGGGCCTGGCCGGGCATGACGGCCCGTTCGCGATGGCGCACTGCGACGGGGGCTACACGACCAACGTGCCGGTGGCCGACCTGACCGGCGGCCAGGCGTGGGTGGCCTACGCCTATGACGGCCAGCCGCTGGAACCCGAGCACGGCGGCCCGGCGCGGCTGCTCGTCCCGCACCTGTACTTCTGGAAGAGCGCCAAGTGGGTCCGCAGCCTCGAGCTGCGCGACACCAACGACCCGGGTTTCTGGGAGAACTACGGCTACCACATCTACGGAGACCCATGGCGGGAACAGCGCTACGCAGGCGACTGACCTGGCAGGCCGCCAGGGTCAGCGATGTTGTCACCGAGACCCCGTCGGTCCGGACGATCATGCTCGAGGTGCCGGACTGGCCCGGCCACCAGGCCGGCCAGCACCTGGACATCCGGCTGACCGACGAGGACGGATATGTAGCGGAGCGGTCCTACTCGATCGCGTCGGCTCCTGGCGAGCCCGTCGCGATCACGGTGGAGCGGCTGGACGACGGCGAGGTATCGCCGTACCTCACTGATGAGCTGCGAGCCGGGGATGAGCTGGAGCTGCGCGGGCCGATCGGCGGCTACTTCGTGTGGGAGCCCGAGGATGGCGGCCCGCTCCTCCTGCTGGCCGGCGGGTCCGGGGTGGTGCCGCTGCGGGCCATCCTCCGGCACCGCGAGCGGACCGGCAGCACCGCTCCGGTCCGCCTGCTGTACTCCTCGCGCGCGCTGGCCGACGTGATCTATCACTCCGAGCTGGACCAGCCGCCCGCCGGCGTCGAGGTCATCCACACCCTGACCCGCCACCAGCCGCCAGGCTGGGCCGGATACGCGCGCCGGGTCGACGCGGCCCTGCTCGCCGAGGTGGCGTGGCCGGCCAGCGACACGCCGCTGGCCTACACCTGCGGGCCGACCAGCTTCGTCGAGGCGGTCTCGCAGGCCCTCGTCCAGGCCGGCTACCCGCCGGAGCGGGTGAAGACCGAGCGTTTCGGGGCAACGGGAGGGATCTGATGGAAGCACTGGACGGGAACGCCATCGGTGGCCTGCTGCACGAGGTCTTCGGGACCGAGATGACCGCGGCCGCCAGCCTCTGCGGGGCCTGCGGCGACGCCCGCCCGGTCGCCGAGCTGGTGGTCTACCTGCGGGCGCCCGGCACGGTCGTCCGCTGCCGCTCGTGCGCCAGCATCCTCATGGTCTTCGTCCGGGCCCGCGGCCGGATCTGCGTCGACCTCCGGGGTCTCGCCGCCCTTGGCTAGTGCCCTTCGCTGCCCAACCAGAAGCCTGATCCGCCGCGAGCCGGGAACAGCGCCTCAAGCCGCTGGATTGCCCGGTAGACGACCGGACGGGCGACCCGCCAGACCTCGCCCGGGCTGCCCTGCCGGCCCAGCAGCCCGGCGATGGCGAACCCGTGGGCCGGCTGCTCGCAGACCAGGCCCAGCACAACCCACTCCGACAACGACAGCGTCGGCTCGTCTGGGTCTGGCATGTGCTCAGCTCAGGCGGGCGTCGCTTCAGGGATGACCCTGGCGGGGCAGCCAGCTTGATGCTCAGTTCGGCGCTGACCATAGATACCGGGCGGCGGGAAAACGGGCGCCCGGTCACTGCGGTCGCCATGTGCTTGCCGCGATCAGGAGTCAGCGCCGGCTCGTCTCCCGAAGCCATGCCCGGGTGCCCATCTGGACGGCTTCCCAGGGGCTGCCGAGGGCCGGGGTGTAGGACAGGTCGAGGTCGCTGACGGCGTCGATGGTCATGGCGTGGTGGATGGCGGTGGCGGCGATGTCGATGCGCTTGGCGATCTCGGCGTGCCGGTGGCCGTAGAGCTGCATGCCGAGCAACTGTCCGGTGGTGCGGTCTCCGGTGACGCGCATGACGATGCGGTGGCTGCCGGGGTAGTAGGCCTTGTGGTCGTCGGCCTCGGCGCTGACGGTGACGGGGTCGTATCCGGCGGCGGTGGCTTCGTGGTCGCGCAAGCCGGTGCGGGCGGCGGCGTGGCTGAAGATCTTGACGACCTGGGTGCCGAGGCTGCCGGCGAACTCGCGGGTGCCGCCGAGGGCGTTCTCGCCGGCGACGACCAGGACCAGGTCCGCGGCCCGGATGACCGGCGTCCCGTCGGCCGTGACCGCTGTTACCTGTAGCCGGCCGTCCTGGCCGGGGTCGGCGCGGCTGACCTGCCGGACAGTGGTGCCGGCCAGCACGTCGGCGCCGTGCCTGGCGAGCTGGGCGTGCACGAGGGTGCCGAGGGCGGGGTCGACGGTGGGCAGGACCTCGGGGAGCTGTTCCATCTGGGTGACGTGGATGCCGCGGGTGGTGAGGGCGTCGGCCATTTCCAGGCGGTGTCGCTCATGGAGTGCAGCAGGTGCACGCCGTCGGCCGGGCCGAGCTGGTCCAGGCCGTCAACCGGCGGGCGGACCGGGACGGCGCCGGTGCCGATGACGAGCCTGTCGTAGCTGATCAGTTCCTCGGCTCCGCCGGGGGTGGTGACCAGGAGCTTGCGTCCGGGCACGTCGATGCGGCGAGCGGTGGTGTCCAGGCGAAGCCGCAGGCCGGCGGCTTCCAGGTCGGCGATGGTGCGGTGGGCGAGGTTACGCCAGTGGGTCACCTCGCCGGAGATGTAGTAGGGGATGCCGCAGATGGAGAAGTTGGGGTGGGCGTCAGCGCAGACCACGGTCACGCGTGCGGCGGGGTCGAGCTCGCGGGCGCGCAGCGCGGCGGAGATCCCGGCGTCGCTGCCGCCGATCATCACCAGGTGCATGACAGGTCTCTCCTCCGGGCTGGCGGATCAGCGTAGGTGGCGCGAAGCGGCGACATCGCCGGGCGGCCGGGAGGCTCCGCCTGTCCGGGCGGGGCCGGCCGGCGCCGGGGCGTCGTGAGGGACGACGATGCTGGCGGCCTGCTCGGGGGTGAGCCGGGGGTACAGGGCCCGGATGACCGCGATGGCCAGGGCGCCGCCGAGGACCTGGGCGCCGATGTAGGCGGGTGCCGATGAGGGGGCGATCCCGGCGAAGCTGTCAGAGAACATCCGGCCGGCGGTGATGGCCGGGTTGGCGAAGCTGGCCGAGGAGGTGAAGAAGTACGCGGCGCCGATGTAGGCGCCGACCGCGGCCGGGGCGGACCGGGCGCGGCCGGACCGGGCGAGGGCGAAGATCACCAGGATCAGGCCGAGGGTGGCGATTACCTCGGACAGAAAGTGCGCGGGCGTGGCCCGGTCCTTGGCTGAGATGCTGACCGCGGCGGAGGCGAACATCAGGTTGGCCGCGACGGCCCCGGCGCTGCACCCGGCGACCTGGGCGGGCAGGTAGGCGGCGGCGTCCCGCCAGCGCAGCCCGCCGAACGCGGCATCAGCGAACGACACCACGGGGTTGAAGTGCGCCCCGGATACCGGCCCGAACATGAGGATGATGGCGAACAGGCCCGCGGCCGTGGCGGCCGCGTTCTCCAGCAGCTCCAGCCCGGTATCGCCCGGCGACAGGCGCTGCGCGGCGATGCCGGAGCCGATCACGATCGCGGCCAGGAACGCGCTGCCCAGCAGCTCGGCCAGCAGCCGCCGCGTGAGCGCCACCTCGTTCACCGCGCCACCCTTCCCGGGCTGATTCATCGATATCCGTCTATGCAGACAGCGCCAAGATTGCCAGGCCGCCTATCGGACCGTCAAGATAGAGGGATGTCGATCCAGGCAGGTGACAGGGCTCTGGAGCTGATCCCGGTCGCCGGGCAGGACGCGGTCTGCTCGATGCCGCTGGTCCGCGACCCGGTCGGCGAGGATGCGGCTGCCGGGCTGGCCCGGGTGTTCCGGGCTCTCGGGGACCCGGTGCGGCTGCGGCTGGTGTCGCTGATCGGCGCGCACCAGGGCGGCGAGGCCTGCGTGTGCGACCTGAACGCCGCGTTCCGCCTGTCCCAGCCGACGATCAGCCACCACCTCAAGGTGCTGCGCGAGGCGGGCATCATCGACAGTGAGCGCCGCGGAACCTGGGTCTACTACCGGCTCGTCCCGGCCGCCCTGGAGCGGATGGCAGCCCTCCTGTCCGCCGTCCCTGACGAGTCCTGACCGGCTGCGCCTGGCGCGGGCCGCGGATCCTGTCGCGCGCCGGTCTTCCGTTCCACTCTTTCATCGTCTATCGTCGATTAACGATGGATGAGAACGCGCCGCCGCTGGACCGGCCCACTGCCGCTGAGTACGCCAGCTGGTTCCGGGCGCTGGCCGATGCCACCCGGGTGCAGATCGTGTCGCTGCTGGCGCGGCGCGGCGCGCCGATGAATGTCGGCGAGATCGTCGCCGCGGTGGACGTGGGCCAGTCCACCGTGTCGGCGCACCTGAAGGTGCTGGCTGAGGTCCGGTTCGTGCTGGCCGAGCGGCGGGGCACGGCCACGTACTACCGGGTCAACGACGCGTGCGTGGAGTGCTTCCCCACTGCCGCCGACATCGTGATGGGTCGCCCGGTGCCGGCGCAGCCCGAGCCTGCCGGCTCAGCTCAGTCTTAAGGAGGACCCTGTGACCAGTGACCGAACCGACATCAGCGGCCAGCGGGACACCGTCATCAGCCGGTACTCCGGCCTGGCGCGTACCGCGCTGGCGGGCGAGGCTATCAAGGACTGCGACCCGGACACCTTCGCCGACGGGTGCTTCGGCGCCGCCGCCTACTCCGGCGACGACGCCCCGGAGACGGCGCTGCGAGCGAGCCTCGGCTGCGGGAACCCCGTCGCGGTCGCTGACCTGCGGCCGGGCGAGACCGTGCTGGACCTGGGATCGGGCGGGGGCCTGGACGTGCTGCTGTCCGCCCGCCGGGTCGGCCCGGACGGCACCGCCTACGGCCTGGACGGCAGCCCCGACATGCTCGCCCTGGCCCGGACCGCCGCCGAGAAAGCCGGTGTGGCCAATGCCCGGTTCCTGCACGGGCACATCGAGGACATCCCGCTGCCCGGCGGTCATGTCGACGTGGTCATCTCCAACTGCGTCATCAACCTGTCCGCCGATAAGGCCGCCGTGCTGGCGGAGGCGTTCCGGGTGCTGCGGCCGGGCGGCCGGCTGGGTGTCAGCGACGTCATCGCCAGCGAGGGACTGGACCGCCGGCAGCGAGCCGAGGCCGAGCAGCACGTCGGCTGCGCCAGCGGCACCCTGACCCGGGCCGAGTACCGCCAGCTGCTCACCGCCGCCGGGTTCACCGGCATCTCCGTGACCCCGACCAGCGACGCCGGCGGCGGCCTGCACTCGGCCATCGTCCAGGCGGTCAGGCCGCCAGCCGCGACCGGGTAAACCAGGCGGATCGGCCCAGGGCCTCATCACGGCTCGCGCGGCCGGCTTCTAGCAGCACTTGGCTTCTGCCGCAGCGGGCTCGGCGGACGCCGTGGCTGGCTGGTCGACGTGGCCGCCGGGTCCGCCGCAGCACTCCTGGCCATGACCCTCGCCGTAGAAGGTCGGGCTGTCGGCCAGGACCGTGTAGATCTCCCACGACTCGCCGTTCGGCGTGCCCTGCACCCAGAACTTGTCCTGCCGGGCGTAACAGCAGGTCGTGTCGCGCTCCTCGACGGCCGCCAGCCCGGACTCAGCCAGGCGGGCCTGCTCGGCCTCGACGGTCCCGGTGTCGGGGACCTCGACGCCCAGGTGATTGAGGCTGCCGCCCTGGCCGGGGTTCTCCATCAGGACGAGCTTGAGCGGCGGCTCGGCGATGGCGAAGTTCGCGTAGCCGGGCCGCCGCTTGGCCGGCTCGGTGCCGAACAGCCGGGAGTAGAAGGTCACGGCCTCGTCAATGTCATTGACGTTCAGCGCGAGCTGCAGACGGCGGGACATGAGGAACCTCCAAGACATTGATGTTCGTCTATCTCTTGTGGCACTGAGCTTGCCATGAGACATCGGACTCTGTCAATATAGACACATGTCGAAGTCCCTGATCGTCCTCGGTGAGCAGACCAGCCTGTGCTGCGCTCCCGGCGCTCAGCTGCAGCTGCCGTCCCAGCAGCAGGGCGGCCCGGCGGTCTGCTGCGCCCCGCTGTCTCGCGGCCAGCTGTCCCCGGAGCAGGCCGAGGAGGTCGCGCCCCTGCTCAAGGCGCTTGCTGACCCGGTCCGGCTGCGGCTGATGTCCCTGGTCGCCTCCCATCCCGGCGGCGAGGCCTGTGTCTGCGACCTGAGCGACGCCTTCGACCTGTCCCAGCCCACCATCAGCCACCACCTCAAGGTGCTGCACGACGCCGGGCTGCTGGACCGCGACAAGCGCGGCGTCTGGGTCTACTACAAGGCCCGCACCCGGGCCCTCGCCAGCCTCGGCCTCCTGATCGGGTCCCCGCCGCTCTAACGGGGTAGCGCACGGCCGTCTGACACGGGTTGCCAGGAACGCCAGTGCTCTCGCGCACTGGTTCCATGGTCTTCGCAGCGCAGCCAGGCGTACGTCGATCTTCATCGTCCCTCGCGGGGCGGTCAGGTCAGCCCGGTCCACAGGTACCGGGCGCCGATGGCCAGGACGAGGATCCCCAGGACGCGGCGGATCACGGTGTCAGGGAGGCGGGCCTGCAGCCGGGCGCCGGTGTAGGCACCGGCCAGCCCGCCGATGCCCAGCGCGATGCCGGTGGGCCAGTCGGGGGCAACCGGCCCGTGCTGGTGCAGGGACAAGACCGTGAAGGTCGCGACGCCGGCCACGGAGGTCACGAATGTCGAGGCCAGGGCGGCGGGCGCGACCCGTGTCACCGGGCGGCCCGTTCCGACGAGGATCGGGGCCAGGATCGAGCCACCGCCGATGCCGTAGATGCCGCCGACACAGCCCACCGCCGCGGCGACCGCGAGCAGGACGGGCAGCGGGAGGAGGCGAGCCCGGCGGGGCCCCTCGTCCGGGCCGGGTGGCCGGGTCGCGGCGAGCCACAGGCCGAGTGGTAGCAGGACGGTCGCGACGACGAGGTCGAAGACCCCGGGGCCGGGCAGCAGCCGGACCCGGATGACCGAGCCGGCGATGACGCCCGGCAGGGTCCCGGCGATCAGGGCGAGGGTCAGGCGGCCGCCGGTCTGGCCCTGCCGCCAGTACCGGTACAGCGCTCCGGGGGTGGCGACTACGTTGTAGAGCAGGTTCGTCGGCGTCACCGCCGGGCTGGGCGTGCCGAGCACGCTGACCTGGAACGGCAGCAGCAGCACCGCGCCCGACACCCCGGCAGGCGTCGCCAGCACCGCGATGCCGAACGCTGCCACCAGGGCGACGATTTCCGTCCAGCCGCTCCCGAGCACCCGGCCACGGTAGCGATCCCCGCGCCGCGCAGCTTGGCCTGGCACAGTCAGCTGAGATGATTACAGTGTTACAGTCTGAGTCATGAGCGACGTGCCGACGCTGTATGACTGGGCCGGGGGACGCCCGGCGATCACCCGCCTGATCGACCGGTTCTATGACCGTGTCGAGAACGATGAGCTGCTGAGCCCGCTGTTTCCCGGCGGGGTCACCGCCGCGCACCGCGATCACGTCACCACCTGGTGGTCGGAGGTCTTCGGCGGCCCGGCGGACTACACCGCGCAGCTGGGCGGGTATCCGGCGATGCTGGAGCACCACCGCAACCTGAAGATCACCGCCGACCAGCGGTTCCGCTTCGCCTCGCTGATGAGCCTGGCCGCCGACGACGCGGGCCTGCCGGATGACCCGGAGTTCCGGGCCGCCCTGGTCGGCTACCTGGAGTGGGGCACCCGGCTGGCCATGCACAACTCCCGCCCCGGAGCCGACGTCGTCCAGCAGGCGCCGGTACCGCGCTGGGGCTGGGGCGTGGCCCCGCCTTATCAGCCGTAGGCGCCGCATCCGGGCAGTGACCGGACTGAGCCCTCTCGCGAGGCCGGCGGCCCGGCCGGCCAGGTCACAGCGATGATTTTCCTGCCCGCTGGGCGTCATCCTGTCAGCGGGTCGTGATAGATCCGTCAGACAGGCGCAGGCCAGAGCCCGGCCGGCCGGCCAGGTCACTGCGCCCGACCCTGCGGAAAGGGGCGTGCCGGTGAGTGGCGTGCGAGTACTGGTAGGAACACGCAAGGGCGCGTTCATCCTGAGCGCGGACGGCAGGCGGGATCAGTGGGAGGTCAGCGGACCGCACTTCGCGGGCTGGGAGATCTACCACGTGAAAGGGTCACCGGCCGACCCTGACCGGCTGTACGCCTCGCAGTCCAG
The DNA here is from genome assembly GCA_036490755.1 of Streptosporangiaceae bacterium. GTDB lineage: Bacteria > Actinomycetota > Actinomycetes > Streptosporangiales > Streptosporangiaceae > DASUBV01. The sequence goes on from DASXDJ010000134.1 coordinate 114,962, forward strand.
TGGCTGGTCCGGGCAGGTGATCCAGCGCTCGGACGATGGCGGCCGGTCGTGGGAGCCCGTGGGCAACCAGTTCAGCTACGACGGCGTGCCGGGCACGCACCAGTGGTACGACGGCACCCCGCACCCGTGGGAGTTCGCGCGGGTCTGGCACCTGGAGCCGTCGCTGGATGACCCCGACACGGTCTGGGCCGGCGTCGAGGACGCCGGCCTGTTCCGCACCGCCGACGGTGGTCAGAGCTGGCAGGAGATGCCGGCCCTGCGCACGCACGACACCGGATCGTCCTGGCAGCCAGGCGCGGGCGGGATGTGCCTGCACACGATCCTCCTGGACCCGGTCACGCCGGGCCGGATGTACGCGGCGATCTCGGCTGCGGGCGCGTTCCGCTCCGATGACGACGGGCAGAGCTGGCGGCCGGTCAACCACGGCCTGCAGTCCGAGGGCATTCCCGACCCGGACGCCGAGGTCGGGCACTGCGTGCACCGGCTGGCCATGCACCCGTCGCGGCCGGGCGTCCTGTACATGCAGAAGCACTGGGACGTGATGCGCACCGACGACTGCGGCGAGCACTGGCGCGAGGTGAGCGGGAACCTGCCGACCGACTTCGGCTTCCCGATCGACGTGCACGCCCACGAGCCCGACACCGTCTACGTGGTCCCCATCACCAGCGATGCCGAGCACTTCCCGCCCGAGGGGAAGCTGCGCGTCTACCGGAGCAAGACCGGCGGCGACGACTGGGAGCCGCTGACCCGCGGCCTGCCGCAGGAGCACTGCTACGTCAACGTGCTGCGCGACGCCATGGCGGTGGACTCCCTGGAAGACTGCGGCGTCTATTTCGGCACGACCGGGGGCCAGGTCTACGCCTCGGCCGACTCCGGCGACAGCTGGGCGCCGATCGTGCGTGACCTGCCGGCCGTGCTCTCGGTGGAGGTGCAGACCCTGTCATGACCGGGCCGGCCGGGAACGGAGCCGCCGTGATCCGGGTGGTGCTGCCCGCGCACCTGCGCAGCCTGGCCCGGATCGACGGCGAGGTCGGGCTGGAGGTCACCGGTGCAGTCACCCAGCGCTCGGTGCTGGACGCGCTGGAGACCCGCTACCCGGTGCTGCGCGGCACCATCCGCGATCATGATGGCGGCCCGCGGCGGGCGTTCATCCGGTTCTTCGCCTGCGAGCAGGACCTGTCTCACGAGCCGGCCGACGCTCCGCTGCCCGGGCCGGTCGCCCGGGGCGCTGAGCCGTACCTGATCGTCGGGGCGATGGCCGGCGGGTAGCGGACTCCGGCTGCCGGGCATAACTCCGGCGGCCAGGCGAGTTGTTACCGGGACGGGCTCCGGGGAAGGGAATCTCGTGCTGGCTGATTCTTTCGGGCGCACCGCGACTGACCTGCGGGTGTCCCTCACCGACCGGTGCAACCTGCGCTGCGGCTACTGCATGCCGCCGGAGGGCCTGGACTGGCTGCCGGGTCCTGCCCTCCTGACCGACGACGAGGTGGTCCGCCTTATCGCGGTCGCCGTGCAGCGGCTGGGCATCACCGAGGTCCGCTTCACCGGCGGCGAGCCGCTGCTGCGCCGCGGCCTGACCGCCATCGTGGCCCGTACCGCGGCCCTGCGCCCGCGTCCGGAGATCTCGCTGACCACCAACGGCATCGGTCTCGCCCGGCTGGCCGGGTCGCTCCGCCAGGCCGGCCTGGACCGGCTGAACGTTTCCCTGGATACCTTGTCGCCCCCGACATTCAAGAGGCTGGCCAGACGCGACCGGCTCAGCGACGTACTCGCCGGGCTGGCCGCAGCGGCCGCCGCCGGGCTGGCCCCGGTGAAGGTGAACGCGGTGCTCATGCGCGGCGTCAACGACCACGAGGCCACGGCACTGCTCCGGTTCTGCCTGGACCGCGGATACCAGCTCCGGTTCATCGAGCAGATGCCCCTCGATGCCCAGCACGGCTGGCAGCGCGCCGACATGGTGACCGCGGCTGAGATCCTGGCCGCCCTGTCCGCGGAGTTCCCGCTTACACCCGCGGGCCCGCGCGACAGGGGATCGGCGCCCGCCGAGGCCTACCTGATCGGCGGCGGCCCGGAGCGGGTCGGGGTGATCGGGTCGGTCACCCGGCCGTTCTGCGGTGCCTGCGACCGGGTCCGGCTCACCGCCGACGGCCAGGTCCGCAACTGCCTGTTCGCCCGCGAGGAAACCGACCTGCGCGCCCTGCTGCGGGCCGGAG